>DASZTD010000019.1:0-184313 GCA_035548355.1 Pseudorhodoplanes sp.
CGCCACGCCGGGCAAGGACGACGTGTGGGGCGGCTATGGCGGCGTCGGGCTTGAGTGGCGTACCGGCCGCGTCACCCTGTACGCCTCCGCGCAATATCTCGGCCTCTCCGATTCAAGCTCCGTCGTCAGCGGCCAAGGCGGTCTGCGCGTGTCGTTCTGAAACGCAAACCTCGCGCCTCGCGCGCTCGACGAAGCAAGACGTGGATGGCTGGGAACAAGCCCGGTGATGAGGGATTTATGTCCCGCCTTCCCCCGGCGCCTTGGCGTGGATGGCGAGCGCGTGCACCCGGCCCGCGAGTTCGCCGGCAAGAGTCTCGTTGATCAGGCGGTGGCGGTCGAGCCGGGTCTTCCCTTTGAACGCATCCGACACGATATAGACGCGGAAATGCGTTTCGCCGCCCGGCCTGTGGCCGGCATGCCCCTCGTGCTTGTGGGATTCGTCCACCACCTCCAGGCTTTGCGGGCTGAAAGCGGCGGTCAACTTTTCCAGGATACGCTGTTTGGTCTGCATTTTGCCCCGATAGCGGTGTGACATGCTTCGGTCAATCCGCCGAAAAGGCGGGACATGAAGTCAAGACTTGAAAGCGTTGCTGTTCGGTTCGCATAATCTTCGGTCATGAAATTCGATTCACCCTTGTTCGACAGAATCCGCGTCAAGCCGAGGCAGGATCAGCGCCCGCGCAAGGCCGTTCAGATGTGCGAGTGGCCGGGCTGCGGACGCCCGGGCGAGCATCGCGCGCCCAAGGGGCGTGGCCGGGAAGACGAGCACTGGCATTACTGCCTCGATCACGTGCGCGAATACAACCAGTCGTATAATTTCTTCGAGGGGATGAGCGAGGAGGCGGTCCTCAAATATCAGAAGGACGCCATTACCGGCCATCGTCCCACCTGGAAGATGGGAACCGGAAAGGGCCACGAGCCGGGGCCTTTCTTTGCCGACGGCGCGAGCGATCCGTTCGGCATGTTTCACGAACTCGGCACGCGGGCCCGTTTCACGCCGCATCAGGAAACCCGCACGATCCGCAATGCCGAGCGCAAGGCCTTCGATACGCTCGGGCTCGACGTGGACGCGGACAGGCACGCCATCAAGGCGAAATTCAAGGACCTGGTGAAGCGTCACCACCCCGACGCCAATGGCGGCGACCGCTCCACCGAGGACCGGCTGGTGGAAATCATCCAAGCCTATAATTATCTGAAATCGGCTGGATTCTGCTGAAAATCGCGGGTTTTCGGACCGGGCAGGTTTCTGCTAGGTTCCGCCCGACCCGCATCGCCCTTCGCCTTGCATATCGACGCCCCGCCGCCAGGGGCCACGGAGAACCAATGACGACCGCAACCCAAGAGGCCGCCGAAGGCCCGTCCGGCCTGCCCGACATGAAGGTGTCGGTGCGGCAAGTATTTGGCATCGACAGCGACATGGAAGTGCCGGCTTATTCGGAGCCGGACGCGCACGTGCCCGACGTCGATCCGGATTATCTATTCGATAAGCCGACCACGCTCGCCATCCTTGCGGGCTTTGCCAAGAACCGCCGCGTGATGGTGACCGGCTATCACGGCACCGGCAAGTCCACGCATATCGAGCAAGTCGCCGCGCGCCTCAATTGGCCGTGCGTGCGGGTCAACCTGGACAGCCATGTCAGCCGCGTCGATCTCGTCGGCAAGGACGCGATCGTGATCCGCGACGGCCTGCAGGTGACAGAATTTCGCGACGGCATTCTGCCCTGGGCGCTGCAGAACAACGTCGCGCTCTGTTTCGACGAATACGACGCGGGCCGCCCCGACGTGATGTTCGTGATCCAGCGTGTGCTCGAAGTGTCCGGCCGGCTGACGCTGCTCGACCAGAACAAGGTCATCAAGCCGCATCCGGCCTTCCGCCTGTTCGCGACGGCGAACACGGTCGGTCTCGGCGACACGACCGGGCTCTATCACGGCACCCAGCAGATCAACCAGGGCCAGATGGACCGCTGGTCGATCGTCACAACGCTGAACTATCTGCCGCACGACAAGGAAGTGGAGATCGTGCTGGCCAAGGCGAAGCATTACCGCACGGACGAAGGCCGCGACATCGTCAACAAGATGGTGCGGGTGGCCGACCTCACCCGCAACGGCTTCATGAACGGGGACATCTCGACCGTCATGTCGCCGCGCACGGTGATCACCTGGGCGGAAAACGCCGATATCTTCGGCGATATCGGCTTCGCCTTCCGCGTGACCTTTTTGAACAAGTGCGACGAGCTGGAACGTCCGATCGTCGCCGAATTCTATCAGCGCTGCATGGGCGTCGATCTGCCCGAATCGTCGGTCAACGTAGCGCTTACCTGATGCCGGCATCCCGACGCGCGGGCGAAGCCCGCCGATCCGGGATGCAGCGTCGCGCGACAACTTGCTGGATTCCGGGGCCGCAGCTTCGCGGCTGCCGGCAATGACAACGATGGCCTCGAACTACAAAGCCAAGAGCGGACCGAAAGAATCGCCTGCCGAGCCGTTCAAGCGCGCCGTCACGGGATGCCTGCGCGCGCTGGCGAAGAAACCCGAGCTTGAGGTTTCCTTCGCGGCCGAGCGACCGGGTCTGGCCGGCGGCAAGGTCCGGCTGCCCGAGCCCGCGCGCAAGCTGACCAGGGCCGAGGCGGCGATCGTGCGCGGCCATGCCGACTCGATCGCCTTGCGCCTCGCCTGCCACGATCCCGCCGTGCATCGCAAGCTCGTGCCCGGGGGACAGCAGGCGCGCGCAGTATTCGAGGCGATCGAGCAGGCGCGGGTGGAAGCGATCGGCGCGCGTCGGATGGCGGGCGTCGCCAAGAATCTCACGGCGATGCTCGACGACCGCTATCACCGCGGCAAGTATGACGACATCACTGATCGCGCCGACGCGCCGATCGAGGAGGCGCTGGCGATGATGGTGCGCGAGCGGCTGACCGGCCAGGCGCCGCCGCCCGCCGCCAGGAAGATCGTCGATCTCTGGCGGCCGCTGATCGAGAGCAAGGCGGCGCGGGGGCTCGACAGTCTCGAGGCGCTGATCGAGGACCAGCGCCGCTTCGGCGACGCCGTTCACGATCTGCTCGATTCGCTCGAGATGGGCGATGAGCGTAGCCGCGACGCCGACGAGGACGACGAGCGGGACAACGAGCAGGACGGGCAGAAGGACGATTCCGGCGAGCAGGGCGATCAGGCCGAGAGCGACGAATTGCAACGTATGAGCATGGAGGAGATCGATGCCTCCTCCGACGACGCGCAGGACGAAGCGTCGGAAGCCACCGACGCGCCGTCGGCGGAGATGCAGGACGACGGCGAGATGGGCGAGTCCGAGAGCTCGTCGGAGCCGTGGCGGCCGGGCCAGGACGGCCGCAACGACTGGCGCGGGCCCGACTACAAGGCCTTCGTCGCTAAGTTCGACGAGGAGGTGGCGGCGGAAGATCTTTGCGAACCCGAGGAACTCGACCGGCTGCGCGGCTATCTCGACAAGCAATTGTCGAATCTGCAGGGCGTCGTCGCGCGGCTGGCCAACCGGCTGCAGCGCAAGCTGATGGCGCAGCAGAACCGCGCCTGGGAATTCGATCTCGACGAAGGCATGCTCGACCCGGCCCGCCTGTCGCGCATCATCATCGATCCGATGCATCCGCTCTCGTTCAAGCGGGAGAAGGACACGAATTTTCGCGATACGGTGGTGACGCTGCTGCTCGACAATTCGGGCTCGATGCGCGGCCGTCCGATCACCGTGGCCGCGACCTGCGCCGACATTCTCGCGCGCACGCTGGAGCGGTGCGGCGTCAAGGTGGAAATCCTCGGCTTCACCACGCGCGCCTGGAAGGGCGGCCAGTCACGCGAGGCCTGGCTCGCGGCGGGCAAGCCGGCCAATCCGGGGCGGCTCAACGACCTGCGGCACATCATCTACAAGTCCGCCGACGCGCCCTGGCGCCGAGCGCGCAAGAATCTCGGTCTGATGATGCGCGAGGGTCTGCTGAAGGAGAATATCGACGGGGAGGCGCTGCACTGGGCCTACAAGCGCCTGCTCGCGCGCTCGGAGCAGCGCCGCATCCTGATGATGATTTCCGATGGCGCGCCGGTTGACGATTCGACCCTTTCGGTGAATCCCGGGAATTACCTTGAAAGGCACCTGCGCTACGTCATAGAGGAAATCGAAACCCGCTCGCCGATCGAATTGATTGCGATCGGCATCGGCCACGACGTGACGCGCTATTACCGCCGGGCGGTGACGATCGTTGATGCCGAGGAGCTTGGCGGCGCGATGACCGAGAAGCTCGCCGAATTGTTCGACGAGCAGGCGGTGATGCCGGAGCCCCGCCGCGTGCCGGCGCGCAGGCTGCATTCGTGAGCCTGTGCCGTCCCGCCTCCTGGCTGATCGTCGGGGTCTTCGCCTTTCTCCTGTTCGCGGCGCCACCCGCCCAGTCGAGGCGCGTGCCGGGCCCGCCCGAGACGATTGACATTCTCGCCCGCCCGATCGGCAGCTTTCTTCCGCAGGATCCGGATCGCCGGCAATTCGGCGCACTGGAATTCCGCGGCGGTCTTGAGCTGCGCTCCCCGCACAGGGATTTCGGCGGATTGTCCGGGCTCGTGATGGACGAGGACGGGGAAGGGTTCGTCGCGATCACTGACAAGAGCGTCTGGTTCGCTGGGCGCATTCGTTATCGCGACCGGGTTCCGGCGGGGATCGACGGCGGCCGCCTCGCGCCGATGCTCGGCCCCGACGGCCAGCCGCTCGCCGCGCGCCGTTGGTACGATACCGAGTCGCTGACGCGCGACGGCGGTACGCTCTATGCGGGGATCGAGCGCGTACACCAGGTGGTCCGCTACGATTACGGGCGGGAAGGATTGGGCGCGCGCGGCGTGCCGCTCTCCCTGCCGGCGGAGATCGGCAAGCTTCCGGCCAACAAGGGGCTCGAATGTCTCGCGGCCGTTCCCCGGGGAATGCCGCTCGCCGGCGTGTTGCTCGCGATTTCCGAGCGCGGCCTCGATGCCGACAACAACATCCGCGGATTCCTGATCGGCGACGCTTCCCCCGGCAGCTTTTCCGTCAGGCGCAGCGACGATTTCGACATTACCGATTGCGCGATCACGCCGGACGCCGACCTGATCGTGCTCGAGCGGCGCTTCTCGTGGGCGCGCGGCGTCGCCATGCGCATGCGGCGGATCGCGCTGAAGGATGTCGCGCCGGGCCGGCTGATCGACGGCCCGGTCCTGATCGAGGCCGACATGGGCTATCAGATCGACAACATGGAAGGTCTCGGCGTGCATCGGGACCGGTCCGGGCAGATCGTCCTGACGCTTGTTTCCGACGACAATTTCTCACCGTTGCAGCGTACGATCATGCTGCAGTTCACGATACTCGACCGCTGACCGCCCGGCGCGTCCGCGTGGTGTGCGAGCGGCGCAAATGAAAAATGGCCGGGTCGCCCCGGCCATGGATGGATGGGATCGGATGATGTCCTCGCCCGCTCAGCTCGCTGCGGCGAGCTTCTTGCGCAACTCGGTCTTCAGCTTGAGCGCCTTCGGCGACAGCGTCTCGTCCTTCGCCTTGATCAGGAAGGCATCGAGACCGCCGCGATGATCGACCGTCTTGAGCGCGTTGGTCGATACGCGAAGGCGCACCGATCGCTGCAGCGCGTCCGACATCATGGTGACGTTCACCAAGTTTGGCAGGAAGCGCCGCTTGGTCTTGCGATTGGAATGGCTCACCTTGTGGCCGACCTGGGCCGTCTTGCCGGTAAGGTCGCACTTGCGGGACATGGCCGTGATCCTCGAATTAACGCCAGCGGCCCTCAACGGGCCGCGCCAAGACCGATCCGGTCGGAAGATGCCCGGACGTATAGGGAAGGGGCCGGAAAGCGTCAAGCCATGCTGATTTTGCATCACATAAAGGACGCAATCCCGACCCAAAAGGGGCCCTGCCTCCCGCGAAATTTATCCGAGGAACGGTCGATTTCTCTTGGAATCGTCTAGTGTCTAGCGTGGCATGAGCCTGACGCCGTCCGCAGGAAAGGGCCGCTTGTGATTTTGTCGTCCGCATCCGCCCGTCTTGCCTTGCTGTCGGCGGCCTTGATCGGGACGCTGGCGACCGAGCCCGCGCGTGCCCAGGGCCGGCTCGAAGCGCGCTACACCGCGACGCTGGCCGGCCTGCCGCTCGGCAAGGGCGCCTGGATCGTGGATATCTCCGACGATCAATACACCGCCGCCGCCAGCGGCCTTACCACCGGCCTCGTGCGCGTATTCGCGCCGGGCGAAGGCTCCTCCGCCGCCCGCGGGCAGATCAGCGCCCAGCGCCTCACCCCGCTGAGCTATGCCGCCACGATCACGAGCGATCGCAAAAGCGAGGACGTGCGGATGGCGATGGGTGGCGGCTCGATCAAGGATTACGCGATCACGCCCCCGACGCCGCCCGCGCGCGAGCGCATTCCCGTCACCGACGCGCATCTGAAGAACGTGCTCGATCCGATGAGCGGGACGCTCGTCTGGGTGCCCGGCAACGGTGACATTCTCACTCCCGACGCATGCCGCCGACAATTCGCCGTGTTCGACGGCCGCATGCGCTACGACCTGAATTTCGAGTTCAAGCGCATGGAGCAGGTGAAGGCCGAGAAGGGCTATCGCGGCCCGGTCGTCGTATGTGCCGTCTATTTTTCCCCGATCGCCGGCTACATCCCGGACCGGCCGGCGATCAAATATCTGATCAAGCAGCGCGACATGGAAGTCTGGCTCGCGCCGATCGCCGGCACGCGGGTGCTCGTGCCCTTCCGCTTCTCGATTCCGACGCCGCTCGGAACCGGCATTCTCGAGGCGACGCAGTTCGTGGCGACGCCGCAGCCGGCCAAGGCGTCGGTCAAAACCCAATAAGGCGGTGCGCGTCCGCGCCGCGGTTATCCACATCAATCCCACAGGCTTTGCCCTTGACTCCGCTGCTTTGGATCGCGGGCGCGCGCCTTAACGGATTTTTCCCTGTCAGCGAGAGGAATATAAGCGTGAACTACCTGATCTTGGGGTGTCGCGTCGCGGCCTTCTACATGTCGTCGGGAACAAATCCGCATAGCGCCTGAGTCAGCGATTCGAGCGCGATTCGTTCCAGACTCGTTCCACTGTTTAACCCAGAGGCCGCCCGGCGTGGAAAAGCGTGGCATTGTGAAACAGATCCTGCATTCCGGCGAAAGCGACCGCCGCCGGGGCGGCTTGAAAGCAGCGGACTCGTCGCCATTTCCGGTTCATCGATGACGGTTTCACTCGCCCCGCCGCAGCGCGGGGCCGCACGCCGCGGCTTGGGCGTCACCGCGGTCCTCGGCCCCACCAATACCGGCAAGACCCATCTCGCGATCGAGCGAATGGTCGCGCATTCGTCGGGGCTGATCGGGCTGCCGCTCAGGCTTCTGGCCCGCGAGGTGTACAACAAGGTCGCCGCGCGGGTCGGCGTCGCCAATGTCGCGCTGATCACCGGCGAGGAAAAGATCAAGCCCGACAACCCGCGCTTCTGGGTATCGACGGTCGAGGCGATGCCGCGCGATCTCGATCCGGCCTTCGTCGCCATCGACGAGGTGCAGCTCGCCGCCGATTTCGAGCGTGGCCATGTCTTCACCGATCGTCTGCTGCATCGTCGCGGCCGCGAGGAAACGATGCTGCTCGGCGCCGCCACCATGCGGCCGATGATCGAGAAGCTGCTGCCCGAGGCGCAAATCGTCACGCGGCCGCGCCTTTCGCTGCTGACCCATTCGGGCGACAGGAAACTCACGCGCCTGCCGCGCCGCTCGGCCATCGTCGCGTTTTCCGCCGACGAGGTTTACGCCATCGCCGAACTGATACGCCGTCAGCGCGGCGGCGCCGCCGTTGTGCTCGGCGCGCTCTCGCCGCGCACGCGCAATGCGCAGGTCGCGCTCTACCAAGCCGGCGACGTTGATTACATCGTCGCCACCGACGCGATCGGTATGGGTCTCAATCTCGATGTCGATCACGTCGCCTTCGCATCGGATCGCAAATTCGACGGCTATCAGTTCAGGACTCTCAGCGCCGCCGAGATGGCGCAGATTGCCGGCCGCGCCGGACGGGCGCTGCGTGACGGCACGTTCGGCACGACCGGGCGCTGCGCTCCATTCGATGAAGACCTTGTCCAGCGGCTTGAGTCGCACGCCTTCGACCCGATCAAGGTGCTGCAATGGCGCAACGCCGATCTCGATTTCGCCTCGCTCGGCGCGCTGCAGGCCTCGCTGGCCATGACGCCGGCCGAACAGGGCCTGACCCGCGCCCCGGTGGCCGAAGATATTTTGGTGTTGGAGCATTGCGCCCGGGACGAGGCGATTCGTGATCTCGCGACGACGCGCGAGGCGGTGCAGTTGTTGTGGGAGGCGTGTCAGGTCCCCGATTACCGCAAGATCGCGCCGGCCAATCATGCGGAACTGGTCGGCACCCTCTATGGATTTCTCGCGCGAGAGGGTAAAATCCCCACCGACTGGTTCGCCCGTCAGGTGGCGCAGGCGGACCGCACGGAAGGCGACATCGATACGCTGTCGACGAGAATTGCGCATGTCAGGACGTGGACTTTCGTTGCCAACCGGCCGGCCTGGCTGGCCGATCCGGATCATTGGCAGGACGTTACGCGCAGCATCGAAGACCGGTTGTCGGACGCCTTGCATGAGCGCCTCACGGCGCGTTTCGTGGACCGGCGCACCAGCGTCCTGATGCGACGCCTGCGCGAGAACACCGCATTGGAAAGTCAGATTTCAAAAACAGGCGAGGTCACGGTTGAGGGCCATCTGGTCGGGCGCCTCGAGGGCTTCCGTTTCGCCGCTGACGCCGCCGCCGCCGGCCCGGAGGCGAAGGCGTTGCACGCCGCCGCCCAGCGGGCACTGGCGAGCGAGATCGACATGCGCGCCCAGAAGCTGGCCCAGGCCGACGACGACAAGTTCGTGCTCGCGTCGGACGGCCTCATCCGCTGGACCGGGGATGGCGTGGGCGTGCTGGTGGCGGGCGACGAGGTGATGCGTCCGCGCGTGCGCATTCTTGCCGACGAGCAATTGTCGGGTTCGGCGCGCGACATGGTGCAGGCGCGCCTCGATAAGTGGATCGGTTCGCATATCGAGAAGCTGCTCGGGCCGCTCAACGCGCTTTCGGCGGCGGAGGACGTGACCGGCATCGCGCGCGGTGTTGCGTTCCAGCTCGTCGAAGCCCTCGGCGTGCTCGAACGCCAGAAGGTCGCCGACGAAGTGAAGGGACTGGACCAGCCAGCGCGCGCGGTCCTACGCAAATACGGGGTGCGCTTCGGCGCCTATCACATCTACCTGCCGGCGCTGCTCAAGCCCGCGCCGCGGGCACTCGCGGCGCAGCTTTTTGCCTTGAAGCATGGCGGCGCCGATCCGAAGGCGCTTGCCGATATCCTTCAGCTCGCCGCCAGCGGCCGCACCTCGATGCCGGTCGACAAGACCATTCCGAAGCAGCTCTATCGCGCCGCGGGTTATCGCGTGGCGGGCGAGCGCGCCGTGCGCGTCGATATTCTCGAACGTCTCGCCGACCTGATCCGGTCGTCGCTGGTGTGGCGCGAAGGCGCCCCTGGTCCGAAGCCGGACGGCGCGATCGACGGCTTCGGCTTCACGGTATCGGTGGCGATGACCTCGTTGGTCGGCTCCTCGGGCGAGGACTTCGCGTCGATCCTGCGTTCGCTCGGATACCGGATGGAGCGCAGGCCGAAGCCGCCCGAGCCCGCGGTCGCGGCGGATGCGGAGGCGGCCGAGGCGCTTCCTGCCGGCGGCGCGCAAGTCCCGGGCGATGCAGTCCCCGGCGCGGACAGAACGGACGAAACGGCCTCCGTCGCCGACGGGCCGTCGGCCGGATCGACCGCCGCCGAAGCGGCCGGGGGAGAGGGTCCCGAGATCGAGCAATCGGGTCCCGATGCAGCGGCTGCCGATGTCGCCGCGCCCGATGCTGCTGCGGCCGTAGCGCCGCCGGCCGAGACTGTTTCGGAATCCGCGGACGCCTCGCCGGCCGCGCAAAAGGCGGCTGTCGCGGCTGCCGCCGAACCGGCGGCGGAACAGGCTGCCGCCGAAGCGCAATTTATCGAGGTGTGGCGTCCGGGCGGCCGTTCCGGCGCGGAGCGTCCGCAGCATCGCCGCTCGCGCCGCGACCATCACCGCCATCCGGCCCAGCCGGGAGATCGCCAGGCCGAGACCGCCGCGCAGGACGGCGCGTCAGCGGGCGCGGCGGCGGAGCAGGCCGGCGATGCCTCGCGTCAGCCCTCGCGCCAGCACGAGCGCCGCCGCGAGCATCGCGGCTTCAAGCATCGCAACAAGGGCGGCTATGAGCGGCACAGCGAATTGCCGCGCGAGAAGCGGGAGCGGGAGCCCGATCCGAATTCGCCTTTCGCGAAGCTCGCCGCCCTGAAGGCCCAGCTCGAAGCCAACAAAGATGGCCAGCGCTGATCTGCCGCCGTCACCGGCGAGCCAGCGTATCGACAAATGGATCTGGCATGCGCGCCTGGTGCGCACGCGCCACGAGGCCGCCGAGCTTGCGGGCCGCGGCGCCGTGCGGGTGAACGGCCAGCGGATCACGGCGCCGGGCCGCAAGGTATCGTCGGGGGATGTCCTGACAGTGGCGCTGCGGCATGTTCGGGTACTCAGGGTGAAGGGTTTCGCCGAGCGGCGGGGCGACGCGGCGGCGGCGAGAGCGCTATATGAAGATCTCGATCCCTTGCCCGCACGCCCGGGCGGGGCGGCCTCGCCGGAGGGGGAGGAGGGTACGGGCCGGGAACTGTTTCGAAACCTCCCCGGCGCATAGCTCTTGTTCCTTTGCCGCCTTGCGCTGCAGCAAGCCGTGCGCTAGCACCGCTCGCAAATCCCGACAGAACCGGCGAAACCGAGAGTTCGGATGACCTACATCGTCACGGAAAACTGCATCCGCTGCAAATTCATGGACTGCGTGGAAGTCTGCCCGGTGGACTGTTTCTACGAGGGCGAAAATATGCTCGTGATCCATCCGGACGAATGTATCGATTGTGGGGTCTGCGAACCGGAATGCCCCGTCGAGGCGATCAAGCCCGACACTGAGGCAGGGATCGAGAAGTGGATGACCCTGAACGCGGAGTACGCAAAGATCTGGCCCAATATAACGGCCAAGAAGGAGCCCCCACCCGACGCCAAGGAATGGGAGGGGAAGCCGGACAAGGAGAAATATTTTTCTCCTGAACCCGGCACCGGGAACTGACGCGGGCCCGCCCGATTCGGCATCGAGGGAACCGGGCGGATGTTCGCCGGGGCAGCGGCCTGCGGGGAGGAGCCGCGGGTTTTCCAACAATTTTCATCCATCCTGCCGGACGGCGGTAACCGAAACGCCGAAAAAGCGCCACGCCGGCGGCGGAATTGCCCTGCTTTTGCCTGCTAAGGCTTTGATTTTTGCGGAAAATGTGATATATAGATGAAATTGAACGTCATAACCGAGCCGCTCCCCCCGCCGGGGAGCCTATTTGTTTCGGAAACGTTCCAGAGGAAGCAGTCGCAGAAGGGGCGTGAAGGCCGCTCACGTGGCCGGACACGACAGTAACAGTGGCAGAAAAAGCGCGTCAGCGGTCCAAGAAGACCAGTTCCGGCACCGGCCGGCATACCAAGAAAGCGCCCTCCGGCTCCGTCCGGCGAGCGAAGAAGGCTGCCGTCTCAGGACGGCGGCCCACCCCGGCTTCGCGGCAAGCCAGCCGTGCGGCCCCTGTGGCGAAGGCAATGAGCCGTCCGAAACCGGGCGGCGATGGAGCAATCTCTGGAATGACAACGAAAAAAGCGACCCAACGTCAGGGTTTCAAGACCAACGAATTCATCGTCTATCCGGCTCACGGGGTGGGTCAGATTCTCGCCATTGAGGAGCAGGAGATCGCCGGGGCGAAGCTCGAGCTGTTCGTCATCAACTTCATCAAGGACAAGATGACGCTGCGCGTTCCGACCTCGAAAATCGCGTCGGTGGGCATGCGCAAGCTGGCCGAGCCGGCGCTCGTCAAGCGCGCGCTGGAGACCCTGAAGGGCCGCGCCCGGATCAAGCGCACGATGTGGTCGCGCCGCGCGCAGGAATACGAAGCCAAGATCAATTCCGGCGACATCGTGGCGATCGCCGAGGTCGTGCGCGACCTGTTCCGGTCGGAAACCCAGCCCGAGCAGTCCTATTCGGAGCGCCAGCTTTACGAGGCTGCGCTCGATCGTCTGTCCCGCGAGATTTCGGCCGTGCAGCACATCACCGAGACAGAGGCGGTGAAGGAGATCGAGGCGGCCCTGGCGAAGGGACCGCGCCGCGGCCCGAAGCCCGCCGAGGCCGAGGTCGATGCCGAGGAAGGCGAGGCGGTCGAGGAAGAAGCGGCCTGATCGCCCGCTGCATCGCATTCGGAAATCGAGTTCAGAAAAAGCCCGGCGCGAGCCGGGCTTTTATTGTCGAGCGGCGGCGCGACGGCCGCCTTCGCCCGGAAGGGTTTCGATGCTAGCATCCATGCACGGAGACCCCATGGGTAACGACGCTGCCTTCGTCGGCAACATCCCGCTGAATTACGATCAGGGTCTCGGCCCGGTCATTTTCGCCGATTACGCCGCGGACATCGCGCAACGCGCGGCCGCGCTGAAGCCGGCGCGCGTCTTGGAGACGGCGGCGGGCACCGGCATCGTCTCGCGCGCCTTGCGCGACGCCCTGCCGGCGTCGGCCCATCTCGTCTCGACCGATCTCAACCCGCCGATGCTCGAGGTCGCGCGCGGCAAGTTCCGGCCGGGGGAGCAGATCGACTTTCAGCGCGCCGACGCGATGGCGCTGCCCTTCGGCGAGGCGAGCTTCGATGTTGTCGTCTGCCAGTTCGGCATCATGTTCTATCCCGACCGCGACAAGTCCCATCGCGAGGTGCATCGCGTTCTGAGGCCGGGCGGCACCTATCTTTTCAACGTCTGGGGATCGCTCGCCGACAATGCCTATGGACGCATCGCCCACGAAAACGTGCGGCGCTTTTTCCCGGCCGATCCGCCGCAATTCTACCAGGTGCCGTTCTCCTGCCACGATACCGGCCCGATCAAGGAGGGCCTCGCGCGTGCGGGCTTCGTCGATGTCGCGGAAGACGAGATGTCGATGATCAAGGACATTGCCGACATCAACGCCTTTGCCCGCGGGCTCGTTTACGGCAATCCGATGATCGACCAGATCACCCAGCGCGGGACGATCGACCCCAAGGACGTGTTCGACGCGCTGCTCGCGACGCTGCGGCAGGAATTCGGAAATCCCGGGCGCATGTCGCTCAAGACCTTTCTGCTGTCGGCGCGAAAGCCATCCTGAAGGCGGGCGCGGCGGGCAAAGAAAAATAGCCGGGACGATCCCGGCCATTGCCGTCCGGTCGCCGCGCCGTTTACGCCGCCGCCTTCTTGCGGCGGAGCGGATAGGCCGGGTCGTCGTAGAGCCTGCGGATGCCTTGGCTGTCGAAACGGCGCTCGTTCACCTCGAGATGTGTGCCGAGGAGCGAGCTCGCCGGCATTTCCTCGATCGCGAAGCGGATCGCCTCCGCCGCGCTGTTGAAGCGGCGATAGCTCATGCCGCGCTGCTTGCGGTTGCGGGTCGGAAATAGCTCGGCCGGAGCCTTGTAGTCGAATCCCGGGAAAGCCGCCGGGGCAGTCGTCGTCGCACGCGTCATAACGTTCTCCACCTTGCGAGCACCGCAGACCCGGTCCGCGATGCCGCGATGTTTATCCTAACGGGACGCCGTCTTGCGGCGCGGCTTGCGGGCCGCGCTCCTTGCCGGCTCGGCCGAAGACTTCGCGGCCTGGGCCGCGCGCTTCGCCGGCTTGACGGCGGGCTTGTCCTTGGATGCCCCCTTCCCGGCTTCGGCCGCCTCGCGCGCCATGCGCAAGGCACGAAGCTTCGCGGTGCGCTCGCGCACCGCGATGAGTTCGGCCTGGTACTCGGCCATTGCCTCGGCGCCATCGCGGGCGGCGGCCTCCTGCCGCTCGCGCTTGGCTTCGGCCGTCTCGGGCGTCCGGGTGTATTGATCGTCTGCCACGAGAGGGCTCCGCTGCACGATTTTAGCCTCAATATGGTCATCCGAGGCCGGTTTCGCGAGTCTGCATTATCGCCGAAATGAGGCGATTTATCGTGTTTTTTCGCCGGTTTAGACCAATAGCCTACTCGACGATGATTTTAACCTTATCGCCGGGGCTGATATTGCGCGCCGGATCGAGCCCGTTCAGCACCCGGAACCGCTCCACCGCCCGATCGACCGGCATCCGCGCCGCGAACCGCTCGATGCTGTCATTGGGTCCCACGGTCACGACCTTGAGACGTAGCGGCCTCGCCTGCTTGATCTCGCTTACGCTCATCCGCCGGAAGCTCGCCACGCATTCGCGGAACATCCTGTCGAGCTCGGGCGTCTGCGCCTTCGCCGCGAAAATCAGCCGGTAGACCTCGCTGCCGAAGCGCACCGCGTAGAGGCGGAAGGTCCAGCTATCGGTCCTGGCGATCGCCGTCGCCGCCTTCAGCCCGTTGATCGTGACCTCCTCGATCGTCGCTGGATCGATATTCTCGATCCAGCCCGAGGATAGATAATCCGACAGGCTCTGCTCCGGCGCCACGCGCACGACGTCGAGCCGCAGTGCCTGTTCGCCGCCCTCGCGCACGCCGAAAACCGCCTGCGAGGTGTTGTCGAGCGTGAAGCCTTCCGGCGCCATGAAGGTAAAGCCGAGCTTCGGATGCAGGAAGCGCCGGCCCCGCACGAAGCCCTCGCTCGGATCCTCGCCGAACACCATTCCGTCGAGGGCGGCGAGATAGGCATCCTTCTCGCGGGCGCCAGGGCCGGGACTGATGTATTGCCGGGCATTCTGCTGGGCATTCTCGATCCGCTCGGGAGTCGCCGGGTGCGACGAGAGGAATTCGAGCGAATAGGGGTCCATCTTCTGCGTGGCCGTCTTGATCTCCGCATTGCGCCCCATCGAGGTCAGGAAGCGGGTGGCGCCGTAGGGATCGAATCCCGCGCGCGAAGAAATGCCGACGCCGATGCCGTCGGCCTCGAATTCCTGCGCGCGCGAGAAGCTCGCCAGTGCGATCTTGGATTTGGCCAGCGCAAGCGCGCCCATCTGCGGATCGGAGAGCACATCGCTCGCCACCCGGCTGACCAGCGCGGCCTGTTTCATCTGATCCTCGCGGATCGAGGCGTGACGCGCAATCACGTGCGCCATTTCGTGCGCGAGCACGGAGGCCAGCTCGGAATTGTCGTTGGCGAGCGCCAGCAGGCCGCGCGTGACGTAAAGGTTGCCGCTCGGCAGCGCGAAGGCATTCACCGACGGCGAGTTGAGGATGGTGACCTTGTATTTCAGGTCCGGCCGCTCCGACGCGGCGACCAGACGGTCGACCACCCGGGTGATCAGCGCCGACAGCTTGGCGTCGTCGTAGGCGCCGCCATAGGCGGCGAGGATGCGGTTGTGCTCGCGCTGTTCGGGCGTGTCCTTCGCGGCCTGGTGCTTGGGCGTGTCGCGCAGGCCGATGGAGCGGTCGCTCAGCAGCGATTCAAGCCGCGAGCAATCGGCGAGCGCCGCGCAGATCATCGCCGCCGCGCAGAGGCGGAAAAATTTCGCCGCGCGAGCCACGCTGCGCGCGTTCCGCCGGCCGGCGCCTCCAGATATTCTGCTACCGCAATCTACGGCGCGCACGCGGTTCGAGCCCCCCGCGACGAATGATGCTACTTGTTCTGGCCCCACGTCTGATTTCCGCCCACGATCTCAAACTGCTCCGGAGACGCCGCCTCGATGCGCGGGCCGCCGCGCTGCTCGACGAAGCCTCGTACCCGCACCAGCTGGCCCTCAAGCGATCCCGGAGCCAGCCCCGCCGCAGCAAAAGCGCGCTCGTTTCGCTTGCGGATCGTCACGGCAAAGCCTTCGATCCATCTCCGCCCGAAATTCAGATAGATCGTCGCACCGCTGGTGCGTACCGATAATACCTTTCCTTCGATCACGGCGAAATGCCCACGTTGCGTCGCAATGCGTTCGGGTTCCTCAGCCCGGCGAATGGCATAGGCGGGATCGGCCCAAAGGCCGATCCCGGCGTTCCGGGCCGGTTCCTCGCGCGCGAGCAATTCGCGGCGGCATGCGGGCGGCTCGTTCTGCCCAAAGGCACGCGCATGGCCCCGTGCGAGCAGCGCATGCTGCAGCGGCACCTCGCTACCGGCCGTGAAAACATACGCGGCGATGCGGCCATAACGGTCGGTCTCGGACGCCGATGCCTTCAGCGTGACGACGCGCTGCGCGAGCAGCGATTCAAGTTCCGCCCTGGCCGCACTTGCGGCGGGTTCCGGATTTTCGCCAGGGCGTGCGGGCAGCGGCACCTCGATGCCGGCAAGCCGGATTTCGCGTCCGTCGGCCAGCCGCAGCGAGCGTCCGTCGATGATCTGCGCAACGGTTCCTTCGCCCAGCGGATGCAGCGGGCAGGCAGGCTGCGTTTGTGCCGGCGCGGCGAAGTCCGCGCCGAAATAGAAACCAGCCAGCGCCACAACGACCCTACACCGCCACCGCCCCATGGTTCCGATGAGATGGCGGGAATGCGGCGGCATGGCGGCGTCAGCTCTGGCGCGGCGCATCCAGCATGACGAAAGGGCGCGCCTTCTCGAAGGCGCGCGCGGCGCGCAGAACGAGATGATCCCTGCGCGGGCCGGCGACGATTTGCAGGGCGATCGGCAGCCCTTCGGAGGTCAGCCCGCAGGGAACCGAGGCGGCGGGCTGCTGCGTGAGATTGAACGGATAGGTATAGGGCGACCAGTTGATCCATTCTTCGCCGAAGCGGCCGTCCGCCGGCGTGACGCGGCCGGCCTCGATCGCTCCGATCGGCATCTGCGGGGTGAGCAGCAGGTCGTAGTGCCTGTGGAAATTCATCATGTGCAGGGCAAGCTCCGCGCGCGCCTGCATCGCGGCGAGATATTGCGGCAGGGTGACCTTGGCGCCTTCCGCGGCCACGCGCGCGAAACCTGGATCGACCTTGCCGGCGAGGGGCGGGGGAACGGCGCCGACGATCGCCGCCGACACGCCGCCCCAGATGACGCGAATGATCTCGAGCGGCTCGGAAAAGCCGGGATCGGTTTCCTCCACATGCGCGCCGAGCGACTCGAACATGCGTGCTGCCTTTTCGGTCGCGGCGGCGATTTCGGCATCGAGGTGTTTCACGTAGCCGAGGCGGGGCGACCAGGCGAGGCGAAGTCCGCTCACGCCCTCGTCCAGGCGCTCCGAAAAATCGGGCGCGGAGGAATTCCAGGCCGTCATGTCGCGCAGGTCGGGCTGCGAGATCACGCTGAGCATCAGCGCGGCGTCAGCGACGGTGCGCGTGAGCGGACCCTGATGCGCGAGCACGGTGAAGGGGGAGGCCGGATGGGCCGGTACGCGCCCGTAGCTCGGCTTGATGCCGAACACGCCGGTGAAGGCGGAGGGGATGCGGATCGAGCCCGCGCCGTCGGTGCCGAGATGCAGCGACCCCATGTTGAGAAGCGCGGCCGCGGCCGCGCCGCCGGACGACCCGCCGGTGGTGCGATCGAGCTTCCAGGGATTGCGGGTGATGCCGCTCAGCGGGGAATGGCAGGCACCGATCCAGCCGAATTCCGGAAGCGTCGTCTTGCCGAGGAACACAGCGCCTTGTTCGCGCATGCGCGCCACCGCCGGCGCATCCTCGGCGGCGGGGCTCGCGTCGGTGGTCAGCGAGCCTTTGCGCGTCGGCCAGCCCTTTGCGACGATGTTGTCCTTCACGGTTGCCGGAATGCCGTCGAGCGGGCCGAGCGGCCTGTCCTGCATCAGTCGCTGCTCGGAGGCGCGCGCGGCCGCCAGCGCGCTCTCCTCGGCGGTGAGGACGAATGCGTTGACGAGGGGGTCGAATTGGCGGATCCGCGCTAATGCGGCGCGGGTCACCTCGACCGGCGACAGCTTTCTCGCGCGATAGAGCGCCGCAAGTTCGGTGGCGCTTGGAATGGTGTCCATCGGATCGGCCCCTCGAGCCGATCCTACGACAGAAAAAGAACGCCGTTAAACTCGCGGACGCACCTCGGGCGGACTCCTAGCGCAGCGGCGCGGGCTTCGGCGCCGCCGCCGAGTTTGGTCGCGCCGGCGCGCCGGTCGTGCGCGGGGCGGGCGCCGCCGGAGGGGGCGGCGTCACCGAATATTTGGCGAGCACCATCGGATCGACTTTCGACAATTCGCTGTCGGGCAGGCGCTTCCAGATTTCGTCCATGCCGAGAAGCGGGATGCCGAGATAGCCCCGCACGGTGAGTGTCTGGCCGTCCGGGGAGAGGGTCATGCGCGCGCGATAGACCTTCCCATCGCGCGGATCGAGGATATTGCCATCCTCGTAATCGAGACCGTCACGCTTCATGTTGCGGACCAGGGACAGCCCCAGGATCGGCTGGTTCTTGCGGTCGTCGGTGCAGCGGGCGCAGACTTGGTTGGGCGGATCCTGCGGGCGCAAGAACAGCCTCGCGATCGCGCCCTCGAAAAGGTTCGGAGCGCGCTCGACGAAAAGGAACCAGCTCACCGTGGAGCCGTCCGACTCGTCGATCTTGGCCCAAAGCCCCGCGACGGTCGGTTCGGCGGCGGAGGCGGCTTGGACGGACAGGGCGAGGAGGGTGGCGAAAAGGGTCGTCTTTCGCATTTTCAAATCTAAAGTCGCCTGCACTGGTGTGTGACTGCCGGAAGAACGAATACGAGTCGCTATAGGTTCATAATATGGCCAATTCATAAATGGGGTCCGATTTTAATCTGGAGCCTGCCCGGCCCCCCGTCTGCCACGCCGTCGAATCTTGCGATGACCATCCCGGCCAATTGAGTATAGTTTGGGCAGTCGCCCGGCATCCTCCGCGGACACGCCCGGCGCGGCCGAAAACGGGGGGCGGCGCGTGTCGAGCCTGGCACTCAGCAATATGCGTGCGGTCACAATCCTGATCGTGCTCGCGTTCCATTCCGTGCTGGCCTATCTCGATTTCCTGCCGGATCATCCCTATCGCTTCGAAATGCCGCCATGGGAATGGCAAGCCTTCGCCATCATCGATGCGCGGCGTTTCATCGGCTTCGACCTGTTCTGCGCCTGGCAGGACGTCTGCCTGATGTCGATCTTCTTTTTTCTTTCGGGCCTGTTCGTCTGGCCCAGTCTCTTGCGCAAGGGCGCGACCCGGTTTCTGTTCGAGCGTCTGATGCGGATCGGGGTGCCCTGTCTCCTGGTCGTGCTGGTGCTGATGCCGGTCGCGTATTATCCGGCCTTTCGCGTCGGCGCCGCGGATGCGTCGATCGAGGCCTATTGGCGGGCATGGCTCGCGCTGCCGTTCTGGCCGTGCGGTCCGCAATGGTTCCTGTGGGAATTGATTGCGCTGAACCTCGTCGCCGCGCTGCTGCATATCGCCGCCCCGCGATGGGGCGAGCAGCTCGCCGAGATCGCGGCGATCGGCCGCGAGCGTCCGGTCCGATTTTTCGCGGGTCTCGCCGCGCTTTCCTTCGCCGCCTATCTTCCGCTCGCGCTCGTCTCGCCGTGGAAGTGGCAGCATTTCGGCATTCTCGCCTTTCAGATCTGCCGGCCGCTGCATTACGCGGTGTTTTTCTTTGCCGGCGTCGCGGTTGGCGCTTACGGAATCGAGCGCGGCCTGGTCGCGGCCGATGGCCCGCTGTCCCTTCGCTGGCAACGATGGGTGGCGGCGGCTTTCGCCGGTTTCATCGTCTGGCTCGTACCGACATCGTTCATCGTCGGGGACGACAATGCGCCGCTGTGGCTGCAGGTGGCGGCGGCGGCGGGATTCGTGCTCGGCTGCGCGACCGGGGCCTTCGGCTTTTTCGCGGTTTTTCTGCGTTTCGCGCGGCAGCGCCGCCGATTCCTCGACAGCCTGTCCGCCAATGCCTATGGCATGTACCTGAATCATTATGTCTTCACGGTCTGGCTCCAGTTCGCCTTGCTGGGCTCGCCGCTACCGGGTTTGATCAAGGGTATGCTCGTCTTCGTCCTGACGCTTGCGATCAGCTGGCCGCTTGCGGCGTATGTCCCCCGCCTCATGCCGAACGTGCGGTTCGCACGGCCGGTCAGCCAGTAGCGGCGGCGGCGATGTCGCTCGTCCGCAAGCTCGCGTTCCGCAATCTTTTCCATGATCGATTGCGGTTGGTCGCGACGGTGATCGGCATCGTGTTCTCGATCGTGCTCGTCACCGTGCAAATGGGGCTGTATCTCGGGTTCGGCCGGATGGTGACGACGATGATCGATCACGCGCAGGCCGATCTTTGGATCATGCCAAAGGGGACGAAATGCTTCGAGGACCCTTCGCTGCTCGACGAGCGCAAGCGCTTCCGCGCCAAGGCGATCGACGGGGTGGCGGAGGCCAGCTCCGTGGTGATCGGCTTTGCCGACTGGCGCACGCCGGGCGGATCGTCGACCCCGGTCTTCGTCGTCGGCTCCGATCTCAAGGCGGGGGGCCTGCATCCCTGGAACCTGGTCGAGGGGCAGCTTACCGCTCTGTCGATTCCCAATGCGGTGGCGGTCGATCAATCCTATTTCGAGCGGCTCGGAGTGGCTGGCATCGGATCGACGGCGGAAATCCGGCAGCAAAAGGTGCGCGTCGCCGCGATCACCGATGGCATCCGCTCGTTCACGACGACGCCCTATGTCTTCACCACCGCCGCACGCGCGCGTCAATATGCCGGCATCCCCGAGGGCAAGGCGACCTATTTCCTCGTGCGCCTGTCCGAGCGCGCCGATCCGCAGGAGACGCGCCGGCGGCTGCTGGCGAATATCGACGAGATCGAGGTGCTGACGTCCGCCGAGTTCCGCGACCGCAGCCGGTCGTTCTGGCTGTTCGATACCGGCGCGGGCGCCGCGCTGTTCGCCGGCGCCGTGCTCGGCATCATCGTCGGCACGGTGATCGTGGCGCAGACGCTCTATTCGAGCACCAAGGATCATCTGGGCGAATTTGCTACCCTTCGCGCGATCGGGTCGTCGGCCCGCTACATCTACGAAGTCATCATCTGGCAGGCGTTGATCTCGGCCGTCATCGGCTTCTGCCTAGCCGCTCTGATCGGCGGCCTGATCGTCAAGCTTACCGAGGGCGGCGCGCTGCCGATCATGATGACGCCGCTCATGACCTTCGGCCTGTTCGCGCTCACCGTGGCGATGTGCGTGTTCTCCGCCATCGCCGCGATCGTCAAGGTGATGCGCGTCGATCCCGCAATCGTGTTTTCGCGATGAAGGAACCGGTGCTCGAGGCGATCGACGTCGTGAAGCTGCTCGGCAGCGGGGCGGCGGAGGTGCAGGCGCTCAAGGGCGTCAGCCTCGCCGTCGGCGCCGGCGAGCTTGCCCTGCTGATGGGGCCTTCCGGCAGCGGCAAGACGACGCTCCTGTCGATCCTGGGCTGCATGCTGACGCCGACTGGCGGCACGGTGCGCGTCGGCGGGCTCGACACGCGCGGACAGGAGCCCGAACAGCTCGCCGAGCTTCGCCGCCGCCATATCGGCTTCGTCTTCCAGTCCTATCATCTCTTTCCGACGCTGAATGCGACCGACAACGTGCAGCTCGTGCTCGATGTACGCGGGGAATACGGCCGCAAGGCCGCTCGGCGCGCCCAGGATGCGCTCGCCATGGTCGGCCTCGCCCACAAGCTGAAATCCTATCCGAGCCAGCTCAGCGGGGGCGAGCAGCAGCGCGTCGCCATCGCGCGGGCGATCGTGGGCGATGCGCCGGCCATTCTCGCCGATGAGCCCACCGCCGCGTTGGACAGCGAGAACGGGCATGCGATCATGACCATCCTGTCGGACATCGCGAGCGACGGCGCGCGCGGAGTGCTGGTCGTCACACACGACCCGAGGCTCGTGCCGTTCGCCGACAGGATCGTGCGGATCGAGGACGGCCGTATTGTCGGCGAGGAACGTGGCCCTGCGAGGCGAAAGACAAAGGCGAACGCGTGATGGCTGAAAAGGACAAGGCGGCGGCGCCAGAGGCGAGGATATTCACGCTGATCGTGCTCGGAGGCGCGGCGATCGCGGCGATGGTGGCCGCCTATCTTTTTTTTCTCGCGCCGCCGCCGTCGCCCGGCGACGCGCGCCGCGCCATTCAGCCGGACGACAAGCGCTGGGTGGCTGTGGCGCCCGGCCGGGTCGAGTCATGGTCCGGCGAGATCCGCCTGTCCGCCGCCGCCGTCGGGCCGGTCGGCGAGGTCTTGGTCAAGCCGAACGATCGCGTGGTTGCGGGCGAAATTCTCGTCCGCCTGCAGGACGACGAGATGAAGGCGCGGCTCGCGATCGCGGAGACGCAGGTGGCGCTGCGCCTGCGCGCGCGCAACGACCAGTCGGTCAGCGGCAAGGCGGCCGACCGGCGCAAGGCCGAAGACCAACTCGCCGAGGCGGAGAAGGCCGTCACCGACGCGCGCGATGCGTTTGATCGGGCGGTGGCGGACAAGCGCAACGGTTCGGGGGAGGTGGATATTTTCGCGGCCCGCACCGCGTGGCTGCAGGCGCAGGAGCGGGCGCGCCAGCGCCGCGCCGACATGAAGAGGCTCGAGGCGGACAAGGACATTCCCCTGCCGAGCGCGCTCGAAGGCCAGCTCTCCATCGCGCGCAACGAGTTGGCGCAGATCGATGCTTCGATCGAAAAGCTCATCGTGCGCGCGCCGATCACGGGATCGGTGCTGCAGGTCAATGCCAGACCGGGCGAACTGGCTTCGCCATCGGCGCCGCAGCCGCTGATCATCGTCGGCGACACGTCGGCGCTGCGCGTGCGCGCGGAGCTTGACGAGCGTGATGTCGGCGCCGTGAAGGTTGGCCAGTCGGTCGTCGTGCGCGCGTCCGCTTTCCCCGGCCGCGATTTTGCCGGCAAGGTTTCCTCGATCGCGCCTGTGGTCGAGCCCGGACGCTCGGCCGCGCGCGGCCAGCGCAATCTCACCGATGTCGATGTCGCCGAGGTGATGGTCGATCTCGCCGAGCCGGGTTCGCTCGTCGTCGGCATGAAGGTGGATGTTTATTTCTACGGAAAATGAGGCTCGGCGCGAAAGAAGGGCGGCTCGTCCCGCGTCCCGATGCGCTTGAGGCCGCGCGAAAATATCCCTATTACAAGACCCGCGGCTGCCCGCCGGTCCCGTAGCTCAGCTGGATAGAGCAGCGGTTTCCTAAACCGCAGGTCGGAAGTTCGAGTCTTCCCGGGATCGCCAGCCCTCAGGCCGTGCGGCGGGCGGCGTCACGGCCGCGACCGGTAGATGAAACCTGCGATCGTCGCCGCCGCTTCCGCGGGCTCGCCGCCGAGATCGAGGCTGTAGCAGGGAAGGCGGTTGACGACATCGCCGAAGAACCGGAATCCGCTGTCGCGGTCGCCGTGCATCTTGGAGATCGACGATCCGGCGAGCGCGAGCATCGCGGCATCGCGCCTGAGTGGGGCGATCGCGGTCCGCTCGCTCCCGGAGATGCGCGGCACGAGGATCGCGTGAATTTTCATGGCCGGCTGGTCGCAGCACGAAACGTCGGCAAAGGAGATATCGTATTTGCCCTGCCAATCGGCCTTGGCCGCGGGCGCAATCAGGCGCTCGAGTCCAAGGCGCCGGATGCCCGCGGCATCCTGCTTGAGCGTGGAGAACAGCCGGTGCGCAATCACGTCCGCGCCCGCCTCGATCAGCACGTAATCGTCGCCTACGCTCTGCAAGCCCGCCAGCAATCCGGCGAGCACCGCCCCCGATTTTCCGCTCCCGCCCGGGCCGGCCAGGATCACGCCCGCTTCGCCGATCCCAAGTGTACCGCAATGGGCAAGTCGCTTTCCGCGTGCTGCGTAATGCCAATGCAGAAACAGGCGAAGCGGGGCGGCTGGCTCCCAGGGAGGATAGTCGTCGGCTCCGTGCATGAGTTGCACGGCCGTATGTGCGTCCGGATCGTAAATATACCAGTGGTTCCAATCATTGAAGAAATGGCTCGCTTTCAGTCGCGCCGCGTCCAGTATCTCGGCGATGTCGTGCGGCCAGTGCGGCTCGCGCTCCACCCAAGGGGCGGGCGGCCGAATGCCAGCGATGCCCGGATGCGCGATGAAAACCGTCATGCGTTCGGCTCCACCATTCGCGCGGGGGCCACGATAGAGATTATGTTCGATGGCATCGGCGAGACGGCCGGCGGTGGCGTGAATCTCCGCGGTCAGCTCCGGCAGTTCGATCGTGAACCTACGGGGAAAAAGCCCGGCGGCCCCGCGCGCTTGTTCGATCACGCGCCGCGCATAACCGACGACTGTGGCGGCATCGACCGCCTGCGGATCGAGCGCGGGGGCGGCGCCCGGATCTGCGGCTCCGCCCGGCCCGCGGGCCGGCATGCTGCCATCGTGCATCGCTTTGCTCAGCAGCGGATCGGCATAGGCGTCGAACACCGCGATGTCGAAATGCTCCGTCGCGCGCGCGAGCCGCGTCAGCATTTGGTCCGAAGGCGCCGCATGCGCGGCTTCGGCACGCACCACCAGAAGGTCGTAGCGCATCAGCGTTCGCACGAGGTTTACGAGGGCGGGGGCGGAAAGATTTGCATTTTTTTCGACGAGCAAAGCCGGCTTGACGCCCGCGACCAGCGCGTCCCAAAGGATCCCCGTTGAACCCATAAGCTTGAAATAAAGGCCGGACCTCGCGTCGAAAACGATATGGCTGTCGTCGAAGCGACCCGAGACAATGGAGCGGCCCGAGGCGTATTCTTGCAGAAGCGCTTCGTTCATCAATGCTCGTGTGTTACTGAGCCGCAGTCCCGTGCTCCGCGACGCGCCGTTCCTTGCGCGGCCAGATCATATTAGCGTTCGCGCCGTGGGTCGCGATGTGACTCTTTGACCGCTCGAGAGCCCGCCGTCGATGGACCGCTCGTCACGCGGCGGCGTTGCCGGTCGGTCAAACCGACGTCGAGTCGGCGGCCTCACGGAATGCCAGATAATCATCTGACAAAAAGAAGGGTGCCGTGTCGTCAAAGGTCAGTATGGAGACGCCCGTGCTGGTAAGGAAAGGCTTGCGCCCGCGTCCCCAGTTTCGCAAATGATCGGGCGGCGAGGGCTCCGCGCCGCTGATCGCCCCGACATCCTCGAAAAAGACACCGTCCTTGCCCCCAGGAATCTGCGCAAGGCCCGCCTTCTTTATGGTCGACAGCTCGTGCATAAGATCGCCCATCTGCCTTCCGAACTTTTTTTGATAGTGCGATTGTGAGAACGGATAGCTCGCAATCTTCAATCCGTGATCACTGACAAGGAAAGTGGACAGCAGCCGCTCAATAACGAACGGGCGCATGGTGACGCAGGGGTCCATGCCGTAGCCCGCATTTCCCTGATAGATCATTCCGATCGGCGAGCGTTGTCGCGCTTCCCGTTCGAGATTCTGCAACGCCGCGTCCACGAAGGCGAAATAGGCCGTCCAGAATTTTTCGTTGGCGACGAAGTAATTGCACATCGCGAAGCAGTCTCTGCTCATCCAGCGTTTCGTTCGATATCCGAGCGTGCGATGCAGATAGAGTGCGATCTGTTCCATTCCTCTGTGGGCATATGTTCCCTGCTCCCACACATTCATAAAAAATGCCTCATTTCCGATCATCGGATTGATGAATGTGCAATCATACCCTTCAGCGAAGCGGTCGGCGCAATAATCGGCGAAGTCCGCGACCGGTATCTGGCATTTGTGCTCAAATTTCCAGGAAATGAGTCCCCAGTACTCGCTGTCGCCATAAAGCTTCTGGCCGGCGATCTTCTTGAACAGCTCGTATTCGCGCGTGTCGCGACCGATATTGTCCGAGCAATCAAGCGGAATGGCGCGGTCGGAGACCCAGCGCAGCTGCCGATCTTCGAGATAGGCCTGGAACAGCTTCATGAAGGGAAATCCCAACCCGAAGACCAATCTAGTGCACGCCGTATGGTTGCAATCAATCCGCGGAGCGGGCGTGCATGAGCGATTGGAGAAAGTCCACTTCGTTTCTCCGCGAAAATTGGCGGAATCCGGCCTGTTCGAGGCGCCCGCGGGCCGCATCGTCCCGCACGAGCCGGCGGCAGCAATCGACGAGATCGTCATAGGCGGCAGGCTGCACCGCCGCGAGCAGGTCCGGCTCGATCGCCGTTTCCGGCGAGATTTCGCATACCACGGCTTTCCTGTTGGCCAACAAGTATGACACCCGCACGATCTCGAATATCTTGGGATCGTACAGATGCATGTTGAGGACCACCTTGGACCTCGCGATATACCCGTCGCGTTCCGCGCCATAGACGCCGAACAGCATTCGTATCTTCAGCCCTTCTTCCTTCAACCGCGAAAGCACCGCGTGCCGCCTTTCGTTGATCGAGCCGTAGAATAGAACGTCGATATCGCGGCAGGCGGCGGAAGAAATCCTTGTCAGTGCCGGCATGTAACCGATCGGCAGGTGACGGATCGGCTTATCGAAGCCGAGGGCTCTCAGGCGCGCGATGTTGGCCTCGCTGTAATCCCAGACTTCGAAGCGCGAGAAAAGACTTTGCAAGGCGCCGTAGGATTCGAATAGCTTCGGCTCGATCTGCTCGAGGTTGTAAATGACCGTATCGTCCGGCAAGTACGGAATGGCGGTCTTCTCGAGCAGGTGGCTTCCCAGAAGGATGTTGGTGGCGGAAGGATTGAGTTGGTTGATCGTTATCCGCGCCTCAAGCCCGATCGCCTGAAAGCCGAGCGCCAGCGTTTCGGCGATCTCCGCGAAGGCTTGAGAGTGCAGATAGCCCGCCGGCTGTACAATTACAATTTGGAACTGCATTTTGTCGGTGCTCAGGAGAGTTGATTTCAACCGAGGAGGGCGAGCTTCGCAATGCCGGTGTCATTGTTTTGTAGGATTTCGAGCAAGCCTCTTGCGGCTGGCCGATTCTCGCGCGGAATGGGTATGGGGTGGCGGCGGTGAGCGGCCGGTTCAAGATGCGGGCATTGGCGCTGCCCGGAGCGGCCGTGATCAGTGGTCCCTGCTTCCAAGACGCCAGGGGGTTCTTTTCCGAAACGTACCGGAAAAGGGACTTTGCCGCTCTCGGGGTCGATGTTGATTTCGTTCAGGAAAACTGGTCGATGTCGGAGGTTGCGGGGACCATTCGCGGCCTGCATTTCCAGGCCCCGCCGCACGCGCAGGCGAAGCTGCTGCAGGTTCTCCGGGGCGCGATCTTCGATGCGCTGGTCGATCTGCGCAGGGGATCGCCGACTTTCGGACAGTGGTGCGGGATTACTTTGCGGTCCGGCGCCGCCGAATGCCTTTACGTTCCGGAAGGCTTCGCGCACGGATTCTGCACGCTCGAAAATGATACTCTGATCGCCTACAAGGTGAGCGCCTATTATGATCAGGCTTCCGAGGGTGGCGTGATTTGGAACGATCCCGACCTGCGGATCGAATGGCCCATCGCGGCGGAGGCCGCCAGGTTGTCGGAAAAGGATCGACGGCTGCCGCGCTTGGCAGACCTGACGAGTCCATTCGGCTATGCCGCTTGACGAGCGAAAAAGATACCTCGTGACCGGTGGGGCGGGGTTCATCGGATCGGCGGTCTGCCGCCATCTGATCAACGAAACACCGCATCACGTTCTGGTGGTGGATAAGCTCACCTATGCCGGCAATCTCGCCTCGCTCGCGCCGATCAGCGGTCACGCGCGTTTTCGCTTTCTGAAGGCCGACATCGCGGACGCGGAGGCGATGGAAAACGTACTGCGCGAATTCAAGCCGGATGTCTTGATGCATCTCGCGGCCGAAAGCCATGTCGATCGATCAATCGACCGGCCAGCCGATTTCATTCACACCAACGTTGTCGGCACGTTCGTGCTGCTGGAAGCGGCATACCGATACTGGTGCAAGAGCCTGCAGGCGCGGGCCGATGCCTTCCGCTTTCTTCATGTCTCGACGGACGAGGTATTCGGGTCGCTCGGCGGGGACGGCCTGTTCGACGAAAGCTCTCCGTACCGGCCCAATTCGCCCTACGCGGCATCGAAGGCCGCCTCCGATCATTTTGCCAGGGCGTGGCACCGCACTTTCGGCCTGCCGGTCGTCGTATCGAACTGCTCGAACAATTACGGACCGTACCAGTTTCCGGAAAAGTTCATCCCGTTGGTGATCCTGAATGCCTTGCAGGAGCGGCCGATCCCGATCTATGGCCGCGGCGACAACGTGCGCGACTGGCTCCACGTCGAGGATCACGCGCGCGCGCTCGTTTTGATCGCCGAGCGCGGGGAAGTGGGGGCCACCTATATCGTCGGAGGCGGCAACGAGCGCACCAATGTCGAGATGGCGAGGGACTTGTGCCGACTGATCGACGAATTGGCGCCGGCGGCGCGGCCGCGCGACCGGCTCATTCAATTCGTGGACGACCGGCCGGGCCACGATCTGCGGTATGCGGTCGACTCCGGAAGGATCCGTCAGGAGCTTGATTGGGCTCCGCGGGAGGATTTGCAGGGCGGCCTGAGGAAAACGGTGAGTTGGTATATTCGCAACGAAGCCTGGTGGAGACCCATTCGCGAGCGGGTTTACGCGGGCGAGCGGCTCGGGCGGCGCAATTGACCGAAAGGCCCATCCTGATGTTCGGGGGCGCAGGTCAGCTCGGCTGCGAGCTTGCGAAGGCTTTTGAGGCTCGCCGCTACCCGTACCGCTCGATCGCGCATGCGCAGGCCGATGTCGCAGACGAGGCAGCGGTGCGGCCATTTTTCGAAATGCCGCATGCCGCGGTCGTCAATGCCGCCGCCTATACCAGGGTCGATCAGGCCGAGGACGAGCCGGCGGCGGCGTTCCGCGCCAACCGCGATGGGCCGGCATTGCTGGCGCGCCTGTGTGCGCGCGCCGGCACGCCGCTGATTCACATCTCCACGGACTACGTGTTCGACGGAAGGAAGACGGTGCCCTATGTCGAGACCGATCATCCCAACCCGATCAACGTCTATGGCCGCTCCAAGCTCGCAGGCGAGGCCGCGGTGGCGGAGAATTTGCGCGAACACGTGATTTTGCGCACGTCGTGGGTCTTCGGCGAACATGGGCGCAATTTTCTGAAGACGATTTTGCGGCTGTGCGACGAGCGCGGGGGAGTGGAGGTGGTCACCGATCAGCGGGGCTGCCCGACATGCACGATCGATCTTGCGGAGGCGATCTGCACGATCATTGGCCGCATCCGGGCGGGCGGCGCGCCCTTCGGCCTCTATCACGTGGCGAGCCCGGAGGCCGTTTCCTGGCACGATTTCGCGAAGGTCATTCTCCAGGCACGGGAGCGGCTAACGGGGAAGGCCGCGAGCCTCGTGCCGGTGCTCGGCAAAGATTTTCCGGGGCGGGCGTCGAGACCTGCGAATTCGGCGCTCGACTCCTCCAGGTTTTTTGAGACATTCGGATTCCGGGCCGCGAACTGGCGCGCGCGCGCGAGCGAGGTCGTCGCCCGGCTGTTGCGGGGAACCGAGGCGAAGGTGTCATGAAAGGCATCATTCTGGCCGGAGGGTCGGGCAGCCGTCTTTTTCCGGCGACGATCGCGATATCGAAACAGCTCCTGCCGGTCTACGACAAGCCGATGGTCTATTATCCGCTGTCGACGCTGATGCTCGCCGGCATCCGCGACATTCTCGTGATCACCACGCCGCACGACCGGCCGCTGTTTGAGAAGCTCCTGCGCGACGGATCCCAGTTCGGCATCTCGCTGTCCTATGTCGCACAGGCGAAGCCGGAGGGGATCGCCCAGGCATTGATCATCGGCCGCGATTTCATCGGCAACGATGCGGTCGCGCTAATCCTCGGCGACAACATCTTCTACGGGCACGGCCTGCCGCAGGTGCTGACCCGCGCCGCCGCGCGCGCGAGCGGGGCGACGATCTTCGGCTACGTCGTCGCCGATCCCGAACGCTACGGCGTCGTGGAGCTCGATTCCTCCGGCCGGCCGGTCTCGATCGAGGAGAAGCCCGCCCGCCCGAAATCGCGCCTGGCGGTGACCGGGCTTTATTTCTACGACAACGCCGCCTCCGACATCGCCAGCAGCCTGCAGCCTTCCGCGCGCGGCGAGCTGGAGATCACCGACCTCAATCTCGCCTACATGAATCGCGGCCGCCTGCATGTCGAAATTCTGGGCCGCGGCTACGCCTGGCTCGATACCGGCACCCATGCCGCGCTGATGGACGCGAGCCTGTTCGTGCGCGTCATCGAGGAGCGGCAGGGCCACCGGATCGCCTGTCCCGAGGAGATAGCCTTCCTGAACGGCTTCATCACCGAGCGCGAGCTTCTCCGCGCGGCCGAGCTATACCGGAATTCCGGCTACGGCCTGTACCTGAAAAGCGTTTACGAGAATGCCTCCCGCGCGGCGCCCGGCCTGCCGCGCTAAAAACAAACTCCTCGCCGAAGACTCGCGGGCTTCGCCGCGGATCGGCGGTAACCGAATGAACGACGAGCCCGCGCCAGGAATGTCGACGCAAGGCCACAAGCATGACCGGGAGCAGGTCCCGCAGGGAAGCCGGGAACAGCCCGGCGCCATCCTTTCCGACGCCGCCAGGATCTTGCCCGCGCGCAAGGTGCCGTCGGCCTGGCGGCAGCACGCCCCGTTCGCGTTCTGGCTGATCGGCGCGCACCGTCCCGCTCGGCTGGTCGAGCTTGGAACGCACTGGGGTTTCTCGTATTTCTGCTTCTGTCAGCAGGCCAAGTCGCTGCGCCTGCCGATTCGCTGCGCGGCCGTCGATACCTGGGCCGGCGATGAGCATGCCGGAAGCTATGGCGAGGAAGTGTTCGGCTCGGTCAGGTCCTACAACGACCTGCACTTCCGCGAATTCTCGTCGCTGATGCGCATGACCTTCGACGAGGCTCTGCCGCATTTCGGCGACGGCAGCATCGATCTGCTGCATATCGACGGACGTCATTACTATGACGATGTGAAGCACGACTTCGAGAACTGGACGGCGAAGCTGTCGCGAAAGGCGATTGTGCTGTTTCACGACACCCAGGTCACGCAGCGCGGCTTCGGGGTTCATCGCTACTGGAACGAATTGAAGCAGCGCTATCCCCATTTCGAGTTCTTTCACGGCTACGGCCTCGGCGTGCTGGGCGTCGGCGACGACGCGGCGGATTTTCCGCTGCTGAGGATCGGCAACCAGTCGGAAGCGGCGAATGCGACGCGGCGCCACTTCGAAACATACGGCAGGCTGCTCGACGGCGAGGACGTCGACGGCCGGCGGCTTCCGCGCAACATCGCCTGCCCCTGCGGCTCGGGCAGGCGGCTCAAATATTGCCACGGCTCATTGCCAGTTGCGTCGTGAGCGCATGTCCGGCACCTTGACTCTGCTCCTGATGCCGCGGTCGGTGTATCCGCGTCGTTCGCAGCTCCGGGCGTTCGCGTACTCAAACAAAGGTCGGATTTCTGCCGGCGACGCGATCGCCCTATACCTGGTGACGCGCAATCAGACTGGACATTGACGACATGACACAGAAACGGACCGCGCTGGTGACGGGCTCAACCAGCGGTATCGGACTTGGCATCGCCCGCGCGCTCGCGGCCAACGGCTGCAACTTGGTGATCAACGGCTTCGGCGAGGCGGGGGAGATCGAGCGCCTGCGTTCGGGCATTGAGCGCGAGCATGGCGTCAAGGCGCGCTACGACGCTGCCGACATGACCAAACCGCAGACGATCGAAGCCATGATCCGGCGTGTGGAGGCCGAGTTCGGTGCGCTTGACATCCTGGTCAACAATGCCGGCATTCAGCATGTCGCTCCGATCGACGAATTTCCCCCGGAGAAATGGGAAACAATCATCGCCATCAATCTCGTGGCGAACTTTCACACCATTCGTCACGCGCTGCCCGGCATGAAAAAGCGCGGCTTCGGACGGATCGTGAATATCGCGTCCGCCCATGCGCTCGTCGCCTCTCCTTTCAAATCAGCCTATGTGGCCGCCAAGCATGGCGTGGCCGGTCTGACCAAAACGGTCGCGCTCGAAGTCGCCCAGCAGGGCATCACGGTGAACGCGATTTGTCCGGGTTATGTGCGCACCCCGCTAGTCGAGAAGCAGATCCCGGATACGGCCAGGGCGCGCGGCATCACCGAGGAGGAGGTGATCCGCGACGTTTTGCTGGCGGCGCAGCCGACGAAGAAATTCGTGACAGTCGAGCAGGTCGCGGCACTCGCCGTCTATCTTTGCTCGGACGCGGCGGCTTCAGTCACCGGCGCGATCCTGTCGATCGACGGCGGCTGGACCGCGCAATAAGTTGCCACATCCTTTGCAATGTCACCAGTCTCGCCAGCGATGGCCCCAACCCCAGCGCCGGGGACCTGCCGCATCGAGGCGTTCCTTTTGCTCGGCATTAAGCGTCGCATAGAACGCATCGAAGGCGGGACGGACTGTTCGGATCGCTTGCAGCATGGCCTCCATTCTCTCTTCCATAAAGGCGAAGCGTTCCGAGGAGGTTTTCGGAAAATCTTTCGGGCAGGAAGCGAGGAGTGTTTCGGCGGCCTTTCCGGAAGCATTGCGTAACTCGTTCAGCGCTTCCTTCTGACGCTGATCTGGGCGTACGATGCGCTCGATGCGCTCGATCCGCCAATCGTAAAATCCGGCAAAGGCGGGATTGCACATTGCGCCAAGCCCGCGGCCCATCATTCCAGGCCCCATAAAACTCGGGCCCATCCCGAATGGCTGCGCCGAAGCCGGTAATGCGATGCCAACACACATGAATGCGGCAACTGCCAATCCGATCCTGGTGTTCATGCTGAGCTGAGCTCCGATCTTTTAAACATTAAATAATTTTACGAACACCGGTCGAAGATAGTGTTGACTTCGATCAATCGCGGGCGAGCGGTAAGCGCCGTGCTGGAGCGCGAAACGCGGGCCGGAACCTGAATAGCTGGAAAATCAGATGTCAGGCGCCGGCCTTCAGGGCTTCCTGCGCCGCCTTGAAGTCCTGTGCGTACTGGCAATAGTGGCCGATGATCGCGTCGATCAGCTTGAGCTTGCCTTCGTCGAGCGCGCTGAGCTTGCGCGCCGGACTTCCGGCATAGAGAAAGCCGCTTTCCAGCACCTGGCCCGGTTCGGTCGCCGCGCCCGCCGCCAGCAGCACGCGATCCTGCACGACCGTTCCGCGTCGCACGGTCGAGCCGATGCCGATCAGGCATCGATTGCCGATAACGCAATCCTCGATCGTCACATTGTGTCCGACGGTCGAATCCTGGCCGATCCGCATACCCTCGGACGTGCTGCAGCGGATGCTGGTGTTGTCCTGGATATTGGTGCGAAGCCCGATGACGATCTCGCCGGCTCCCGCATCGAACTGGTTCGAAAACCAGATGGAGGTATTCGCGGCAGCCCGGATCCTGCCGCGCACCGTCGCCGTGTCGGCCACGAAGACCGTGGGGTGAATGTCGGAGCCGGGCGCGAAGACATGGCTTGGAACGGGCGTATCCGTTTTGTTGTCCCGTCCTTGCATGATTTTTGCCCGGCGCGCGGCGATTTCCCCCGGCTCGATCGGACGCACGGGCTTCGCTGGGGCGCCGGCATAGACAAAGCCGCCCGCGACACGCTTGCCAGGAAACACCACCGTTCCCGACTCGAGCACGGTGTTGTTCTCGACCACCGCCCCGTCGAGCACGATCACGTTGTTGCCGATCACCACGTCGTCGCCGACGGTGCAGGCATGCACGCAGGAATTCTCCCCGATGGCCACGCGGTCGCCGATCAGGTCGGCAAAGACCTCGTGGGCGATGTGCAGCGTCGATCGCGCTCCGATATGGAAGTCGTCGCCGACGCGGACCACGTGACCGTCGGCGCGGATGAGGACGAGAGGCCCGACCCAGGCATTCCTGCCCATGGTGACGCGGCCAAGGATCGCCGAGCCGGTGCCTGCATGGAGCAGGGGGGATGCGAATTGCGGACGGATGCCCGCGTAGGGAAGGATCAGCGGTGTCATGCCCTCTAGCTAGACGCCCGAGGCCGGTTAGGCAATTCGCTTGGTGGGGGTGCGGCGGGGTGGGCTCTCGCCTTGTGAAGTGCGGCCGGCACGCGGTCCAGCCACGGTTCCCTGCTTCAGGGCATCGTCCACGCCCGCGTTGATGTGGTCGATCAGGACTCGGCGCGCGGCCTGGGCGTCGCGCTTCAGCGCCGCCTCCATCATCTGTCGATGCTCGCGCGCGGCGATCTCGCCCCGAAAGGTCAGCGCGATCATCTGGTAGCGCAGATATTTGTCGAAGATGGCACCGTGCGTCTCCAGCAATGTGTTGGACCCGCAGGCCGAGATGAGGGCGCGATGAAATTCCCAGTCATAGCGTTTCCACGTTTCATTGTCGGAGCGATCCCCGGCCATCATACGCTTTTCCATCAGCGCGAGCTTGTGGTGGGCGGAGACGACGCGCCCCTCCCATTCCATGTCGCCGGACTTGAACGACTGCTCCATCGCGTGGATTTCGAGCAGGATGCGCATCGCGGCGATGTCCTTGAGATTGTCCGGCGAGACCGGCGCGACCTCGAAGCCGCGATGGCCTTCGGCGACGACAAATCCTTCCGACACCAGCCGGCTCAGTAGCTCGCGCAGGGTACTGATGCTCGCCCCGTAATCCTCGCGCAGGACCTCGAGCTTCAGCTTCTGGCCCGGGGCCAGGCGTCCGAAGATGATGTCGCCGCGAATCCGACGATACGCGACTTGTCCGACGGACTCGGAATCCTGGACGCTGCCCCTGAGTTCTTCCATTCGTCACACAAACTACTGTTTGTCGGATCATCCGACGGCCCCGCGCCCTGGATCAAGCGTGGCGCGGCGGCCAGACAAACGACAAAGCATCTAATCCTATAAAACAACTATTATCAGATAAAAGGAATTTCAAATGTTGATTTTTGGATCGCCTGCTGATTAGTTTGGCGCGCAGGCAATTCCGGCACCAAGCCGCCGAACAGGAATAGGGAGGAAGTCATGAGCAAGACAATCACGCGACGCGCCGCCTTGGCCGCAGGCGTCGGCGCGATCAGCTTGGGCGCGATGGGGTCCGGCCGCGCGCAGGCGAAGAAATTCCGCTTCAGCTGCGCCTTCCCCGAAACCGATCTTCGCGCCGAGGGCTTCAAGGCCTTCATCGCGGCGATGAAGGACGACTTCGAGGTCGAACCCTACTGGAACAACACGCTGTTCAAGCAGGGGACCGAGCTTGTCGCCTTGCAACGCGACAATCTCGAGCTGTGCAATTTGGCGCCGGCCGACATTTCAAAGCAGGTGCCCGCCTGGTCGCTGCTGACCTCGGCCTATCTGTTCCGCGATTACGATCACCTGAAAAAGACCTTCAAGAGCGAGGTCGGCCAGGAATTCATCAAGCTCGCGCGCGACCAGCTCGGAATCGAGGTGATCCGCCCGGTCTATTTCGGCGCGCGCCAGGTCAACCTGAAGCCGACCAAGAAGATCAATACGCCGGCCGACATGGCGGGCATCAAGCTACGCATGCCGCCGGGCGAGTTCTGGCAGTTCCTCGGCGAGTCGATCGGCGCAAACCCGACGCCGGTCGCCTATGCCGAGCTTTATACCGCGCTGCAGACCGGAACGGTCGATGGGCAGGACAATCCGCTCGTCGCCGCGCGCACGATGAAATTCTACGAGGTGACGAGCCAGTTCGTGCTGACGAGCCACGTGCTCGGCTATGACGTGCTCACCGTCTCGAAGAAGGCGTGGGCGTCCCTGTCCGCCGCGCAGCAGGCGAAGTTTCGCGCCGAAGCCGACAAGGCTTTCGACGCCAATGCTGCCAAATACGACCAGCAGCAGCAGGAAGCGATCGACTTTTTCAAGAAGGAGGGCAAGCAGGTCTATACGCCGGATCAGAACGCCTTCCGCGCATTCGCGCAAAAGAAATATGCGGAGAAATACGGCAAGGACTGGCCCAAGGGAGCTCTGGAAAAGATCAACGCGATCAGGTGATCGGACCGCGGTCCTGTTTCACTCGTGGTGAGGTTCCTCCTGAAATCTGGCCGGTCGTCGCAGACAGCCGGCCAATTTTTTGCGATGGTTCCCGCCGTTCTGGCACGCTTGGCCGACCTGGAAAGGAATTGATGCGATGGCCGATGTGACGGCCGCCGGACGCTTTCTTCGCCGGCGCGCTGCGGACGTACTGGTTCTTCTGGTATCGACCATGTTCGTCTGCTTCATCATTCAGATCTTCTGGCGCTATGTGTTGAACAGCCCGGTCGGCTGGACCGAGGAGGTGATCATCACGGCCTGGCTGTGGACGGTGCTGTGGGGTGCGGCGTTCATCATCAGCGAAGCGGAGGAAATCCGTTTCGACATCATTTACTCGAACGTCTCGGAGGGCACGCGACGCGCGTTCACGGTGTTGACCGGGATCGTGCTGATCGCGGTTTATGGGGTCTCGCTGCCGGCGGCTTACAAGTATGTCAGCTTCATGAAGGTCGAACGCTCGGCCTATCTGCATATTCCGATCAACATCCTCTATTCGATTTTCGTGGTCTTCTCGGTTGCCTGCATCATGCGTTACGCGTGGCTGGTTGTGCAGGCGTTGCGCGGCGCGCAATCTCCGGAAACTGACCCTGCCCGGATCGCCGACTGACATGCCAAGCCCGTTTGCAATCTGCATCATTTCGATCGTCGTGCTGGGCGCACTCGGCCTTCCGATCGGCCATTCGATGATCGTAGGATCGATCATCTATCTGCTTCTGCAGGGCCTCGACCTCGGCACGGCCGCCGAGCAGATCCTGAACGGCCTGTTCAACAGCTACGTGCTGCTGGCGATTCCCTTGTTCATCCTGGCCGCCGACATCATGAACATCGGCAGCCTCACAGACCGCTTGCTGCAATTCTGCTTGGTGCTGGTCGGCCGCTTCCGCGGCGGTCTCGGCCACGTCAACGTCGTCGCCAACATGATCTTTGCGGGGATGTCCGGTTCCGCGCTCGCCGACGCCGTGGGCATCGGCCGCATCATCATCGGGATGATGACGAAGGGGGGAAAATATCCGGTCGCCTATGCCGGCGCGGTGACGGCGTCGGCGGCGATCATCGGGCCGATCATTCCTCCGTCGATTCCAATGGTGCTCTACGCGCTGATCTCGGATACCTCGATCGGCTATCTGTTCCTCGGCGGCTTCGTGCCCGGCGTCATGCTGGGGCTCGGCTTCATGATCATGAATTCGATCATCGCGCGCCGGCGCGGCTTTCCGGTCGAGGCGCCCATTCCGCTGCGGGAAATTCCGAAGATCACGCTGCGCGCATTTCCGGCGCTGATGCTTCCGGTGATCCTCCTGTTCGGGATCTATGGCGGGGTGATGACGCCGACCGAAGGCGCGGCGGCGGCGGCGTTCTATGCGCTGTTCGCCTCGACCGTGCTTTACCGCGCGGTGACTTGGCGCCAGCTCTATGATGCCATCCTCACCAGTGGCAAGGCGACGACCGGGATCGGCATGCTGATCGCCGGCGCGCTGATTTTCAATTACGTCGTGACGGTCGAGAACATCCCGAATCTGCTCGCGCATTTCATGGCGAGCTACAACCTGTCGGCCGGCGGGTTCCTGCTCCTGGTCAACGTGATCCTGTTGATCCTCGGCTGCCTGCTCGAAGGCAGCACGATCCTGTTGGTCGTCGTTCCGATCTTCATTCCGACCGCCAAGGCGCTCGGGATCGACCTCGTTCATTTCGGCGTCGTGGTGGTCGTGAACATCATGATCGGGTTGCTGACGCCGCCCTACGGCCTATTGCTGTTTGTTCTTGCCAACATGACCAAGCAACCGCTGGGAACGATCGTGCGCGAGGCGGTGCCCTTCATCCTCGCGGCGGTCGTGGTGCTGGTGATCATCACCCTGTTCCCGGGGTCGATCCTGTGGCTCCCGCGCCTGATGGGTTACACGGGATGAAAAAACCGGCCCGCCTGGCGGGCCGGTTCCGTAGCTGATCCGGGAAGCCGCGATCAAGCCATCTTGTTCTTGATCAAGCCGATCACAGCGGCAACCACGGCGCCGGCGACGCCGCCGCCGACCGCATTGCTCGCGATGGCCGCGATATCGACCCCGTTGGCGGCGCCGGCCATCATTGGAATGATGGCGGAAAGAATTTGCCCGCCGACGCCGCCGCCGACCGCGCCCGCAATCGTATTGCCGAGCGTCCCGAGGCTGACGTCTTTGGATGCCGCTCCGGCGGCGTTGCCGCCGATGGCGCCCGCAATAATCTGGATGATAAGATTGATCAACGTTGCCGACATAGATGCCTCCCTCGTCCGTTTGCAGTTCAGGGACGGCCTGGGCGAACCGGACCGTGCAGCGGCAGCTTATCTGCTCAACATGACAGCGTCCCCGGCACGCAACGCCGCGCGCGGTATGTAAAAACCGCTATCCCCATCATAATTTGTCGGCTCGGGCCGGGTTCAAAAGACCGGAGTCTCGCGGTAAGTGCCCCACAGGCCTTTCAATTTCTCCACGACGTCGCCCATGGTCGCGCCGTTGGTCACAAGTTCGACCGTGATCGGTATGATGTTCTCGCGCTCGTTCTTGGCGACTTCTACGAGCTTTTCGAGCAGCGCCTGCACCTTCGATTCGTCACGTTCGGCCCGCACCCGCCGCAGCCGCGCAATTTGCCGCGCCGCCGTCGTCGGATCATAAGGATGTGTCTCGATTGGCGGCTCGGGTTCGTCGCTGACGAAGCGATTGACGCCGATCACCGGCTTTTCGCCGTTCTGCTTGCGCAAGGCCGTCTCGTAGGCGAAATCGGCAATCTGCTTCTGGAACCATCCTTCCTCGATCAACTTGATCGTGCCGCCATTCTTGTCGACATAATCGAGAATCTCGAAGATGCGCTTCTCGTATTCGTTGGTAAGACTCTCGACGAAATATGATCCGCCGAGCGGATCGACAACGTTTGTAACGTTGATCTCATCGGCGATGATCTGCTGGGTGCGCAGCGCCATCCGCATGGCGTCCTCGGTCGGGATGGCGAACGCCTCGTCGTAGCCGTTAGTGTGGAGTGACTGGCAGCCTCCGAGCACGGCGGAGAGCGCCTGCATCGCGGTGCGTACGACGTTGATCTGGTATTGCGGCTTGGTGAGTGTGGCCGCCGCGGTCTGACAGTGAAAACGCAAGCGCATCGATTCCGGATTTTTCGCGCCGAATCGCTCCTTCATGATCTTGGCATAGCAGCGACGCACGGCGCGGAACTTGGCGATCTCCTCGAAAAAGTCGCCCTGGCTGACAAAGAAGAATGCAAGTCTCGGCGCGAATTGATCGATATCCATGCCGGTCTTGAGCACTTCCTCGACATAGACGATGCAGTTCGCGAGCGTGAAGGCAACTTCATGCAGGGGTGACGCGCCGGCCTCGGAGATGTGATAGCCGGACAGATTGATTGGATTATAGCGCTTCATGTTCTGTGCGCAGTACGTGATGCAGTCGCGCACGATCCGCACAGAGGGCGCGATCGGGTATATGTATTCCTTTTGCGCCATGTATTCTTTCAAGATATCGGCCTGAATAGTTCCGGACAGCCTGTTCAGGTCGAGCCCGCGCTTCTTTGCCAGCGCCACATACATCGCGAGCAGGATGAAGGCGCTTGGATTGATGGTCATCGACACGGAGATGTTTTCCAGGTCGATGCCATCGAATAGCGCTTCCATGTCCGCGAGAGTGTCGATCGCCACGCCTTCGCGTCCGACTTCGCCCTCGCTCATCGGGTGATCGGAATCGTAGCCCATCAGCGTCGGCATATCGAAATCGGTCGAAAGGCCGGTCTGGCCCTGCGCGATCAGGAATTTGAAACGCCTGTTGGTATCCTCGCCGGTGCCGAAGCCCGCAATCTGTCGCATCGTCCAAAACCGGCTGCGATACATCGTCGGGTAAGGCCCGCGCGTGAAGGGGTAGCGGCCCGGAAGGCCGATATCCTCGATCGGCGTATCGGCGATGTCGGCGGCCGTATAGACGCGCTTCACCGGGATGTCGCCGGTGGTGAAGAACTGATCCTTCCGCTCGGCCTGCTTTTTCAGGAAGGCCGCCACCTCGTTCTTTTCCCAGTCGGCGATCTCGTGCGATAGGACGTCGAGCGATTGTGGATCGAGCATCTTGTTCATGATCCGCTCCCAAGGTTTCCTTCGGCGCTTTGTTCTTTCAGAAGCTCGCTTGCGAGCGAATACGGATCGGCCGTGCGGTCGATCAGGCGCGCGGCGAGCGGAATTCCGGCCGATGCGAAAATTTCACCGAAGCGTTCGAGCAGCAGATTTTCCGCAGTCTTTCGCAAGCGGAATTGCGCGATGGCAAGCTGACGCGCACGGCCAATTTCGGTGTCGAAGGCCACCATCCGGTGTTTGCCGATTGCCTCGACGAGGTCGTTGATGCCGTGCCCGGAGATCGCGCTCGTGCCGATCACGGGAGTTGCCCAAGCGGGCTTCCCGATATCCCGCATTCCTAGCATCAGCATCTGTTTGAGATCGGTCAGCGTTCGATTGGCATCGCTACGATCGCATTTTGACACGACGTGAATGTCGGCGATTTCCAGAATGCCGGCCTTGATCGCCTGGATTTCATCGCCAAGACCGGGCGCCGAGACGACGAGCGTCGTATGCGAGGCGCGCACGATCTCCACCTCGTCCTGGCCCACCCCGACCGTTTCCAAAATGATCGTGTCGTAGCCGGCGACATCCAGAATATCGACTGCGTCCAGCGCCGCGCGCGCCATGCCGCCGGTCGCTCCCCTCGTCGCCATGGAACGAATATAAATGCCGGGATCGGTCGCCATCTCGGCCATGCGGATGCGGTCGCCGAGGATGGCGCCCCCCGAATACGGGCTCGAGGGATCGATGGCCACGATGCCGACTTTGCCGCCCTTGGCGCGGAGCCGCTCCGCCAACTTGCCGACGAGAGTGGATTTGCCCGACCCGGGCACGCCGGTGATGCCGACGACATGGGCGCGGCCGGCGAGCTTGTAGATGGCGGCGAGTGCCTGGCGTACCTCGGCGGCTCCGCTTTCGGCTCGCGAGATAAGGCGAGCGATCGCGGCTGGCTCCCCGGCCTTCACGCGCTCGATCAATGCAAGCGAAGGCACCTGCCTGCTCATGGCATCACCGCGGGACTGCGATACCGGCGTCGCCGGAATCCCAAGGGACTAGCCACGCGCATTCTCCACCTGCGCATGCATGTCGCGAAATACCGCCCGGTCGTCTATCACCCGCCGCGCCTTGAAGTCCGTCCGCTGGATGGAATTTGGCGAGACGATCTCCACAAGCGTTCGCAATCCGAGAACCTTCAGCAATTTTCGTTCGACCTCCGCGCGAAATTGAGCAACCGCGTCCGCACCCTTGGCGAAGGTCGCCGCGTCCGCCTCGACGCGCAGCAGCAATTCGTCCATCGTCGCTTCGCGGCTGATGACGATGCGATGCTCTCCGCCGTAATGCGGCATTTCGTTGAGTGCGGCATCGATCTCGCTCGGATAGACATTTTCGCCGCGGATCGTGAACATGTCGTCGATGCGCCCGAAAATCCCTTGTGGCAGGCGCGGATAAGTACGGCCGCACGGCGTTGGCTCATCGGTCCAGAGCGAAAGATCCCCCGAGACGAGCCGGATCATCGGCTGGGATGTGCGTTCGAGATGCGTATAGACCGGAGTACCGCGCTGGCCGTACGGCACGCGGCGCATCGTCGCCGGATCGCAGACCTCCGTGTAGACGACGTCTTGCCAGCACAAAAGACCGCTCGTTTCACGCGAGCCCGCGACGTTCATCCACGGAGTCATTTCCGCCATCGAGCCGCAATCGATCACCTGGGCGCCGTAGATATCCTCGATCCGGTCGCGCACGCCGGGGATGGACGCACCCGGCTCGCCGGAAAAAAACAGGAGCTTTAGTCTGAAATCACGAGGATTGAGTCCTTCGTCCTGCGCGACTTGCGCAAGATGCAGCGCGTAGGTCGGCGTGCCGTAGAAGGCGGTCGGCTTGATCATGTTGAGCCATTGCGCGCAGCGCGCCGACATCCCCGGCACGCCCGCGCCGAATGGGAAGCATTTGGCGCGCAGGCGCTCCGCGCCGATCAGCGCGCCCCAGCTTCCCATGTAGAGCGAGAAGATCGCGGCGACGCAAATCGTGTCGCCGGGGCGCAATCCCATACCCCACATGATGCGTGCATGAGCATTTGCGATGGCCCGCCAGTCGTTACGTCCGATTGCGAAGGCTGTGGGGCGGCCGGTGGTGCCGCTCGTTCCATGGATGTGAAAGACATCATCTTCCGGTACGCACAGATAGTCGCCGAAAGGCGGTGTACGTTCCTGCGCGGCACGCAGATCCTTTTTGTAAACGACCGGAACCTTCGATTCGAAATCCTCCAGCGACTTGAGATGCGAGGGATGAAATCCGGCCTCGTCCCATTTACGTTTGTAGAAGGTGGACTTCTCGTATGCGTAGGCGCAGACTGTCTTTAGGCGCTCGAGAATGAAGCGTTCACGCTCGCCCGGCGACATGGTTTCCCGTTTGGGGAACCAGTAGCGGCTTGCAGCATCGGGAAAGTAATTGTCGTCGTAGGCGGGAGGAAACGACCAGGATTCCAGCGCGATGCTCATCGGGCGCCGCGCTCCGCCACCAGCTTTTTCAACGTGTCGATGATAGCCTGCGGCGGCGTGTCCTGAAGCATCACTTCCTTGACGCCCATTTTCTTGAGCGCGACGACGTCCTCGTCGGGCATGACCCCGCCAGCCACCACGATCATGTCGTCGGCGCCTTCCTTCTTCAGCTTGTCGAAGATCTTGGGAAAGACCGTCATCTGCACGCCGGAGAGGAGGCTGACGCCGAGCACATCCACGTCTTCCTGGATCGCGGCGGTGACGACCTCGTCCGGCGTGCGATGCAGGCCGGTATAGATCACGTCCATGCCGGCATCGCGCAGCGCGCGAGCCACTACCTTAACCCCGCGATCGTGGCCGTCGAGGCCGACCTTGGCGAGCAGAACCCGGATCGGCGTGTTCATGAACTCTCCTCCCTACCCAACTTTATCCTTGGCTATTATCGTATACCGTATACGATGTTTCGCAAGGGGCCCGGGCGAGGGACGGACGTGGAACGGCTGACGACCAGCGAGAAGCTCGCGGATCGCGCTTACGGGGTCATCCTGGACGCCATCTGCGACGGCACGCTGAAGCCCGGTGAACGGCTCACGCAGGCGAGCGTCGCCGAGCGGCTGAATGTCTCGCGCCAGCCCGTCCACAATGCCTTGCAGGTGCTCAAGGCGCAGGGCTTCGTGCGGGAATTCCGGCGGCGCGGGCTCTGCGTCGCGCCGATCGACGCCGACCTGTTCGAGGCGATCTACCAATTGCGTTCCGCGGTTGAGCCGCTGGCCGTGCGGCTTGCCACCGCGCGCGCCGGCAAGGCGGATTTCGACAAGGGGCGCAAGCTGATCGAGCAGGGGGTCGTGGCCGCCGTCAGGAAAGGCGGCGCCCTGGTTGCCGCCGACATGCGCTTCCATGCTTGGATTTATGATCTGTCCGGCAATCCGTTGATCGTCGAAACGATGCGGCTGAACTGGCGTCATCTGCAGCGTGGCATGGGGGAGGTCCTGCGGCATGCGGCGCTGTCGAAGCGGGTTTGGGACGAACATCGCGCGATCCTCGATGCCATGTCCGCCGGCGAGGGGGAGCAGGCGGCCCTCCTCATCCGCGATCACGTCATGACGGCTTATCGGGACGTGCGCACGATCCTCGCGCACGATGCGGCCGGGGGCGTCTGAGGCCGGACTATCGCCTTGTTTGGCCGTTAGACGGCCGCGGACCACGCATCGTGCAGTCATCCGTTACCGTCAAAACTGCTAGCATTTTGCAATGCCGATTCGCCGATCGTTCGTTCGCGGTCTTGCTGCTTCCATTCTCGTCGCCGCATTTGCCGCCCCCATTGCGCTGGCCCAAACGCCCGCGCCTGCGAGCAACGCCGCCGTGCCGCTGCCGCAACCGGCGCCGGCCGCCCTGGCGCGGCTCGAGCCGCTGCGATTGCAGCTCGAACAGATCGAATTATCAGCACAGCGCGACCGCGCGAGCGACGAATCGCTCGCCCAGATGCGGGCCGGTCTCGATCCCATTCGCGAGAAGCTGCGCGCGGAGAACGTGCTGTTGCAGCAGGAACTCGTCGAGGCCGACGCGCGCCTCAATCAGCTCGGGCCCGTTCCGGCCGCGGGCCAGCCGCCCGAGAACGAGACGATTGGCGCGGAGCGAAAGCGGCTCGGCGAACGGCGCAGCGATATCGATGCCGCGCTGAAGCAGGCGCGCCTTCTGTCGGTGCGCGTCGATACCTTGATCGACCGCATCACGGAAAACCGCCGCAATCTATTCACGCGGCAATTGTTTGTGCGCACCTCCAGCGCCCTCGACCCGCTTTTCTGGGAAGAGGCAACGCAGGCCATACCCGGTCAGTGGCGCGCTCTCGCTCTGCTGCTGCGATCATGGGCGAGCTATGCCATCGAAACGGGCGGATGGAGCAGCATTGCCGGAGCGGCGCTGACCCTGATCGCGCTTTTCGCCGCTGCGATCGGGACGATGGGCTGGATCCGCACGCGCGATTTCCATCCGCTGCGGACCGGGAGCCGTTTCGCCAATACATTCCATGCGCTCGTTACACTTGTCCGGATCGCCGCCGCCGCGCCACTCGTGGTGGTGGTGGTTCTTTTGGTGCTCGATGCGTTCTCGCTGATGCGGCCACAGATCATGGAGATCGGGCTCGGACTCGTCGGGGCGATCGCCATTGCGAGTTTCGGACGCGGCGTCGCGATCGGACTATTCGCTCCGGCAGAGGCGCAACGGCGATTGCCGCGCCTTGACGATGGGCGGGCAAAGCTTCTAGCCGATCATCTGATCGCCGCGACCCGCATTCTCGGCATCATCGTTTTTCTCAATATGATGCACAGGGCGACGGCGGCGCCGGTGGTGTCGACCGTGGCCACGAGCGCCTTGCTGGCGACGCTGCTGCTCGTTGTTGAGATCCACCTGCTGCTGCGACTAGGCCGTATGGAGGGCACGGCGGAGGCACGCGGACAGTGGCTGCGTGGACCGGCCTGGATTGTCGTTGCCGCGATCGCCGTGGCTCTTGCCACCGGCTATATCGGCTTTGCCGCCTTTCTGGTGGCCCGGATCGTGGTGATCCTCGCGGTCCTCGGCGCGCTCTATGTGCTGATCGCCTTCACCGATTCCTTGTTCAGCGACGTGCTGACCGGCGACACTGCCAAAGGACGCGCCGCCGCGACATTCTTCGGCATCAAGCCGCGCAGCGTCGAGCTGATCGGAACGCTTCTGTCGGCCGTAATCCGCGTCCTTTTGATTCTCGTTGTCGTTCTGCCGCTGCTCGGACCATGGGGAATTTTCGCGGCGGACTTCATGGACGTCGTGCGCGAGGCGGTCTTTGGGTTCCGCGTCGGCGACATCACGATTTCGCTTGGCGCGATTATTTCAGCATTTCTGCTCGTGCTTGCCGGCATATTCGTGACGCGCGCGGCGCAGCGTTGGCTACAGACTAGTTTCCTGCCCCGCACAAGTCTCGAGCCGAGCCTGCAGCATTCCGTCTCGACGATTTTCGGGTACCTGGGCGTCGTGATCGCAATCGCGGTTGCGCTTGGCGCGCTCGGTATCGACTTGCAGAAGATCACCCTGGTCGCCGGCGCGCTGTCTATCGGTATCGGCTTCGGGCTGCAATCCATTGTATCGAATTTCGTCTCCGGACTGATCCTGTTGACGGAACGGCCGATTCGCGTCGGCGATATGATCGTGGTCAAGGGCGAGGAAGGCTTCGTGCGGCGCATTCGCGTCCGTGCCACCGAGATCGAGACATTCGAGCGTGCGAGCGTGATCGTTCCGAATTCGGAATTAATCACCGGCGTGGTGAAGAACTGGACGCATGCCAATACGCTCGGCCGTATTATCGTCAATGTGAACGTCGCCTATGACAGTGACGTCGAACGCGCGCGCGATATTCTGCTCGCGATCGCGCGCGAGCACCCGCAAGTGCTGCAAAGTCCGCCGCCCGTCGCGCAAATCGCCGGCTTTGGCGATTATGCGGTCAAGCTCGAGCTGATCGGCGTGGTCGGCAACGTCACCCAGGCCGGCGCGGTCAAGAGCGACATCTTTTTCTCGATCCTGCATCGCTACAGGGAAGCCGGGATCGAGATTCCATACCCGCAGCAGGAGACGCGTTCGCGCGACGGCCGGCGGGGCGTTTGAGCGTTCACCCTTCAGCCATCTTTTTCGGTCAATCGTGACGCGCGACGGGTTCGAATCGGGGGCGAGAATGCATTGTTCCTTGTGGGTGGCTCTGCTTGCGGCCATGTCTTTGGGCGCGTGTGCGGACAAGCCGCTGCCCGAGCAGCCCTCGTTCTATCGCAGCCTCGCCGCCCCCGGCGCGGAACTCGATGCCAACGCGGCGGCCTCGATGATTTCCGGCTACCGTCAGAATAAGGGCCTCGAGCCTCTTTCCCTTGATCCCGAGCTGATGCGGCTTGCGAGCCAGCAGGCCGAGGCGATGGCGAAGCGAGACAAGCTCGACCATAACGTGCTGGCCCCCTTTAAGGACCGGCTGCGGAAATCAGGCTTCGATGCGAAGCTGGGCGCGGAAAATATTTCGGCAGGCTATCACACGCTCGCAGAAGCGTTTTCGGGCTGGCGCGATTCGCCGCCGCACAACGCAAATATGCTGCTGAGAGGCGCGACGCGCATGGGGATCGCGGCCGTCTATGTGCCGGCTTCCAAATACAAGGTGTATTGGGCCCTGATCGTCGCCGCCCCGGATGACAGGCGCGGGCCCTCGTCCTAGCTTTCCTTTTGCCACGGGACTTGACCAAGGCATCCGTATGTCCCGTAAAGTCGGCGGACTGCCGGGGCCCGCGGGACTAGCGCGCCCGTCTCAGAGGGACATGCCCGGCAATGATTGAAGTGCCGGAACCATGCTCCCTTTCATCCGAGACTATGACGCGCTCTGCGACAAATTCCGCTGGCAGATTCCGCCCGACTACAACATCGGTGTCGATGTCTGCGACAAGTGGGCCGCACGTGAACCTGACCGCACCGCCATCATCCATGTTCATCCCGACGGGCAAGCCGAAGCCGTCACCTTTCGTCAACTGAGAGACACGTCCAATCGCCTTGCCAACGTGCTGCGCGGCCACGGCGTCGCGCGGGGGGACCGGGTGGCCATTCTTCTCCCGCAGTCGCCGGAGGTCGCCGCCGCGCATGTTGCGATCTACAAGCTTGCCGCGGTGGCGCTGCCGACGGCGCTGCTGTTTGGCCCAGACGCGATTTCCTATCGTCTGCAGAATTCCGGTGCCAAGGCCCTGATCACGAATGCGCAGGGTCTTGCCAAGGTTGCCGGCATCCGCGCCGAAACTCCCGACCTCAAGCTCATCATCTCGACTGACGGGTGGGGCGATGGCGCGGAAGACCTGCAAGCATTGCTCGCACGCGCCTCGTCCGATTTCACGCCGGAACCGACGACGCCCGATGATCCAGCGATGATGATCTATACCTCGGGAACGACCGGAAACCCGAAGGGAGCTCTGCACGGCCACCGCGTCCTGCCGGGACATCTGCCCGGCGTGGAAATGCCGCACGAATTTTTTCCGCAGCCGGGAGACCGGTTCTGGACTCCGGCCGACTGGGCCTGGGCCGGCGGCTTGCTCGACGCGCTCCTACCCTCGCTGCATCACGGCGTTCCGGTGGTCTCGCGCAAGTTCGACAAGTTCGACCCGGAGGAGGCCTATGCGCTGATGGCGGCGCAAAGCATTCGCAACGTCTTCATCCCGCCGACGGCGTTGCGCATGCTGCGCAGCGCAAAAAGCCCGCGCGGCCGGCACAACGTCCATCTGCGGACGCTCGGGTCGGGCGGCGAATCGCTCGGCGCCGAAACCTATGAATGGGGTAAGGACGTCTTTGGCCTCACCATCAACGAGTTCTACGGCCAGACCGAATGCAATCTCGTTCTGGCTTCATGCGCGATGATCGGCGTGTCCCGCCCGGGCGCGATCGGCAAGGCGGTCCCCGGCCACGTCGTCCGCGTGATTGATGACCGGGGCGAGGAAGTGTCTCCGGGCACGCTCGGGCAGATCGCGGTAAAGCGGCCGGATCCCGTGATGTTCATCGAATATTGGGGCAAGCCGGACGCCACGCGCGACAAATTTGTCGGCGACTGGATGTTGACTGGGGACCAGGGAATTTCGGACGAGGACGGTTACATTCATTTCGTCGGCCGCGACGACGATGTCATCACGTCGTCAGGCTATCGGATTGGACCGGGGGAAATCGAGGATTGCCTGATCCGCCATCCGGCCGTCGCGCTGGCCGCCGTGGTCGGCAAGCCCGATCCGATACGCACCGAGATCGTCAAGGCGTTTGTCGTGCTGAAGCCGGGCCAAGCGCAAAGCGACGCGCTTGCCGCCGAGTTGCAGGACTTCGTCAGGACGCGACTCGCCGCGCACGAATATCCTCGCGAAATCGCGTTCATCGATCAGATGCCGATGACCACGACCGGCAAAATCATCCGGCGCCAGTTGCGGGAACGGGCCTAGCGAAGCGCGAGCCAGTGCAGAGCCGATTTCGCGGCGCTTCTGACGGCGCGGCGGGTCTTTTCACGAAGTCGATGGAACTGGAAGGCGAGCGTGCGGCCCGGCGCAAGCGCGAACAGCCGATCCGACACATTGATCCGCTCGCGCCACAGATGATCGATCATCCCCTGGCCCGGCGGAGTGCATGAATCGGCGCGCGCGATCGCACGGTCCGCAAGCAGTGTACGTGTCGCCTCGAACGCCACCTGCATGCCTGGCGAGCAGCGCGCATAGGTTTCGTCGTATGCAATCTTCCATGCCCAGGCGGTGTCGGCGCTGCGCATGATGATGGTCGAGGCGATTGGCGTGCCGTTGAGTGACAGCACCTCGCCGTAGGCTTTGTGCTCGCGCGCCAGGGCAATGACGACCTTCTCGACGAACGAAGCGAGTTTCGGATCGCGCTGCGCGGCGGTTCCCGCCCGGCCCTTCCAGCCGCTGTTTTCAAGCGCCAGAAAATCGGCCACCATGCCTTTCATCGCGTCGGGATCGTGCACCGTCCTGTGCGACAGAGCGCCGAGTTCGGCGAGGCGCTTTCGCCGCCGGACGAGCCCTTTGTGACCCTTGGTATGAGTGACGCAGTCGAGATAATGCTCGCGGTCGTCGCCCGGCTCGAGCGCCGCGCGCTGATATTCGCCGAAGCGCGCCATTTGCAGATGGCGCTCGCCGAGGGCACCGTCAAGCGCCTCCGCAAATGGCCCATCCGGCACCAGCGGCAGCAGCACCGCGCTGGCTTCTCCCGCAAGATGGCTCAGCCAGGCGTGAATGACGCCTGCCGGATCCTTGCGATCCACCAGCGGCACCCCGAGCGGCGCGTAGGGATGGACATAGCCGGCAACCAGGCCGAAGGCTTTGCGCCGAGCCGGGAAAAGGCCGGCAAGCTGGCCAGCGGCGGTGCGCACGAGGAAGACGCCGGCATTCATCCCGAATATCTGTGCCGCGGGAAGAGCGAAGGCCGGTTCGTAAAAAACGTTCGTTTCCAGCGCGCGCCGGGCGAGATCCCGCCACTCTCCGCTTATCGCTTCCAGCGAGGCGATGGGCTTCCGCCATTCGATTCTGTAACGTTGAGAGCGGGGAGCGTGCATCTCACTCTTTCCCCCGCCAGGCGAAAAGATGGAATCCGAGGCGGCGCTTGGCGACTATGAAAAGCAGCGCCGATTCGACAAGGAATGCGCACGAAGCCGAAATTGCCGCCCCGGTCGTCCCGTAAGGAGGAATCAGCAACAGGCAGAGGACGAGATTGACCAGGAACGCGCCGCCGGCCACCACCATGCACGCGCGTTGTTCGCCGAGCATGTTGAGAAAGCGTTCGCCAGGCCCGATCGCGGCGCGGGCGAGGATGCCGATGGACAGGATGAACATCAACTTGTAGCCGGACACGAAGCTCTCGCCGAACAGCCACAAGAGCGGCCAGCCGCAAATCAGAATCAATGCCGCAGCCGCGAGCGATGGCCAAAACGTCCATTTGATGGAATCGGCAAGAAAGCGTGTCAGCTTCTCGCGATCTCCCGCCACGTGATATTCGGTGTATTTGTGAGCGGTCGCGGCTCCCACCGAGAAATGCACGAACGATACGAGAGCGAGCGTTTTGACCGCGGCGTAATAAACCGCGATATCTTGAGGCGAACTGAACTGCTTGAGAACGATCACGTCCACGTAAAGAAGCAGTAGGTATAAGCTATCGACGACGAACATCGGCAGCGAAATGGAAATCCATCGTCCGGGCTCGTAGCTGCATTCGCGATTCGGATGCGCCGCATTCAGCTTGCGGTTGAGCAGAAGAAGCTGGCCTATTCCGGTAAGCCAGAGAGAAAGACAGGCGGCTGCGACAGCCAGCCTCGCATCGACGACAATGCCCCCGAGATAGGCCAGGGCGACGAACGCGATCAGCAGCATCTGCCTGACAACGTAGGAGGGCAGCAGCGCAACATTCATCCAATTGTAGGAGCGTGCAATGCCATCCTGCATTTGCATCACCCCGAAAATGGGCAGCATGGCGCAGGCAAGATAGAGCGGAACGATCATGTAATCGTCGAGTTTTGGCTCGAGCAGGCGGATGGCCAGCGCGCAGAGAATTGAAACGACGCTCGCGACGCCGAACACGATCCAGCGGCTTCCGTAGATGTATCCTCTGACATGGGCGGCGGCGCCTCGCTCGGCGTATTCGGGAATGAATCGCTGGCTCGCGGAGGCGAGCCCGAGATCCACCGCGCCGCCGATCAGCATCACCCAGGTCCATACATAGGCGTAAATGCCGAATTCGAAACGTCCCATCCAGCGCGCGAGCGCGATCTGCGCGACATAGGCGAAGACGGCGCTGACAACGCGGATCAGAAAGGCGGTACTCGCAACCCGTTGCGCAAGCGCGGTATCAGCCCGGTCGGTCAGCCAGTGGCGGCCGCGCGCCAGGAGGCGTGTGCAGACGCCGTGAGCGGTGGATGCGAATTCGATGACGGCCAAGGCAAGGCTCCGCGCGCGTCAGTCGCGCAAGCTTCGCCCTAGCAAGGACGCGTTAACATTCGGTTGGGCGGGCCGGCGCCGGTCGGGAGGGATGATGCCTTGCCGGACAGTCGCTTAATCGTCGTCGGCCTGGAAACGGCGCAATCCCTTCATCACAAAGGGAGCGATCAGTGCGATGGCCGCGATTGCGAGCAGTGTCGCCGAAATCGGGCTTTGCAGGAGCACCATCGGGTCGCCCAGGCTGATGGACAACGCGCGGCGCAACTGGCTCTCCGCCACGGGGCCAAGAATGAGGCCGACAACCACGGGCGCGACGGGAAAATCGTATCGGCGCATCAGAAAGCCCATCAGTCCGAAGATCGTGAGCATCGACAACTCGACTACCGACGGCTTGGCCGCCACCGTGCCGGTGACGGCGAATACGAGAATTCCTGCATAGAGCCAGGGCTGCGGGATCGCGAGCAGACGTACCCACAGCCCGACGAGCGGCAGATTGAGGATCAGCAGCATGATGTTGGCAATGTAGAGACTCGCGATCAGACCCCAGACCAGTTCCGGTTTCTCGGCAAAGAGAAGCGGCCCCGGATTGAGGCCGTATTGCTGGAATCCCGCGAGCATCATGGCCGCCGTTGCCGATGTCGGCAGGCCGAGCGTGAGCAGGGGAACGAGAGTGCCCGCAGCAGACGCATTGTTCGCCGCCTCGGGCCCGGCGACTCCTTCGATGGCTCCCTTGCCGAATTCCTCCGGAAATTTAGTCAGCCGCCGCTCGGTCGAATAGGAGAGGAAGGTCGGAATTTCCGCGCCTCCGGCGGGCAGCGCGCCGATCGGAAAGCCGAATAATGTGCCGCGCAGCCACGGCATCCACGAGCGTTTCCAATCCTGTTTCGTCATCCAGAGCGAACCGCGCACAGGCTCAAGTTTTTCCTCGCCGTGGTGCCGCCGCGACGCGACGTAAAGCGCCTCGCCGATCGCAAAAAGGCCGACGGCCAACGTCGTGACTTCGACGCCGTCAAGCAATTCCGCAACGCCGAAGGCAAGGCGAGCCTGGCCTGTGAGCTTGTCGATGCCGACCACGCCGAGCGCAAGGCCGATAAACAGACTTGTCAGTCCGCGCACCGGCGACGCCCCGAAGGTCGCTGAGACGGTGACGAAAGCAACGCACATCAGCGCGAAGTAGTCTTCCGGTCCGAACCGGACGGCGACATCGACCAGCCGGGGCGCGAGAAAAGTGAGACCGAGCGTTGCAATTGTGCCCGCGACGAAGGAACCGATCGCGGCGGTCGCGAGAGCGGGACCGGCGCGTCCGGCCTTCGCCATCTTGTTGCCTTCGAGCGCGGTCGCCATCGAGGCGCTTTCGCCCGGCGTGTTGATCAGGATCGCGGTGGTGGAACCTCCATACATGCCGCCGTAATAGATGCCGGCGAACATGATCAGGGATCCGCCCGGATCGAGTTTGTAGGTAACTGGAAGGAGCAGCGCGACCGTGAGAGCCGGCCCGATGCCGGGTAGAACGCCGACCGCGGTGCCCAGCAAGACACCGATCAGGGCGAAAAAAAGATTGGTCGGCTGGACGGCGACCGTCAGCCCGTGAGCAAGCGCGAGCAGCGTATCCATCACACCATCACATCAGCCGTTCGATTGGGCCCGCGGGCAGGCTCAGCGTGAGAAGCTTGTCGAACAGGAGGAAGATCAGCAGGCCGAGGCCGGCGCCGATCGCCGCGTCGGTAATCAGGGCGCGCCGGCCGAACGCGGCGGAGGTCATGGCGAACAGCACGGCAATCGCGGCAATGACCCCGCCGCCCATTCCGATCAGGGCGATCACGGCCGCAAGGCCGCCGAGGATCAGAACGATCGGCCGAAGATCCGCGCTTTCCGGCTTCGCGACGTCGCCGCGAAGGGCCATCACAAAATTCCCAACCGCGAGGATGGCAATGCCGAGCGCCACCACGATCGGCATCATCTTCGGGCCAACCCCGTAGGTGGACGTTAGTTCGAGCCGGCTCGCATCGATCAGGATGACAGCCGCGATCAATGCGAGACCTGCGGCGATGGCGAGCCCGGCGCGATCGGCTTTCCTGATGCCGCTCATTCCCCCTCCCATTCATTCCGAACATCCCGTGCGACCGGAGTCGGCCATGAGCGCGGCTCCCGAATTACGGGAGCGGATCCAATCTTCGTCCGGCTGGCCGCCGGGCTACTTCACCAACCCGACTGCCTTCAGCACGCCGCCGACGCGCGTGATTTCATCCTTGAGAAATTTCTCGAACGGGGCACCGGCCATGTAGGCGTCGTCCCAGCCCTTCTGTTTGAGAATCTCCGCCCAGGCCGGCGATTTCACCATTTTCTCGATCGCATCGCCGAGTGCTTTCTTTTGCTCGGCGGAGATACCCGGAGGGGCGACGACCGAGCGCCAATTGGTCAGGACAAGATCGACGCCCTGTTCTTTGAATGTCGGAATGTCCGATCCGGGCAAGCGCTGCGGAGAGGTGACGCCGATCGCCCGCAGCTTTCCGGCCTTGATCTGGCCCTCGTATTCGCTGAAACCTGAAATGCCGGCCGTCACTTTGCCGCCGAGAATCGCGGCAAGCGATTCGCCGCCGCCGGAAAATGGCACATAATTGACCTTCGACGCGTCCGCGCCCGCGGCGCCAACGAACAGCGCGGCCATGATGTGATCGACGCCGCCGGCCGATCCGCCGGCAAATGTCACCTTGGCCACGTCCTGCTTCACCGCGGCTTCGAGGTCCTTGGCGTTCTTGATCGGCGAATTTGCCGGGACGACGATGACCTGTGTTTCTTCGGTCAGCCGCGCAATCGGAGTCACCTGGTCAAGCGTGACCGGCGACTTGTTCAGTAGGATCGCGCCGACCATGACGAACCCATTGACCATGAGCTGCGATCCGTCGCCCTTTGCGCCGCTGACGAATTGCGCGAGCCCGACTGTGCCGCCCGCGCCAGGAACGTTGATCACCTGAACGCTTCGCGCAGCTCCGGACTGGACCATCGCCTGCTGCATCGATCGGGCGGTTTGGTCCCAACCGCCGCCTGGGGCGGCGGGCGCAATAAGCTTCAGCTCCATCTGCGCGAAGGCTGGCGTGGCAAGGCTGGCAACGGCTATAGCGGCCGCAAGGAAACGGCGCATGGATCAATCCTCCCTTGGCCCATTCGGGCGCAGCACAGCCGCCGCATGTGCGGCGGTTCGTCGCATGTTAACGAGGGCGTTGCGAACCGCCTAGTCCTTCATCCGGCGAAACCGCCGGCCTCCAGGAACGTACGTTCCTCGGCGGTGGTTTCACGGCCGAGCGCGGCATTGCGGTGAGGAAAACGGCCGAAGCGGCGAATGATGTCGGCGTGGATTTCGGCCCATTTGAGCCCCTCCGCATCCCCGGAGGCGCGATAGAGCACCAGGCCGTGCTCCTGATCCGCCAAATTCTCCGAGTGTTCGAACGGCAGGTAAAACAACGAACGAAGCTTCGGATCGACCTGCTTGTCGAAGCCTTTGGCGATAGCGCCCTTGGCCGTCGCGAGAGCCATCGGATCGGTGGCGAAAGCCCGCCTGTTGCCCCGGAACATATTGCGGGGAAACTGATCGAGCAGGATGGTGAGCGCCAGTGCGCCGTCCGCGTTCCTTTCCCATTCGCTCAGCCTGCCGGCGGCCGCCGCTTCGTGCGCGGCAAGAAAACGGGTGCGGATTTCATCGTCGAATGCGGGATCTTTCGTGAACCATTTGTCCGGCCCGGCGGCCGACCAGAAGTCGATAATGTCACGCGGTGAATCGATCACAGCCGCATTTTCCCCGAACAGATCGAATCGTAAAGCGGCTTGTCCAGCGGCACGAAGGTCTCCGCATCGTCGTCGCGGAAATAGATGGGATCGTACACGGCCGTCGGATCGAAGCCGTCGCGCACGAGATCGATCTTTTTCTGCTTGAACGTCGATGTGACTTCGAGGGCGGTCCGCATCCGGATGAAAACCGGCCGCGCGTAGTCGGGGAGCGCCTGCGTGATGTGGCGGTAAAGGCCCTTCAGATCGCAGGCTTCGCATACGACCGCCGCCATTCCGGCCCGCCCGTCGTAGTTCGGAATATGGACTCCATAAACGGTCGTGTCGGAAATGCCCGGGAAGTCGTTGATCGCCTCCGCGACCTCGGTCGTCGATACATTCTCGCCTTTCCAGCGGAAAGTATCGCCAATCCGATCGACGAAATAGAAATATCCGTCCTTATCGCGACGCATGAGATCGCCGGTGCGGAACCATGCATCTCCTTCGGCGAATACGTTGCGCAAGATCTTTCGCTCGTCCTCCTGCCGGTTAGCGTATCCCTCGAAACGGCCGCCCGGACGGCTTGGATCGACGACGATCTTGCCTATCGCCTCGCCCACCTCGTCCACCGCGCAGACGATACAGCGGCCGGCGGCGTCGCGTACGGGCTGCTCCTTCTCCACGTCGAATTTCACAAGCTCAGTCGGGAACCGCCACTTCAGGTACCAGGGCAGGCGACCGATCGCGCCGCTCTTGTCCTCGAAATTGAATAGCAGCACGTTGCCTTCGGTTGCCGCGTAGAATTCAAGCACCGACGGAATGCGAAAGCGCGCCTTGAATTCGTCCCAGATGTCGGGGCGCAAGCCGTTGCCGCAGGCCAGCCGCAAATTGTGATTTCTTTCGTTCGCATGACGCGGCGAGTTGATGAGATAGCGGCAAAGTTCGCCGATGTATTGGACGAGCGTGCAATCGTAACGGACGATGTCGTCGAAGAATTCACGTGCGGAGAATTTCTCGCGTATCACGGTCGAGCCACCCATGACTAGTAACGGCCCGATCGCCACCAGGCCGCCGGCGGTGTGATACATTGGCAGGCAATCATACATGCGGTCGCTGTGGCGCACATTCATTACGCCGACAAAGCCAAAGCACGCGAGCATGATGCGATAATGATTGACGTTCGCAGCTTTCGGCAGGCCGGTCGTACCCGACGTATAGATGTAGAGCGCGCGATCTTCGATGGTCAGCGTCGGACGCTCAGCCGGAGAAAGGGACGTCTCCGGCAATTCCGCAAGCGCCTCGTCGATGCGGGGGCCATCGCCGGCCCCATGCGACCACACTACCGGCTTGCTTTTAAGCAGCGGCTTCGTCCGCTCGAATGCTTCGCTCAATTCAGCGGCGACGATGATGTGCTTGGCCTTGGCGATGTCGATGCAGTGGGCGAGCGGCGCGCCGCTGAGATTGGTATTGAGGAGCGCCACGATCCCACCCACACGCGTCACCCCGATCCAAGCGGCAAAATATTCCGGTCGGTTGGGCATGAGCAGGCAGACGCTGTCACCTTTGCCGATGCCGGCGCGCAGGGCCCAGCGAGAATAGCGGTTTGACCGCGCAAAGAGCTGTGCATAGGTGAATTGCTCACGATCTGAAATGAGCGCCGGGGCATCGCCGTATTTGGCGGCAAGCTCTTCCAGCACGTTCGGGAACACGCGCGTGGGGTTTCGTCCGATATGCATCGTCATGCGCAGCGACCGCCACGCGCCGCGCAAGGTGACGATGTCGTTCTTCAGGCGTCGGAAAAATCCCATGGCCCCTGCACCGACGCTACAATCGAAGAGTCGCAGCAGTGTGGCAAGCGCCTCAGCGGCCAGCGCCGCCAAACGGCATGAGCGGATTGTCGATCAGCGCCGCCCGGTCCGGACGGTCCGGCGCAATGGTATTGCCGAGGAAAGCGTCGAACAATTCCCGGATGACGCGCGGTTCGATGTCGCGCACGATAAACACGATGCGCGTGCGGCGGTCCTCGTCCGGCCAGGTGGGAAGCTGCGCGGGCGGGTGCATGACGTGCTGCACCCCGTGAATGACCAAGGGCTTGTCCGGCGTCTCGGCGAGCCTGACGATACCCTTCAGCCGCAGCAGGCTGGGACCGTGCACCGAGCGCAGAAGCTCGATGAACAGCTCGAGCGCGGCGGCCGGGACGGCTTGATCGACGGCAAGGCAGAAGGACCGGATGTGATCGTCGTGCCGGTTCACGTCGTGGTGATGTCCGTGATCGTGGGCATGAGGGGCGTGGTCGCCATGACCGTGGTGCCCGACATCCTCATATGCCTCTTGCGCCAGCCAGCGTCTGACATCGGGATGCTTGGTTTCCGGATTGTAGAGTCCGCAATAGAGAAGCCGGCCGGCATCTGCCTCGCCGCGCGCGCTATCGAGAATAGGAGCGGCGGGATTGAGCGCGCGCAGGCGCGCGATCAGCCGGTCCTTGTCGATCCGGCGCTCGGGGGTATCGGCGAGATCGGTCTTCGTGAGCACGATACGGTCAGCCACCGCCGCCTGTTTCACGGATTCGGCATGCGCGTCGAGCGTGCCGAGGCCGTTCACCGCATCCACCAGTGTAACGACACCGTCGAGCCGGAAGCGCATCACGAGGTAAGGGTGCGTCATCAGGGTCTGAAGAACGGGCGCGGGATCGGCAAGCCCGGTCGTTTCGATCATGACGCGATTGAAGGTGACGCGGCCATTGTCGAGATCGCGCAGCAGCTTCTCCAGCGCATCCACAAGGTCGCCTCGGACCGTGCAGCAAAGGCAGCCGCTCGAGAGGATAACCACCCCGTCATCCACATACTCTACGAGGAGATGGTCGAGGCCGATCTCTCCGAATTCGTTGATGATGACGGCCGTTCCCGCCAGCGCCGGATCCTTGACCAGCCTGTTGAGAAGAGTCGTCTTGCCAGCGCCAAGAAAGCCGGTCAGCACCGTCAGTGGGATCGGCGTGACAGGGCCCCGCGCATGCATCGCCGGTTGGGTCACGGCGTGGCCGGCTTGGGTGCGGCTGTATGATGTGTGGGCCGCGGGCGCGGCAGCGGCACGGCCGCGAACCGCGTCGGCGCGGGTGTCGCCCCGGCGGGCGTTACCGGCGCGACGTTTGTGGTCGGGGGAGGGGCGGGGCCAGCAGGCGCGAATGCGGAGCCCTGCGCCGGCCGCCCCGCAGACGGCGCCACCGCACCGGGATTGGCGGGAGCGATAGCCGCCGTCGCCGTCGCCTTTCCGTCCTTGCCCGGCTTGCCGGCGGACTGGATCGCGCCCGGCTGCTTCGGCGGGCCGACAAATACCACGACCGGTTCGCCGGACGGAGCGAGGTCGCGCAGAAGCTCCGACGGCTTGATGGACGGGCCGCGCAGGCTCGACAGCATGACCGATTGCGGCGAGCTTGGATCGCCCTGCGCCGTGACCGGCTGGGCGTCGTCGTCTTCGTCTTCGGAAGGCGGGCGTTTGCGCTTCTTGCCGCAGATGTCGTCTCGCAAATTCGGCGGCGGGGCGTCCACGGGCTTGATGTCGGCCACGTTGCCCAGGGAGGGCGTGAGCCAGGAGATCGAGCTTGCGTTGAACCCGCGTTCAAGCATCGTCGCAGCCTTGATCGTCCGCTGCGCGGACGAATAGGCACCAAGCACGACCGCGATCAGGCGCTTGTTGTTGCGGGTCGCGGTTGCGACCAGATTGAAGCCGGACGCGCAGATGAACCCTGTCTTCATCCCGTCCGCGCCCGGATAGCGGTCGATCAGCTTGTTGAAATTGCGGGTGATGCGCTTTCCGAATTTGATCGCCGGGATATGCCAATAGAAGTCGTATTCCGGCAATTCCCGGATCATGGCTCGCGCCAGGATCGCGAGATCGCGCGCCGAGGTGATCTGGCCGTCGGCAGGCAGCCCGTTGGGATTGACGTAGGAGGTTTGTGTCATCCCGAGCCGACTGGCGGCTTTGTTCATCTCGTCGGCGAAGCCCTCGATCGAGCCACCGACGCCCTCGGCGAGAACGACAGCGATATCGTTCGCCGATTTGACCATCATCATCTTGAGCGCGTTGTCGACGGTGACCTGCGTTCCCACCTTGAAGCCCATTTTCGACGGCTGCTGCGCGACCGCGTTCGGCGAAACGGTCAGCAGCGTGTCGAGGGAAATCTTGCCGTCTTTCACGGCGCGCAGCGTCACATAGGCGGTCATCAGCTTGGTGACGGACGCCGGATACCAGGGCTGCCCAGCATTCTCCGCCTGGAGGACCTTGCCGGTGTCGGCTTCGATGAGGAGAGTGGCCTCAGCGCACGCGTCACGCGACAGGCCGCCGCAAAGGACGGCGGTCGACAAGGCGGCGCAGAAAAGCTTTCCTATAATCGGCACGGATCCGGTCCGGTGGCTGTTGCGCGCCTGCAAAGCTTCCATAGGCGGTGGACGGCCCCTATCTAACCGAAGGGTTGCCGGAAGGCAAAGCAGCGGCACTTCCATTCCGCTGCGGGATCGAGCTTTTTGTGTTATTTTCGCAGAAAAGCGACCAAAGTTCGGCATCTGAAGGGAGTTTTCCATGACTGCATGCATTGTCGGCACGGCGCATTCGCCTTTCGGCAAGCTCGATGGCGAGACCGTCGAGAGCCTGATTGTGCGCGTTGCGAACGACGCGCTCGCCGACGCCGGGATCGAGGCCAAGGATGTCGACGAGATCGTGCTCGGTCACTTCAACGCGGGCTTCTCTGCTCAGGACTTCACCGCGTCGCTGGTTCTGCAGGCATCTCCCGACCTTCGTTTCAAACGCGCGACCCGCGTGGAGAATGCTTGTGCTACCGGCTCTGCGGCGATTCATCAGGGACTGAAATCGATAGCCGGACGGGACGCGCGAATCGTGCTCGTGGTCGGTGTCGAGCAAATGACGACGACGCCGGGACCCGAGATCGGCAGGAATCTGCTAAAGGCGTCCTATCTTCGCGAGGAAGCCGGCATCGAGGGCGGCTTTGCCGGAATTTTCGGCAAGATCGCCGGCCTTTATTTTCAAAAATATGGTGATCAGTCCGATGCGCTGGCAATGATCGCGGCCAAGAACCATAAGAACGGCGTCAGCAATCCCTACGCGCAGATGCGCAAGGATCTCGGCTTCGAGTTTTGCAGGACTGAGAGCCCGAAAAATCCTTTTGTCGCGGGACCGCTGAAGCGCACCGATTGCTCCCTCGTTTCCGACGGAGCCGCGGCGGTTATCCTGGCCGATGTCGATACCGCCTTGCGTCTCGGCAAGGCCGTCGCGTTTCGCGCCGCGGAGCACGTGCAGGATTTCTTGCCGATGTCGAGGCGCGACATCCTAAAATTCGAAGGTTGCGCGCTCGCATGGAAAAGGGCCCTGGCCGATGCCGGGGTCGCGCTTTCCGATCTTTCTTTCGTCGAGACGCATGACTGCTTCACCATCGCCGAACTGATCGAATACGAGGCGATGGGATTGACGCCGGAAGGGCAGGGCGCAAGGGCCATCACCGAAGGCTGGACTGAGAAAACCGGCAGGCTTCCCGTCAATCCGTCGGGGGGCCTGAAGGCGAAGGGCCATCCGATCGGAGCGACAGGCGTGTCGATGCATGCGCTTACGGCGATGCAGCTTCTCGGCAAGGCTGGCGACATCCAGGTCAAGAATGCGCACCTTGGCGGAATCTTCAACATGGGCGGAGCGGCTGTCGCCAACTACGTCAGCATCCTCGAACGCATTCGCTGATCGCCCGGTCGCGTGCGATCGCCGCCTCGGCGAACGGTCACGACGAGGACGCCTGCGCACCGGCGAGCATCTTCGGAGGCAAAAGGAATTGCGCGCGCGCAAGCTGCGCGAAGGCGCCATCCTGACGCACTAAGTCCTCGAAGGGGCCGGCTTCAACGATCCGGCCGTTCTGAAAGACGAGGATGCGTGTGGCGTTGCGCACGGTGGCGAGCCGATGCGCGATCACCAGGGTGGTGCGGTTTTTCATCACTTCATCGAGCGCCGCCTGCACCTTGGTTTCAGTCGCCGCGTCGAGTGCGCTCGTGGCTTCGTCGAGAATAAGAATCGGCGGATTTTTCAGGAGCGCTCGCGCGATCGAAAGCCGCTGGCGCTCGCCGCCGGAGAGAAAGCGTCCACGTTCGCCCACCTGCGCATTGAGCCCATCCGGATTGCGATCCACGAAGTCAAGCGCCTGGGCGCGGCGAAGTGCCTCGCGCATCTCCGCTTCCGTCGCGTCCGGTTTGCCGACGAGCAGATTCTCCGCGATGGACCGGTTCAGAAGGAGCATCTCCTGAAACACGACTCCGATGTTGCGCCGGAGTGCGGACAGCTTCAAGTCTCGCAGATCGTGCCCGTCGATGGTGATCGAACCCGATTGAGGATCGAACACCCGATGGAGCAGGGCCAGCGCGGTGGTCTTGCCCGCGCCGGTCGGCCCGACGAGGGCGATCGTCTCGCCGGGTTGCGCGTCGAAGCTCAGCTCCGTGACCGCCGGCCGCCTGCCGTCGTAGGAATACGATACGTTCCTGAATTCGATTTGACCTTCCACTCGTCCAGGGTCGATCGCGTTCGGCCGGTCAGCGACCGTTGGATTGGTATCGAGTACGTCGAAGAACTCCTGCAGCTTCGGCGCGTCCATGAAGACGCGGTTGGCAAAGCCTACAGCCTGATCGAGCCGCTGAATCAGCAGCGTCGCAAAACTCATGAACATCACGATCTCGCCGATGGTCGCGAGGTTCTGAAAATGCAGATAGGTCCCGACAAGAAAGATGGCAAGCAACGTCAGCGTCGTCGAGGCGCGGGTCAGCACTGACAACGCCGCCCACCAGGACAAGACCGGCATCTGTGCGCCGAGCAGGCGGTCGATCACGGCCTGCAGCCCGCTGACCTCGGCTTCCACCCGCGTGTAGCTTTGCACCAGCGCGATATTGCCGAGCGCGTCTGAGGCACGTTCGGCAAGATCGGAAAAATGTCGTTCGACCGCCATCTGCATTTCGTTTGTCCGGTGCAGGACGATCGCGGTGATGACTGCAAACACGGCGCACAGGACGATGAGCAGAAGCGCAAGGCGCCAGTTCAGGAAGACCGATAGCGGCAGAAGCACCAGCAGGGCGAAGAACGCGGCGAAATGCTCGCGGAAGAAACTGAGCCAAAGGCTCCAAAGCGAGTCCGTGCCCGCGAGCATGACTTTCATCAGCCGGCCGGAATGCGCGCCCCCATGATAGGATAGCGGCAATTGCAGGACGTGCTCGAAATACATTGTCAGCACAGCATGCCGCCGTCGGTGCGCGAGCCGGTCCGCGTGCAGGGCAACGAAGACGCTGCAGCCAATGACGAAGAGGCCGAACGAGGACCAGGCCAGCAGCAGCGGCAAGAGGTCCGTCCATTGCATGTCGGGGCGCGCCTTGGTCAGGGCATCGATGATCCGGCCAAACAGCACCGGCTCCGCGAACTGGGCGATGGCAAGCGCGACATTGGCGAAGGCCAAAAGCCACCCCAGGCGGGCCTCGCTTCCGAGCAGGCCCAAGACACGCGCGTATAGGTGCAGCAGTTTCATGCCACCGGTATCCTGTAACCGTTCGATTATGATTGGTTCCCAAACGCGGCGTTCATCGAATTCTCAGCCTCGGGCCGCCACAATAACCCAAAAGTGATCCGGAATTTGCGCTGCGCCAATCTCGGAGCATGTCACAATAGAATCGATCTGATGACTGGCCGGGGCATGACCAATATACCCACGGAACTGCTGCGGACACTGATCGCCGTCGTCGATCTGCGCAGTTTCACCAAGGCCGCCCAATCGCTCGGGATCACGCAGCCGGCGGTCAGCGCTCAGATCAAGCGCCTTCAATATCTTCTCGGCACCGATCTGCTCGACAAGAGCGCACCCGGCGTGACGCTTACCTCGACAGGCGAACTTGTCGTCAATTATGCCCGCCGCCTCCTTGCCATCAACGACCAGATTTTGGATTTTGCGGCGCCGCGGCCGTCGAAGCAAATCCTGAGGATCGGAATGGGCGGCGATTTCGCCATCGCCCCTGTTTCGGCGGCCGCCGCGCGCTTTCGCGAAACGCACGACGAGGTCAGCTTCAGCATCCGTACCGGCACGCTTGACACGATGATGCGCGACCTGCGCGAAGGCGAAATCGATATCTTGATAGGCTTGTCCAATGCGGGCGTGGTACGCGATGCGCGCCATTTCTGGATCGAGCCTTTGGTCTGGGTCGGCTCGCCTGTCCTGCGTGCCGATCGCGAGCAGCCGATTCCGCTCGCCACCTATGGTGAGGACTGCATTCTGCATCGCGTCGCCGTCGGTGCGTTGAATGAGATTCACCGCGCGCATGTCCTTGTCTATGTCGGCCCGAGCATCCTCGGAATTGTATCGGCAACGGGCGGGGGGATAGGTTTTTCGGTCGTGCCGCGCAATCGTGCCGGCGATTTCCCGAGTCTTGTCATTCGAGAGGACGAGGCCTTGCCGCGCCTTCCCGCAATCAATTGCGGCGTGTATTTGCGCGAGGGGGCGGGCAGCGATTTGCGGGAGCAATTCGCCGATCTCGTGGCCGATATCCTCGCCCCGTCCCGCGCCTCGCCGCGCTCTGCGGCCTAGCTTGGCGGGCCCGGCCGTGTGCAGTGGGGGCGAAGCCGCGAAGCCTCTGGATCTATGGCGCCTTGCGGTCGTGTACCGGCGGCAGGAATGACGGGTCGTAAACGGCTGCGGCCTTTGCCTTGTTCTTGAACTCATAGGTAAGGGCGATCTGATCGATCGATTCCGTCAGGCGCTGCATGTTGACGACGCCATAGCCATTGGCCTTGACCTCCGGCGTCAGAATGTTCTCGCGCAACGCCATGCGCAGACGCTCGAGCTCGACGTCCTTCTTCGCGACCTCGTTGCGCTTGAGGACGGACTCGACGGCCTGGGTGGGCTCCCTCACCGTATCCTTGAGCCCTTTGACGAAAGCTCGAAGAAAGCCTTTGACCGCTTCCGGCTTTTCGGTCGCGAACTTGCCGTTGACGATGATGGTGTTGCCGTAAACGTTCACGCCGTAATCGGCCATCAGCATCACGACAATATCGTTCACGGGGACGCCGCGATCCTTCAGATTGACGAAGGACGAGAAAGAAAAGCCCGTAATAGCGTCCACCTGTCCGGCCGCCAGCATCGGCTCGCGAACCGGGAGACCGATATTGTCGATCGTCACCTTGGTTGCATCGATCCCGGCCTCCTTGGCGAAAATCTTCCATTGGGCGAAAGCGCCGTCCGCCGCCGGCGCGCCGAGCTTCTTGCCTTCCAGATCCTGCGGCTTCTCCACGCCGCGGCTCTTTCGTCCGATAACCGCAAACGGCGGCTTATTATAGACCATGAAAATCGCACGCAGGTCGGCATTAGGATTTTGGTCGCGGAACTTGATAAGCGAATTGATGTCGCCGAATCCCATGTCGTAACCGCCCGACGCGATCCGGTTGATCGGTTCGATCGACCCGCCGCCGGGATCGATCGTGACCTCGATCCCCTCGGCCTTGTAATAGCCCTTGTCCAATCCCACGAGGAACGGCGCCGCCGGGCCCTCAAACTTGAAATCAAGCGCGAACTTGATCGGAGTGGGCTGCGTCTGGCTCTCGGCCTGACTCTGGATTTGGCCCTGGGTCCGGGCCTGCCCCCCGCACATTGCCGCGAGGCCCACGGCGATCAGCAAGGCCGCATGACGAGGCGCGCGGGGGCTCTTCATCCTGCTTTCCCTTTTATTTGACCTCGCCGCCCGCCGGCACGCCAACGAGATCATTTGAATTGCCGCAGTGCCATTCTCTGCAAAGCCGAGGGCGTTGCAAGCCACAAGATCGGGAACGCGCGAAGGCGTGCCCAATCGCCGCGCGTTAGCGAGCACGGGCCGGCCGTCTTGCCGTGCCACCGAAGAGCTGCGGGGCCTGGGAACCCGCGTCTCGAAGGCTCGCACTGGATGCGAGGATCGGAATCTTGAAATATATAACAAATCAGGATGGCTGATGGGTCGCAATCCTTTCGGGCGCCATATACGCCTGACGATGCCGAGATAGCGCGGCGGTGGCTCTCGGCTCCGCGTGATATCGCCGCGGAGGCGCGCGTCCGCGCGCTCGCGGAAAGGCTGGTCGCGGCAATCCGCGCGCGGTCCGGTGGGCTCGGCGGCATCGAGGATTTCCTTCACGCCTATTCGCTCTCGACGCGCGAGGGCCTGGCCCTGATGGTGCTCGCCGAGGCGCTGCTGCGTGTGCCGGATGCCGAGACCTCCGACAGCCTGATTGAGGACAAGCTCGCGGCCGGCGATTGGTCGCATCCGGACTTCAAGGGGGAGTCGCTGCTGGTTTCGGCCTCGGCTTGGACGCTGGGCATTAGCGCGCGGCTCATTCACGCCGGCGAGCGCCCGGAAACGATTCTCGACGATCTCGCCAAGCGCCTCGGCCTGCCCGCCCTTCGGGCTGCGATCAGGCAGGCGATGCGGCTTCTCGGTTCCCACTTCGTGCTGGGCCAGACGATCGAGGAGGCGCTGGCCCGTGCCGCCCGCTACCAAGGCTATCGCTTTTCCTTCGACATGCTGGGTGAGGGCGCGCGTACGAAGGCGGACGCGGAGCGGTATTTCGAGGCCTATTCCGCGGCGATCGATGCGATCGCCAGGACCGCCGGCGCGGCCGCTTTGCCCGACCGTCCCGGCATATCGGTGAAGCTGTCGGCGCTGCATCCGCGGTATGAGGCCGTTTCGCGAGATCGCGTCTTGAGGGAGCTTGTGCCGCTCGTTCTTGAACTCGCGCGACAGGCGAGCCGCCACAACCTCAATTTCACCATCGATGCAGAGGAGGCGGATCGGCTTGAGCTTTCGCTGGAGATTTTCGAAGCAGTGCTCGCCGACCCGTCGCTGTGCGCATGGGAGGGCTATGGACTAGCGGTGCAGGCGTATCAGAAGCGGGCGCCGGCCGTGATCGACTGGCTTGCCGATCAGGCAAGCGCCCGTTCCCGCCGTCTGATGGTTCGGCTGGTGAAGGGGGCTTACTGGGATACGGAGATCAAACGCGCGCAGGAACGCGGTCTTGCCGATTACCCGGTATTCACGCGCAAGGCGATGACCGATCTCAGTTACGAACATTGTGCCGGAAAACTGATTGCCGCCCGGCCGCGGCTCTTTCCGCAGTTCGCCACGCACAACGCCCTCACGGTCGCGACTGTGATCGAACGGGCGGGCGGCGTTGAGGGGCTGGAATTCCAGCGCCTGCATGGCATGGGCGAGGCGCTTTACGAGGCCCTGCGCGAGAGAATGCCGCAGGCCGCCTGCCGCATTTATGCGCCCGTCGGCGGTCATCGCGATCTGCTCGCGTATCTCGTGCGGCGCCTACTGGAAAACGGCGCCAATTCCTCTTTCGTGTCCGTCGCCGCAGACCCGTCGGTACCGGTCGCCGCCGTCCTGCAAAATCCGCGCGAGCAGATCGCAAGTGAGCATGAAGCGCGGCATCCGCGCATTCCTCTTCCGCGCGCCATCTACGGGACCTCCCGCAGAAACTCCCCCGGGCTCGAGTTCGGAGAGCGCGCGAGCCTGAAGACCTTGCTGGAGGAAGTGCGAGCCGCGAACCGCGCGGATTTTTCCGCCTCCTCGCTGATCGACGGCAAGACGCGCCCCGCGCCCTTGATGCCGGTCGTGTCGCCGGTCGATGGAGAACCGATCGGGAAGGTCGGGGCGGCCGACAGCGCGGTCCCGGACCTCGCGATGCGCGCGGCATTCCGGGGCTTCCCGGCCTGGGCCGCGACACCCATCGACCGGCGGGCCGCTATCCTGGAGCGCGCAGCCGATCTGATCGAGGGGCGGCGCGGACTTTTCGTGGCGCTGATGCAGCGCGAGGGCGGCAAGACGCTGGACGACGCGATCTCGGAATGGCGCGAAGCGATCGACTATTGCCGCTATTACGCCGACGCTGCGCGGCAGACACTGAAACCAGAGCCGATGCCGGGGCCGACGGGTGAACGCAACGAGTTGCGATATCGCGGACGCGGCGTATTTGTCTGTATCAGCCCGTGGAACTTTCCCTTGGCGATATTCCTGGGGCAGGTGACGGCGGCACTGGCCGGCGGCAACGCCGTCGTGGCCAAGCCGGCCGAACAGACGCCGCTGATCGCATGTGAAGCTGTGAAGTTGCTGCACGAGGCAGGCGTTCCGGCCGGCGCGTTGCAGCTTGTTATTGGCGGCGGGGAAACGGGGGCGGCGCTGGTGGCGCACGAATGCGTCGCCGGCGTCGCCTTTACGGGGTCGACGGAGGTCGGGCGCGCCATCAACCGGTCTCTGGCGGCGAAAGAGGGGCCGATCGTGCCGCTGATCGCCGAAACGGGCGGCATCAACGCGATGATCGTCGATGCGACCGCACTTCCCGAACAGGTTACCGACGACGTCGTTACGTCGGCATTTCGCTCAGCCGGCCAACGCTGCTCGGCGCTGCGGCTGCTTTGCGTGCAGGACGACATTGCCGATCGGGTCATTGAAATGATTGCGGGGGCCGCGCGCGAATTGCAGGTCGGCGATCCGGGCGACCCGGCAACCCATGTGGGCCCGGTGATCGACAGCGATGCCAAGGGTCGCCTTGACGAATGGATGGCGGCGATGCGGTCGCGGATGATTTTCCGCTGGGATGGGGACCGCCCGCTCCCGCCGCGAGGGCTCTATGTGCCGCCCGCCATGATCGGGCTCGATCGCGCGCGCGACCTCAAGCAGGAGGTGTTCGGCCCGATTCTCCACCTGGTGCGCTGGAAGGCGCATGCGCTCCCCGCGCTGCTCGACGACATCGCCGGCAATGGCACGGCTCTTACTCTTGGTGTCCACACGCGCATTCAGGCCCGAGCCGACGACATCGCCGCGCGCTTGCCGCACGGCAATGTCTACGTGAATCGCAGCATGATCGGCGCGGTTGTCGGCACCCAGCCCTTTGGCGGCCACGGCCTTTCCGGCACCGGGCCGAAGGCAGGCGGCCCAAACTACCTCCGGCGCTTCGTCGCCGAGCAGACGGTCACGATCAATACTGCCGCGGCGGGCGGAAACGCGACGTTGCTTGCGGAACCGGACTGACTGCCGACCGGAGATTACGAAAAAATTAGGTGGCGCAGCCCTGCGCGTCGTCGCATTCCGCACATATCTGCTCCCAGCGGGCGCAGCTGGCGCCCTATGGATCGGTGGAAGGCGATGCACAAGATCAGCAATCGCGTGACCGGGGCAGCGGTGGCCGTGGCTATCGCATTGTCGGTACCGGCTGCGCCGGCATTGGCGGCGAAGCACGAGAAGAATGCCCAGGCGCAAGCGGCCGTGACGGATTTGAGCGCCGCGAAAAAGCGCCATCGCGTGCGGCGCGGGCTCGACCCCGCCGGGCGTGCCTTCCTTGGGATCGCCGGGGCGATGTTCGGCGCGGTGGCTGCCAATATCGCGGCCGAGCGCTATCGCGAACGCTATTATCGTCCTTACGGCTACTATTATGGCTATGGCCCATACCCATATGGACCGGGCCCCACGTATTACGGCTATCCATATTGAGGGCTGTCAGCGCGTAGACGGACTGCGCCGCCCGCGAGGGCGGCGCTTTTTTTTTGAGCGCGATCTTTATCGTTAACGTTTCCTTACTGGCGCCGATATATGGTCGGTCCCATGGCTGATTCGATCGACCGGCTTTACGAGCAGGTTCTCGACCTGAAGAAGGGAGACCCGGCGCGGTCGCGCACCGCGCGGCTGCTGCGTGCGGGCCGCGCCAAGATGGCCAAGAAGCTCGCCGAGGAAGCGGTCGAGGTGGTGATCGATGCCATGCATGGCGACCGCGACGCGGTGGTTCGCGAGAGCGCCGACCTGATCTACAACCTGGTCGTTCTCTGGGCCGCCTCCGGGGTCAAGCCACAGGACGTGTGGAAGGAAATGGAGCGTCGCGAGCGCCTGATGGGACTCGCGGAAAAGCTGCCGAAAGGCCCGCCCGCGCACATGTCGCGCCGAAAGGTTATTGCACTGGAGGCGCGCCGCAGCCATAAGCGGCGCTGACCCCTCGGCTGGCCCGCTTGGCCGCCTGCCTGGAAGCGCCCCCTCATGCTGCGTCGACTTTATGACTGGTGCATCGCTGCCGCCGGCAAGCCGCACGCCTCCTGGATGATGGGCACGGTGGCTTTCGTCGAAAGTTCCTTCTTTCCGATCCCGCCGGACGTCATGCTGATTCCCATGTCTCTGGCCCGTCCCGACCGCGCGTATTTCTATGCCGCGCTTTGCACGGTCACATCGGTCGCCGGCGGCGTGCTCGGCTACGCCATCGGCCATTTCCTCTACGAGTCCATCGGGCTGTGGCTGATGCAGCTCTACGGTTATGGCGACAAGGTCGAGGCGTTCCGTCACGCCTACACGCAATGGGGCGCCTGGATCATCCTGCTCAAAGGCCTGACGCCGATCCCCTACAAGATCGTGACGATCGCCTCGGGCTTCGCCGGCTATCCGATCGTTCCCTTCATACTCCTTTCCGTTGTCGCCCGCGGCGGCCGCTTTTTCGTCTTCGCTTTCGTCCTGCACCGCTACGGGCCGAAGGCCCGCGCCATCATTGAGGAACGGCTCGGATTCTGGGTAACGGTCGGCACCGTGGTGCTCATCAGCGGGATTGTTGCTGCGCTGTACCTGTTCTGATTGAATGGGGTGTCCGCCGCCGTCGGCGGAGGCATCTCCGATCAGCGAGCCGGAAATGGTCGTCCTGCCGGATCGACATTTTGCCACGAGCGCGCTTGCAGCTGCGCTTGTGGCAGCGCTGTGCATTTCAACGGGTGCCCAAGCCCAGTCAACGCCGGCCCCCGACGATGCCGCGGCACCCGCCGTCCAGGCGGCGCCTCCGGCGGACGCGCCTCCGCGCAAGCCTGGTTTTCTCGATACGCTGAACAGCTGGTTCGACAAGGGTGTCGCCGATCTCAAGCGAAGCCTGGAAAAAAGCGGACAGGCCGCCAAGGACGCGACCGAGGCGCTGACAAAATTGCCGGGCGCGCGCGTCGTCGAAGGGCGCGAGCGTTGCGCGGTTGCGGCAAACGGGTCCCCCGACTGCGCGGCTGCCGCCGAGGCGATCTGCAAGAGCAAGGGGTTTGGTTCCGGCAAGAGCCTCGAAACCCAGGCGACGCAAAAATGCCCTGCGCGCATTTGGCTTTCGGGGCGGACGCCCGCCGAGGGAGAATGCGCTGTCGAGACCTTCGTCATTCGTTCGTTGTGCCAATAGGAACTGACTGTGAATTTGCATGCAAAGTTGATCGAGCGGGAGGAAGCCGGCCGCCCCGTACGCATTGGTCTGATCGGTGCGGGAAAATTCGGCACGATGTTTCTCACACAGGTCTATCGCACGTGCGGAATGCATCTCGTCGGGCTCGCCGATCTGGATGTGGAGCGGGCGCGCAGCCAACTGAAAACCGCCGGCTGGGATGAGCAGGCCTACTCGGCCTCGTCTCTCGGCGACGCCTTTAAGCGGCGACGCACGTATGTGACCTCAGACGCGGACGCGCTGATCGCTTTCGCCGATATGGATGTGATCGTCGAGGCAACCGGAGATCCAAGAAACGGCATCCGATTCGCGCTCGCGGCCATCGCTCACGGCAAGCACATCGTCATGGTGAATGTGGAAGCCGATGCGCTCGCCGGGCCTTTGCTTGCGCGCAAGGCGAAGGAGGCCGGAGTCGTCTATAGCCTGGCCTGGGGCGATCAGCCTGCGCTGATCTGCGAACACGTGGATTGGGCGCGCGCATGCGGGTTCAAGGTCATCGCGGCGGGGAAGGGCACACGTTATCACCCGACCTATCATCGCTCGACGCCGGAAACGGTATGGACGATTCTCGACAAGTATCTTCAGATCAAGGATCGCGGATCCATAAACCCGAAGATGTTCAATTCCTTTATCGACGGCACGAAGTCCGGCATCGAGATGACGGCGGTGTGCAACGCCACCGGTCTCGTTCCGCAGACACAGGGCCTGAGTTTCCCGCCCTCGAGCCGTTTCGAGCTTGCAGATATCTGCAAGCCCAGGAGCGAAGGGGGCGCGCTGGAAAAGTCCGGCGTGACGGAGGTCGTCTCTTCCGTCGATCGCGAGGAGCGCGACGTGCCGCATCATCTGGCAATGGGCACCTTCGTTGTTTTCGAGGGCGAGAGTGACTACGCGCGGCGCTGCTTTCGCGAATATCATCTCATGCCGGACCGTTCGGGTCGGTACGCTGCGCTCTACCGCCCGGTCCACATGATCGGGCTCGAGCTCGGTATCTCTATTGCCTCGGCCGCGCTGCGCAAGGAGCCGACGGGTTGCCCGATCGGTCATCATTCCGACGTTGTCGCAACCGCGAAACGAAACCTCGGCGCCGGGGAGATTCTCGACGGCGAGGGCGGTTTCTGCGTCTGGGGGAAGCAAACGCCGGCGGACGTCTCGCTCGATGCCGGCTATCTGCCGCTCGGTCTTGCCCATCAGGTCAAGCTCAAGCGCGCGATCGCCGAGGGCGAGTGCATTCGCTGGGCGGATGTCGAATATGACGCCAGCGATCCGGCCATTCGTGTGCGCCGCGAAATGGAGCGCATGTTCGAGCGACGGAATGTCGCAGCAGGCACTCTCGCATAGCTTTTTCCCGGGCCGCAGCTAGTCTGACTAAAAGGGCCATGAGAGCCCGAACGCGCTTGGGAGGTACCTATGAGGCAGTCTCTGGCCGGCGTCATCGCCGGGGCATTCTTCTTTTCACTGTCGGCTTTACCAGGCGCTCAGGCGCAGCAAATCATCACGCTGAACGGCGCGAGCCAGTTCAACGACGACCATGCTTTCAACAAGACCATGCTCAAGTTCGAGGAGCTGGTAAAAAAATATTATGGCAAGCCGATCAACTTCGTGCTGCACCGCAACTCGTCGCTCGGCCTGGAGAAGCAATATTTCGAATACATGGCGCAGGGCAAAGCGGTCGACTATGCCGTGGTGTCCCCGGCGCATATGTCGACCTTCTCCAAGGCGGCGCCGTTTATCGATGCGCCTTTCCTGTTTTCCAGCCTCGCGCACTGGAACAAGGTCCTCGATGCCGACGTCCTGAAGCCGGTGGCTGACGAAATTGCCGAAAAGGCCGACGTGATGCTGATCGGCTATGCCGGCGGCGGCGTGCGCAACATCTTCATCAACAAGCCGATGGGCTCGCTGGCCGAGTTGAAAGGATTGAAGGTCCGCGTGCAAGGCGCCCCGATCTGGTCGAAGACCTTTGCCGCGGCCGGCATGTCGCCGACGGTCATCGCCTACAACGAAGTTTACAATGCGATCCAGAACAACGTCATTTCGGCCGGCGAGAATGAAGCCGCGGGCGTCGAATCGATGAAGTTCTACGAAGTGGCTCCCAACCTGGCAATGACAGAGCACGCCATCACCATTCGCCCGCTCTGCTTCTCCGGGAAGACCTTCAAGTCCTTGCCGAAGGATTTGCAAGAGGCAATTCTCAAGGCAGGCAAGGAAGCGGGCGCCTATGGACGCCAGATCGAGTCCTCGGAGGATTCGGCAAAGCTCGAAGCCCTGGAAAAGGCCGGCAAGCTAAAGCGCATTCCGTTCAAGGATCGGGCCGAAATGGAGAAGCTCGTCGCGCCCGTGATGGCTGCCTATGCCAAGGAGATCGGCGCGGAGCAGATCTACGGCAAAATCCAGAGCATGAAGGGCTCGAACTAGTCGAATCGCGGCCGGACCGATGCGCTTCAGCGACGAGGTCCGGGCGTCCTGTCTCTCATAAGATTTGTTCTCATGAATGACGCGGTCTTCCTTTCCGCGTGGCGTAGGTTCACGCAATTGTACGCCAATGCACTATCCTTCGTGATGGCGATTTCTGTCGCCGTCCTCGTTGTTCCCGTCTCGTTGCAAATCTTTTCGCGCTACACCGCGCTGATCCCGTCCTACATCTGGACCGAGGAGATGGCGCGCTTTCTCTTCATCTGGACGATCATGATCGGAGCGATGATCGGAGTGCGCGAATCCACCCATTTTGAAGTGGATGTGTGGCCGAAAATGTCGCCGCGCGGCGAGGCTCTGGCGCGGTTGCTCGGGCGGCTCGGCGTTCTCGCGATGGCGGTGATTTTCATCTATGCCGGGATCGAATTCACGCAATTTGCCTGGCGACGTACATCCGAACTTGCCGACCTGCCGTTGTGGCTGATTCACATCGCCTGGCCTTTTGCCGGCGTGACCTGGATCGTCTTTCTCGGCGAGCAATTTCTGGACGATCTGAAAATCCTCTCGGGGGTCGCCGCGTCATGATGGGTGCCGTCTTGTCGCCGGGACAGGCGGCGTTGATTCTGTTCGGCTGCTTTTTCCTGTTCATGTTCATGCGGGTGCCGGTAGCCTTCGCGCTCGGACTCGCCTGTCTGCCGATTCTCGCGATCGAGCCGCATCTCGACACAATGGCCCTGATGCAGGAGACCTTCAATGCCTACAATTCCTTCATCCTGCTCGCAGTGCCGTTTTTCCTGCTCACGGCGAACCTGATGAATGTCGGCGGTACAACCGACCGCCTGATGGAGTTGTCGCGCACGATGGTCGGGCATTTCCCGGGCAGCCTCGCGCAGATCAACGTCGTCCTCTCGATCTTCTTTGCCGGCATTTCGGGCTCGTCCACGGCCGATGCCGCAAGCCAGTCGAAAATCTTTATCGAGGCGCAGACGAAGGAAGGCTACGACCTGTCATTCTCGGTGGCGATCACGGCGGTATCGGCCGTTCTCGCGGTGATCATCCCTCCGTCGATCCTGATGATCGTGTGGGGCGGCATCCTGACCGTCTCGATCGGCGCTTTGTTTCTCGCCGGCATCGTCCCGGGGCTGCTGATCGGGCTCGCTCAGATGGCGACGGTGCATGCCTATGCCAAGGCGCGCAAATATCCCACCTATCCGCGCTCGACCTGGCATGAATTCTTCTGCGCTTGCTGGCGCTCCATTCCCGCGCTGATGACGCCTGGCATCATCATCGGCGGCAAGATTTTCGGCTGGTTCACGGCGACGGAATCGGCCTGCATCGCGGTTCTTTACGCGGCGCTCCTGTCGCTTCTCGTCTATCGCGAGATGGATATGAAGGGGCTCTATGCGGCATTGCTCGATACCGGAAAGCTTTCGGGCATCGCGCTGTTCTGCGTCGGCACCGCAAGCTGTTTCGGCTGGCTGCTCGCTTATTACAAGATTCCAGAAGCGATCCTGACCGGCGTATCGACCTGGGGTATGGGCTTTGCGGCGACGGGGTTCTTCATCGCCTTTGTCTTTCTTTTTGTCGGCTGCTTCCTCGACGCGATTCCTGCAATCATCATCTGTGCGCCGATCCTCGAGCCGCTGTCAAAGACGGTTCATATGGATCCGGTGCATTTTGCGATGATCGGGATCGTTTCCCTCGCCTTTGGGCTGGTGACGCCGCCTTACGGCCTGTGCCTGATGATTGCGTGTTCGGTCGCCGGTATTCGAATCCGCGATGCGATCAAGGATACCGGGCTTATGCTAGTGCCGATGTTGCTCGTCCTCGCGCTTGTGATCGTGTGGCCGAAAGTGTCCCTTTTCCTGCCGCAACTGATCTCGCCGGAATTCCTCCAGTAATCAACCAAGCTCGATCGTACCGGCAACGGTATGCGTTAAAGCGACCCGTTCGAGCGTAAGGACAACCTTGGCCTGAAGCCTTTCGTTGCCGGCGAGTTTGCCCTGGGCGAGCGCTTCGCGCACGGCCTTTTCGATCTCGCGCTGGGAGGTCACGCCGACCTCTTTCAGGAACTTGCGGATGCTGACGTTGAACCTGTCCTCGTTCATCGTGCGACCTCTTCCTTCTCTGCAGGCCTTGCTTCCGCAGCGTAGGCCTCGCTCGCGACAAAAAGAATGGAAAATTCGTCATTCTCCAGTATGGACTGCGCGACTCGGCCGAAGAACAGCCGCTCGCCCGGCCGCCGGCTCACGCCCATCACGATCAGATCGTAGCCGCCGCGCCTTGCCTCGCGCAGGATTACCTGCTCCGGCGCGTCATTCGTGCGGGAGGCGATTTTGAGGGGAACGTCGAAATTGTCGCCCATTGCGGCGACATCCTTCATGATCGCGCGTTCCGAACGCTGCATGGCAAGAGCCTGGCGGATACGCCGCCGGCGCCCCCTGGTGGCGGGTTCGGCGCCGGAACGCACATACAACGCCGTGATCGGGGCGCGGGCGGCACGGGCAATCGCGAGCGCCACCTCGGTGCCGCGCCGCGAGACGCCCGTGCCGGTAACCGGAACGAGGATCTTGAACCGGCTGCGTAGAGGACGTTTCTTGTGCCGCCCGCGCGCGATGGCGACGGCGATAGGTCCCTCGAAGCTGCCGGCGATTTCGGAAATGCCGCGGCTGAAAACGCCGGCGACGGACGTCGACTTGCCGAGGCCGATCAGCAAAAGATCGTAGCCTTTCTTGGCTTCGGCCGCGATCGCCTCGCGCGGGGGGCGGTCGGCGATGGTGACCGTCACATCCACCTCGTTCGCGACGGCCTTTGCCATCGGCTGGCTCTTCTCGGCGGACGCCTTGATCGCCGCCTCGGCGGTATGTTGCTCCGGATTCGTCTCGCTCTTTTTCGCCGCGGCGATTGTCTCGTCGATATGTAAGATCGTGGTCGGCATTCCAACCGGACCTGCGAGCAGGCCGGCAATGCGCGAGGCGAACTGTCCGTTCGCGCTATCGTCGCTGGCGAGCAGCAGGCGCTCCAGATTGGTGACGAAGCCGCGCTCCGCAAACGCTTCGCGGTCGAGCCGCTCTTCTTCATCCTTCCGCAGCGGAACGCGGCGCAGCGCCCAGCGCAGCGTCGGCGGCATGGCCATGGTAGTGATGACGGCCATCGCAACGATCACCGAGAACAGGTCCTGGCTCAGCGCTCCGAGCGACAGGCCGATGGTTGCGATGATCACTTCGGTCGAGCCGCGCGCGTTCATCCCAAGCGCGAGCGCCAATGATTCGCGCTTGTTCAACCCGCCTATTTCGCCGCCGATAAAGGCGCCGCCAAACTTGCCCGCGCTCGCAATCACCACAAGGCCTGCCGTCAGCAGCACAAGATGCCAGTCTTTCAGGATTGTCAGATCGGTGCCGAGACCCGCGGCCCCGAAAAACACAGGTGCGAACAGTGCGGAGATCAGGCCGCGCAGTTGCTCGTCCACATGCCGTGTGAGAATGGGAGATTCTCCGACCAGGACGCCGGCCACGAAAGCACCCAGCACGGTGTGAACACCGATAAAATGGGTAACCAGGGCCATGCCGCCCATGATCAGCAACACGACGCTGACCACCGGCACGTCGCTGACGAAATTGTCGTTGGTCCAGCGCATGATGAAGAACACCACGCGCCGGCCGATCGTTAGGCTGACCAGAAGAAAAACCAGCGTGCCGATGATGCCCTGCGCGACGCTCCAGATGTCGACGGCCCCGTGCTGCGCGAGACTGAAAATGATCGAGATGATGATCCAGCCGGCCGCGTCGTCGATGATCGCGGACGAAACGATGATCTGGCCGAGATTGCGGCGCATGTAATTCATCTCGCGCACGACCATCGCCACAATCTTGATCGACGCGATGGAGAGGGCCGTGCCGAGAAACAAGGATGTCACGATCCGCAATTGCGGATTTGGGATCATCGAGTCGGGCAGGAACTGACCGAGAATGAAGCCGAAGGCGAATGGAACGACGATGCCGGACAGCGAAACGCTCAGCGCCGCCCTGCCGGCTCGCCGCACGAGATGCAGGTCGGTTTCCATCCCGGTCAGCAGCAGCAGCATCAGGATGCCGAGCTGTGACACGGCATCGAGCATCGCCTTCTGTTCTTTCTGCTCTGGCGGAAAAAGCCAGTGCTGGGCGTCGGGCCACAGGGCGCCGAGCACCGTCGGGCCGAGCAAGATTCCGGCAACCAATTGGCCGGTGACCGCCGGCTGTCCGCATCGCTGGAAGATTTCGCCCAGCGACCGGCCGACGAAGATCAGCAACATGAGCTGGAAGATAAAGACCACTTCCGACGCCCCGGCCCTTGCATCGGCGGCCAGGGCGCCGTTCGACCATGCGAGGCCGGCGGCTATGGCAGTCGCCACCGGCCAAAAAACCCGCTTCAACCGCCCGATCGTCACCGATAGCCCCGATCGTTATGCAGCCTCGCTAACGTCTGAGGCTGGAATTCCGCCGCAGGCGCATCAAGAATTATTTGTGGGAGGGCGAAGGTATTGGTCAGCGTAATTTGATTGGAAATTGGTGCCCCTGGCCGGACTCGAACCAGCACGTATTGCTACACCTGATTTTGAGTCAGGCGCGTCTACCAATTCCGCCACAGGGGCATGGACCGGGATCATACCGGCGAAAGCCGGCCGGTCAACTCGACAGCCCGCGCCCGGCGCATTATCTCCTCCGCGGGCGCACCAAAGGAATGTGACGCATGAACGACGATTCAATCAGGCTTCCTGCCCTTCTGATTGCGCTCGCGGGCGCGGCGACCATACTCGGCGCCTTTATCTTCCAGTATGGCTTCGGTTACCAGCCTTGCCCACTCTGCCTCGATCAGCGCATCGCCTATTACGTGTCGATCCCGCTCGCCCTGATGATTGCACTCGGCGCGGGTTATGGCGCCTCGCGCAGGGTGCTGGCGCTTGCCTTTGCCGCGATCGGGGCTGCCATGGCGATCAACGTCGCGCTCGCAGCTTACCATGCCGGGATTGAATGGCGCTGGTGGCCGGGGCCTACGGAGTGCTCAGGGCCGCTGAACAGCCTCGGCTCCACCGGCGGCCTTCTGCAGCAGCTCAACAGTGTGCGCGTCGTCCGCTGCGACGAGGCGGCGTGGCGTTTCCTCGGTCTTTCCCTGGCCGGCTATAATGTGTTGATTTCCCTCGGCCTTGCCGGGTTGGCGGCGAAAGGAATGGCAGCGGCGATCCGCACGGCCAAATTGCAGGCGGCGAAATAGATGGCTCCCTCGATTGCGCGGTACACGGCGACGGCAAAATCGCTTCACTGGATCATCGTACTGCTGCTGGTGGTGCAGTTCGTGATCGGCTGGATCATGCCGCATATCGGGCGGAACACCCAGCCGGACACGCTGATCAACACCCATTTCTCGGTCGGCATGCTTGCTCTGCTGGTGGCGCTGGCGCGCCTCGGCTGGCGCCTCGCGCATGGCGAGCCGGAACCGCTCGACGGCATCCCGTCATGGCAAGTAGCGAGCGCTCGCGTCGTTCATCGGCTTCTTTACGCGCTGCTCTTCGTCGTGCCGTTGCTCGGCTGGATCAATGCATCCTGGCGCGGTTTCGCAGTCGTCATGTTCGGCATCGAATTCCCGAAGCTGATTGCTACACGCGCCCCCGGATGGGCCTGGACAGGAGACGTCCACGGCATCCTTGCCAATTATGTCATGCTCGGCCTCGTCGGGTTGCATGTCGCGGCCGTGGTCTACCACCAGTTCGTGCGGCGCGACCGGGTGCTCGATCGCATGCTGCCGGGCGGCTAGCTCGATTTCACGTGCGCCGCCGCACCAGGAGATCGAGCAGGTTCGGCAGGTCGTCCATCTTGGTCAAGATCGTCGAAGCTCCCGCCGCGCGCAAACGCTCGTCATGGCGCGGGCCGCAATGGCTTGCCCCGGCAAAACCGATCACGCTCATGTTTGCAGCGCGGGCCGCTGCGACGCCCGCGGGGCTGTCCTCGATCACCACGCAATCGGCTGGACTGGCACCCATTCGCTCGGCGGCGAACAGGAACAGGTCGGGCGCAGGCTTGCCGCGCGCAACCTGAACGGCGCTGAAAATGCGCGGATGAAAAAGCTCGAACAGACCCGTCGCACGAAGGGCATGCTCGATGCGCTGCGGTGTGCTGCTTGAGGCAACGCAGGTCTTTCCAGGGATCCGATCGATGGCGCCCGCGACGCCGGCGATTGGCCTCAGCTCGCGGTCGAACGCGGCGGCAAGGCGCCGCTCCATGGCGGTCAAAGCATCGCCAGGCAGCGGCCGGCCAAACCGCTCCTCGATGTCCTGCCGCATGAAAGCGGCGCTTTGACCGACATAGCGGTCGAGCACGTCCCCGACGGTCATGGGAAAACCGATCTCGGTCAGATACTCGGCGTCGACGCGGCACGCGATCATCTCGCTGTCGATCAGAACGCCGTCGCAGTCGAAAATGACGAGCTGCGGGATCATGGCTCTATGCCGCCGCTGTTGACCAGATAGACGCCGAGTGCGACCAGCGCGGCGGACGTTCCTTTCTGAAGTAAATTGCGCGGCGACAAATCTTCCCGCCCGAGCGAGGGAAGAAACGCCGAAATCAGAACGCCGAACAGGAATACGAAAATCGTCGTCGTGCCGCTTACCGCCTGCACGATGCTCAGCGGTGCGAGAAGAAGCGCATAGCGAGTGCCAAGGCTGCCGCCGAGATTAATCAGTTCGTTGACGCCGTTGATCGCAATCAGCGCGCCGGGATTTGTCCGCATCATTTGCGCGAGCCCGACTCGGTAATCCGGCACGAGCAGCAGGACCGCGCCGAACACCGCTTGGCCGGCAAACATCCAGAATGTCGTCGGCCAGAAATCATCGCTGATTGCGAACACTTTGAAAGTGAGCGAGGAGAGCGACATCAAAAGCGCGCAGGCGACCATCAGAGCGGCGGTCTGAACGCGAAAGCGCGCCGGGCCGCCGAGGCGTAATCCTGTCAACAAGGCGCCACCGATGATCAGCCCCCCTCCGAGAATTTGCCGCGGCGTCAGCACCTCCCCGAGGATCAGATAGCCGAGGACATAGCCAAACAACGGCGCGGCCTGAGCGAACGGCACTACGATCGACGCTTCCTCATGCTGAAGCGCGCGCAGATAGAGAAACAATGCGCTCATGTAGATGACGCCGGAGGCGGTCATCAGCGCGATCGGGGAAGGGTCGAGCGCCAGCACGCGCGGTTCGAAAAACCAGACGACGGGAAGAAAGACGAGACCGGTCAGCGCCGTGAAGATGAGCAGGACGGCGACGTTACTTTCCTTAAAATATCTCTCGACCAGATATTTGTCGAAATGCGTCGAAAGAGCCCACAACACCGGACCGGAAAAGGCAAAAACGAGCCAGGACATATATGAGCTGTCGCCAGTTGATGCGCCGCGCGGCTGTCCGCGCATCGGTCTTTCGGGTGTCGCGCCGGGTTACATCCGATCGGAGCCGAAATGCCAAAGCGCGGACACGAGGCTTCCGGTCTCGACTCGAACGATGATCGCCGCGGCCGCGATCAAGGATCGAGTTCGGTATCCCAATAGAGATAGTCGAGCCAGGATTCGTGAAGGTAATTCGGCGGGAACAGGCGGCCGTTGCGATGCAGATGCTGCACTGTCGGCTGAAAGGGCATCTGCGAAGGAAACATCTTTGCTTCCTCCGGCGTCAGGTTGCCTTTTTTCAGATTGCACGGCGAACACGCCGCCACCACGTTGCTCCAGGTCGTATGGCCGCCGCGCGAACGCGGAATCAGGTGATCGAAGGTGAGATCATTGTCCGAACCGCAATATTGGCAGGAGAATTTGTCGCGCAGGAAAACGTTGAACCGCGTGAAGGCCGGATAGGCCGAAGGCTTCACGAAGGTCTTCAGCGACACGACGCTCGGCAGCTTCATCTCGAAGCTCGGCGAATGCACCGCGCGATCGTAGTTTGCGACGATGTTCACGCGCTCGAGGAAAACGGCCTTGATCGCGTCCTGCCACGACCAGAGCGACAGCGGGTAGTAACTCAGCGGCCGAAAGTCCGCATTCAACACCAGAGCGGGAAAGCCGCTGGGCGATACGTGAACGTTCAAGGGCTCCTCTTGATCCCTGCGCTGCAAGCCGTGCAGCGCCGTAATTTATACGGGAGCGTGACAGGCTTGTGAAGGGAGCGGTTGGCCCCGATACGGCGCGGCTTTACGTTACGGCAGCCCGAATCGCCGTGCGAGGAATTCGCCACCATGGCGCAGGCCTTCTTGGTCTATCCCGTGACCGATACCCTTGGAAATATGCCATTCGACGGGCACGTCGAGCGCGGCGAGCGTCTGGGCCGCATGGAACAAGGCGCCAACCGGAATAAGTTCATCCTTGTCCCCGTGGACGAGCAGCACCGGTGGCCGTGAGCGGATCTGTCCGGCAACCGATTCGGCGGTGGCTTTCTCGTCCAGCGCCAGCAGGCCGGAATAGCCGACGATGGCCGCCGGCGGCGTCACGCGCCGCAGCCCGACATGCAGCGCCATCATCGTTCCCTGGCTGAATCCGACGAGCGCGAGTGCGGACGATTCGAGGCCGCGCCGTGACAATTCCTTGTCGAGAAACGCGTCGAGAATAGGTCCGGCCTTGCTGACGCCGGTCCAGCGTTCATTCGTATCACGGGTGAAGAGCGGGAACCATTGGCGCCCCACCGGAGCCTGCCCGCAAGGCTCAGGCGCATGCGGGGAGACGAATGCTGTGTCCGGCAGACGCGCTTGCCACACCTTTCCGATTTCGATCAGGTCATTTCCGTCGGCCCCATAGCCGTGGAGGAAGACAACAAGGCGTTTCGCCCTGCCACGCGGTTCAAGTCGCGGCCCATCGAGTTCAGCGGCCATTCGCTCTTTTCCTTGTTCTCGCCGATTCGGGTTTTGGAGATCCTGCCCGCTTGCCCGGCGGGCGGCCAATTTTTTTCGCGACCTCGACCGGAGCGCCTTCTCGTCGCTTCACGGCATGATAGTAGGCCCACCACAGATGCGCCGCGACACCGCGCCACGGGCGCCATGCCTCGGCGATACGGATCAGTTTTCTTGCGTCCGGGCGCTTGCGAAGGTTCAGCCCAATGCGCACCGCTTCCTGCACGGCGAGGTCACCCGCCGGGAAGGCGTCGGCGTGCCCCAGGCAGAACAGAAGATAGATGTCGGCGGTCCACGGTCCGATGCCGTGCAACTTGACGAGTGCCTCGTGCGCCTGATCCGCCGGCAGATTGGCGATGGCGTTTAGGTCGATCTGGCTGCTGCTGATTGCGGTGGCGATGGCCTTGATCGCCTTGATTTTCGAGGCTGACAGCCCAAGGCGCTTGAGCTTGTCGGTGCGCGCGGTCCGCACCGCGTCGTGATGGAATGGATCGAAGGCTGCGAAAAGCCGATTGCGAATGGCGGCGGCACTCGCAGTCGAAAGCTGCTGTCCGCAGATGATCGCGCAAAGACCGGCAAAGCCGCCGTCGCGCCGCCGAAGCTGAAAGGCCCCAGCCTTCTCCGCGATCGGACGGAGCCTCGGATCGGCGATGATCAGATGCGCGAGCGCCGCTTCGAGTTCAGCCTGGCTATGAAGGAAGGTGGACATTCCGTGCTGGATCGGCTGGACGACGCGGCCCGCGAAGGCCAATTCGATATATGATGGATGCTCCGCCCGCGCACGGCATGGCAAGGAAAATAATGCGTCCACCCGTTTTCCGTTTTGCTCCGAGCCCGAACGGCTATCTGCATCTGGGTCATGCCTTTTCCGCGCTTCTGAATTTCGAGATGGCGCGCGCTGCGGGGGGCACCATGCTGTTGCGGATCGAAGATATCGATGACAGGCGGTGCAAGCCGGAATTCGAGAACGCGATCTACGAAGACCTGCGCTGGCTCGGAATAACATGGGCGGAACCGGTGCGCCGCCAATCCGAGCACCTTGCCGAATATCGGGCGGCGATCGGCAGGCTGGACGCAATGGGACTCGTCTATCCCGCTTTTGAAAGTCGCAGCGAGATCGCACGCCTAGCGGCAGCACGCGAGAAGGCGGGCGAGGTCGTGGCGCGAGACCCCGACGGGGGTATCCGCTACCCGGGCATGAGCAAATCGCTGCCCGATAAGGAGCGTCGGCGGTTGATTGAAGCCGGCGCTCCCTATGCCCTTCGGTTTGACATGGCAGCCGCGATTGCCAGGACGGGCCCCTTGTATTGGGACGAGATGGGTGACAACGGATCGTCGAGGCCGCGCGCGCAGCCGGATCTGTGGGGGGACGTTATCCTCGCGCGCCGGGACACACCCAACAGCTATCATCTTTCTGTTGTCATCGACGATGCGGCGCAGGGAGTAACCGACGTGGTGCGCGGCCTCGACCTCTTTCCGTCGACATCCGTGCATCGCATCCTGCAGGCCCTCTTCGGCTTTGCGCCGCCGCGCTATCACCACCATCGGCTGATCTTGGATAGCGACGGCCGCAAGCTTTCCAAATCGACGAAATCAACAAGTTTAAGAGAATTGCGGGCGGCAGGAGCCGTCCCGGCCGATATAAGATGCATGCTTGGCCTGCCGAAAGGCTGAAGATTTGTGGCGCCTATTCGCGCCAGCATCTCAGGCGGATACGACTATGGCTGGAAAGCGGACATCAAAGCGGGTTGGCCGGCCGGCGCGACGAACAACGGCGCGAAAGGCTTGTGCACGTGCCGTCGAGACGGCGCTTGCCGCGCTTGCGCATGATATCCGCACTCCGCTCACCGGGATTCTTGCGCATGCGGAATTGCTGGCGGCGTCGGAGCTGGACGAAAGAGCGCGCGGTTGGGCACTTAGCGTCAAGAGCGCGGCGGAGCATCTCGCGCAACTGACCACCATCGTCTGCGATGCCGTGCGCGCCGATGCGATCGGGCTGGTTCTGCGCGACGATGCGTTTTCGCCGCGGCAGCTTGCCGAGGATGTCGGAGCATCGCTCGCAGCCCGCGCACAGACAACCGGGCTTAAATCCGAGGTCGCGATCGCGAGCGACTTTCCGGAACGCGTTATCGGCGATCCGGTTCGATTGCGCGCCGCTCTGGAAAATCTCATCGACAACGCGGTGAAATTTACCGCCCGCGGGACGGTGAAGCTGCAGGCATCCGCGAAGCCGGCCAAAGGCGGCAAGTTGTGGATTGTTTTCGCGGTGTCCGACAGCGGCATCGGGCTGAAGCCCACGGAAATTCGCAAGCTGTTCAAACCTTTCTCGCAAGCCAGCGCGACGGTATCGCGCCGCTATGGCGGTACAGGGCTCGGCCTGACCCTCGTCCGTCGGATCGCGCGCGCCATGGGCGGCGATCTGACGGTGACGAGCAGCGCCGGGAAGGGGTCGACATTCACGCTGTCCGTGCTGCTTGCGGCCGTGAACGACAAGCGCGCCCCGGACAAGCATGGGACGGCGAGGAACGACGGCCGGCTCACGCCGCGCCGGATTCTGTGCGTGGAGGACAGCCCCTATGGAAGGGTCGTGCTCAATACGGTCCTGCGCGAGCTGGGTCATCACACCGATTTCGTCGCCTCGGGCGAAGCCGCCATCGAGGCTCTCGGTAAAGTCCGATACGATCTCGTTTTGATGGACATCACCCTCAATGGCCTTGACGGTCTCGAGACGACGCGGCGCATCCGCGCGCTGCCATTGCCGGACGGGCGCATTCCGGTGATCGGCATTTCGGCACGGACGGAGCCCCAAGATCGCGCCAATGCGCGCAGTGCAGGGATGGATATCTATCTCACGAAGCCGGTCAGCCCGCGCACGCTGGCCGAAGCGATTGAACGGACTTTGTGATAGCGCCTTGAAATGTCAGGTTTTTTCTGCGGATTGGGCGACGATCCGGACGACGTCGGAAAGGACCCGGCCGAGATCGTAGTCCTTGGGCGTGTACACTGCGGCGACGCCGTAATGCTCCAAGAAATGCGCATCCTCGGGCGGGACGATACCTCCGACGACCACGGGAACATCATCCAGTCCCGATTGTCGCATGCGATCGATGACGTCGCGCACCAGCGCGACATGGCTGCCGGAAAGAATCGACAGCCCGATCACGTGGACATCCTCCTCCAGCGCAGTCTTGACGATTTCGGCTGGGGTGAAGCGAATGCCGCCATAGACCACCTCCATCCCTGCGTCGCGCGCCCGCACCGCGATCTGTTCGGCGCCGTTGGAATGCCCGTCGAGCCCGGGCTTTCCGATCAGGAACTTGATCGGCCGGCCGAGCCTGCGCGAGATCTGTTCGACCTGCGCGCGCAGCGGATCGTCGCCGCCGGCCGCGCGCGCAAAGCGGCCGATCCCGGTCGGGGCGCGATACTCGCCGAAAACCTCGCGGAACAACGCGCCCCATTCGCCGGTGGTGACGCCGGCCTTGGCGCAGGCGATCGAGGCCGGCATGATGTTACGGCCCTCGCGCGCATCTCTTTCAAGCTCGTTCAATGCCGCGCGCACGGCCTTCCCATCGCGCGCTTCGCGCCAGGCGCTGAGCTTCTCCACCTGCTCGCGCTCGATTTCCGCCTCGACGGTGAGAATGGCGCCATCGCCGCCGGTCAGGGGGGACGGCTCCGTCTCGGTGAACCTGTTGACGCCGACGACGATCTGTTCACCGCTTTCGATCGCGCGCAGGCGGCGGCTGTTTGATTCTACCAACGCCTGCTTCATGTAGCCCGTCTCGACCGCCGTCACCGCCCCGCCGAGCGCGTCGATCCGCTCGAGTTCCTCCTTCGCCTGCATCTTCAGCTCGGCCACCTTGCCTTCGATCTCTTTCGAGCCGTCGAAGATATCGCCGTATTCGAGCAGGTCGGTTTCGTAGGCGAGAATCTGCTGCATGCGCAGCGACCATTGCTGATCCCACGGCCGCGGCAGACCCATTGCCTCGTTCCAGGCCGGCAATTGCACGGCGCGCGCCCGCGCCTTCCTCGACAGCGTCACCGCCAGCATCTCCAAAAGGATGCGATAGACGTTGTTCTCCGGCTGCTGCTCGGTCAGGCCGAGCGAATTGACCTGCACGCCGTAGCGGAACAGTCGCTGCTTCGGATCGGCGATGCTGTAGCGCTCGAGCGTGATCTCCTCCCACAATTCGGCGAAGGCGCGCATCTTGCAGATCTCGGTGATGAAGCGCAGTCCCGCATTCACGAAGAACGAGATGCGCCCGACCACCGCGCCGAACCGCGCGCCGTCCACCCCCGATTCCCGCACTACGTCCAGTACGGCGATTGCGGTCGCGAGCGCGAAGGCGATTTCCTGCACCGGCGTCGCGCCCGCCTCCTGCAGATGATAGGAGCAGACATTGATCGGGTTCCATTTCGGCATTTCGCGCGTGGTGAACAGGATCACGTCGCGGGTCAGCCGCATAGACGGCGCCGGCGGGAATACGTAGGTGCCGCGCGAGAGATATTCCTTGATGATGTCATTCTGCGTCGTCCCCTGCAGTGCGCGTCGCGGCTGTCCGGTCTCGTCGGCGAGCGCGATGTAGAGCGAGAGGAGCCATGGCGCCGTGGCGTTGATCGTCATCGACGTGTTCATCTCGGCGAGCGGGATGCCGTCGAGCAATGCGCGCATGTCGCCGAGATGAGCGACCGGAACGCCCACCTTGCCCACTTCCCCACGCGCCAGCGGGTGATCGGAATCGTAGCCAGTCTGGGTCGGCAGATCGAAGGCGATGGAAAGGCCGGTCTGGCCTTTCAGAAGATTCTGCCGGTACAGCGCGTTGGAACGCGCCGCGGTCGAGTGCCCGGCATAGGTGCGGAAGATCCAAGGCTTGTCGCGAACCATGTCTAATTGTGCAGCGCAACAAGCCGGTGCGCAATACTCTTTGCGGCGTCCGCTCTCTCGGGAAGGACAGAAAACGCTCCCGCGTTGGCGGGAGCGTCCGCACTAGCGTTTGATCAGGCCGATGATCACCAGCAGGATGACCGCGCCGATCACGGCATTGATGATCGCCGCGATCAGTCCGCCGCCGATGATGATCCCGAGCTGCGGCAATAGCCAGCCGGCAATCAGCGCACCGACGATGCCGATCACGATATTGCCGATCAGCCCGAAGCCGTAACCGGTCACGATCAGGCCCGCCAGCCAGCCGGCGACGCCGCCGACGATCAGCCAAACGATAATGTCTCTCACCATCGTCGCACTCCTCCGTATGCGCGGAGGTTTGCCGCTTTCTGGCCCCCGCGGTTCAACCACGCGGCGTAACCATTTTAGAGAAGCGTCCCCGCCGCGTCAGCGCGGGCGGAACCTTTTCCCCTTCCATTCCGGCATGGCGGATTGCCCTGTTGCAGTGCAACATCGGTTGCGGCAGACTGGAGGAACTAGCCGGAGACGCGCCATGGCTGTTGCGCACAAGTCCACCAAGCTCGCCGCTCTGAAGTCGCTTTACGGCGTCGGCGAAATTCCACCGCTCGGGCATGTGCCGGAGCAGATGTATGCCTGGACGATCCGCAAGGAGCGTCATGGCCCGCCGGAAACCTCCATGCAGATGGAGGTCGTGCCCACCTGGCCGATTGGCGAGGACGAGGTGCTGATTTTCGTGATGGCGGGTGGGGTGAATTACAACGGCGTCTGGGCGGGGCTCGGCGTCCCGATCTCCCCGCTCGACGTGCACAAGCAGCCCTATCACATCGCCGGCTCCGACGCTTCCGGCGTGGTCTGGGCGGTCGGCTCGAAGGTGCGGCGCTGGAAGGTCGGCGACGAGGTCATCGTCCATTGCAATCAGGATGACGGCGACGACGAGGAATGCAATGGCGGCGATCCGCTGCTGTCGCCGTCGCAACGCATCTGGGGCTACGAGACCCCGGACGGCTCCTTTGCGCAGTTCTGCCGCGTGCAGTCGCGGCAACTGATGAAGAAGCCCGAGCACCTGAGCTGGGAAGAATCGGCCTGCTACACGCTCACGCTGGCGACCGCCTATCGCATGCTGTTCGGCCACGCGCCGCATACGCTCAAGCCCGGCGACAACGTGCTGGTTTGGGGCTCCTCCGGCGGGCTCGGCGTGTTCGGCGTGCAGCTTTGTGCCGCCTCGGGAGCCAACGCGATCGGGGTGATCTCCGACGAAAGCAAGCGCGACTACGTCATGAGTCTCGGCGCCAAGGGCGTCATCAACCGCAAGGAATTCAATTGCTGGGGGCAGCTCCCGAAGGTCAATTCGCCCGAATACAACGAATGGAGCAAGGAGGCGCGACGCTTCGGCAAGGCGATCTGGGACATTACTGGCAAGCGCGACGTGGATATCGTGTTCGAGCATCCCGGCGAGGCAACCTTTCCGGTCTCGTGCCTCGTGGTCAAGCGCGGCGGCATGGTTGTGTTTTGCGCCGGCACGTCCGGCTTCAACATCACCTTCGACGCGCGCTACGTCTGGATGCGGCAGAAACGCATCCAGGGCTCGCATTTCGCGCATCTGAAACAGGCGAGCGCGGCGAACCAGTTTGTGCTCGACCGCCGGATCGACCCCTGCATGAGCGAGGTCTTTCCGTGGGACAAAATCCCGCACGCGCACCAGCTCATGTGGAAGAACCAGCACGCGCCGGGCAACATGGCCGTGCTGGTCTCGGCGCCGCGCGCGGGCCTGCGCAATCTCGACGATACGCGCGAGGCGGCCGGGGGCTAGCCGGCCGCATCCTTGCCGGCGTCCGCGGTGCGCCGCCGCAGGATCGCCGCGTTCAGCTCACCGCCGTAAATGAAGATGGAAGCGGTGAGATAGAGGAAGATTAGCGCGATCATGGTCGAGGCGAGCCCGGCATAGTAAACTGAATACGCGAAGGCGAAATCGGCGAGGTAGCGGCCGAACAGCGTGCCGGCGATCAGCCACAGCACGAGAGTCGCCAGAATGCCCGGCGCGATCTCGCGGAATTTGCGATGTCCGGCGGGTAGCCATTTGTGCACGACGAAAAGCGTGACGACCAACAGCAGCGAGACGATCGCCAGCCGCCAGAACGTCACCACGTCGCTGAACGGTTCGATCGCCGGGAAACGGCGCTGCGCGGCGCGCCAAATCAGCGGCGCCAGCAGCACGAAAAAGGACAAGGCGAGCATCGAGATCGCCCCGAGAATCACATAACCGATCGATTCCACGCGCGCGAGCCAGATCGGGCGCGGATCGATCACGCCATAGGCGCGGTTCAGGCCGATGCGCAGGCTCTCGATCCCGCTCGAGGCGAAATAGAGGGCAAGGACGGTGCCCACTGTCAGCACCTGCCCCTGCGCGCTCGCCAGCACGCTGTGGATTTCGAGCGCGATCGGCGCGGCGACCTCCGCCGGCCAGGCTTCAAGGATGAGATTGGCCGCCTCGTCGGCGAGACCGGCCGACCCGAATATGCCGGCCATGGCCGTGATGATCAGAAGAAACGGAAACAGCGACATCAAGGCCGACAGCGCGATGTGGCTGGCGATCGCCCAGCCGTCGTCGGCGTTGAATTTCCAGAAGGCATCGAGCGCGATGCGCCAGGCGCGTTTCAGCACGGGCAAGACTTCGGTTCCCTCGCAGAAGCGCACATCACATCGCGGCTTGCGCGAATGCAAGAGCGGCGGGGCGGCTCTATGCCGCCTGGACCTCGGCCAGGAAACGGCGGACCTCGCCTTCCAGTCCTTCCGCCTCGGCCGCCAGCGCGTCCGCGACCGAGCGGACATCGGCGGCGGTGGCGCGGGCGTCGGCGGTGGCTGCCGCCACGCGGCTCATCGCTTCCGCCCCGTCGCGCGCCTCGGTGGAAGCGGTGGTGACGCCGTCGGCGATGGAGGTGACGGCCGAATTCTGTTCCTCGATGGTCGTGGCGACGCTCGCGGCCATCGCCGACATATCGCCGATGATGGCGTTGACCTGCGAGATCGCCTGCGTCGCGTCGGCGGTCGCCGACTGGATCGACCCGATCTGCTCGGCGATGTCCTGCGTCGCCTTCGCGGTCTGCGCCGCCAGCGACTTCACTTCCGATGCGACCACGGCGAAGCCCCGCCCCGCTTCTCCCGCACGCGCGGCTTCGATCGTCGCGTTGAGCGCGAGCAGGTTGGTCTGGCCGGCGATCGACTGGATCAGGCTTACCACCTCGCCGATGCGGGTTGCCGCGCAGCTCAGGCCCTCCATCGTCCTGACCGTGCGGCGCGCTTCGGCCACCGCGCGCTGGGCGACGTCGGTGGCGGTATGCGTCTGCGCCGAGATTTCGCTGATCGAGGCGGCGAGTTCCTCGACCGAGCCGGCGGCGGTGGTGACGTTGGCGGCGGCGGTCGAAACGCGCCGCTGCGCCTGATGTGCCTCCGCCGCCATGACATTGGCGGCGTCGTCGAGCTTGCCGGAGGTGGATTCCATCTGGCCGGCCGCCGCCCGCACCTTGTTCAGCACGTCGCCGACCGATTTCTCGAACCGCGCGATTGTGGCGGCAATGATCTCGCTGCGCCGCTCTCGCGCGCGGCTCGTCTGGCTCTGCGCCTCGGCGAGCCGCTCGCGCTCGATCATGGTATCGCGGAATACGATCACAGAGCGCGCCATGTCGCCGATCTCGTCGTGTGCGCGCGTGGCCGGAATCCGTGCCGAGGTGTCGCCGGCGGCGAGTTGCTTCATCACCCCGGCAAGCCCCTTGAGCGGGCCGGTGATGCTGCGGCCGATGATCCAGCTCAGGCCAAGGCCGATCAGCACCGCCGCGCAGCCGACAAGGCCGACGATCCAGTGTGTGCGCGATTGCGAGGCCTTCAGCACGGCATCGGCCTTGGCCGCTTGTTCGCGGGCATGCCCGATCAGGCGGTCGGCAGTCGGCATCATCTGCTGGGTGTCGGCGTCGATGATGGTCAACAGCGGGCGCACATTGTCGGTGCCGCGTATCCAGTCGGCGAAGCCGTCGGCGTAGTCGGTCGCCTTGCGCAGCAGCTCATTCTTTTTCGCGGCATCGACCTCGGCGCGGGCGAGCGATTCCTTGAAGGCAGCGAACTTGTTGAAGAAGGCGAGCTGCACGAATTCCATGCGGCTGATCTGGTACTCGGCCTCGTAGCGCCGCATCATAACGAGAAGGGTAGTCAGTTTGCGGGCATCATTGTCTTCGGTCCATGACGCATCGTTGTTGATGATGCTGTCCACGGCGTTGCTGCCGTCGCGGAGCCGCTTGCGAACGCCTTCCCGCTCGGTAAAGCCGAGCTTGCGCTGCTCGTCGATGATCTTGTTGAAATTGGATGCGATATTCTCAAGTCCCGCGCGCAGCGTCTGGAGCGCATTGGCTGCTTCCGCGCGCTGGCTGTTGGCCTCCGCGAGCCGCAACTGGATGTCGATCGTGTTCAGCCGTTCGAAAGCCTGGTCGCGGAGATTGGCGAAGTCGCGCACCTGTTCGTCGGTCGGCTGGAAAGAAAAGTCGCGTGCCAGGATGCGGATATTGGCCAGCATGCTTTGATAGTCGGCGCTCGCTTCCGCCATCTTGGCGGCGCGGTGGGCGGCGGCGAAGGCGGTCTCGACCTCGGCCTCGCTTCTGGTGAAGGCGATGGCGTTGACGATCAGGCCGGCGATCGGAATGAGCGCGATCACGGCGATGCGCGTGCGCACCGACAGCGATGCGATAAGGCGACTGGTCTTGCCGAGCAGCCTGGCGCTGGGCGCAGGGGATCTCGGCCCGAGGCCTGCCGGCGATCCTTGGGTCTGAGCCATGCGGGGAAGGAAAGCGGAAAATGGTTAAAATGTTGGAAAACGTGGTTTACCGGGGGTTAACGCGCGGGGCCGCGGCCCGAACCCGCCCTTCCGACAGGTTTTGATTTTTGTGCGCTGCACACTAAGCTGCGGGAAAAGCGTTGGGGGAAAACCGGCATCATGGCTTTGACATCGTCCCGAACCGAACCGTCCGGCAACGTCTGCGTGCTGGCGCGGGAGGCGGCCGACGCCGCCGAGGCGCTGCTCGCGGAGGCGACGCTGAAGGCGCGCCAGCGCATTCTCGCCGAAGGCGGGCCGGGGGCGCGCGCCTTCGATCGCGAGCAGCGCGCCGCGCACGGGCTCGCGTGGCTTGCGACCTATGTGGAATCGCTGCGGCAGCTTGCCGGCTATGCCGAGCGGATGCAGCGGGAAGGGCGCCTCGGCGAGATCGAGGATCATCTCGTGCGCATCGGAATGGGCGAGTATCTCGCGCAGATTTTCGGCGGCATCCCGATGAGCCAGGGCGAGATCGTGCGGCTTTCCGATCTCGGCGTGCCGGCGCAGGCGGCGGCCGCGCGCATGACACCGGCGATCGAGGTGATGATCGCCGACGGCAATACGGCGCAGCGGCGGGCGCGCGCGATGGAACTGATTCGCAACAGCCAGGAGCTGACCTACGGAACGGCGGGGCTCGACGACACGCTGGAATCGATCCGCGAGGAGATGCGCAAATTCGCCGTGAGCGAGGTGATCCCCCGCGCGCAGCAATGGCATCTCACCAATGCCTATATTCCGCTTGGCGTTATCGGGCAGATGGCGGAGCTTGGGGTGTTTGGCCTCACCATTCCAGAAGAATACGGCGGCATGGGACTCGGTAAGGAGTCGATGTGCGTGGTGTCGGAGGAATTGTCGCGCGGCTATATCGGTGTCGGCTCGCTCGGCACGCGCTCGGAGATTGCCGCCGAGCTTATTCTCGGCAGCGGCACCGAGGACCAGAAGCGCCGCTGGCTGCCGAGGATCGCGTCCGGCGAGATTCTGCCGACCGCGGTATTCACCGAGCCGAATGTCGGATCCGATCTCGGATCGCTGACCACGCGCGCGGTGCGCGAGGGCGAGATGTACAAGGTCTATGGCAACAAGACCTGGATCACCCATCCGGTGCGCGCCGACCTGATGACGCTCCTGGTGCGCACCAATCCGAAGGAGAGCGGCTATCGCGGACTGTCGATGCTGCTCGCGGAAAAGCCGCGCGGCGACGACGCCAATCCGTTCCCGGCGCCGGGTATGTCGGGCACCGAGATCGGCGTGCTCGGGTATCGCGGCATGAAGGAATACGAGATCGCTTTCGACGGTTTCGAGGTGCGGGCGGAGGGATTGCTCGGCGGGATCGAGGGGGCGGGTTTCAAGCAATTGATGCAGACCTTCGAATCCGCCCGCATCCAGACAGCCGCGCGCGCCATCGGGGTCGCGCAGTCGGCGCTCGACCAGGCGCTGACCTATGCGCAGCAGCGCCGTCAATTCGGCGCCCCGATCGCCGATTTTCCGCGGGTCGCCGACAAGATCGTGATGATGGCGGCGGAAATCCTGATCGCGCGCCAGCTCACCTATTATGCCGCGCGGGAGAAGGATTCCGGCCGCCGCTGCGACCTGGAAGCCGGCATGGCCAAGCTGCTCGCCGCCCGCGTCGCCTGGTCGGCCGCCGACAATGCCGTGCAGATCCACGGCGGTAACGGCTTTGCGCTGGAATTTCCCGTCTCCCGCATCCTGTGCGACGCCCGTATCCTCAATATTTTCGAGGGCGCGGCGGAAATTCAGGCGCAGGTGATTGCCCGCCGCCTGCTCGACGGCGGCAACTAGAGGCGGCATGCTCGCGCAACCGCCCTGCAACGGTCTCGCGCACGAGCGCGTTGATCCAGCGCAAGGCGCCGTTTGCGTCACGTCCTATCCTGCCGCCGGAGGTTTCGATGACCAAAGTCAAGATCAGGCAAGGCGACTGGGTTGTCGCCTGCGACGGCCGCAAGGCTCTCATCCTGCAAAATGCGGGCGACGAGATGTTCCCGAATTTGCAGACGAAAGAGGTTTACGAGCAGAGCAACCCGATCACCAGCGCGCAGGGCAGCGACGCGCCGGGGCGCGCCTTCGGCTCGGTCGGCCGCGCCCGCAGCGCGGTCGAGCAGACCGACTGGCACGACGAGCAGGAAAAGGCCTTTCTGGTTGATCTCGCCGGCCGCCTCGATGCCGCGGTCGGCGCCGGCGAGGCCCGCCGCATCGTGATGATCGCGCCACCGCGCGCGCTCGGTATTTTGCGGCCGGCCTATTCGCCCCAGCTCAGGCAGGCGATCGCGCTCGAGATCGACAAGGATTTCGTCCGTCTTCCCGTCTACGAGATCGAGAAGCACCTCGCCGCATAGCCCGCGCAGACAATATCGGCTGCCGAGCCCCGCTTCGACGCCCTCACTTGAGGCTGCGCGCCTGATAATCCTGCACGGCCCTGGCCGCTTCCGGGCCGGCCTTGGTATGCCACTCGATCAGCGATTTCGAAGCCGCGGCGGCGAGCGCGGCGGTCACCTCCAGCGGCGGCCGCGTGATGGTGACCCCGTTCTCCCGCATGATCGCATAGTTCTTTTCCACCCGCCCGTTCATCGCCTGCCATTGCCGGTCGGTGGTCTCGCGCCCCGCTTGCTCGATCGTCCGCCGCGTCGCCTCGTCGAGCTTGTTCCATTCGGCTAGCGACACCGAGCCGAAGCTCAGCGGGATGGCGTAGGTGATCTCGGAAAAATATTTCAGGTATTTCCAGAGCTGCCGCCCGGCCCCGCCGTCGCCGGAGGACAGCACCGCGTTGATGTCGCCGCTCTCGAGCCGGGCATTGAGATCGGCGAAGGAGACGACGTTCGCGGCCGCCGCGACCTGGCCGAACACCTCGGTGCCGGTCTTGTCGTAGGTGCGGATCTTCAGCGCCGCCAGCGCCGCGCGCCCGCTCAGCGGCTCCGACGACCACACGCCGGAAGGCGGCCATGGCGACACATAGAGAAGCTTCTGCCCGCGCTCGGCGAAAAGCCGCTCGTAGAGCGGGGCCGCTGCCTCGTAGAGCGCGCGGGCATGTTCGGGTGTCGGCGTCAGGAAAGGCAGCGACGACAAAAGAAAGATCGCGCTTTCATCGGCGAGCGCGCCGGCGAAACTGTTCGCCATCGCGTAGCGCCCCTCGCTCACCGCCTTGAGCTGATCCTTCGTCCTCAGCCCGGATTTTGCATCGGGAACAGGCTCGATCAGCACGCGGCCGTTCGTCCTGTCTTTCACCGTGTCGGCGAAGAACCTGTCCGCCTCGCCGGTCAGGGCCGTGGCCGGATATTCGTTGATCAACTGCCAGGTGACGCTCTGCGCCTTCGCCGGCATCGCCAGCGCCAGCAAAAGCGCCGGGCCAAACAGATATTTTTTCATCGCAATCCTCATTCGTTGGCGCCGCGCAGGGCGCGGTCGAGGTCGGCAAAGAGGTCGTCCGGATCTTCCAGACCCGCCGACAGCCGCAGCAATTCCGGCGGGCAGGGCGAGTCCGGTCCTTCGACGGAAGCGCGATGCTCGATGAGGCTCTCGACCCCGCCGAGCGAGGTCGCGCGCTTCCACAATCTCACGCGCGCGGCGGTGCCGACAGCGGCGTGCTCGCCGCCCTTGACCAGAATGGAAAGCATCGCACCGAAGCCGCCGGTCATCTGCCTGGCGGCAACGGCGTGTCCCGGATGGTTACGCAGGCCCGGATAGAGAACGCCTACGACATTCGGGTGCCTCGCGAGGCGCGTGGCAAGCTGGATCGCGGTTTCGGTCTGCGTCCGCACGCGCACATCGAGCGTGCGCAAGCCGCGCAGCAGCAGCCATGCCTCGAACGGTCCGAGTATGGCGCCGTGCTGCGCGCGCGTCGCCGCGATATTCTTCCACAATCCCCCGCTGTCGGCGGCGGCGAGCGCGCCGGCGATCACGTCGGAATGGCCGTTGAGATACTTGGTGGCCGAGTGCATGACGATGTCGGCGCCGAGCGACAGCGGCCGGGTGAAGACCGGAGTAGCCACCGTGGAATCGACGGCGCACAGCGCGCCGGCCGCATGCGCGATTTCGGCGACGGCGGCGATATCGCTGATCGTCCAGAGCGGATTGCCGGGCGTCTCGATCCAGACGAGTCGCGTCCGGTCCTTCTTCACGGCGGCGCGCACCGCGTCGAGATCGGAGGTATCGACGAAATCGACGCTGTGCCCGAAGCGCGCGCACGAGCCGAGCCAGGCGCGGAACGCCCAGTACATCACCTTCGAGGCAACGATATGGGACGGCCTTTCGAGCGCGAGCACAACGGAGGTCGCCGCCGCCATGCCGGATCCGAACAGCATCGCCGCTTCCGCCCCCTCGAGCGCCGCGATCAGCCCCTCCGCCTGCCGCACGGTGGCATTGTCGGGCCGGCCATAGGCATAGCCCGCGCGGTACTGGTTGTCCGGGTCGCGGACGAAGGTGGTGGCCATATGCACGGGGGGCACGATCGCCCTGGTAACCGGCTCGTCCTGGCCGAGAGCTTGGGCGGCGAAAGTACGGGGCTTGAGGGAAGCGTTTCTGTCGTTCATGGGATCTCGGATCACATCAGGACTCTGCTACGTTGTAAAACGTGAAAACAGCCTGAAATTGAGGCTCGGCACTGCTGCAGGCGCCGCCGTCAGGTGCTAAAAGGAATCGCATGTCAGACTTTCTCAGTTATGCCCTCGTTCCGCTCGCCATCGCCGCGGTGGCTGCCGTGCTGGTGCTCGGCCTCATCAACATGATGCGCGGCGGCTCCCCGCATACCTCGCAGAAGCTAATGCGCCTGCGCGTGCTGCTGCAATTCGTCGCGATCGTGATCATCATGATCACGGTCTGGGCCATGGCGAAATAAATGGTCGTTCTCAACCGCATCTATACCCGCACCGGCGACGACGGGACGACCGCGCTTGCCAACGGCGAGCGGCGCAAGAAGTACGATCTTCGCGTTGCCGCCTACGGCACGATCGACGAGACAAACGCGGTGATCGGCATCGCGCGGCTCGGCACGAAATCCGACACGCTCGTCGACGCCATGCTGGGGCGCATCCAGAACGATCTTTTCGATCTCGGCGCCGACCTGTGTCTGCCGGGGCAGGAGCGTCTGCGCGTCAGCGATGCGCAGGTGGAGCGGCTGGAGCGCGATATCGACACGCTCAACGCGCACCTGAAGCCGCTGCAATCCTTCGTCCTGCCCGGCGGCTCGCAGGCGGCGGCGCATCTCCACTTGGCGCGCACGGTCTGCCGCCGCGCCGAACGCGCGATCGTGGAACTCGCCGACAGGAAGGACGAAGGCGTTTCGGCGCCGGTGATTCGCTACGTCAATCGTCTGTCGGACTTTCTGTTCGTCGCGAGCCGCTATCTCAACGACAAGGGCGCAGCCGACGTGCTGTGGGTGCCCGGCCAGAACCGGTAAGACGTCCGGGGGCGACCATGGTGATGCCGCTGTGGGACGACAATCCCTTCAGGCAACCGGTCACGCCGTGGGCCACCTGGGGCCTGATCGGTGTCAATGTCGTGGCCTTTGCCGCCTTGAGCGCCAGCAACGGCGGCGTGCAGGCCGGCATCGCCAACACCTTTGGCGTGATCCCGGCGTCACTCGTCAGCAATAGCTATCTGCTGCCGTTATGGCCGCCGGCGCTGACGCTTCTGACCTATCAATTCCTGCATTTCAGCTGGATGCACTTGTTCGGGAACATGCTGTTCCTGTTCGTGTTCGGCGACAATGTCGAGGAGGCAACGGGATCGCTGCGCTTTCTCGCTTTCTACCTGCTCTGCGGCGTCGCCGCGGCATTGACCTATGTGGCCAGCGCCCCCGGCTCGTTCGTCCCGCTCGGCGGCGCGTCGGGGGCGGTGGCCGGCGTCATCGGCGCCTATCTGCTGCTGCGGCCTTGCGCGCGCATCACCGTCATCATTCTCTATATCGCGCTGCGCGTACGCGCCTATTGGGTGATCGGGGGCTGGGCGCTGATACAGCTATGGCAGGTCGAGACGCGGGCCAATGACGGTGTCGCCTATTGGGCCCATCTCGGTGGGCTGGCCGGAGGGGCGATCCTATTCCCGCTGCTTCGCCGCCCCGGCGTCCGGCTGTTCGAGTGCGTCGAACCGCCTCGTGTCGCGACATCCTAGGGCTGCGTCGCACGCATTGCCTCACGTTGACCGCGCTGCGCCGCACCATTAGTTTGCCCGCGCCTGCCGCTGCGCCAGAAGGATCAGAGATGAAGATTTTGGTGCCCGTAAAACGGGTTGTCGACTTCAACGTCAAAATTCGGGTGAAATCGGATCGCTCCGGGGTGGAGCTTGCCAACGTCAAGATGTCGATGAACCCCTTCGACGAAATCGCCGTCGAGGAGGCGTTGCGGCTCAAGGAGGCGGGCAAGGCGACGGAGGTAGTGGCGGTGTCGGCGGGCGCAGCGTCCTGCGCGGAAACCATCCGCACCGCGCTCGCCATGGGTGCCGACCGCGGCATTCTTATCAAGACCGACGCCACGCTTGAACCGCTGGCGGTCGCCAAGCTGCTCAAGGCGGTGGTCGCCGAGGAGAAGCCCGGCCTTGTCATTCTCGGCAAGCAGGCGATCGACGACGACGCCAACCAGACTGGGCAGATGCTCGCCGCGCTGCTGAACTGGCCTCAGGGCACCTTCGCCTCCAAGGTGGCGATCGAGGGAGATCACGTCCTGGTCACGCGCGAGGTGGACGGCGGTCTGCAAACGGTCAGGCTGAAGGGCCCCGCGATCGTCACCACCGATCTGCGGCTGAACGAGCCGCGCTATGCGAGCTTGCCGAACATCATGAAGGCCAAGAAAAAGCCGATCGACGAAAAGACGCCGGAAGGACTCGGCGTCGATGTGAGCCCTCGCCTGGAAATCGTTTCGACGGCGGAGCCGGGCGGACGTAAAGCCGGCACCAAGGTGGCGTCCGTCGCCGAACTCGTCGGCAAGCTCAAGGAGGCGGGAGCGATCTGATGACGACTCTTCTTTTTGCCGAGCACGACAACAAGACGCTGCTCGATCCGACGCTGAAAGCGGTGACCGCCGCAAGACAGATCGGCGGCGATATTCACGTGCTCGTGGCGGGCAAGGGCTGCCGCGCGGTGGCCGAGGCGGCGGCGAGGCTCGAGGGCGTGAGCAAGGTATTGCTCGCCGAGGCCGATGCGCTCGAGCACCGACTGGCCGAGCCGGCCGCAGCTCTGATCGTGTCGCTGGCGGAGCCCTACGAGGTTCTGCTCGCGCCGGGAACGACCGGCGGCAAGAACGTGATGCCGCGCGTCGCCGCGCTGCTCGACGTGATGCAGATTTCCGAGATCACGAAGGTGGTCGCGCCCGACACCTTCGAGCGGCCGATCTATGCCGGCAACGCCATCCAGACCGTGAAATCGAAGGACCGCAAGAAGGTCATCACCGTGCGCACCGCCGCCTTCCAGGCGGCGGGGGAGGGCGGTGCCGCCGCGATCGAGACCGTCGGCGCGCCGGCCGATCCCGGCCTGTCGTCGTTCGTGGGTGAAGAATTGTCGAAGTCGGACCGGCCCGAATTGACGTCGGCGAAGATCGTCATCTCCGGCGGACGTGCGATGCAAAGCCGGGAGAACTTCACCAAGTATATCGAGCCGGTCGCCGACAAGCTCGGTGCGGCGATGGGCGCCTCGCGCGCGGCGGTCGATGCCGGCTATGCGCCGAACGACTGGCAGGTCGGCCAGACCGGCAAGGTGGTGGCTCCGGAACTCTACATCGCGGTCGGGATCTCGGGCGCCATCCAGCACCTTGCCGGAATGAAGGATTCGAAGATTATCGTTGCGATCAACAAGGACGAGGAAGCCCCGATCTTCCAGGTGGCCGATTATGGGCTGGTCGCCGATCTTTATCAGGCCTTGCCGGAACTGGATGCCGAGCTTGGCAGGCTGAAGAAATAATCACTCTCCCCTTTCGGGCGCGGCTGAGGTAAACGAAAAGCACATGGCGCAAGGCATTCGCAAGGTCGGGGTGATCGGCGCGGGGCAGATGGGCAGCGGGATTGCCCATGTCTGCGCGCTCGCGGGTTTCACCGTGCTTCTCAACGACGTATCGCCCGACCGCATCAAGGCGGGCCTTGCCACGATCAACGGCAACATGGCGCGCCAGGTCGGCAAGAAGGCGATCACCGAGGAGCAGCGCCAATCCGCCCTCAAGCATATCGTGGCGGCGGAAACGATCGAGGCCTTGTCCGACTGCGATCTGGTGATCGAGACGGCGACCGAGAAGGAGGAGGTCAAGCGCAACATCTTCACCGAACTGTGCCGGTCGCTGAAGCCGGACGCGATCGTGGCGACGAATACGTCTTCGATCTCGATCACCAAGCTTGCGGCTTCGACCGATCGCCCGGAAAAATTCATCGGCATTCATTTCATGAATCCGGTGCCGCTGATGGAACTGGTCGAGCTTATCCGCGGCATCGCCACGGGCGATCAGACCTTCGAGACGAGCAAGGCGTTTGTCGCGAGACTCGGCAAGACGATCGCCGTCGCCGAGGATTTTCCCGCCTTCATCGTCAATCGCATCCTGTTGCCGATGATCAATGAGGCGATCTACACGCTTTACGAAGGCGTGGGCAATGTCGAGGCGATCGACACGGCGATGAAGCTCGGCGCCCATCATCCGATGGGGCCGCTGGAGCTTGCCGATTTCATCGGCCTCGATACCTGCTTGTCGGTGATGCAGGTGCTGCACGAGGGTCTCGCCGATTCCAAGTACCGGCCTTGTCCGCTGCTCGTGAAATACGTCGAGGCCGGCTGGCTCGGCCGCAAGACCAAGCGCGGCTTCTACGACTATCGCGGCGAGAAGCCGGTGCCGACGCGCTAGCCGCGCGCGGCGCGTGGCTCAATCGCGGTGCATGCAGGAATAGAGGCGGATCAGCGCGCGGCTTTCCCGCGGGATGGCGTTGTCGGCGGCCGCATTGTTCGCTGCCGTGGCGCATGAAAGCCAGAAATAATTCCCGGCCGGATCGATGGCGAGCCGCGTGGGCCGCAGGTGTTCGGCCACCAGCACCGACAAATAGGGCGTGGTCGAGAACCAGGCGAGGCGGTTGAGGTCGGGGCCGAGCCGCGCCGAGGAAACGAAAGCCGCATCGCCGAGCGCCGGATCGGACGCACTGCCGGTGACGAGCGCGCGCAGCGCGGTCCTGTATTGTGTCCACGCTGTCACGAATTTCGCGGTCTCCGTCGCGTGGATGAGCGTGACGAGGGCGAGCGCCCCCGTCGCCGCGCGCGCGGCCTGCGGTGAGGACAACCGCGAGAGCAGCGCCGGCAGATACGGCACCCGCCGGCGCAGCAAACCGGCGGACTGCAGCGCAAGCGCGGCCGCCATCGCTCCGAATGCAGGAGTGAAGAGCACCAGCATGGTGCGCATGTAATAGCGCCGCTCGGCGTGCACGGGATTGTAGGCATAGAGCCAGTAGAGCGCGAGCGCGCCAGCCACCACCAGTGCCGCGTGGAGATGGGCCCGCGCCGGGAAGACGCGGCGGAACCAGGCGAACAGGAATCCGTATCCGGCAAGGCTGACGCCGATCAGGATCACCATGCGCCCGATACAAATGTTCGGATCGAACACGTGCCACGCCGCGCGGCGGAGCACCGGCGCGAAATAGTCGTCCGGCAGGATGCGGGCGCGCACGAACATCAGCGCGGCGAAAGCGCCGGCGAGACTCCAGGCGGCACGGCCGAAGGCATGGTCGGCGCCTCCACGCAGCCACAGCGTCAGCAGGATGGCGGCGGCGAAGACCAGCGCGCCCGCATGGGTGAACAGCAGCGCGAGCAGGACGAGGGCGACGGCGAGCCGGCCGGAGGGGCGGTCGGGCGCGCAGTGGCAGAGCGTCAGCGCCGGCCAGAACAGCGCATGCGCCATCCACATCTCGGTCGGGAAGCCGAATACCAGCGGGCAGAGCGTGGCGGTCGAGGCGCAGGCAAAGGTGAAGAAGGTATGCCGCGGCGAGGCGTCGGCCGCGTAGGTGATCATGAGGCCGAGCGCCTGCGGGGCGAAGAACAAGAGGCCGTAGGCGGCAATGCCGCCGCGCGCGTCGCCGGTCAGCGCGACATAGGTTTCGGCCGGCACGAAGGAGAACAGATAGACGAACAGCCGGCCGGAAATGTTGTGCCAGTGAAACGCCCAGGCGTCCCGCGCCGCCACCGCGTAGGAAAAGATCGAGCCATCGCCATATGTTTGCAGCTCGAATGCGAGACCGGCAGCGACGAAAACGATCGCCCATCCGATTCCGGCTCCCACGCAAAGCCTGCGCAGCACCTCGAAATCGGATCGCGCGACATCGGATCGCTGATGCGAAAGGTGCCGTGCCTCGCGCACGGCATCGGCATGCGACGCGCCGACACTCATCTCCCGGGCTCCCCGACGCGACTGTGGCTGCGGTCTCGCGCCGCTTGATCAGTCGCCCTGAGGCCAGTGTATCCTTACTCGGTTACGCATGACTAGGGATGAAGGCATCACGCGCATCGGCGCGATCCGTGCGACCTATGCGCGCACCGTCGCGAGCGCGTCGCCCGGCGACTGCCCGGCATGCCGCCCGCCCTCGGGCGATCGTTTTCATCCTGGCGAGGCCCTGCTCGAACTGGCCGCCGGCCATTGCGGCAAGAAGGCAAGCAATGCAGACCTCCGATGCGGCGAGGGGCCGCGGCTACATTTTCTTCGGGCAGTTGATCATCCAGGGGGTGCCGAAGCGATCGATCAGCATGCCAAAACGCTCGGCCCAGAATGTCGGCTGCAGCGGCATGTTCACCTTGCCGCCCTGTTCCAGCGCCGAGAAAATCCGCTCGGCCTCGGCCGCCGAATCGACGCCGACGTGGACGCTGAAGCCTTGGGGCTTCTGCGAATGCGCCGGCGGGGCGTCCGACGCCATCAGCATCGTCTCACCGATGGACATGCAGGCGTGAATGATCTTCTTTTTCCATTCCGGCGGAACGCTGGATTCCGCCGGCGTGCCCTCGTGCGGCATCATCGCATTGATCTTGCCGCCGAAGAGTTTGGCATAAAAATTGAAGGCCTCCTCGCAATTGCCGTCGAAGAATAGGTACGGATTGGTGGCGATCGTCATTGCGTTCTCCCGTTGGCGTTATTGCCTGAGATAGTCGTCGAGCTGGTCGAATGTTCCGCCGAAGCCCTGACGCATCGAATCGAACATGCTGGTGAACACAGCGAGCTCCTCGGGGTTGGCGGTGATCGGCCTGCCGCGCAGCGATAGCGTGGTCTTGCCGCCGTTCTCGCTCAGCGTCAGGTGATTGAGCACCTCCAGCGGCCAATTGTCCTTGAACGGCGCGCGCGCGATGCCTCCCGCCTCGTCGGAGAAGGAGCTGACGAAAACGATCCGCTCGGGCGCGACGATCTCGCGATAGACGAAACGGCCATACATCGGCCGGCCGGGCTGAAACTCCATCGAATAATGGAGGACGCCTCCGGGCCGGAAATCGAGCTTGATGACGCGGATGTTGGAGCCTTTTGGCCCCCACCATCGTTCCAGGCTCGCGGCCTCGCTCCAGGCCTTCCAGACCTTGTGGCGCGGAGCGTCGAACTCGCGCGAGATCAGGAATTCCTGCGCGGTCGCGGTCGGGGCGGCGGTCATGCTGTGATCCTTCTCGATTTCGGAAAATCAGGCGCGGCAGCAGGACGCCTGCGCGTCCTCGTATTCGTCGTGCCGGCGCATCCAGTCCATGATCTCGCTCTCGTTCCGGCCCTTCGGCGTGAGATCGAGATAATTGTAGGCGCCGATCAGGATGTCGCCGCCACGCGCATAGGACGAGTAGGTGTGGAAGACGTCACCGCCGCCGTTCTTGTAGAACACGCTGATGCCGGGCAGCTCGTCGGTCGCATCGAAAGTCTCGTAATTGTAGGTCATCTTGCCGCGTGCCTTGTCCGCCTCGCTTGCCGAAACCTGGAAATCGAAATTGAAGTCGCTGCCGTACGACGACACCCATTTGAAGCGCCAGCCCATCCGCTTCTTGTAGGGAAGGAATTCGCCGAGCGGGGCGCGCGACACGGCGACGAGCGACACATCGTGATGCGCCAGATGCAGGTTGGCGCCGTCGATGTGATCGGCGAGAAAGGAGCAGCCCGGGCATCCCGCCTTCCAGCCCGGCCCGAACATGAAGTGATAGATCACGAGCTGGCTGTTATGCCCGAACAGGTCGGTCAGCGACTGCCGGCCCTCGGCGGTGTCGAAAAGATATGTCTTGTCGAGCTTGACCCAGGGCAGGGCGCGGCGCTCCTCGCTGAGCCGGTCGCGGGCCTTGGTGAATTCCTTTTCCTTTTCGAGGAGCGCCTTGCGCGCGGCGATCCATTCGTTGCGGGAAACGGTTTTGTGTTCCATCGGATGCTCCTACGCAAACAGACGTTCGAGCTTGTTGAGAGAGCCGGTCCAGCCATATCGATGCCGGTCGCGCGCGGCCTCGTCGAAAAACTTCTCATGCAGCAGCGTCAGCAGCGTGCCGCCGCCGTCCGGCTTGACCGTGATGGTCACGAGCGACTCGCGCTCGGGCGTCGAGCGCCAGGCCCATGTGAAGACGAGCTTCTCGTCAGGAACCACCTCGCGATAGACGCCACTGACGTGATGCTCTTCCCCGTCCTCGGTGAAAAAAACCACCACGAAGCGCCCGCCGATGCGGACGTCGAGATCGGCTCTCGTCACCTTGCCGGAATCCGGCCCGAACCACCTCACGATTTTTTCCGGATCGGTCCAGGCGGCGTAGACCTTTTCCGGCGGCGCATTGAGACGACGTTTGAGGGTGAGGCTCGGCTTGACTTCTGCGTCGGGGATTGCGCGGGCGGGCATGTGTCTTCCTCCAGGAATGCGGCCAGCCGGTCGAGCTGTCTGTTCCAGAAACGGACGTAGCGGTTGAGCCAGTTCATGGCTTCTTCCATGGGAGCGGCGCTGAGCCGGCAATTCACCGTGCGTCCGTTTTTCGACCGGACGACAAGCCCGGCATCGCAAAGCACGTCGAGGTGCTTCATCACCGCGGGCAGCGACATCGGCAGCGGCTTTGCCAATTCGCTGACGGAAAGGCTCTCCCTCTCGCTCAGGCGAGCGATCAGCGCGCGCCGCGTCGGATCGGCGAGCGCGCCGAACGTGTCGTCGAGGTGATCTTGATACTTAACCATGTAGTTAAGTGTAGGCGTGCATCCGCCCCTCGTCAAGCGATTGCTGCCCGCGGCGAGCCGGCAGGGATCCGTTAACAAAAGTCGCGCAGATTGGGCCGGAAGCGGAGCGGCAGCCCATGCCCCTGATCAACGGACGCTTTTATTCCTCCTGGGGCCGGTATTCGGCCTATACGGCGCTTCAGATCCAGCGGTACCGCATGGCCGCCGCGCGCCAGCAGGAGGAGGCCAACATCTCGTCGCTGATCGGAACGATCAACGACGTCATGACCAACAGCAGTCAGGGGCTTGCGCAGATCGCCGCTCAGCGCGCGGTCGACCGGATCAATGCCGAGACGAAGGCAAAGACCGAGCAGGCCTCGTCCGATACCGGCACGGCGGACGACAATATCATCCCATCGACGATGAATTCGACCTTCAGCGTCACGGATTCCACCCGCCTTGATGGCGGCAGCCAGGTCGATCTGAACGCCAACACGCTCACGCTTCCCAACGGCACGGTGATCGACCTCGATACTGGCCTGAAGAAGATCGACGTCACCACCTGAGGCGCGGCATGGACCTTTCTTCAGTGACGATGGCCTTCATCGGCGCGACGGCCGCGAAAGTGCAAATGGCCGCGGCCGCAACGATGATGAAGATGAACGCGGATGCCGACCGCTCGGTCGCGCAGTTGATCGACGCCGCCCAGAACAATCTCGACCGTCTCGCCAACGTCGTCGCCGGCGTCGGCGGCTCGCTCGATATCAGCGTGTGATCAGGGGGCGCCCCGGATCGCGGCCCGAACGAGCGCGAGCGCGTCGCCGCTGCTCCACTCCGCCGGGCCGGCAAGAGTCGCGATTTCGCAACCCTGCCTGTCGATCAGCAGCGTTGTCGGCATCCCGAAGGCGCGACCCGTGGCCTTCAAATCCTGGAAAATTTTCGCGGTCGGATCGGCATAATAGGCGAGCTTCGTGACGTTGACTTCGTTCAGCCAGGTCTTCGGCCTGTCGAGGTTGCGCGTGTCGATATTGACCGCGACTACCTCGAAATCGGCGCCGCCGAGCTTGTCCTGCAGGGCGTCGAGCGCGGGCATTTCTTTGCGGCAGGGGACGCACCATGTCGCCCAGAGATTGAGGAGCACGGTGCGTCCGCGCCATTCGTCGAGCCTGCGCTCGGCGCCGGCGGCGTCGCGGAAGCTCAGCCCGGAAACGCGGATTGGCGTCCGGGCCGGGGCGACAGCGGCCACCTCCCCGCGCGCCAGCGGCGTTAACTTTTGCGCCAGCTCCGCCGCCGGACGGCAGGCCGCCTCTGCCGGCGGATTGCCTATCAGGCGCCCGATCCCGTATATCCCCGCCAGCGCGACCCCGGCGCCCGCGATTCCGCCGGCAAGAATTGCGGCCAGCCGCTTTTTGGCGTGGCTTCGTGCGTCGGAACGGGTCATCGGGATGCCTTCGGTGATGTCATGAGCAACAAGATGTGGGGCGGACGGTTTTCGTCCAGTCCCGACGCGATCATGGAGGCGATCAACGTCTCGGTCGACGTCGATCGGCACCTGTATCGCCAGGACATCGCCGCAAGCAAGGCCCATGCGGCGATGCTGGCGAGAAAGGGCATCATTACGGCGGACGACGCGAGGAAAATCGCCGGCGGCCTCGATACCATTCTGTCCGAGATCGAGAAGGGCAAGTTCCCCTTCGACCGCGCGCTGGAAGACGTGCACATGAACGTCGAGCACCGGCTTGGCCAGCTGATCGGGCCGGCGGCGGGGCGCCTGCATACGGCGCGTTCGCGCAACGACCAGGTGGCCACCGATTTCAGGCTCTGGGTCCGCGACACCATCGACACGATCGACGCGGCGCTCGCCGATTACCAGCGCGCGCTGGCCGAGCGCGCGCTCGAGCATCACGCGACCGTGATGCCGGGCTTCACGCATCTGCAGACGGCGCAGCCGATCACCTTCGGCCACCATCTGCTCGCCTATGTCGAGATGGCGGCGCGCGACCGCGGCCGCTTCGCCGATGCGCGGCGGCGCCTCAACGAATCCCCGCTCGGGGCGGCGGCGCTCGCCGGCACCTCCTTCGCGCTCGACCGCGACATGACGGCGAAGTCGCTCGGCTTCGACCGGCCGGCGGCCAATTCGCTCGACGCGGTGTCCGACCGTGACTTCGTTCTCGAAACGCTTGCGGCGGCTACGATCGCGAGCGTGCATCTGTCCAGGCTTGCCGAGGAGATTGTGATCTGGACCTCGCCGCTGGTTGGGCTGGCGAGGCTTTCCGACAAGTTCACGACCGGCTCCTCGATCATGCCGCAGAAGCGCAACCCCGACGCCGCCGAACTGGTGCGCGCCAAGACCGGCCGGATCGCCGGCGCGCTGCAACAGCTCGTCGTGGTGATGAAGGGATTGCCGCTCGCCTATCAGAAGGACATGCAGGAGGACAAGGAAGGGACGATGGAGGCGCTCGCCGCGCTGTCGCTGTCGATCGCTGCGATGACCGGGATGGTGCGCGACATCGAGCCGGACGTGGCGCGGATGAAGGCGGCGGCGGGCGAGGGCTATGCCACCGCCACCGATCTCGCCGACTGGCTCGTACGCACGCTGAAGATGCCGTTCCGCCAGGCTCATCATGTTACCGGCCAGATCGTGAGTGCCGCCGCCGCCCGGGGCGTGCCGCTGCATGAATTGCCGCTCGAGGTAATGCAGAAGATCGAGCCGCGCATCTCGCGCGGCGTGTTTGCCGTGCTCGCGGTCGAGCGTTCGGTGGGCAGCCGCACGAGCTATGGCGGCACAGCCCCTAAAAATGTGCGGGCGCAGGCCTCAAAATGGCTCAAAAAGCTGGGAAAAAAGAGCCGCTGACGTGTGCTGACGGGAAGCGCCAATCTGTTATGGTGCCGCCGATTCAAGGGAGTTGAGCGTGATTTTTCCGACCCGCGCCCTGTACCGTGTGGCTCTCGCCGCAGCCCTTGCGGGCGCGCTGGCGCTTGCGGCCTGCGGCCGCAAGGGGCCGCTCGACGCCCCGCCGGGCGCAGCGATCACGCCGGCCGCCGCGCCGGAGGCGGCGCCGCAGGAAGACCGGACACTATTCGGGGACGCGACTAATCGCGATCCCGGCAGCCAACCCGTCGCGCCGAAGGGGCAGAAAAAGCGCATCCCCCTCGACGTGCTTCTCGACTGACCGGCCATGCATCATTTCGCCTATCGTGACGGCGTGCTGCACGCCGAGGCGGTGAATCTTGCCGATCTCGCCGCGGAAATCGGCACGCCGTTCTATTGCTATTCGACCGCGACGCTGACCAGGCATTACCAGGTCTTCGCCGACGCTTTCGCCGACGTGCCCTCGCTCGTCTGCTACGCGGTTAAGGCCAATTCCAACCAGGCAGTGATCGCGACGCTGGCTCGGCTCGGCGCCGGTGCCGATGTCGTGTCGGAAGGAGAATTGAAGCGCGCGCTCGCCGCCGGTGTGCCGCGCGACCGGATCATGTTTTCCGGCGTCGGCAAGACCGAGCGCGAGCTGGCGCTAGCGGTCGAGCAGGACATCCTGTGCGTGAACGTGGAATCGGAACCCGAGCTTGCGCTTCTCTCCGCCGTCGCCGCCTCGAGGGGAAGGCGCGCGCGCGTGTCGGTCCGCGTCAATCCGGACATCGACGCCAGGACCCATCACAAGATCGCGACCGGCAAGGCGGAAAACAAGTTCGGCATCCCGATCAGCCGCGCGCGCGAGGTTTACGCGCAGGCGGCCAAGCTCCCCGGCATCGAGGTGCGCGGCGTCGACATGCATATCGGCAGCCAGATCACCGACCTGAAGCCGTTCGAGGATGCGTTCGCTCTGCTATCGGAATTCGTGCAGACCTTGCGCGGCGACGGGCACACCATCTCCCATATTGATCTCGGCGGCGGCCTCGGAATTCCCTATCGCGAGGACGATCTGCCGCCCGATCCGGCAGCCTATGCGGCGATCGTCAAGCGTGCCACCGGCGGCCTCGGCTGCAAACTGATTTTCGAGCCGGGCCGGCTGATCGCCGGCAATGCTGGCGTGCTCGTCGCGCGTGTGCTGTATGTCAAGCACGGCGAGGCGCGCAATTTCGTCATCGTCGATGCGGGCATGAACGATCTCGTCCGCCCCACCCTCTACGAGGCGCATCACGAGATCGTGCCGGTGCGGGAGCGGAGCGGGGGTGCGCGCATCGTCGCCGATGTTGTCGGCCCGGTCTGCGAGACTGGCGATTTCCTGGCGCTGCAGCGCGCCATGGCCGAGCCCGCCCCGGGCGACCTGCTCGCGGTCATGTCGGCGGGAGCCTACGGCGCGGTGCAGGCGGGAACCTACAATACTCGCCCGCTGGTCCCGGAATTGCTTGTGAAAGAGGCGCAATGGGCGGTGGTCCGCCCCCGCCTCGATACCGACGCATTGATTGCGCTCGATCGGGTTCCGGGCTGGCTGCGTTCCGCCCGGGGGGACTAGAGGCCCCCCTCATGTGTTAGGATGTTGAAGGATTCCCGGCCGGAACCTTCGCCGGTGTCTGAGGAGCATTCGTATTGGCTGAAATTCGGACCGATCAGCCGATCAGGCGCGCGCTCGGGCGCGCACGCCTCGCGCTGTTCTGGGAACGGGCGTGGCCGCCTGTCGCCGCGGGGCTGACGGTCACCGGCGCGTTCCTCGTCGTGTCATGGCTCGGGCTTTGGCTCGCGCTGCCGCCGGTGTTCCGCATCGCCGGGCTCTGCATCTTCGCGGCGCTCATGGCCGGCGCGCTCTATCCGCTCCTCTTCGTCCGCTTTCCGGGCGAGCCGGAGGGTCTGAGCCGGCTCGATCGCGGGCTCGTTCACCGCCCGGCGACCGCCATCGCCGACGAGCTTGCCGTGTCCTCGAACGATCCGGTGTCGCTCGCGCTATGGCGCGCCCATGTGGAGCGCGCGCTTAAGGCGGCGCGGGGGCTGCGCGCGGGCTGGCCAAGCCCGCGTCTTGTGCTGCGCGACCCCTATGCGCTGCGCGGCCTCGTCGCCATGCTGGCGATTGCGACATTCTTCGCTGCCGGCGGCGAGCGCGGCCGCAGGATTCTCGCCGCCTTCGACTGGCAGGGCGCGATCTCCAACCAGAATTACCGCATCGACGCCTGGGTGACGCCGCCCGCCTATACCGGCCGCCCGCCCGTCATTCTTCCCGGGCTGCATCCGGGCGAGCCGCCGCGCGGCGCGGCGAGCTTCGTCGTCCCGGCCGGCAGCGTTCTGGTCATCCGCTCGACCGGCGCGCCGAACATGGAGGTCGCCGCCAAGGGTGGTCTCGCCGACGACCCGGCGGAGACGCCGGCTCCGCCCGCCGGCACCAGGGAGCGGCGCTTCCTCATCAACGAGGCGGGCGACGCCACGCTGCGCGGTATCGGCAGCGACGTGACTTGGTCCTTCCAGGTGATCCCCGACCGCGCGCCGACCATCGCCCTGTCGAAGGATCCGGAGCCGCAAGCGCGCGGCGCCCTGCAGCTCCAATACAAGATAGAGGACGATTACGGCGTCGTCGACGCGCAGGCGACGTTCGAGCGCAAGGACACCGCCAGCGCCTCCGGCAAACCCGCGCGCCCGCTTTTCGGCGCGCCGAACTTCCCGCTGATCCTGCCGCAAGCCCGCACGCGCAACGGCTCCGCGCAAACGACCAAGGATCTCACCGAGCATCCGTGGGCGGGTGTCGATGTGACGCTGACGCTCACGGCGCGCGACGAGGCGGGCAACGAAGGCCGGTCGGAACCGTTCGACATGCGGCTGCCGCAACGGCCGTTCGGCAAGCCGCTGGCGCGCGCGCTGATCGAGCAGCGGCGCATTCTCGCGCTCGATGCGGAAGCAAAGCCGCAGGTACTCACCGCCCTCGACGCGCTGACCATCGCGCCGGAGAAATTCACTCCAGAAGCCGGCATCTATCTCGGCCTGCGCTCGATTTTCTTCCAGCTCAAGCGCGCCAAGACCGACGACGAATTGCGCGACGTGGTCGGCCGGCTTTGGGCGATGGCCGTGCAGATCGAGGACGGCAATGTCTCCGACGCGGAAGCGGCGCTGCGCCAGGCCCAGGACCGGCTGCGTGATGCGCTGGAACGCGGCGCGAGCGACGAGGAAATCAAGAAGCTCACCGACGAATTGCGCGCCGCGCTCGACAAGTTCATGCAGGCCCTGCTCGAGCAGATGCAGAAGAATCCGCAGAACACCGCCCGCATCGATCCGAACGCGCGAAACCTGCGCCCGCAGGACCTCAAGAGCATGATCGACCGGCTGGAAAATCTGGCGCGCTCGGGCGCCCGGGATGCCGCGCGCCGGCTGCTCGAGGAGCTCAATTCGATCCTGGAAAACCTGCAGATGGCCCGGCCCGGCCAGCAGATGGACGGTGAGCAGGACGACATGATGTCGGCGCTCGACGAGCTTGGCGACATGATCCGCCGACAGCAGCAATTGCGCGACCGCACTTTCCGCCAGGGCCAGGACGGCCGGCGCGAACGCCAGCGCGCCCAGCGCAACGGCCAGGGCAATCAGGGCGAGCGGCAGAATTTCGGCGAATTGCGCCAGGACCAGCAAGCCCTGCGCGAGCAGCTTCGCAAGCTGCTGGACGAGCTGAAGCGCAAGGGGATGGGCCAGCAGGGCGATCCCGACCAGATGCAGCAGGGCGAGAACGGGGAGGGCGACCAGCTCGGCCGGGCCGGCGAGGCGATGGGCGACGCCGAGGGCGCCCTCGGCGAGGGCAATGCCGACGACGCGGTCGATGCGCAGGGGCGCGCGCTCGAGGCCTTGCGCAAGGGCGCGCAGGGCATGGCGCAGTCGATGCAGCAGCAGATGGGGCAGGGGCCGGGCGGTCCTGGTCAGCCGGGGCGCAACGCGCAGGGCCGCGCGCAGCAGGACACGGACCCGCTCGGTCGGCCGCTGCGCGGGCGCGATTACGGCGACGACGTCACGGTGAAGGTGCCCGGCGAGATCGATGTACAGCGCGCCCGCCGCATCCTCGAGGAATTGCGCCGTCGCTTCGCCGATCCGAACCGTCCGCAGATCGAGCTCGATTACCTGCAGCGCCTGCTGCGGGATTTCTGAAAGACCTCAGTGCCGCGTCCGCGCGGCGAGCGCATCGGATACCGCGCCGCGGATGGCGGCGAGCGAGAACGGCTTCGTGATCACGTCGTGGATCAGGACTTCGAGCCCGGTCGCGCGCTCGCGCTGATCGGCATAGCCGGTCATCAGCAGGATTGTCAGTAGGGGATAATCGCGACTTGCCGCGAGAGCGAGCGCGATGCCGTCCATGACCGGCATGCGGATGTCGGTGAGCAGCAGATCGAAACGCCCCTTCTCGCGGTTGAGGGAATCGAGAGCCTCGCCGCCGTCGCGGCTCGCGATCACATCATGGCCGTCATTGGTGAGCGCGCGCGCGATCATGCTGCGCAAAGAATCCTCGTCTTCGGCGATCAGGATGCGGGCCATATCAGTGAACTCCGGCAACAACGTCGTATTTGGTGAAAAATCGCACCGTCACGTCCCGCGCGTCGGCGGGAGGCGAGGCGAGGCGCGAGCGGAACGGCATCCGTTCGCCCGATGCGAGCTGATTTTTCGGCGGTACGGCCGTCCAGGCATAGATTTCCGCCCCGGCCTCGTTGCGCAGCGCAAAGCGCAGGCGCGGGATGTTGACCGGCAGATTCGACACGCTGTCCACCGTGCCTTCGACGACCAGGATCGGAACGCCGTCCTGGGTATCCTGCGATGTCCTGATATTGCTGAAGACGACGCCGCGAAGATTCACCGGCATGCCGATCATCGCGTAGAGCGAGGCCGTCTGCGGTGCGTGGCGCACGATCGACTTTCGCCAGCCGATCAGCCCTCCGAGGACGAGAACAAGAATGAAAATCATCGCGCCCGCGCTCGGCATGTGCAGGCCACGTTCCCGCCGGCGCTTTTCGCGCAGCCGCTCCCGCCGCTCGGCGAAGGATTCGGTCTCCCGGTGCGGATCGGGAAGAGTGTTCGGGAGCGCGGCAAGCTGTTCTACGGGCGGGACGATGGAGGGCGCGGCCTCGATCCGCGGCGGCTCGTGCGGGTCGTGCGGATCGGGTGGCGGCTGATCACCGTGTGGCTTGTCTTCGGGTGGGAGGGCGTCCGGGGCGGCGGGCTCGGCCGCGGCGCTGCCGTCTTCCTCCGCCGCTGCCGGCGGCCTTGCCGGCAGCGGAGCGGGTTCAGCCCTTGCGGCAAGGTGTTCGGAAGCGGCGAGATTGGCCGCGGCGGCGGCGAGCCTCGCCGCGAGCTGGCCCCGGTCGTCTCCCGCGGGCTCCGGGGGCATGACCAGCCATATCGTGCGGCATCGCGCGCAGCGCACCTGCCGTCCCCCCTCTCCGATTGAGGCGGGGTCGACCCAGTAGGACGTCGCGCAATCGGGGCAAACGATCTTCATTGGCGAATCGGAGGCGCTGACACTCGGCCAAAACCCTAACTGCCGTCCGTTAACGGATCGGAAACCATGAACAGGCCCGGCGCGGAGCCCTGCCGGCGGCTTTGGGCCGGCGGAAGGCTCCTGTAAGAGACGGCGGGGGGCTTAGCTTGCGAATCGCCGGCCACAGAGGCCGATGGCAGCCCGGAGGGGTGCGTGGTCCGATTTGAGAACGTCGGTTTGCGCTACGGATTGGGGCCGGAAGTCCTGCGCGACGTCACGTTCCGCATCGAGCCCAATTCGTTTCAATTCCTGACCGGCCCGTCGGGAGCGGGCAAGACCTCGCTGTTGCGACTTTTATTCCTGTCGATTCGCCCGAGCCGTGGACTGATCACGATGTTCGGCCACGACCCGGCGCGTCTCGACAACGACGCGCGCGCCGCGCTCAGGCGGCGCATCGGCGTCGTCTTCCAGGATTTCCGGCTGCTCGATCACCTGACGACCTACGAGAACGTCTCGCTTCCCTTCCGCGTCCTCGGCCGCGAGGAGGAAAGCTATCGTTACGAGGTCATCGAACTCCTGCAATGGGTCGGACTCGGCGACCGGATGGGCGCGCTGCCTCCGGTTCTGTCCGGCGGAGAGAAGCAGCGCGCGGCCATCGCGCGCGCGGTGATCGCGCGGCCCGAGCTTCTGCTCGCCGACGAGCCGACCGGCAATGTGGATCCGAGCCTGGCGCAGCGGCTGCTGCGCCTGTTCATCGAGCTGCACAAATCCGGCACATCGGTCGTGATCGCGACCCACGACATCGCCCTGATGGACCAATACGATGCGCGGCGCCTTGTGCTTCACGAGGGCCGCCTGCATCTCTACGATTGAGCGCGAGCGCATGAAGGGCGACCGTCCCATAGCCGGTATGGCAAGGCCCGCACAGCGGATGCGCGAGGCTTTGCCGCGCAACGAAACGCCGATCGTACCGCCGGACACGAGCGGCGGGCGCGCCCTCGTCGCGGTGGTTGCGATCATGACTTTTCTTGCCTGCCTGACTGCCGGCGCGGTGCTGCTGATCCGCGCGAGCGCCAGCGACTGGCAATCTGAAGTCTCGCGCGAAGTCACCATCCAGGTCCGGCCCTCGCCCGGCCGGCTGCTCGACGAGGAGGTGCAGAAGGCGGTCGATGCGGCGCGCGCTTTCCCCGGCATCGCCGAGGTGCGGCCGTTTTCGCGCGACGAATCCGCCCGCCTGCTCGAGCCCTGGCTCGGCAGCGGGCTGACGCTCGAAGACTTGCCGATCCCGCGGGTGATCGTGGTCAGGCTTGCGGCGGGTCAAGAGGCCGACCTCAATGGGCTGCGGCGGGTTCTTTCCGACCGCGTGCCGGGGGCGACCCTCGACGATCATCGCGGCTGGATCGAGCGCATGCGCGCGATGACGAGCGCCGCCGTCATCGGGGGCGCTTTCGTTCTCGCCCTGGTGCTGGCGGCGACGGTGCTGTCGGTCACCTTCGCAACGAGGGGCGCGATCGCCGCCAACATGCCGGTGATCGAGGTGCTGCATCTCATCGGCGCGCGCGACAGCTTCATCGCCGGCCAGTTTCAGGGGCATTTTCTCAGGCTCGGCCTGAAAGGCGGCGCGCTCGGCGGCGGATCGGCCATTCTCGTGTTCCTGACGGCCAGCTTCCTGAGCGGCTGGATTGCGCCGGGGCCGGGTTCAGACCAGGCGGCGCCGCTGTTCGGATCGTTTTCGCTCGGATTGTCCGGCTACCTGATCCTTCTGTTGCAGGTCTTCGTGGCGGCGGCGGTGACCGCGGCGGCGTCCCGTCACACCGTTTACCGCATGCTCGAGGCGGTTTGACAGGGCGCCCTGCAGCCGCCGGATTTTTTGCGTTATGATTCACCGGATGCCTATGATGCGAGCCGGATCACGCAGCCTTTATCATGCCCGCCGCGCGGTCAGCCTGGCGGCGCGGCTCGTCGGATTGCTGATGGGGCTGTTCGTGCTGGGGCTCGTCCTGTTCCTGGCCGGCTTCGGCTGGTTTCTGTGGAACGTCCCGAACGAGGAGCCGGTGCTCGACCGCGACGCCGACGGCATCGTGGTGCTGACCGGCGGCGCCTCGCGCACCTCCGACGGCATGGAGTTGCTCGCCGCCGGCCGCGGCCGGCGTCTCCTGATCAGCGGGGCGCATCGCACCACCAACCAAGCCGAGCTTGTCCGCCTGCTTCCCGAATACGAGAGCATCATCATGTGCTGCGTGGATATTGATCGCGCGGCGCTGAACACGGTGGGGAACGCGACCGGCACGCGGCAATGGGTCAAGGAGCGCAATTTCCGCTCGGTCATCGTCGTGACATCGAATTATCACATGCCGCGCGCCATGGCCGAGCTTGCGCATCAGCTTCCCGATGTCGATCTCATCCCCTTCCCGGTCATCGCCGGCAAGTCCTCCGGCTGGACGCAGGCGACGACGGCGCGGCTCCTGGTCTCCGAATACGTGAAGTATCTCTTTGCGATGCTGCGCATGCGCCTCGACGATGTTGCTTTTGCCGGGCGTTTGCGGATATTCGCGCACGCACCGCATGTGATGATCTGAGCGACTGGACCTTTTGTGATCCTCATCCGTTCCGCCGTTTTCAATCTCGTCTTTTATGCCGTGATGTTCGCGTATCTGTGCGCCACGCTGCCGGCCTATCTCATGCCGCGGCGCGCGATGATCGCGATCGCGCGTCACTGGGCGAAGACCAATCTCGTACTCCTGCGCGTTATCTGCGACATCCGCGTGGATTTTCAGGGTCTTGAGAAGATCCCGGCGGGTCCCTTGATCTGCGCGTCCAAGCACCAATCGCTGTGGGAAACCTTCGCCCTGATCACCCTGTTCGACGACCCCGCCTACATCATGAAGCGCGAGCTGATGTGGATTCCGTTTTTCGGCTGGGCCACCTGGAAGGCGGGGATGATCGCCGTGGATCGCGGGGCGCGCTCGGCGGCTCTGTCGGCGATGAACGAGCGGGCGAAAGCCGAAATCCGCAAGGGCCGCCAGCTCATTATTTTCCCCGAAGGCACGCGCCGTCCGCCGGGGGCGGAGCCGAAATATAAGTTCGGCGTCGCTCATCTCTATTCGGAAATCGGCGTTCCCTGCCTGCCGGTGGCGCTGAACTCGGGATTGTTCTGGCCGCGCCGCTCTTTCATGCGCTATCCGGGAACGATCCGCGTCGTGTTGGGTGACCCGATCCCGCCAGGCCTCGATCGGCAGATTTTTTTCGCGCGCCTGCAGGACGAGATCGAAACTGCGTCCGCGCCGCTGATCGCCCAGGGCCGCGGCGAGCTTCAGGGCGTGGGGATTGCCCCGCCCTAATCGACCGGGGCTTCCGCGTGCGGCTCGTGCTGACCCTTGAGACGCTCCGCCAGGCGGTGAAGTTCCTCGTCGTGGCAGCCCATCGCTTCCAGCGCCGCCACCGTGGACAGCACATAGTCGGGATTGGGACCGGATTGCCCATGCGCCTGACGGATGTGACGAAGCTGCTCCTCGATCGTCAGGCCCCTGGCATATTGCGGGTGGCTGCGATCGACGACGTAGCAGACCGCTTCGACCCGCCGCTCGGGATTGCCGAGGAGCACGATGCCGCGCATCGTTTCCCGGTAAACTTTCGTCACCTGTTCCCGCCCCCGCAGATAGGCGAGCGTTTCCGCCCGCCTGCCGGCGGCGACGCGGAAGGCGACGCCGCGGCAGGCCCCGCCGCGGTCGAGCCCGAGGACGAGGCCAGGTTTTTCCGGGGTTCCACGATGGACGAAGGAATAGACGCAGAGCGAGCGGTGTAAGCCGATCACCTTGGCCGGGCTTTGCTCCTCGAAGGCAAAACCGGGCCGCCACATGAGCGAACCATAGCCGAAGACCCACAAATCCTCAGCGGCATGATCGAAACTTGCATTCATGGGGACTGACCGCACCGGAAGGGCGCCCGGGTTAACAAGCCGCCAGCCGGGGCGCAACTCCGCGGGGGACACGGCGTTCGCCGGATATGCCGCCCGTCGAATTGCCGCAAATCAGCGTTCGACTGCCTATCTTCCGAGGACTGGACAAAGCCTTTGACCGACTATGATTGGATGATGCCCCAAGGGACGGTGCGCCGGCGCCGGCTGTGGCCCATCGCCGTGCCCCTGGTGATGCTGACGATTTGCGCGGCGGGCTGGTCGGCCTTCTGGTACTCGGCGGCAAACCAGGCGGAACGGCTGGTCAACGAATGGCTGGACCGCGAGGCTCGGCTCGGCCGCATCTATGAGTGCAGCAGGCGCTCGATCGAGGGCTTTCCTTTCCATGTCAGCCTGCAATGCGACGAGGCGAGCGCGCGGCTGAACAATCTGCATCCGGCGGTTGCCCTGCACATGAGCGACGTGGAGGTGACCGCCTATCTCTACCAGCCGACCCTGCTGGCGGCGAATTTCTCCGGGCCGCTCGCCATCGGCGCACCGGGCGAGGCGCCGCGCATAATCGCCAACTGGAGGCAGGCGCGCACCACCGTGCGCGGCATGCCGCGCGCGCCGGAGCGGGTGTCGATCAGCATGGACGAGCCGGTATTCGAGCGCGTGACCGATAACGGGCGCGAGCGCGTTTTCGCCGGCGAGCATGCCGAATTCCAGGCGCGGCTCGTGTCCGGCACGCCCGCCGACCGGCCGGTCGTCGACGTGTCGGCGAAAATCGTCGCCACGTCGGCGCCGGGCGTGCATCCGCTGGTTGCCGATCCGACCGATGCGGATATCGATACGCGGCTGCACGGGCTGAAGGATTTCGCGCCGAAACCGTGGCCCGACCGCTTTCGCGAGATTCAGCAAGCTGGTGGGCGGATCGAGGTGCGGTCGTTCCGCATGAAGCAGAGCGAATGGATCGTGGCCGGATCCGGAAATGTCGGGCTCAGTTCCTCGGGCCGGCTGCACGGCGAAATGACGGTCAAGGTCGCCGGCCTCGACAAGCTGCTGAAGGAGCTCGGCGTCGAATATGTCGCGCGCAACGAGCGCGTGAATTCGGCGATCGGCATTTTGAACCAGCTCATGCCAGGCCTCGGCGATGTGGCGCGCGAACACGCGCCCGCCGGCGCCGCCGTCGGGCTTGCCCTGCTCGGCGAGCAGACCGAGCTTGAGGGGCGCAAGGCGACGCAGCTGCCGTTGCGCTTCGACGACGGCGCGATCTCGCTCGGCCCGATTCCGATCGGGCAGACCGATCCGTTGTTCTAGTCCTTCTTCGGAAGAGTCGGATGCTGGCGGCCGAAATCCGGCGCCGGCGAATCTTGGCCGAGTTGCAGGATGCCACGGCGGATGGCGCGGGTGCGCGTGAAATGGTTGAACAGGGTTTCACCGTCGCCGCGGCGGATCGCGCGCGTCATTTCGGCCAAATCCTCGCTGAAGGTGCCGAGCATCTCCAGCACCGCGTCCTTGTTGGCGAGGAACACGTCACGCCACATGGTCGGATCGGACGCAGCGATGCGCGTGAAGTCGCGGAAGCCGCCGGCGGAAAACTGCAGGACTTCCGATTGCGTCACCTCTCCCAGTTCGTCGGCGGTGCCGACGATGGTGTAGGCGATGAGGTGGGGCACGTGGCTCGTGATCGCGAGCACGAGATCGTGATGCTCCGCCGACATGGTCTCGACCTTCGCCCCGAGCGCGCGCCAGAAGGCGGTGAGCTTATCGAGCATCGCCCGGTCAGCACCGGGCGGCGGCGTCAGGATGCACCAGCGGCCAACGAAAAGTTCGGCAAAGCCTGCATCGGGCCCGGAATGCTCGGTGCCGGCCACCGGATGGGCGGGGATGAAGTGGACGTGGTCCGGCAGATGCGGGGCCATGTCGCGCAGCACCGATCCCTTGACCGAGCCGACATCGGAAACGGTCGCCCCCGGCTTCAGGTGGGGCCCGATCTCCCGTGCGACCTCGCCGCTTTGCCCGACCGGAATGCAGATAATGACGAGATCGGCATCCTTGACGGCGGCGGCGTTGCTGTCGGCCACCTCGTCGACGATGCCAAGTTCGCGCACGCGTCCGCGCGTCTTCTCCGAACGCGCGGTGGCGACGATCGTGCGCACGGCCCCCTGTGCCCGCGCCGCGCGCGCGATCGAAGACCCGATCAGCCCGACGCCGATCAGCGCCAGCCGCTCGAAAATCGGCTCGGGATGGCTCACGACTTGCCCATGAATTCAGCGAGCGTCGCGACCGCGAGGCGATTGGCCTCCTCGGTGCCGACGCTCATGCGCAGCGCGTTCGGCAACCTGTAGGATTTCACCTGGCGCAGGATGACGCCACGCGACATCAACAGCGCGTTGGCGTCGGCGGCGGCCTTCTCGTCCCTGAAGTGGATCAGGATGAAATTGGCGACGCTCGGTGTCACCGTCAGGCCGAGCTTGCCGATTTCCGCGGTCAGCCAGGCGAGCCAGCGCTCGTTATGGGCGCGCGCGACTTCGAGATGACCGGTATCGGCCAGCGCGGCGATACCCGCCGCGATCGCCGGCCCGTTGACGTTGAAAGGCCCGCGGATGCGGTTGATCGCATCGACGATCGCCGCAGGCCCATACATCCATCCGAGTCGGAGCGCCGCGAGCCCGTAGATCTTGGAGAAGGTGCGGGTCATCACGACATTCTCGCTGGTCGCGACCAGCTCGATGCCGGATTCGTAATCGTTGCGCCTCACATATTCGGCATAGGCGGCGTCGATCACCAGCAGCACATGCGCGGGCAGGGCCGCATGCAACCGCTTGACCTCGTCAAAGGGAATATAGGTCCCGGTCGGGTTATTCGGATTGGCGAGGAAAACGATCCTGGTGCGCGGCGTGACCGCCTTGAGGATCGCATCGACATCGGCCGTGAAATTGCGTTCCGCCGCGACCACCGGCTTCGCACCGGCGCCCATGGTGGCGATCGGATAGACGAGAAAGCCGTGCGTGGTATGGATCGCTTCGTCGCCGTCGGCGAGATAGGCCCGGGCGAGAAGGTTCAGCAGGTCGTCCGATCCTGCGCCGCAGACGATGCGCGCCGGATCGAGACCATAGGCCTTGCCAATGGCGTTGCGCAGATCGGTCGCCGCGCCGTCCGGATAGTCGTGCAATTTGTCGGCGCAGGCGCGATAGGCCTCGATCGCCTTCGGGCTCGGGCCGAGCGGTGTCTCGTTCGACGACAGCTTGAATACCCTCGCGACGCCGGGCGCGGAACTCCTGCCGGGGACGTAGGGCGAGATATCGAGCACGCCGGGGCGCGGTTGTGGAGCGTTCATTTCTTTTCTGCCGTGCGAGGGCCGTCCTATCGGTCCGCGGCGATCGCTTTGCCGCCAACCGTATAGCGGGTCGCATGCGTCCCGACGAGGGCTACGGAGCGGACCGAGGCTTCGGCCCTGGCCAGCGCATCGGTGATCTGGGCGATCGACTGGCCCTGCGGCACCGACACCAGCAGCGCCGCCCCGTCGAACGCGCCGGCGGGCACGGCGATCATCTCTGCGAGTGGCGCAAGCGCCCGCGCCGCCGCCGCGCTCCAGCCCGAGACCCTGACGCTATAGACCTTCACCTCGTCGGCCATGGCGTCGGCGGCCGAGCGCGACACCGCGAAAACCGGCAGCGAGGCCGGATGGTCCGGTCGTTCCACGAAGGGCAGGCGAGCGATGATCTTCGGCGCGCCGTCGGCTTCGAGCGCCGTCCACCAGTCGCCGGCACCGGCGAGCGCCGTGGCCGGCACGAGGCCGAGGTCGCCCTTGGATTCGGCGACCGCCGCGATCACCGCCGATGCGCTCATGTGCGGCTTGAAAGGCACGGTGAAACCGAAATGGAAGCGGACCGTGTCGCGGACCGCCGCTTCGCCGGAGGTGAGATCGGCGTGCACCGAGTAGGGCGCCTGCACATGGGTGAAGGTGGAGATGATGACGCGCCAGATGCTTTCGACCGTATCGAGCGGCAGAAGGCCGTGATGCCGCTCGACGAGTTTTCGCATCATCGCCGCCTCGCGCGCGGGGCGGAAGGCGGAACCGGTCTCCTGCGAGCGCTTGACCGCTATCAGGCTTTCGATGATCTCCCCACGCTCCATCAGCAGCCGGTGCATGGCCTCGTCGATGCGGTCGATCTCGACGCGCAGGTCGGCAAGCGTGGGAATGGTGGTTTTCGGCCCGGACATGGAGCAAGGTTAACCCGAAAGATGCCGAATGGCGGCCTCTTGATAGGGTGGAGCCTTTCCGAAAGCAAAGAAAACCTATCTCTGGCGGGGCGGGTGCCGGCCATTGCCTTGACGGGTCATGGGCTTATGCCTATGGTCCGGCGCGTTCGTGGTCATTTGAGCCGGCCGGCTTGCAGCCACGTTAAACAACTCGCTAAACAGGCCGGGGATGATGGTGGTCCCGGCCGGACGGAAGTTCAGCCGGGTTTTTTGTTGCCCGGCGGCCACCATCCAAGGGTGCCGGAATTCAGATGGCTCATGTTCAACCCGTTAGCGGCTCTCTCGGGCCGGGCGACGAGCGTGTGCGCGAGGCCGACGAGCCGCGCGATTCCCTGCTCGTGCGGTTCGGGCCGGACAGGCCGCTCAAGCTCGATGCCGGCGTTGAACTGGCGCCGTTCCAGATCGCCTACAAGACCTACGGCACGCTGAACGCCGAGCGCAGCAACGCGATCCTAATCTGCCATGCGCTGACGGGTGATCAGCATGTGGCGAGCCGCCATCCGATTACCGGCAAGCCCGGCTGGTGGGACACGTTGGTCGGTCCCGGCAAGCCGATCGACACCGAGCGCTATTTCGTCATCTGCTCCAATGTGCTCGGCGGTTGCCTCGGTACGTCCGGCCCCTCCTCGACTGACCCGGCGACTGGGAGCCCTTACGGGCTGACATTTCCGGTCATCACCATCCGCGACATGGTGCGCGCGCAGGCGATGCTGCTCGATCATCTCGGGATTGACACGCTGTTCGCCGTGGCCGGCGGATCGATGGGCGGAATGCAGGTCCTGCAATGGGCGGCGAGCTTTCCCGACCGGGTATTCGCCGCTCTGCCGATCGCCTGCGCGACCCGCCATTCGGCGCAGAATATCGCTTTCCACGAGGTCGGACGCCAGGCGGTGATGGCCGATCCGGAATGGCGCGGCGGCCGCTATCTGATCGAGGGGACGAATCCGCGGCGTGGATTGGCGGTCGCGCGCATGGGCGCGCACATTACATATCTTTCGGACGCGGCCCTGCATCGGAAATTCGGGCGCAAGTTTCAGGACCGCTCAAACCCGACCTTCTCGTTCGACGCCGATTTCGAGGTGGAAAGCTATTTGCGCCACCAGGGTATCGCTTTCGTCGAGCGTTTCGATGCCAATTCCTATCTCTACTTGACGCGGGCGATGGACTATTTCGATCTCGCCGCCGATTACGACGGAGTGCTCGCCAATGCCTTCAAAAACACGCAGACGCGCTTCTGTGTGATTTCGTTCACGAGCGACTGGCTGTTTCCGACCTCGGAATCGCGCGCCATCGTGCATTCGCTGAATGCGTCGGGCGCGCGCGTCTCCTTCGCCGAGATCGAGACCGACAAGGGCCATGACGCCTTTCTGCTCGACGAGCCGGAAATGTTCGCGATCGTGCGTGGCTTTCTCGACGGTGCCGCCGCCGCGCGGGGACTCGAGCGGGCCTCATGACGATCCAGCCACGTTCCCCGATCGCCGCCGCTGATTATCTGCGCGGCGGCCCGCGCATCGATCACCTGATGGTGGCCGAAATGGTCGAGCGCGGCGCCAAGGTGCTCGACGTCGGGTGCGGCGACGGCGAGCTTCTGAAAATCCTGACGGAGACGAGAGACGTGGACGGGCGCGGAATCGAGATTTCGCGCGAGGGGGTGAACGAGTGCGTCGCCAAGGGTCTGGCGGTGATCCAGGGGGACGCCGATACCGATCTCGCCGACTACCCGGACGACGCCTTCGACTGTGTGATCCTGTCGCAGACACTGCAGGCGACATGGCGTCCTCGGCAGGTTCTCGAACACATGCTGCGCATCGGGCGCTGCGCCATCGTTTCCTTTCCGAATTTCGGCCACTGGAAGATCAGGCTGAAGCTGCTGTTCGGCGGGCGCATGCCGCGCACCGGCAATCTGCCAGATACCTGGTACGAAACGCCGAACATTCACTTCTGCACCATCAAGGATTTCCGCGAGCTGTGCGAGGTCGTGGGCGCGGAAATGGACAGGGCCGTCGCGCTGAACGCCTGGGGCAAGCCGCTGCGTTTCAATGCGCCGTGGTGGTTCTGGAATCTGTTCGGCGAGCAGGCGGTCTTCCTTCTTCGCCGGCGCGGCTGAGCGCGCCGCCGTGGCAGCCAGTTTCTAGTGGCAGCCAGTTTCTATTCCTGATTGAAAAATAAGTGACTACACGTACGAGAATCGATTCAACTGTTATTACAAGTATTTCACAGTAGTATTTCTCAAAAACCCTTATTTTTATGCGATTTCTGCGTAGTCTTGAACAACTAGACCCGCACATGCCACGTTCTCATCTATTTATCGTCACAAAATGATCTTCAATCTTAATCGCGAAATCACGGAACTGCCACATCTGTCCTGTTTTGCGCCCCTCGGCGCGCTGCCAAAAGTTCCGGCAGTGTGGAAAAGAATGGGACAGATTGAATGGACTTTAGATCGATCAAAACCGCCACGCTTGGGGCTTTCGCGATCACGATTCTCGGCACCACGGCGCTGAGCGGCACGGCACAGGCGCGACCTGTCAAAGGGGCTTCCGACTGGAATTCGGGGGGATGGGCGCAGTCCTATGGCCATTGGAACGGCTGGGTTTCGTATGAGCCGGCGCGTCAGCGCACTGCGCACGCGCGGCATCGGTATGCGCGCAAGCATGTGGCGCGGCGCCATACCCGCGCGCCGTACGAGCAGGCGGAAGGCTTCGCTCCGGCGCGCGCGGAAGATCACTTCGCCGATGCGGGGGCGCAATACGCGATGCAGACCGAACCGGCGGGACGCCGTTCGCGCCCGCGGCGCCATGCCGCCGATTCCTCGTTCGATACGGCTGCGGGCGGCTATCACGGCTTCGGCGGCGGTGATCTCGTCTCCGAGGCTCGCCGCTATATCGGCGGCAATCCGACCGGCCGATCGAGCCTGTGGTGCGGCGCCTTCATGGACCTGATCCTGCGGCGCACCGGTCACCGGCCAGGCAGCAATCTGGCGCGCGACTATGCGCATTACGGCACGCGCATCTCCGGCCCGCAGGTCGGCGCCATCGCCGTGATGGCGCGCAAGGGCGGCGGCCATGTCGGCGTGGTGTCCGGCATCGACGGCAATGGCAACCCGATCATCATTTCGGGCAATCACGGCCATCGCGTCGCCGAGGCGACCTATCCGAGGGGGCGCGTCTACGCCTACGTGATGCCCTAACTCGTGGGCGTCAGCCGTAGTCAATCATGGCCGGGTCCCGCGCTTGCTGCGTGGCCCGGCCATGATCTTTCCAGAGCGAACCGCGCGGCCTAGCGGTGTATCAGCGTGCCAGCGCCGTGATCGGTGAACAATTCGAGCAGCACGGCGTGCTCGACCTTGCCGTCGAGAATGACGACGCCTTCCACGCCCTGCTCGAGCGCGGTGATGCAGGTTTCCACCTTCGGGATCATGCCGCCCGAAATGGTGCCGTCGGCGATCAGCCGGCGCGCGTCGTTGACGGACAATTCGCCGATCAGCGACTTCGACTTGTCGAGCACGCCCGGCACGTCCGTCAGCAGCAGCAGGCGCTTCGCCTTCAGCGCGCCCGCGATATAGCCGGCGAAGGTGTCGGCGTTGATATTCAGCGTCTCCCCGCCGGGGCCGGAGGCGGTCGGCGCCAGCACCGGGATCAGCTCGCGCCCGAGGATCTGGTTGAGCACCGTTACGTCGATCTTGTCGGGTTCGCCGACGAAACCCAGTTCGGGGCTCATTCTCTTGGCGACGACCATGCGGCCGTCCTTGCCCGACATGCCGACCGCTTTGCCGCCGGCCTGGTTGATGTAGCTCACGATTTGCTTGTTGATTGTGCCGGCGAGCACCATTTCCACGACCTCGATGGTCGCCTCGTCGGTGACGCGCAGCCCGCCTGAGAATTTCGACTCGATCCCGAGCCGCTTGAGCATCGAGGCGATCTGCGGCCCCCCGCCATGCACCACCACCGGGTTAATCGCCGTCTGCTCGAGCAGAACGATGTCGCGCGCGAACATGCGCGCGGTTTCTTCCTGGCCCATGGCGTGCCCGCCATACTTGATGACGACGGTTTCCTCGTCATAGCGCTGCATATGCGGCAGCGCCTCGGACAGGATGCGGGCTTGATCGTGCGGCGAGACGGTCATGGGCGGGCCTTCCGGTTGCCGCGCCTTTTAACGGTGCGCGCCGCCGAGCGAAAGGGGGATTACAGGCGTTCGGTGAGAAGGCGGACGATCGCCGCGCGAAGCTCGGCAATACCGGTGCCCTCGCGCGCCGAGGTGACCGCGATCTGCGGGAAGGCGGCCGGGCGCTTGGCGATGGCGGCGCCGGTCTGTGCGACGCGCTCGGCGAGGTCGGATCTGTTCAGCGCGTCGGCCTTGGTGAGCACGATCTGGTAGCTGACCGCCGCCGCGCCGAGAAGGTCGAGGCCCGGCAGATCGACCTCCTTGATCCCGTGGCGCGCGTCGATAAGCACATAGACGCGGCCGAGATTGGCACGCTCGCGCAGATAGCTCCGCACCAGTCCGGTCCAGGCGGCGATCTTCTCCTTCGGGGCCGCGGCATAGCCGTAGCCCGGCATATCGACGAGCCGCAGTGCGCCGTCCTTCTCGAAGAAAATCAGCTCCTGCGTGCGCCCGGGTGTGTGCGAGGTGCGCGCCAGCGCCTTGCGTCCGGTCAGCGCGTTGATCAGGCTCGATTTGCCCACATTTGACCGGCCGGCAAAGGCTATTTCGAGCCCCTTCGCCGGAGGCAAAGTCTCGCGCGAACTCGCGGCATGGAAGAAATGCCAGTCGCCGGCGAAGAGCTTTCGCCCCGCCTCCATCTCCGTGCTGGTAAAGCCGGTCATGGGTGCATCCTACAACAACCGCCGCCCGCGCAAACGAAATGGCCGGGCGGGGCCCGGCCATCGGTAAAGCGGCGTCGCGCGGCGCCTAGGTCGTTTCGTTCTTCTTTCCCCCGAAGGTCGAGCGGATATTGTCGAACAGCTCGATCTTGGCGCCGTTCCGTTTCATGATGATCGACTGCTGCGCGACCGAGAGCGTGTTGTTCCACGCCCAGTAGATCACGAGGCCTGCGGGGAACGAGGCCAGCATGAAGGTGAAGATCAGCGGCATCCAATCGAAGATCATTTTCTGAGTCGGGTCGGGCGGCGCGGGATTGAGTTTCATCTGCACCCACATGGTCACGCCCATGATCAGTGGCCATGCCCCAAGATGCAGGAAGTGGCCGATCAGCGGCAGCGTCAGCGGATCGTAGGGGATGAGCCCGAACAGGTTGAATACGTTCGTCGGATCGGGGGCGGCGAGGTCGTGGATCCAGCCGAAGAAGGGTGCATGGCGCATCTCGATGGTGACGAACAGTACCTTGTAGAGCGCGAAGAAGACCGGGATCTGGATCACGATCGGCAGGCAGCCGGCGAGCGGATTGATTTTTTCCTGCCGGTACAGGTCCATCATCGCCTGCTGCTGCTTCACCTTGTCGTCGGCATACATCTCGCGGATTTTCGTCATCTGCGGCTGCACCGCCTTCATCTTCGCCATCGACGCATAGGACTTGTTGGCGAGCGGGAAGAAGACGAGCTTGATCAGGACGGTGACGGCAAGGATCGCCAGGCCGAAATTGTGGAAGAACTTGAATAGCGTGTCGATCAGCCAGAACAGCGGCTTGGTGATGAAATAGAACCAGCCCCAGTCGATAAGAAGCTCGAAGCGGTTGAGCTTCAGCGCCTTGTCGTAGCCGTCCACCACCGCGACTTCCTTGGCGCCGGCGAACAGGCGCGCATCGGCGCTGCCGGTGCCGTTCGGCGCGATCGTCTGCGCGTCGAGCAGATAGTCGGTCTGGTAGGTCTTCATCGTCCCGGACTGGCCGGCGGACATGCGCGCCTTCAGATGCGCGGCAGTATCGGGCAGGAGTGTCGCCGCCCAGTACTTGTCGGTGAAGCCGAGCCAGCCGTTGGTGACGTCGAAGGTGAGCGACTTCTTGTCCTCGATGTTCTTGTAGGTCTGCTCCTGCAGTCCCTGGTCGCCCATCACGCCGATCAGACCCTCGTGCAGGATGTAATAACCGAGCGTCTGCGGCGTGCCGTGGCGCGAGATCAGCGCGTAGGGAAACAGCGTCACCGGATCGGAGGTCTTGTTGAAGACCTCGTCCTTCAGCGTGAACAGGAATTTGTCATCGACCGAGATGGTGCGGCGGAAGGTAAGCCCCTCGCCGTTGTCGAAGGTCAGTACCACCGGCTTGTCCGGGGTGAGCGCGCCGCTGCCTTCCTGCTTCCACACGCTGTCTGCTGTCGGCAGCTTGGCCGTCGCGCCGGGGCCGGCCACCCAGCCGAACTCGGCATAGAAGGGATGTGGGCTGCCCGAGGGCGCAAGCAGGACGATGGCGGGCGAGTCGGGATCGACGGTTTCGCGGAAGCGCACGAGCGCCAGATCGTCGATGCGGCCCCCGCGCAGGGAGATCGATCCCTTGAGGTTGGGGGTGTCGATCGCAATCCGTGGGGCGGAGGCGAGAACCTCCTCGCGCGGTTGCGAGCCGGGCGCGGCAGCGCCCGGAAGGCCGGGAGCCTGAGGCGCCGCGCCGGGCTGGGCGGGCTTGGCGGCGGGCTGCGCGCCCGGCGTCTGCGTGTGCTCCTGGGCCTGCTGCTGGGCGATCTGCTTCTGCTTCTCCATCTGCGGCAGGCCGACGAAATATTGCCACGCGATGAGCACTAGCGCCGAGAGAACGATGGCGATGATCGTGTTCTTGTGGTCGGTCGTGGGCTGCATAAGGAAAGGCCGGTTGTTCGGGCGCTATCGCGCCGCCGATTGATGGGCTGAATGGATACGCTGCAAGGCGCCTTCAAGGTCTTGTTGCATCCGGTCGAAGGCCCGCTCAAGCGCCGCGCGCCGTCCGACCAGGACATAATCATAGCCGGGCTTCATTCGCCCGGCCGCCGAAAGACGCACCGCTTCGCGGAGCCTGCGGCGGACCCGGTTGCGTTCCACCGCATTGCCGACCTTCCGCGAGACGGTGAACCCGACTCTGGCCGGCTTTTCGTCGCGGCGGCGGCACGCCTGGAGAACAAAGGCGGGCGCGGCCACTTTGATCCCTCCCGCCGCCTTCAGGAAGTCCGCGCGCCGTCGCAACCGCTCCATATCGGCACGGACGGCCCCGGCGCTCTCAGGCGCTGAGGCGCTTGCGGCCGCGCGCGCGGCGGGCGGCGACCACTTTGCGGCCACCCGTGGTGGCCATGCGGGCGCGGAACCCATGACGGCGTTTGCGCACGAGCTTCGAGGGTTGATAGGTCCGCTTCACGGGTCAGGTCTCCGCCGTCGTGGCTTTTGGCCGGATGTTTCGGGTGTATTCGCGCCGGGGCGGTGTTAACCCGCATACGGGGCCCTGGCGCAAAGTTTCGCGGCTTATAAGGGAGGGGGGCTACTTTCGTCAATGCGACGCAGCAAGCCGGCCAGCCGTCCTCTCCCCAATAAAGGGCCATTTTTGCCTTTATCGGGTGCTTCCCAGGCGCCGTTTTTGACCTACCTGTTGGTGCGGCGCATCATCGACCGATGACAGACGGAATCAAACCCCTGCCGGGACCGGACGCCCGAAGCAGGCTTGGCCTTTCGGGCAAGCTGCTGCTGCTGACCGTCGCCTTCGTGCTGATCGCGGAGGCCTTCGTCTATGTCCCATCGATCGCCAATTTCCGTCTGAACTGGCTGAACGACCGGCTTGCTGCCGCCCATACGGCGGCGCTCGTGCTCGAGGCGGCCCCGAGCGGCATGGTGCCGGAAAGTCTCGCCAAGCAGATTCTCGACAGCATCGGCGCGCGCGCGGTGGCGATGAAGATGGGGCAGCAGCGCCGCCTGCTGGCGGTGTCGAACATGCCGCCAGAGATCAACCGGCAATTCGACATGCGCAACGTGTCGTGGTGGAACGCGATCATCGACGCCTATCACGCGCTGACCGATCCGGAGCGGTGCGTGCTGCTCGTCATCGGGCCGGCGCCAATGGGCGGCGAATTCCTCGAAATCGTGATCGACAATGCGCCGCTGCAAAAGGCGATGTGGCGGTTCTCCCGCAATATCCTGCTCGTCTCGCTGCTGATCCTGGCGAGCGCGGCGGCGGTGGTCTATGTCACGCTGCATTACCTGTTCGTGCGGCCGATGCGGCGGATCACCGCCAACATGATGCGTTTTCGCGCCGACCCGGAGGACGCCTCGCGCGTGCTCGTGCCCTCGCACCGGGCCGACGAGATCGGCATGACCGAGCGCGAACTGGCGGCCATGCAGCAGGATTTGTCGTCGATGCTGCATCAGAAGAACCGGCTCGCCGCGCTCGGGCTCGCGGTGTCCAAGATCAATCACGACCTGCGCAATCTCCTTGCCTCCGCGCAGCTCGTGTCGGACCAGCTCGCGACGCTGCCCGATCCGCGCGTGCAGCGTTTCGCGCCCAAGCTGATGCGCGCGCTCGAGCGGGCAATCGCGTTCTGCCAATCGACCCTGTCTTACGGGCGCGTGCAGGAATCGCCGCCCGACCGTCGCATGATCGATCTCGAATCGCTCGTCGCGGAGGTCCGCGACACGCTCGGCCTCGGCGAAAATGCCGGCATCGGCTGGATCGCCGCGATCGAGCGCAGCCTGATGGTCGATGCCGACCGCGATCAGCTCCTGCGGGTGCTGCTCAACCTTGCGCGCAATGCCATGCAGGCGCTGGAGGCGCGCGCGCCGAACGACCCGGTCCGCGACCAGATCCGCTTTACCGGCCGGCGGGAGGGGGCGGTGGTGATGATCGAGGTGTCCGATACCGGGCCGGGCCTGTCGCCGAAGGCCCGTGAGCATCTGTTCGAGGCGGTGTCGGGCTCCACCCGCACCGGGGCGGCCGGCCTTGGCCTCGCCATCGCCGCGGAACTCGTCCGTGCCCATGGCGGGGAATTGCGGCTGGTCGAGGGGACGATGGGGGCGACATTCGGGATCACCATCCCGGACCGCGCGCTCGATCTCGATGCCCGGCGGGTCGAGCGGGCCCGCGCCTGAGGGATGGAACAAGGCTTGCCATTCACCGCCTTGCGCTATAGCTCTAGGCGCCGTTACTCGCCGTTTCCGATCATTCCGGCCGTAACGCGCGCCCGTAGCTCAGCTGGATAGAGCACCAGACTACGAATCTGGGGGTCAGGAGTTCGAATCTCTTCGGGCGCGCCAGCTTTTTCGAGTCGGATCACGCGGGCTGGGCAGACGCACTTCCTATGGGTCGCCCGGCGCCTTCTGAAAAGCATTGAAATTGAATAAGTATGGTTTCGAGGTCTCGTCCGGTGACCGTACCTCCTCCCATGATCTGGTTTCCGAACGAGTAGGTCAAACCAAGGTTGATCCTCGCCTCTTCGAATGGTCGCCGCGCGACCGCTTGCTTCCGGCGGGCGCGCAGAAGGCCGAGTGCAACGCAGCCACCACCGTCAGCACCTCGGGCCGCACAATGGAATAATAGACCGTCGTTCCCTCGCGACGGGCTTCGACGAGGCCATCCGACCGCAGCCGCATGAGTTGCTGCGACATCGGCACCTGCTCGATCTCGAGCTCTTGGCGCAGCTCGGCCACCGACTTTTCCCCATTGTTGAGCGCACATAGCACCAAGAGGCGCTGGGGATGGGACAGGCTGCGCATCAGCGCTGCGGCCATCTCCGCAGCCGGGATCATGTCTCTTACATTCATATTCTTGAATTTATAATCATTGAATGTTATGTGCAAGCCGAAGCTTGCGAATGCTCAATTGCCGGCAGCGGGCAGCCGCCAAAGGTGATGGAGCCCCATCGAAAAGCAATGCGCGGAAGGCGCCGGGTGGACACTGGCACCAAGCTTCAAAGGGAGGAAATGCTCATGTCTCATATCGTGGTTCTGGGCGCAGGTCTCGGTGGAATCATCATGGCCTATGAAATGAAGGCCAAACTGCGGCGCAACGATTGTCTCACCGTCATCACTCTCGGTTCGAGCTATTCGTTCGTGCCGTCGAATCCGTGGGTCGCGGTGGGCTGGAGACAGCCGCAGGACATCGCCGTCGATCTCGGACCGGTGTTGAAGCAGCGCGGCATCGACCTGCGGCCGGAAGGCGCCAGGCGCGTTCATCCGACGGACAATCGCGTCGAGCTCAACGACGGCTCCGCGGTCGATTACGATTATCTGATCATCGCGACCGGGCCGGACCTCGCCTTCGACGAAGTCCCCGGACTCGGTCCGCAGGGCCATACGCAATCAATTTGCCAGATCGATCATGCCGTGCAGGCCAAGGCGGCGTTCGACAGGCTGGTCAAGGCACCAGGACCGGTCGTGATCGGCGCCGTGCAAGGCGCCTCCTGCTACGGCCCCGCCTACGAGTTCGCGTTCATCCTCGACACCGCGCTGCGCAACGCCCGCGTCCGCGACCGGGTGCCGATGACCTTCGTGACACCGGAGCCCTATATCGGGCATCTCGGTCTCGACGGCGTCGGCGATACCAAGGGGCTCATTGAGAGCGCCATGCGCGACCGCCACATCAAGTGGATCACCAATGCGCGCACGACCAGGGCCGAGCCAGACAAGCTTGTCGTCGAGGAAGTCAACGACGACGGTTCGGTTAAGATCGCGCATGAATTGCCGTTCGCCTTCTCAATGCTGCTGCCTGCCTTCCGGGGCGTGCCCGCCGTTTACGGGATCGAGGGGCTGACCAACCCGCGCGGCTTCATCACTATCGACAAGCACCAGCGCAACCCCGCTTTCCCGAACGTCTTCGCGGTCGGCGTATGCGTCGCCATCCCGCCGGTCGGCAAGACGCCGCTCGCGGTCGGTGTGCCGAAGACCGGGTTCATGATCGAATCCATGGTCACCGCCACGGCAGAAAACATCGCCGCGCTGCTTAAGGGCAAGGAGCCGAAGGCAGTCGCCACCTGGAACGCGGTCTGCCTCGCCGATTTCGGTGACGATGGCATCGCCTTCATTGCGCAGCCGCAGATTCCGCCACGCAACGTCAACTGGTCGTCGCAGGGACTGTGGGTGCACGCCGCCAAGATCGGCTTCGAAAAATACTTCCTGCGCAAGATCCGGCAAGGCAAGGCGGAGACGTTTTACGAAAACCTTGTCCTCGATATGCTCGGCATCAAGAAGCTGAAGGACATTCACATGGAGACGGCAGAATAGGTGCCGTCCTCGAAGCAAAGGAGACGACAATGACAATCGATCGCGCTGTGCTGATGTTCGCCGGCCTCATGGTGTTGGTATCCCTGGGGCTTGGCTTCTACGTGTCGCCGTGGTGGTACCTCCTCACGGCGTTCGTCGGCCTCAACTTGATCCAGGCGTCGATCACCGGCTTTTGCCCGGCGGCGATGGTCTTTAGGAAGCTCGGCGTCCCGGCGGGCGTCGCGTTCAAGTAGCAAAGAATTCTTTTCATCGATGAACGGGTGCGCCTTGTAGCGGCCCGGGGAAGTTGCGTGTTCCATGCATCGACCGATCGGGCGATTTTCAGCGATTCTCCTTGTAACGGCGCTGCTGCTGTCTGCTGTGGATGCAGGCGCGGCTGAATTCATCGTCAAGGCGACGACGATCCCGGAGATGAAGGCCGTCTTCGGCCAAGTCGAGAGCCGCATCGTCGTGCCAGCGCGCGCTCGTATCGGCGGCTCAATCCGGGAACTTCGCATTAGCGAAGGTGATGAGGTCAAAGAAGGGCAATCCCTCGCCATCGTCGTCGATGACAAGCTGGCGTTCCAGCTCAATGCCGCCGATGCCAAGATCGAGGCGCTCAATTCGCAGCTCGAGAACGCGCGGGTCGAGCTTGAGCGGGCGCAGCAGCTCAGGGCAACGGGGACCGGCACGCAGGTTCGCCTCGATCAGGCGCGGATGCAGTTCGAAGTCACGACGAACCAGGTGGCGGCGGCCAAAGCGGAGAAGACCGTCATCGAACAGAGCGCGCGGGAAGGCACAGTTTTTGCGCCGGCGACCGGGCGGGTACTCACCGTTCCCGTGACGCTTGGCTCCGTTATCCTTCCGGGCGAGGAGATCGCCAGGATCGCTCCCGGGCCCTATTACCTGCGCCTGTCGCTGCCGGAGCGCCACGCCGCCGAAATCGTGCAAGGCTCCGATGTTCTTGTCGGCGGGCGCGGGCTGGCGCAGCCGGCGGGCCGGCTGCCTGCGGCGCATCGCGGACGGATCGTCAAGGTCTATCCGGAGATCACCGACGGGCGCGTGATCGCGGACGTCGAGGTCGAGGGAATCGGGGATTACTTCGTCAATGAACGCACCCTGGTGTCGATCCCGGTCGGCAAGCGTACGGTTCTCGCCGTACCGCCGCAGGCTGTCCGCACCGTGCACGGCGTCGATTACGTGCGCCTCGCAACGGCGACAGGCGAAATCGATGTCGCGGTTATCCTGGGTGAAGCCTTCGAGGACAACGGCCAGAAGAACATCGAGATTCTGACAGGCCTGCACGACGGCGACCGGGTCGTGTTGCCATGACGCTTGGAATCGCAGGCCGCCTCACCCGTGCCTTCATTGCCTCGCCGCTGACGCCGCTCTTCCTGCTCGCCTCGCTCGCGCTCGGGCTCGTCGCGCTGATCACGCTGCCGCGCGAGGAGGAGCCGCAAATCTCGGTGCCGATGGTTGACATCCATGTCGCCGCCAACGGCCTGAAGGCGGAAGACGCGGTCAAGCTCGTCACCGAGCCGCTCGAGACGATCGTTAAGAGCATCGACGGCGTCGAGCACGTCTACTCGCAGACCGAGGACGACGGCACCGTGGTCACGGCACGGTTCAAGGTCGGCACCAATTCGGACGCCGCCATTCTCCGCGTGCACGAGAAGGTTCGCGCCAACATGAATCGCATCCCGGTCGGTGTTCCCGAGCCGCTGATCGTCGGCCGGGGAATCGACGACGTCGCGATCGTGGTCGTCACGCTGCGCCCGACGCCGGATGCCGCCTCGCGATGGACCGCGAACGGGCTGACGCGGCTCGCCCGCGAATTGCAGGTCGAGATATCGAAGCTGCCCGACATCGGCCTCACCTACATCGTCGGTGAGCAGCCGGAGCAGTTCCGCGTCGAGCCAGACCCGGAAAAGCTCTCCCTTTATGGCATCACCCTGCAACAGCTCGCCGCCAAGGTCGAAGGCGCCAACCGTTCGTTCCGCATCGGCACGGTGCGGGAGGACACGCAGCAGCGCGCGATTGTCGCCGGCCAGACGCTGCAGGCCCTGCCCGAAATCGGCAATATCCTGCTCACGGCGCGCGACGGCCGTCCCGTCTATGTCCGCGACGTCGCCCGTGTCGCGCTGGCGACCGCGCCGGCCGAGAACCGCGTCACTGATATCCGAAAGACGGTCGTTGGGCTCGAGCGGGCGCCGGCGGTCTCGCTCGCCATCGCCAAGCGGCCGGGCACCAACGCGGTAGTGATCGCCGACGAGATCCTGACGCGGATGGAACAGGTGCGGGGGCAGATCTTCCCCAAGGACGTGGACATGGCGGTTACGCGCAATTACGGCGAGACCGCCAACGAGAAGGCCAACGAGCTACTGTTTCATCTTGGCTTGGCGACGGTCTCGATCGTCGTGCTTGTCGCCGTCGCCATCGGCTGGCGCGAGGCGCTGGTCGTTGCGGTGGTCATTCCGACCACCATCCTGCTCACGCTATTCGCCTCCTGGATCATGGGCTACACGCTCAACCGCGTCAGCCTGTTCGCGCTGATTTTCTCAATCGGCATCCTGGTGGATGACGCCATCGTGGTGATCGAGAACATCGCCCGCCACTGGACCATGCGCGACGGCCGCGCGCGCGTGCAGGCAGCGATCGATGCGGTCGCCGAGGTCGGCAATCCCACCATCGTCGCGACGCTGACCGTGGTCGCGGCGCTGCTGCCGATGCTGTTCGTCTCGGGCATGATGGGTCCCTATATGAGCCCGATCCCGGCCAATGCCTCGGCGGCGATGCTGTTCTCCTTTTTTGTCGCCGTCATGCTGACACCGTGGCTGATGATGAAGTTCGGCGGCCATTCCGGCGGCATTCCCGGCGGCCACGAGGACGCGGGCGGCGGGCGGCTCGGGCGTTTCTATGTCGCCGTCGCGCGGCCCGTTCTGACGACACGCCGCCGGTCATGGACCTTCCTGCTGGTGGTCGGCTTCGCCACGCTGGCCTCGCTCGGGCTCCTCTATACCAGGCACGTGACGGTGAAGCTGCTGCCCTTCGACAACAAGGCCAATCTGCAGGTTGTGCTCGACCTGCCGAAAGGCTCGTCCGTCGAGGACACCGACCGCGTGCTGCAGGCGATGGTCGAACGTCTGACGTCAGTGCCGGAGATCGTCTCGTTCCAGACCTATGCCGGCACCGCTGCGCCGTTCGATTTCAACGGCCTGGTGCGGCACTATTATCTGCGCGCGAACCCCGAGCAGGGCGACATCGCCGTGAATCTCCTCGCGAAGGGCGACCGCGAGCGGGCAAGCCACGCGATCGCGCTCGAGATGCGGCAGCGCCTCAATGACCTTGACCTGCCGAAGGGCTCTGTCGTGAAGGTGGTCGAGCCGCCACCTGGCCCGCCGGTGCTCGGCACCCTGCTCGCGGAAATCTACGGCCCGGACGCAGAAACCCGGCGCGCGGTGGCCGGCAAGGTCCGCGAGGCATTCAAGCGCATTCCGTTCATCGTCGATGTCGACGACAGCTACCACAACCAGCCAGAGCGCCTGCGCGTCGCGATCAATCAGGACAATCTCGAATATTACAAGGTCGAGCAGTCGGACGTGTACGACACGCTGCGCTATCTCTATGGCGGCGCGACGGTGGGCTATTCCCATCGCGGCGGCGGCCGTCAGCCCATCGCCATCCGCCTCGCGCTGCCGAAGGCGAATGCCGTGATGGACGAGCGTGCGCTGACGACCCCGGTGCCGGCCAACGCGCTGCCGGGCGGACGCGGCGTGGTCGAACTCGGCGATGTCGTCAGCGTCGCCCGCGAGCCGGCCTCGTATCCGATCTTCCGGCACAACGGCCGTCCCGCCGAAATGATCCTGGCGGAGCTCGCCGGTGCTTACGAGGCGCCGATCTACGGTATGCTCGCCGTGCAGGAGGCGATCGACCGAATCGACTGGGGTGGCCTGCCGAAGCCTGTGATCGCGCTGCACGGCCAGCCGGACGACGAGACTCACCCGACGCTACTTTGGGACGGCGAATGGGAGGTGACCTGGGTCACCTTCCGCGACATGGGCGCCGCCTTCATGGTGGCAATCCTCGGCATCTACATCCTCGTCGTCGCGCAGTTCGGCTCGTTCAAGCTGCCGCTGGTTATCCTCACGCCGATTCCGCTTACCTTCATCGGCATCATGCTCGGTCACTGGCTGTTCGCCGCGCCGTTCACGGCGACCTCCATGATCGGCTTCATCGCGCTCGCCGGCATCATCGTGCGCAACTCGATCCTGCTCGTCGACTTTATCCGCCACGCCCGCCAGCCCGACCGGCCGCTGATCGAGGTGCTGCTGGAGGCGGGCGCCATCCGCTTCAAGCCGATCCTGCTGACTGCGGTCGCCGCCATGATCGGCGCGGCCGTCATCCTCGCCGATCCGATCTTCCAGGGACTCGCGATCTCGCTGCTGTTCGGCCTGGCATCCTCGACGGCGCTCACGGTCTTGGTCATTCCGGCCATTTATGTCGTGCTGCGGGGCGACCGGCAGTCCGATTAGGACGGGCCGATCCCGCGATCCCTGCGGTGCCGGTCCGGCCGGCTCGGCATCGACCTGAAAACAGAGGAGACCGTCAATGAGTAGTATCGGGCGGGTCGAAATTCGATGATCGATTGTGGCCAATACCGACCAATTTAACGATCCAGGAACCTTATGTCCGGTACCGGCATGACACGCGATATCGATTTTCTGCCAGGTTTGCCGATTGATCGCATTCTGGCCTGTTATGCGGGCGCGCCGGGGAAAGAGATTGAGAGCGGCAAGTTGGCGAGTCGAGAATCGTCGGCCGCGCTCGTTGCCAATGCATTCGGGTACTTTCTCGGCCGAGCAACCAAGCTGCCGTTATTGCCTGGATGCGCTGATTTGGGCGCGCCGGCGAATGATGAAGCTCTCGATCTGGAAGTCCTCGTGCGATTTCCTTGGTCCGGTGGACGCCATCCCTGCCTCGACGCGATCATCGAAACCGAAACGGCCTTGATAGGCGTCGAATCCAAGAGATTCGAACCGTTCCGCCCGAGGAAGATGCCGAGTCTCTCGGAGGCCTATTGGAGGCCGTTATGGGGAGAGGCGATGCGTGGATATGAAGCGATCCGCGACGGTCTCGGGGACGAGACATTGAGGTTTGAAAAGCTCGACGCTGCACAGCTCGTCAAGCATGCATTGGGATTGCGCACCGCGATCCATACAAACACGACAACGCTCGGAAAGCGGCCGGTGCTCTTTTACGTTTATGCCGAGCCAGCTACCTGGCCGGACGGAAAAGCTATTGTCGCTACCGACCTTCAAATACATCGCGCAGAGATCGCTCGATTTGCGGCCGCGGTAGCCGGAGACGAAGTGCGCTTTGCCTCTGCATCATACAGAGAACTTCTCGCCACATGGTTGGAGGCCCAAGACCAGGACGTCCGTGCTCACGCGGCAGCGTTGGCCGCGCGGTTCAACCTCTAGCGGTTCTTGATGCAGAACGCTCGGCGCCGCCGTCGCGCTGTTCGAGATCGTGACCGTGATCGGCCAGATCGGCTGAGGCAAGGCGCGGCGAGGATCGGCGGGCCGGCCGCATGATGGGTGCGGCGGCAGGGCGATCGAGCGCACCGGCTATTTTTACGCGCCGACCGTCATCACCGGGGTCGCGCCTGGCTCGCGCGTGCTGGCCGAGGAGATTTTCGGCCCGGTGGCGTCGATCATGGCGTTCGACGACGAGGAGGAGGCGATCGCCATGGCCAACGACACCGAATACGGTCTCGTCGCCTATGTTTGCACGAGGGACCTTGCGCGCGGGCTGCGTGTCGCCGAGAGGCTCGAAAGCGGGATGATCGGTCTCAATCGCGGCCTGGTGTCGGATCCCGCCGCGCCCTTCGGCGGCGTCAAGCAGAGCGATCTCGGGCGCGAGGGTGCCCGACACGGCATGATGGAATATCTCGAGCCGAAATACATCTCGACGTCATGGAGCTAGGGCACCTTATGCCGCGCGCAGAGCCTCGCGGCGCGTCGTCACGGAGCCGGCAGGCCATTCCGCGGCACCTTCAGCCATTCCTCATGCAAATCTTGGACGCCGGGACAGCGAGGCCCGGCGGCCTCGTCGAAAAGGTCCGATCCTTGTAAGGCTGTCTGCCGGAGGCAGCGGGCACCGGCGTCCTGCTCAACTTGACAATGAACACCTGAAGTGTTTCAAAATAAACCGGCCAGCCGGTTTAATCAGGCGCATGCCGTTTCGGCGCGCGCCTTATTTCCATCCATGCCGTCTCGATATCGATGAACAAACCCCAGCACAACACGTCATCGCCGGCCAAAGGGGCGCCTAAGGGCGCCGCACCGGCGGATGCCCCCGCGATTCCCAACGACGATGGATTTCTCGATCTTCATTATTCAATGCTGCGGATCCGGCGGGTCGAGGAGCGGCTTCTCCAGGTCTTTTCCGAAGGGAAAATTCCCGGCTTCATTCATGTCAGCATCGGCCAGGAAGCGGTTGCCGTGGGTGTGTGTTCCTGCCTGACGCCGGCGGACACGATCTTCACCACCCATCGCGGTCACGGCCACACGCTCGCCAAGGGCATGCAGCTCAAGCCGTTCATGGCGGAAATCTTTGGCCGTGACAGCGGCGCCTGCCACGGCAATTCGGGCTCGATGCATGTCGCGAGCAGCGAGGCGGGCGTCGGCGGCGCCAACGGAATCGTGGGGGCGGGCTTGCCGATCTCTCTCGGCAGCGCCTTCGCCTCGGCGTTCAAGGGCGAAGACAGCGTCACTGCGGTCTTTTTCGGGGACGGTGCGTCCAATCAGGGCACCTTCCACGAATCCATGAATCTCGCCGCGCTGTGGAACCTGCCGATCGTTTTCGTCTGCGAGAATAATGGCTGGGCGCAATTCACCTCGCAGAAATCGTACATGAAGATCGACGGCATCGCCCGCCGCGCGGACAGCTACGGCATGCCAGGCGTCCAGGTGGATGGCGAGGATGTGCTGCGTGTCCGCGAGAGCATGCGGGAAGCGGTCGCGCGCGCGCGGTCCGGCAACGGTCCAACGCTGATCGAGTGCAAGACCTATCGCTGGTTCGGTCATTACGCCGGCGATCCGCAGAAATACCGGCCCGCCGCCGACGTTGAGCAGTCGCGCAAGACCGATTGCATTGCCAATTTTGAGAAATTTCTCCTCGATTCAGATCTCGCCGATCGCGCTCAGCTCGACGCCGTCGAGGCGCGGCTGCGCGGGGAGATCAACGAGGCGATCGCTTTCGCGGAGGCGGCACCTTCCGCTCCCAAGGGGCAGTTTCTCAACGATGTCTATGCTGACGCGTTTCGCAAGGATTCTTTGTCGTGAAGGAGATTCGATACATCAAGGCGATCAACGAAGCCTTGCATGAGGAAATGGCGCGCGACGAAACCGTATTCGTCATCGGCGAGGATGTCGGCGCGCCCGGCGGCGCATTCGGCGGCACACGCGGATTGCTGCAAGCCTTCGGCGAGCGGCGCGTCCGCGATACGCCGATCAGCGAGTCGGCGATCGTCGGCCTCGCTTTGGGCGCGGCGATGAAGGGATTGCGGCCGGTGGTCGAGATCATGTTCGCGGATTTCCTGCCGGTCTGCATGGACCAGATCGTCAACCAGATCGCCAAGACGCGCTTCATGTTCGGCGGCCAATTCTCCGCTCCCTTGGTGATCCGCGCGCCGGGTGGGGCCGGTCTGAATGCCGGACCGCAACACTCGCAAAGCCTCGAGGCGTGGTTTGCGCATGTGCCCGGGCTCAAGGTGGTGATGCCGGCCACGCCCGCCGACGCGAAAGGGCTCCTGAAAAGCGCGATCCGCGACAACGACCCCGTGCTCGTTCTCGAGCACAAGGCGCTCTATGCGACGTCGGGCACGATCCCGGAAGGGGAATACCTCGTGCCGCTCGGCAAGGCGGATGTGCGCAGGGCTGGCAACGACGTCACCATCGTCACCGCCTCGCGCATGGTGCTTCAGACGCTCGAGGCCGCCGAGACGCTGGCGGGCCAGGGGATCGATGCGGAAGTCATCGACCTGCGCTCGCTGACGCCGCTCGACAAGGACGCGATCTTCAAATCGGTCGCGAAGACCTCGCGCTTGGTGATCGCCCACGAGGCGGTCAAATCCTTCGGCATCGGCGCGGAGATCGCGGCGATGATCAGCGAGGAAATGATCGACATCCTCGACGCGCCGATCACCCGAGTCGGCGCGCCGTTTTCGCCGGTGCCGTTCAGCCAGGAGGGAGACTACCTCCCGAATGCATCCGACGTTGTCCACGCCGTTCAGAAGGTGATGGCCTATTAGCAACCCCGTGGCTCGCCGGAGGGGCCGGCGGGTGGCAGGAATCGAGATCGAGAGGCGTGGAAGTCCATGAGTTCCGCAATCGTCATGCCTAAGGTCGGCCTCACGATGACCGAAGGCAAGATTGTCGAGTGGAAGAAAGGCGTCGGCGACCGGGTCGAGAAAGGCGAAACCGTCTTTGTATTCGAGACCGAGAAGGTCAGCTACGACGTCGAAGCCGCGCATTCCGGCTATCTGACGAGGATCATCATCACCGAAGGTGAGACCGTTCCTGTCGGAACCGAGGTCGCCTTGCTCGGTGAATCTCCGACTACCGAAACGGCGCGATCGCCACGGCCCGTGCCGGCCGATGCCTCCAGAGCGTCGGCGCCGCGTGCGGCTGACGTGGCGGCGGGCGCGGTTGCCGGAACAGCCATTCAGTCTTCCAGGATTCGCGCCACGCCGCTGGCCCGGCGCATCGCCAAGGCGAACGGCCTCGATCTCGCCCAGGTCGCCGCTGCCTCACCCTCCGCGCGACTGAAGAAGTCCGACATCGAGCAGTTTCTCTCCGCCCGCGCGGCTCGCGCCCAGGCCGCGCCCGCCCGCGCGGCGGCGCCCTCGCAGCAGGGGGAGGGGAAGCTCGTCAAGCTCACATCCATGCGGGACATCATCGCCCGCAAAATGCTCGCCAGCACGGTGGAGGCCGCGCAGACCTACATGGTTGTCTCCGTCGATGCCGGAAACCTGGTGGAAGCGCGCCAGCGGCTCATCAACTCCATCCAGAAGGAAACGGGAATCCGTCCGACACTGACCGATCTCATTGCCAAGATCGTTGCCGTCGCCATTGCCCGCCATCCGGTCATGAATACGCGTTGGACACCCGAGGGCATCCTCTGGCTTGACGCGATCCATATGGGGATCGCGACCGCGCTCGACGACGGTCTCGTCGTGCCGGTCATAACGGATATAGGCAACAAGAAGCTCTCCGCGATCGCGGTCGAGCGTCATGATCTGATCGAAAGCGCGCGTGCCGGCAAGCTTCCGCCCGAGAGGATGAGGGGAAGCACCTTCACGATCTCCTCACTCGGCATGTTCGGAGTGGAGGAATTCACCGCTATCATTAACCAGCCGGAAAGCGCGATCCTGGCAATCGGCGCAATTGTCGATACGCCGGTCGCGCGCGACGGTGCGGTCGTCATTCGGCCGATCATGAAGCTGACGCTGACCTACGATCATCGCATCATTGACGGCGCCAAGGCCGCGACCTTTGTCGCGACTCTGAAGGATGTGATCGAAGAGCCGCTGCTCGCACTCGCGTAAGACATGGCATCGTGCAGCCCCGGCCGTGCGCGCGGGCGGCCGCATTGCCGGGGCCGTTCGGCCCGGTAATATGCGATCCGAGATGCGGCGGCTCCCCCGCCGGCATTCGGCGATGGCTCGCGCAAGCCATGAACGTGAGGATCGGGCCGCTTGCGAGCATTTGCGGGAACGGGACCGGGCCGGCGGACACCATGTTGCGAACGTTGATTTTCGGCGGCACCTTCAACCCCGTGCATATCGGCCATTTGCGCGCCGCGATCGAGGTCATGGAAACCCTTGGCTATGATCGGCTCGAGTGGGTTCCGAGCTATTCGCCACTGCACAAATCCGACCAATCGCTGCTGGGCTTTGAGCTTCGCGTCGCGATGCTGCGCGCGGCGCTGCGCGACGACTGCCGATCCACCGTCAGCGAGATCGAGCGCGATCTGCCGGTACCGTCCGTCACGTTCCAGACGCTCGAAGCCATGCAGCGAAGCGACCCGGATGTCGACCGGTATTTTCTGCTCGGCGACCGGGAATTCCTGCGGCTGCACAAATGGCGTTTCGGGGCGGGGGTCGTCGGCCTGACCCATATCGTTGTCGCCTGCCGCACCGAATTCGATCTCGATACATTCGTCTTAGCGGTCGCGGAGGCCTGGCCGGAAAGCCGGCGCATCGAGCCGCAGCCGGGCGCGCTGATGGCTTTCGAACTTCGCCCGGGCCGCCGCGCGCTCGTCGTGCCGCTGCCGCGCATCGACGCCAGCTCCTCGCTCGTGCGCCGCCGCTGGTTGGAAGGGCGTAGCCTCGCGCACCTCGTTCCGGACGCTGTGATCGAGTTGATGGAGGCGCATCGCGGCGAGGTAGAGGCGGCGTGGCGTGCCCCGCGCGCGTGCGTCTTGCCGTCGCCATGACAGCGGGTAGGGCGGAACGGGAGCGAAGCGCGCCGCTTCGGATGAAAAGGAGACGCATGCGACGATGACCGACGATCTCAGGGATACGATCTTCGCCTCCGTGGCCGGCCGCGCATACGTCGCGGACGTGCGCGTGACGACCGCGGGCGTGATCTGCGGTGTCGAGCGGGCGGCGCAGAAGGCACGGGCTCTCGGTTGCGAAATCCTGCGATCGGCGGCGGACGGCGACGATGTCGGCATTGAGGCGCCGATCCTCAGCATACGCGGGTCGGCCAAGGCAATCGCGATGGCGGAGGACTGCGTACCCGGGGCCATCGCCAAGCCATCCGGTATATCGCGCGCCATGCGCCGTGCGCAGCAACTGGCGGGAAACAGGGTGCTCGTTGTCTCCGGCGCGGCAAAAAAAATGCCGGAGGAGATCAAGGACCAGATCCGGCGCGCCGTTCATCGCGGCGGCGGCAGCGGGCGTATCTCGAACGCGCCGTTTCTTTATCTCGACAAAAATTACGTCCGCATTTTCGGATCGGTTCGCAAGACACTCGAAGCGGTCGCTCCGATGCGGGGCTATGTGCGCGCGATACAATTGCGCGGCATCGTTGAGGACATTGCCACGGAAGCGCGTTCGGCCATCGCGCTCGGTGCGGAAATTCTGATGGTCGATAGCGGCCGGATCGAGGACCTCGATCTCGTCGCAAGGCTCGTCCGCGAGGCCGGGCGGCGCGAGCACACGACCATTGCCTTCGCCGGCGACATTTCCATGGAAAACATCGCCGCCGTGGCTGGTCACGACGTCGACATCCTCGATGTCGGCCGCGCCATTCTCGATGCGCCGATCGTCGACATCAAGTTTGACGTGCGCGCCGGCTGACCGGCGGCTCTGACGCGAGCCCGCCGGACGGTCTCAGCGCCCGGCCGCGGGCATCGCCCCATCCTGCTTCATGCAGTGCGCGATCCAGTGCCGTGTCAGCTTCTCCTGAACCGAGTTTTGGCGCAGGCGGGCGCGCAGCACGCCGAAATCCACGGCTTCGAGCGGCTGGTCCTGGCAGGCGCAGGTGAAGACGACCGTTTCCTTGCCCGTCTCCGCCGACCGATGCGTTTGCAGGCACTGGCCGCATATTTCCTTCATCATGCACTGCATCGGCGAATTGATGGAGCCGATGGCGCGAATCTGCGGATGCAGATAGGGCCGCAGCGTGCCGTCGCGCGCGCGGGCGATGGCGCCCATCATCCCGTCAGATCCGATGGCGATCAGGTGCCTGGCCTCGTCGAGCCGGATGACCTGATCCCCGAGCGTCCCGCGACCATAGGCCGCCATCGCATCGACGATGTTGCCGATGAAGGCGCGGTCTTGCGGGCGGTTAGGCTGAAAGCCCGGGGCCTCATCGCTGCACCACACGACGACGTCGGCTGCCGCTTCGATCTGGTCAACCTTGAAACGATCCACGGGTCTCTTGTAGCCGGCGAAATAGATGGTTCGCGATCCTTTCGCACGTGCCGCCTGCCCGATGGAAAACAACACGGCGTTGCCGAGCCCGCCACCGGCGAGGATATAGGTCTCGCCGGCATCGACTTGCGTCGGCTCGCCGGTCGGGCCCATCAGCACCACCCGCTCGCCCGGTTTCAGCACACGGCACAGATCGGACGATCCCCCCATCTCGAGCACGATGACGGAAACGAGCCCTTGCTCGCGGTCCACCCAGGCACCGGTGAGAGCGAGTGCTTCGGTGGCGAGCCGCGTTTCCGCGATCCGCGGCGCGTTCGTCTCGAAATTCTGGAAACGGAAAAATTGTCCAGGCTCGAAAGCGCGTGCGGCGGCGGGTGCGTGGACGATAAGCTCGATGATGGTCGGCGTCAGCCGCGAAACCTGCCGCACCGTCGCCTGGAATTCCTGCGCGAAACCTGCGATCGGCGACCTGCCGGGGGCAGCCGTCAGCCGGCTCATCAGCCTGGTGATGACCGGATAGCCGCGCGTCGCGCTCGCCATGGCCTTGACCACGTTGCCCGCGAACGAGGGATGAAGGTCGCCGAAAAAGCTGATGAAACGCCCGTCGGGCCGGCGCTGCATCAACACGTGCGGTGTCTGCGGCTTGCAGCTTCGCTCGGGAGAGACCGGCTGTCCGTTTTCGTCCACGGCCTGGAAGTAGCGGCCGTCGAGCTTGATGTCGATGCCGTGTTCGCGGCTGAGAACAGTATTCGGCTGCGTGCCGGCAGCAACGAGGATGGTGCGGGCGGGCAGACGGAGCGGCTTTGCGTCTTGCTCCTGATCGCTTCGCGTCAGCAGCAGCGCGGCTGCATGGCCGTGATCGTCCACTTCGACGGCTGCGGGCGCGAGACATTCGGCAAAGCCGATGCCTTCCTCCATCGCCCTCTCCACCTCCTCGTGGTTGAGCGTGTAGCTCGGCGACTCGGTCAGGCGGCGCCGGTACACGATGGTCGCGCCGCCCCAGCTTTCCAGGAGCGCGGCGATGCGCGGGGCGCGGCCTTCGCGCGCGGCGGCGGCCCGTTCCTCGCGCAATGCCCTCGCATGGCGGATGAACTCCTCCGCGATGCCGGTTTCGTCGGCGGACAATCCGAGATCAAAATTCGGATCGGCGCCGGCCAGCGCCTCATAGCGGCTCAGGAATTTCTCGACCTGAATGGGATAATAGGCCAAGGCCTCGGTCGCGGCATCGACAGCGGTCAATCCGCCGCCAATGACGGCGATCGGCAGGCGCACCGTGAGATTGGCGAGGCTCTCGCTTTTTGCCGCGCCAGTGAGTTGCAGCGCCATGAGGAAGTCCGACGCCTGCCGGACGCCGTGCGCGAGTCCGTTCGGCATGGCGATCACCGTCGGCTTGCCCGCACCCATGCACAGGCTGACGTGATCGAAGCCCATCGCGAAGGCGCTGTCGGGGGTGATGCTTCCGCCCATCCGTACGCCGCCGAACATCGCGAAATCCTCGCGCCGTTCCAGCAGCAGGCGAATGACTTTCAGGTAATTCTTGTTCCACCGCACGGTGATGCCGTATTCGGCGACGCCGCCGAAACCGGCCATCGTGCGCTTGTCGAGGTCCTCGTAAAGCTCAGCGATGTCGCGCACCGGGGCAAACGGGGCGCGGCTTCCGTCGGGCCGCCTGCCGGACAATTGTTCGGGCAGGGGTTCGATTTTCAACCCGTCGATGCCGACCACGCTGTGCCCGTCATTGAGCAGGTGATGGGCAAGTGTAAAGCCGGCCGGTCCGAGGCCGACCACCAGAACGCTGCGCCCGCTTGCGGCGCGCGGGAGCGGGCGGCGGAAGTTGAGCGGGTTCCAGCGCGTCAGCAGCGAATAAATCTCGAATCCCCATGGCAGGTCCAGCACGTCCTTCAACGTGCGCGACTCGATCTGCGGAATATCGACGGGCTGCTGCTTCTGGTAGATGCAGGCTTTCACGCAGTCGTTGCAGATACGGTGTCCGGTGGCCGCGCAAAGCGGATTCTCCACCGTGACGATCGCCAGCGCGCCGAGCGAATAACCCTCGGACTTGACAAGATTCATTTCCGAAATGCGCTCTTCCAGCGGGCAGCCGAGCAATTTTCCGCCGAACGCGTTGTGTTCGAAATCCCCGGAATGGCGGTTCCGAAGCCCGAGGGAGCAGCTGTCTTTCCCCTGCTGATGGCACCAGATGCAATAATTGGTCTGATCGAGCGCGCCGGTGAGGGAGGCGCCGCGGTCGGTGAGCTGGAAGCCGTTGCGTTCGCGGCGGTGGTGTTCCGGCGCCGCCCAGATCGAAACGTCGCCCCGCGTCCGCTGCTCGATCTCGACCAGATTCATCGGATCGCGCTTGCTCGGCTGCTTGAACAGCACGCCCGCACGATGCTGCCGCTTGCCATCCGCGGAGAGTGCCGCCCAGGCCGCATAGGTCGCGGCAAGATCGAGGCCGGTGGCGTGCTCGGGCTCCGCCCTGAGCCAACCGGCGACGTGGCGGGCATAGGCTTCCTCCGACAGCGGTTCCCCGAACAGAACTTCAAGCTTCTTGCCGATCGCCGGGCCGTCGATCGCGTCAGGCGCCTTGGCGGCGGCGGAGCGCAGCGCGCGGCGTTGCACGAAGTTGCGCTTCACGGCGAAAATGTCCGCTTTCGCGAGATGCGCGTCGCGCAGCGCCTGCAAATCGGCCGCGATCCCGAACAGCCGCCCGACGAAAGACTCGACGTGCGGCGCCAGCTCGATCATCAGCTCGGACTCGGCCTTCCTCTCCAGCGCGGCCGGATTTTCGCGCGCCAAGGTCACGCGCTCGGCGAGGGCCGGCGCCGATGTGTGCAGACTCTCCAGGAACATCGCGTCGAGCCGCGCGAGTCCGTCGCGGCTGTAGAGTTCGTGAAACTCAAGTCCGAATGCAAGTTCGAGGTTGCACGCGCCGCGCGCCATGGCCCACCCAATTGTTGACAACTAAGATATTTATAAGTAATTATAAAAATAGGTGTCAACCTTAGGGCTGAACGCTGCTGCCGGATGGAGGCGGAGGGGCGGGCCCGCGCAGGCGGCCGTGCGCGCGCCAGGGCCGATGAAGGGAAGGAGCTGCTCTTGACCTACGTGATCACCGAGAGCTGCATCAAGTGCAAATATACCGACTGCGTGGAGGTCTGTCCGGTCGATTGCTTCTACGAGGGCGAGAACATGCTGGTCATCCAGCCCGACGAATGCATCGATTGCGGGGTGTGCGAGCCGGAATGCCCGGTCGAGGCGATCAAGCCCGACACCGACGCGAATGTCGGCGAATGGCTGGAGATCAACGCGAAATACGCGAAGCTCTGGCCCAATATTACCGCCCACAAGCCGGCCCCGCCTGACGCCGACGGGAATGCGAAGCTGCCGGGCAAGCGTAGCCTGTTCTCGCCCAATCCCGGCGCAGGCGACTAGTTAGAGTCCGAACGTTTGAACGCGAAGATGGATCTGGCGCGGAGGCGAGGGGGCGGAAGCGGAGATGAGCAAGGACCGATTTGCGTTGAATCGAGGCGCACTGTTCCCTTATTGTGCTGCCAAATCGGCACGGAGGTTCGATTCCGCGAATGAAGAGTCGGAAATTCGACGTCGGGCAGGATTTCGGCCCCAAGGATCTCGAAACTCCTGGTCAAAAAAATCGTCATCAGGATCTTTGCCTCTGGCTGCGGCTGCTGACCCTGCACAAGCTCATCGACAACGAAATGGGACGGCGGCTGCGCGAGTCCTACGATATGAGTCTTGCCCGCTTCCATCTGCTCGCGCAGCTCAGCGTCGCCCCCAATGGATTGCGGATGGGCGAGCTTTCGTCGCGGATGATGGTGACCACCGGCAATGTGACCGGGCTCACCGACGAACTCGAGGCCGACGGCCTGGTCGAGCGCGTCGTCGATCCGTCCAACCGCCGCGCCAATCTGGCCTATCTGACCAAGAAGGGCCGCGCGCTATTCGACGAGGCCGCGCAGATGCTGGAAATGTGGATCGAGGATTTCTTTTCGGTGTATTCGGCGAAGGACAAGCAGCTTCTGTTCGATCTGCTCGGCAAGCAGAAGGCGTTCGTTCTCAAGCGGCTCAAGGATATGCATGTCGAGGCCGCCGAATGAGTCTGGGGCTCGGTACCGTCTCTTGATGCAAGGATTGGTTCACATGGCAAAGGTTTCGGGAAATCCGGCGATGAAAAGCAAATTGGCCGCGCGCGTTGCCGCAAGCACGCTCGGCGCCGCTGCGACCTTGCCGCCCGTGGCTGCGCAGGCGCATACGGGCGTTCATATGTTCGAGCACGGGGACAGCTTTCTCGGCGGCCTGGTGCATCCGATCCTCGGCCCCGATCATCTCGTGGCGATGGTGGCGATCGGGCTCTGGGCGGCCTGTCTCGGCGGCCGCGCGATCCTCGGCGTGCCGCTCGCCTTTGTCGGCATGATGATCGCGGGCGCGGTGCTGGGCGCCGCGGGAGTCTTCTTGCCGGCGGTTGATCAGACGATCGCCGTGTCGCTGGTCGTGTTCGGGTTGATGATCTGCACGCTCGCGAGGCTGCCGGTGCCTATGGCGGCTGTGCTCGGCGGAATTTTCGCGGTGTTTCACGGTCATGCGCACGGCGCGGAAACTCCCGATCTCGCGCAACCGCTCCTTTACGGCGCGGGATTCATCGCCTCGACCCTGCTGCTGCTCGGGCTCGGAACCGCGATCGGCCTCGTCTCGCGCCGCTCGGTTCCAGATTTCGTGGTGCGCAGCGCCGGCGCCGCCGTCGCGCTGTTCGGGATCGTGACCGTGATCGGCCAGATCGGCTGAGGCAAGGCGCGGCGAGGATCGGCGGGCCGCGACCGCCGCGTCAGGAGGTCTTGCCGTTCTTGGCGATGAAGGACTTCCAGCCGTTGAGGAACAGCTCGCAGCAGATCTCCGTCAATTCCGACAGGGGCAGCGGTCCGTCCGGCCGGTGCCAGTAGATGATGGAATTGTACATCCCGAACACGATGTAGCTGCAGGCCTTGATCTGCTTCTTGTCGAGGCGGTGGCCGGAATTCTCCGCGAGAATCTCCGCAAGAATCTGCGCGTATTGCTTCTGCTTGCGCACGATGCCGGCGAGATCACCGGCGGGCAGGTTATGCGCGTATTTAAGCAGGATCCGTGCGCTCGCCGCATGCGAGCTGAACGTCGCCATGTGGCGGGACAAAAGGTGCTTCAGTTTCGACAGGCTGTCGGGAAACTGCGCTAGCTCCTCCTCGAGCCCGTTCAGCAGCATATCCATGTAATTATTGAGAATGTACAGCAGGATCTCGTGCTTGTTGGAGAAGTAATAGTAGATCGCGCCCTTGCTAAAAGACGCCGCGTTGGAAATGTCCTTCAGACTGGTCTCGTGATAGCCGGCCTTGTCGAAAAGTTGCGCGGCGGTCTTCGCCACGGCTTCGACGCGAACCAGTTCCTTCGGTGAAAGGGCTCTCAACGATGGCGATTCTGATGCTGCCATTTGGGATGCGTTCGTTGTCCTGGTGATTTTACGCGTCGCCGGTCCTGGCTCCCGAGGTAGCGCGGGCCGCCCGAGTCCGGCGAATGCCGGGCGGGGTCTCGCCGGCGGAACGAGGCACCTAACCGCCTTTTCGGATTGCCGGTTGCCGTGACACGACGCCATGCAAGCGGCGAGCAAGACTTATCCTTAACTGTCTCCGTTTTTGTCAACGTCACTTATTTGTTTTGTTTCCGCACCAAGCGCCCCGTCCCGGACGGCCCGCGGCCCGACCGTCGAGGCGAGGCGCCGGCGCACCATGCTTGACAGCCCAAACTACCCGATCAATAATAATCCGGCTAGCCGGTTTTTTTTGAGAGCCAAGGGGGAGGGTGCCGGACGGTCATGGGTTCGTTGCTGGACGATTTGGGCTGGAAGAAATTCATCGGGCATGAGTATCCCCCGCATACAGGCGAACCAGTCCTCGCCCGGGACATCCGGCGGTACGCTTATGCCATTGACGACGATAATCCGATCTTCGTCGACGAGGCGGCCGCAAAGGCCGGACGCTACGGCGGTCTTACCGCGCCGCTGAACTACATAAGCTGGGCGGTTGGCGTTCCCGGTGCCGAAAAGCGCACCAAGGATCTCGGCGAGGACGGGCTTTCCTCCTTCGTCGGCGTTCCCGACATCCCCGGCGCATGGTCGCTCGGATGGGTGCGCGGCGGCGAGGAGCTCGAATTTTTCAAGCCGGTCTATGTCAACGATCGCGTCACCGTGCGGGGGCGCGTCACCGGCATGACCGAAAAGGTCGGCAAGAGCGGCACGCTGATCTTCGTGACCTCCGAATTCACCTACACCAACCAGAACGATGAACTGCTGGCGAAGCACGTCGTCACGATGATCGCTTCTCCGCGCAAGGAACAGGCGCAGTAATCCGGATGCGATCGCAGGTTTATTTTGACGATGTGTCGGTCGGGCAGGAAATTCCCAGCCTGACCAAGGACGTCAACACGGTGAACATCCTGATGTATGTCGCCGCCGTCTGGCTGATGGATCGCATCCACTTCGACAATCCCTACGCGGTGAAGCGTCGCGGGCTGCCGGACATCGTCGCGCCGGGAAACATGGCGGGCGACTATTACGTGCAGCTCCTGACGAGCTGGGCTGGCGAGAAGGGACGGCTGCGCAAGATCGGGTTGCAATTTCGCAACTTCATGATCCCCGGCAACGTGCTGACTTGCGGCGGGCGTGTCACCGCCAAGGCGGTCGAGGACGGGAAGGGGCGCGTCGATCTTGACCTTTGGATCAGGAACCAGGACGGGGTGGTGTGTGTCCCCGGCAAGGGAATCGTGGAGTTGCCGATACGCGCGGCGCAATAGCGCCGCCGCGTCGGCGGATGAACGGCTGATGTTTTGGTGTCCCGGCCAGAGCGGGACGGTTTGATGTCACGAGCGGACATGTCTGGTTCAACCGTAACGGGCCCCGAGGGGCGCGGAGCAAGGTAGGGGGCGATTGCTGTCGCCAGGCGGCCCGATGCGCGGCCGCCGCGCGCCGGACGGTCGCGGTCATAGTCGGTCGATATGAGTGCCATGAGCAACATTATCGCGAAGGACGCCGCGGTCGAGACGATTGGATCGGGCTTCTACTTCACCGAGGGGCCGGTGTGGGACGCAGTGCATGGCTGCCTTCACTTCAGCGACATTCCCGCCAACGTCATCCATCAGTGGCGGCCGGAGGCCGGCCTGTCGGTGTTCCGGGCGCCGAGCGGAAAATCGAACGGGCTCACGCGCGATCGCGAGGGGCGCCTGATCGTCTGCGAGCATGCCGGGCGCCGTGTATCGCGGATCGAAAAGAACGGCCACATCACCACGCTCGCTTCGCATTACCGGGGACGCCGCCTCAACAGCCCGAACGACGTCGTTGTCAAGTCGGACGGCTACATCTATTTCACCGATCCGCCCTACGGTCTCAATCCGACTTTCGGGGTCGCCGAATATCCGGAACTCGATTTCACCGGGATTTATCGCGTAGCACCGGACGGAAGCGAGATCATTGTCGTTGCCGACGATTGCACGCCGAACGGGCTTGCCTTCTCTCCCGACGAGAAGCGGCTCTACGTCGCCGATACCGAGGCTAATCATGTGCTGGTCTATGACGTCGGGGCGGAAGGAAGCCTGGCCGACGGCCGGCTGTTCGCGAAGATTCCGGGTAGCAGCATGGCGCCGGACGGCATCAAGGTCGATGTCGCGGGCAACGTATTCGTCACCGGTGCCGGCGGCATCTGGGTGTTCGATCCGAGCGGATATCGCCTCGGCATCATTCCGGTGCCGGAGCTTCCTGCCAATCTCGCTTGGGGAGATGCAGACCTATCTGCGCTCTATATCACGGCAAGGACGTCGGTCTATCGCGTCCGAACCAAAACGGCGGGACCGCCAGTCTGAGCAAGTCCGAGGCAACAACCATAACGACGCCAATCGAACGGGGAGGAAGTAATGAATATTCTGCGCAGAATGATGCTGATCGGCGCGGCCGCTCTCGCGGCGGGCTTTGCGACTTCGGTCGCGAGCGCGCAAAACACGATCAAGATCGGTTCCGTATTGTCGGTCACCGGGCCCGCCTCGTTTCTCGGCGATCCGGAAAAGAAGACGCTGGAAATGTATCTCCGCGATATCAATGCCGCTGGAGGCATCAACGGCAAAAAAGTCGAGCTGATCATCTATGACGACGCGACCGACGCGAACAAGGCGCGCACCTTCGCCACGCGTCTCGTCGAGGAGGATAAGGTCGATGCGGTGATCGCCGGTTCGGCGACCGGCTTGGCGCTGGCGGTCCGGAGCGTCTTCGAGGATGCGCAGATTCCCTACATCTCGCTTGCCGGCGCCGCCGAGATCGTGGTGCCCATCCGCAAATGGGTCTTCAAGATGCCGCATGTCGAATCCCAGTCCTGCGGCAAGATCTTCGAGGATCTGAAGAAACGGAACATCAGCTCGATCGCCATCATCTCGGGCACCGACGGCTGGGGCAAAGCCATGCGCGCGGAGTGCGTGGCATTGGCGCCGAAGGTGGGCATCACGGTGGTGAAGGACGAGATTTACGGCGCCAACGACAGTGATATGACGCCGCAACTCACCACCATCAAGAATACACCGAACGTCCAGGCGGTGATCAATTGCGGCTTTGGCCAGGGACCGGCGATCGTCACCCGCAACTATCGCCAGGTGGGCCTGAGCGTGCCGTTCTACCAGAGCCACGGCGTCTCCTCGAAGAGCTTCATTGACCTCGCCGGCCCGGCCGCAAACGGCATTCGCCTTCCGGCTGCGGCTCTTCTCGTCGCCGAGCAACTGCCGGACAACGATCCGCTGAAAAAGGTGGCGGTCGAATACAAGAGCAAGTTCGAGAAGGAGACCGGTCAACCCGTATCGACCTTCGGCGGTCACGCGCGGGACGCTCTGTTCATGCTCGTAGAAGCCATCAAGCGCGCCGGCTCCGTCGACAAGAGCAAGGTCCGCGACGAAATCGAAAAGACGCGGAATTTCGTGGGGACCGGCGGCATCATCAACATGTCGCCGACCGATCATCTCGGCCTCGATCTCAATTCCCTTCGCATGATCGAGATCAAGGACGGGAACTGGAAGCTCGTCTGGTAGCCTCGGAGGGCGACCCGCACGTGCCGGTTTCGTAGCAATATGACACCGGCACGTGTTAGCTGTCCTGGCGCCCGGATACGAGCATCGCGGCGGCATGCGTGATCACTCGGGGATGGATCGTGGGTGAATTTCTTCAGTTTGCGTTTTCCGGGCTGACGGTCGGCGCGATCTACGCGCTGGTCGCGCTCGGATTCACGCTCATCTACAACTCCTCCGACGTGGTGAACTTTGCCCAGGGCGAGTTCGTGATGCTCGGCGGAATGATCACGTTTTTCGGCAAGGCGGCGGGCCTGCCGCTGCCCGTGGCCGCGCTTCTGGCCGTCGGGATCGTGGCGATCGTCGGTTTGCTGCTGCATCGGCTGGCTATCGAGCCCGCGCGCGGCGCCTCGCCGGTGACGCTCATCATCATTACGATCGGCGCATCGATCTTTCTGCGCGGCGTCACGGCGATGGTGTTCGACAAGAATTTTCACACCTTGCCGCCTTTTTTCGGCAGCGAGCCCTTCAATATCGGCGGGGCGACGCTGCTGCCGCAGAGCCTCGTCGTGCTGTTCGGCGTCGCGCTAGTGCTGTTTGCGCTGTTGCTGTTCATGAACCGCACCCTGCTCGGCAAGGCGCTGCTGGCGACGGCCGCCAATCGCACCGCTGCGCAGCTCACCGGCATCAATACGTCGGCGATTATCGGCGTGGCGTTTGCCATCTCAGCGGTGATCGGCGCCATCGGCGGGATCCTGGCGACGCCGATCACGCTCACCTACTACGACGCGGGCACCATGCTGGCGCTCAAGGGTTTTGCCGCCGCTGTGCTCGGGGGCATGGGCAATCCCGTCGGAGCCGTGGTCGGGGGTCTGACACTCGGCCTGCTGGAGCAGTTCTCGGCGGGCTACATTTCCTCCCAATACAAGGATGCCGTCGCCTTCATCGTTCTTCTCCTTGTGCTTTTCACGATGCCGCAGGGGCTGTTCGGCGCCCGCACGGTTGAGCGGGTGTGACGTGCGGCGCTTTCTGAACAATTCCTTTGCGCTTGTGCTGGTTCTCGGCGCGATCGTGGCGCTGCTGCCGCTCGTTCTGCCGTCCGGCTTCTATTGGCGCGTCGCCGCGCTCGTCTATATCAACGCGATCGCGGTCCTTGGCCTCAATCTGCTGATGGGCTTCGCCGGGCAGGTCAGTCTCGGCCATGCCGGCTTCTTCGGCATCGGGGCCTATGCGGTCGCGCTCGGTCCGGTCTATCTCGGGATGCCGGGCTGGGCCTCCTTGCTCGGCGGCACCGCGTTGTCGGCGTTGCTGGCGTTTTTCGTCGGCCGGCCGATCCTGAGGCTCAGCGGCTATTATCTTGCGATTGCGACGCTCGGCATGGGCGCGCTGATCTCCATGGTGGTGGCCAACGAGGCCAACATCACCGGCGGCCCGAACGGCATGGAAGTGCAGCGCATGATCGTGTTCGGCTGGCGTGTTGCCGGGGCGCAGGTCTGGTACTGGATTGCCGGCATTACGCTCGTGCTCGGCGTTCTGCTCGTGGTCAACCTGATCGAGAGCCCAACGGGCCGGGCACTGCGCTCCATCCACGACAGCGAAATCGCCGCACGCGTGCTCGGCATCGACGTCGCGCGCTACAAGCTGCTCGCTTTCGTGATGTCGGCGGTCTTCGCCTCAATCGCGGGCAGCTACCTCGCGCTGCTGGACGGCTTTGTCACGCCGAATACCACAAGCTTCCTGCTTTCCATCGAACTCGTCGTGATGGCGGTTCTCGGCGGGCTCGGCTCCATTCTCGGCAGCATCGTCGGGGCAGCAATTCTCGTCGTTCTGCCGCAATTCCTCACCGTGTTTCACGACTACGAGCATATCGTGCTCGGGGCGATCATCATCGTGTTCCTCATCTTCCTGCCGCGCGGCATCGTGCCCGCGCTGGCGTCGATTGTTCGGCGGGGGACGGCGTGAGCATGCTGGTCGTCGATAATCTGAAGATCGCCTTCGGCGGTGTCGTGGCCATCGACGGTGTGAGCTTCACCGTCCGGCGCAACGAGATTTTCGCGCTGATCGGGCCGAACGGCGCCGGCAAGACAACGCTGTTCAACATTATCAGCGGGGTTTACGCGCCGCAGAGTGGGCGCATTGCTCTTGACGGCGAGGACGTGACCAGCCTCGCGCCGCATCAGCTCGCGCGCCGCGGGATGTCGCGCACCTTCCAGAACCTGCAGGTCTTTTTCCGCATGAGCACGGTGGAAAACGTGATGGTCGGCCACCATCTGCACGAAAATCGCAACGTGCTCGCACACCTTCTGGCGCTCCCCTCGGTGCGCGCCCAAAACCGCGCAACCCGCGCCAAAGCGGAAGGATTGCTCGCCCTGGTGGGGCTTGAGGGCCTGGCGGACAAGCCGGCGAGCAGCCTGCCTTACGGCGCGCTCAAGCGTCTCGAGATCGCACGCGCACTCGCGACCGAGCCGAAGATCCTGCTGCTGGACGAGCCCGCCGCTGGCTGCAATCCGGTGGAGACCGAGGAGATCGACGCGGTCATCAAGAGCATCGCCGCGCAAGGCGTCACGGTCGTGCTGGTCGAACACGATATGCGACTCGTCATGCGCATTTCCGACCGCATCCACGTTCTCGACCGCGGAAAAACGCTGGCGGAAGGCAGCGCCGTGGAAGTGCGCGGTAATCCGGCGGTCGTGACCGCCTATCTCGGCGGGCTGGGCGAGCAGGAGGCTGCGCGTGCTCGCAATTGACAATCTCGCAAGCCGCTACGGGCGGATCGAAGTGCTGCACGGAATCTCGCTCGACGTGCACAGGGGGGAGATCGTCACCCTGGTCGGCTCCAACGGCGCCGGCAAGAGCACGCTGCTGCGCGCCATTTCCGGCGTGCAGCCGGTCGCCTCCGGCAGCATCCGTCTCGAAGACGAGGTCATAGACCGCTGGCGGCCGCATTATCGCGTATCTCGAGGAATCGCGCAGGTGCCGGAGGGGCGCCAGGTCTTCGCGCCGCTGTCGGTGGAAGAAAATCTGCGCCTCGGCGCGATCGTGCGCAGCGGCTCAAATGTCGAGCCGGATATCGACGAAATCTATACCTTGTTTCCCGCGCTTGCCGAGCGCCGCCGCAGCGCCGCCGGCACCTTGTCCGGAGGGCAGCAGCAGATGCTGGCGATCGGCCGCGCGCTGATGGCGCGGCCCAAGCTTCTGCTGCTCGACGAGCCTTCGATGGGACTTTCCCCGGTGCTGGTGGAGCAGATCTTCGCCACGATCGAGATGCTCAAGGCGCGCGGCCTCACGGTTCTTCTGGTGGAGCAGAACGCAAACCTGGCGCTCTCGATCGCCGATCGCGGCTACGTCATCGAGACGGGCCGCATCGTCATGAGCGGCAGTGGAAAGGAATTGCTGAAGGACCCGCGCGTGCGCGGGGCCTATCTCGGCATCTAGAGACGGACGATATTTTTGATCTTGACGGAGCCGTCTCGTGTGCAAAAAATAATCCGGCTAGCCGGTTTTTTTTCAATGGTAGCCGGACACGGGACGTTCGAGGAAATGGACCTTGGCCTGATACGACTAGGGACCGGTGGCGTGACGTATCGGACGCGCAGGGGCGGTGTCGTGCCGCATGACGTCCGGCGGCGACTAGAGTTCAGGGACGGAACGCGAGTCTGGATCCGGACCTGCCGGTCTGAACGGGGAAGCGAGAAGCAGGGGTCACAGGGTGCGTACGATAGCTGAACTGATTCGCTGGCGCGGCCAGCGCCATCCCGATCTTGATGCGATCTGGTACGAGGGCAGGACGCAGACCTACGGCGAGTTGAACCGTTCAAGTTCGGCATTGGCCGGAGGGCTGGTGCGCGACCTCGGTCTCAAGCCCGGCGACCGCGTCGCCATCCTCGACAAGAATTGTCCGGAATATCTCGAGCTTGTCTTCGCGCTCGACAAGGCCGGGGTCGTCGCCGCACCGCTAAACTGGCGACTGACGCCAAGCGAAGTCAAATCCATCGTCGACGACATAAAGCCGGCGCTTTTGGTCGCCGGCGAAGAATTCAAGAATCACGGCGTGGCGAACGGCATCAAGACGCTGACCTATGCCGAGCTGCCGCGCGGCGGCGAGGACCCGCACCGCGACGTCGATGGGGCGGTCAGCACCCAGTTTTGCACCTCCGGCACCACGGGCCTGCCCAAGGGGGCGATGCTGACGGGTATCAACCTGCTCAATACCGGCCTGTGTCTCGCGCTCGAGATGCCGGAAATGCGCGAGGGCGGAAGATCGCTGGTATGCATGCCAATGTTCCATACCGGCGGCACCGGCTGGGCGGTCTGGAGCATGCAGGAGGGCATGACGCTCGTCGTGGTGCGCGAAATCGACCCGCCGAAGCTGCTCGACGTCATCGTCCAGCAGAAGATCGAGACCGCGTTGCTCGTGCCGGCGGTGATGTTGTTCCTGACCGAGCTGCCGCAAGCGCGCACCGCCGATTTTTCATCGCTCAAGCACATCACCTACGGCACGGCGCCGATCGCGCCGGATCTGCTGAAGCGCTGCATCGAGATATTCAAATGCAGGTTCAACCAGATCTACGGGCTGACCGAGACCTCGGGGCCCTTCACCTGTCTGCCGTTCGAGCATCATCACGGCGAGAAGCTCCTGTCGTGCGGGCGGCCGATGTTCGGGGCGCGCGCGAAGATCGCGGGCCCCGACGGTGAAAGCCTGCCGCCCGGGGAGATCGGCGAAATCTGCTACCAGGGCGAAAGCCTGATGGCCGGATACTGGGCGCGGCCCGAGGCCACGGCGGAAGCCATTCGCGACGGCTGGTTCCATTCGGGCGATGCCGGATACATGGACGAGAACGGTTTCATCTTCGTCAAGGACCGCATCAAGGACATGATCGTGTCCGGCAGCGAAAACGTCTATCCGGCGGAGGTTGAAGCGGTGCTGGCGAGCCATCCGGATATCGTCGAATGCGCGGTGATTGGCGTGCCGGACAAGAAGTGGGGCGAAACCGTCAAGGCTGTCGTGGTCAAGCGCGCGGGGAGCGCTTTGACCGAACCCACTCTGATCGAGTGGATGCGCGACAAGATCGCCGGCTACAAGCGGCCGCGTTCAGTCGATTTCGTCGACAAGCTGCCGCGCAACGCCAGCGGCAAGCTGCTCAAGCGGACGCTGCGCGAGCCCTACTGGCAGGGCATGGAGCGGCGCGTCAACTAGTCGCGCGCCCAGGGACGCCGACGGCGCGCGCCGGCCGCAGCCTCCGCGGATCTCACAGCGGGTGCCGCGGTCTTGCGGCGGCGCCCCGCCGCCGCGGCGTGCCTATCCGGATGGACGAGCAGCCCGAAAAAGATCAGATCGAGCTGGTGGCGGATGTAATCGTCGAGATCGACCAGCGTCCGCACCTCACGGGTGTGCAGCGCGATCATGTGAGCGATCAGCATGATGTCGAGCGCAGCCAGGCGGGCCGGCACGGGGCGGAACACGCCAGCCTCGATTCCCTTGGCGATGATCGCTTCGAAATAGTTGATCACGCTCGAGACCGTGGCGATCACGTCGGTACGCGCGCGGGGCGGCATGAAGCCGACCTCGCGATAGAGCAGGCGGATCGGCCGACGAAAACGGCTGGCGATCTGGCAATAGCTGGCGAAGCCGATCTCCAGCGAGCGTTGCGCCGAATCGGGGTCGAGCTTGGTCTCGGCCAGGCGCTCGGCGATGTTGCTCATCAGATCCTGCGCGACCAGATACAGAATATCGTCTTTCGACGACACATACATGTAAAGGCTCGCGACGTTGAACGAGCAGGCGCGCGCGATGTCGCGGATCGAGGTGTTGTGAAAGCCGCGCTCGAGAAACATCTTGGTCGCCACTTCGATCAGCTCGTTACGGCGGTGCGCGACGCGTTCCGGATTTTTGATCGTGGTCGGGATATGCGCGTCCATACCCCGGCCCTTCGCCTGCGAAGTTCGGGAGACGGGCTTCTTCGCTCGCATGAGCAATCGCTGGTTTGGGACGCGGGTCCCGGGGCGGGCATGGACACGCGGGAAGGCGGAGGCCTTGCCGGCCCGCCGGCGCGCTTCAATCGGATCACTTCGATAGACCAAAATATGACCTAAATCAATATCTTAGCCGAAACGAAACGAATCCCTGCGGCCTTGACAGGCGGCAGCGCCGCTTCCTAAAATAGAACAACGTTATACCAACGAAGCGAGCCTGTCGGCGCGCGTTGAGGTGCGCTCGTCGTGCGTTGCGCGCCTCTGGAGAGCCGCCCGGCCGATCCGCCCGATAGCGGATCGCGGATTGGAGGGAGCATGGTTCAGATCAACTACCGCGCTGAGGTCATTCCGGAAAAATGCACCGGGTGCGTCGATTGCGTGTTCGTCTGTCCGACCCTCGCGATCAAGATGGAGGCGCGCAAGGCCGTCATCGACGAAACCAAGTGCGTCTCCTGCCAGAACTGCATCGGCATCTGCACCGACGATGCGATCGTCAAGATCGAGCGGCCGGAGCCGGTGGAGCGCGAGGTCGATTACGCGTCGGTGGACCAAGACGAGATTCTGGAAATCTGCCGCCGGGCGAACATTCATCCAATGCAGTGGCTGTGCCTATGCACCTCGACCCGCGCCCGTGAAGGCGCGGCCGCGATCATCAAGGGTGCGAAGACTCCGGAGGACATGGCGCTGCTCACCGGTACGCGGTCTGGCTGCACCGTCTATTGCGCCATGATGTCGATGCGTTTGCTCAAGGGCGCCGGAATCAACATTCCCCCGTCGCACAAATGGCATCTGTTCGACACTACCCAGTCGATCTGGGACGTTCCCAAGGAAGTCGTCGAGAAATATTCCGATTACTTCCTGGTGGAAGACAAAGACGTCTTCCGGAAATTCTGATCGCATTTCGCCGCCGAAGGATAAGAGACATGTCGACGCTCGAAGTCGCCTCGCTCGGAAAGGCCAAGCCGGGTTACATCCGCAAGTCGATGTACGGCCCGGCTACCGACACCGGTTTGCCGAAGATGCGCGCCGCCGATCTCCCCGGCATGGTCGCGCTGCCGGTGCAGGCGCTGTTCCCCGATATTCCGAAGGCCATCTATGTCGAAGGAGACGATCTCGCCCCGATCCGCAAGGCGACAGCCGAAGCGCTGGCCAATGTCGATATGAGCAAGATCACTCCGGACAGCTCCGTCAATATCCTGACGTCGCAATACGGCTTCATGATCATGGGCGGGTTCGCCTATCGCGAAATGGTCCGCACCATCAAGGAAATCGTCGAGCAGCGCACGGGCTGCACCAACATCCGGCTGCGGATCGCGACCGGTTTCCGCCTCAAGGAGCCGGAGGAAATCATCGAGCATTATGAGCTCGACAAGATGTTCAACGGCAAGGTCTCGCCCGCGCTCTATATCGACCGCGCCATCGCCATCGACACGCCGATCGGAAAGTTGATGGGCATCCGCAAGATCTACGACGCGGATTACATCATTCACGTGCATCACGGCGAGCTTCGCGAGTTGGATATGCATCGCATGATCAGCCGCACCATGAAGCCGTTCTCGATGTCGTATGCGCGCTTCGAGACGCGCTCCGTCCATCACATGAATTTCGGGCCGCGCAGCAGCAACCTGATTCCGCGGCTGATTTTCGAATCGCCGTTCGTGCAGCAGAAATTCACCTTCGGCGTGTTCATGGCGGCTTCGCCGCAGGGCGTCGTGGGCGTGGAAGCCGGCAATGACCTAATGCCGATCGACCGTAAGCTGATGCTGCTGGCATTCAAGTCCTACGGCAAGATCCGCGAGCTCTATAACGAGATCAAGGACTGCGTCTGCATCATCGACGGCACCGGCGAGCCGCGCTACATGGTCGGCGGCGGCACGACTTTCGGCAATTTGACCGAGGCCGAACTCGACCTCTTCGATCTCGATACCGTGCCGGTCAGCCTCGGTTTCGGCCTCTATCAGCCGCCGCCGACGCAGCCGAAGCTCAAAGCGGTCAATCCGGCGATCAGGGCGCTGGTGATGAATCACTTCTGGACCGGCGTGCCACAGATGGAGCTGGCGACGGCCTGCCCGATGATCCTGGTCGGGCGCGAGATGTTCAAGCTGGTCAAGGAAGATTGCATGAACATCAACATGGCCAGGCACGTGGTCACCGCCGAGAGCCTGCCGGCGGCGTTGAGCTTCGCCAAGAAGGTCGCACAGACGGACAAGGTCATCGCCTTCGATGGCGCCTATGGCGCGATCACCTGCAGCGAGGCGCTGGCCGATCATCTGATCAAACGCGCGCCGATCGCGCATCGGCGCGTCGAGGAGGAGCTGATGCCGAAATGGCTCCGCCAGCGCGGTTTTGATCCCTCCGAGGCGCTCTAGGCTCGCGGCCCCGGGTTACGGCGGAACGAGGATCGCATGGTCGATTATGCCCTGCTCGGCAAGACGGAATTGAGCATCCTCGGAATCGTTCTGCAGGACGCCGATCTCGGGAAAATCGCCGATGCCGTCGCCGACGTTCTCGACCTGAGCCGCAGCGACGTCCTCGTCACCGATGTCCGCGGCGAGAATCTCGTGCTCGACATCCTCAAGAAAGGTCTCGACGCGAGCAGGATCGTCGGGCGGGAAAAGGAACTGCTGGCGGCGGTCTCCGCGCTGCCCGGCGTGTCGCTGCGTCCAGACGTGCGCACCGAATCGCGCGGCCTGCTGAGCTGGGTGGCCGCCGATCCGCAAATCGCGGGCGAAGCGCTCGCCCAATCCGCGACGATGGCGGACGACCTGGGCGCGCGTCTCGGGCGCACAGTCACGGTCTTCGCGACCGGCACCGAGATCAACAATGGCCAAGTCAAGGATACCAACAGCCCGGCGATTCGCGACAAGCTCACCCGGGAAGGATACGCCGTGAGTTTCGGCGGGACGCTGCGCGATGACGAGCATTTCATCGCCGCGCGAATCCGCGAGCGGGCGGAGGAGGGGTTTAGCTTCGTCATCACGACCGGCGGCGTCGGCGCGGAGGTCAAGGACAAGACGATCGAGGCGCTGCTGCTGCTCGATCGCGATGCCGCCACCCCGACCATCGTCAAATACGAGTTCGGCGTCGGCCGGCATGTGCACAAGAATGCGGTGAGGATCGGCGTCGCCGAACTGCTCGATACGATCGTGGTGGCCCTGCCGGGGCCGACCGACGAGGTACTGCTCGGACTTGACGCGCTGGTGCGCGGGCTCGCAGAAAAGGAGCGCGGCAAGCAGCCGCTTGCGGAGCGGATCGCGGCTGCCCTGCGCGCGCGGCTTCAGGAAAAGGTTCATGCCGGTCACCACTGACAAGCCGGGCGTATCGGCGCCCTCACCGGAGCGGGACGCCGCACAGGATGCGGGCGAACTCAACGCCCGCCTTCTCGGCGAGTTGAGGAGGTACGGCGATCTTGCGATCGCGGTGAGCGGGGGCATCGACAGCATGACCCTCGCCTTCGTCGCCCATCGCTTCCTCGACAGGCCGCCGACGATGGTCCATGCCGTCTCGCCCGCTGTTCCGGCGGAGGCCACGCTGCGGATCAGGGATTATGCGCGCCGGGAAGGCTGGCGGCTTTCGCTGGTCGATGCCGGCGAATTCGGCGATCCGTCCTATCGCGCCAATCCGGTCAACCGCTGCTATTTCTGCAAGTCGAATCTTTACGATCGCATTCGCGGCCTGGCTTTCGGCGCCATCGCCTCCGGAACCAATCTCGATGATCTCGGCGATGTCCGTCCGGGGTTGAAGGCGGCGGCGGAGCGGCGGGTGATCCATCCCTTCGTCGAGGCGGGCATCGGCAAGAGCGGCATCCGCCTCCTCGCCCGTCTGCATGGTCTCCTCGATCTCGCGGATCTGCCCGCCCAGCCATGCCTAGCGAGCCGCGTCGAAACCGGAATCCGGATCGAGGCCGGCGATCTTGCATTCATCGACGCCGTGGAGCGGCAGATACGCGAACTCGCGCCCCCGCAAGCGGACGTGCGCTGCCGCCTCACGCGCGGCGGCGTCGTGCTGGAAATCGGCGGGCAGGGCGATGCCGATCGGAACGTGTTCGCGCAACGCGCGGCCTCGATCTGCCGGGATGCAGGGCGGGTTTTCGTCGGCGTTAGGCCCTACCGCCAGGGATCGGCGTTCATTGACACAAGCGATCGCGCGCATGTCCACGGGAATTAGCCACGACGTTCTGTTCGATTTCGATCGGAACGTGCGCATCGGCCTGCCCGAATCCGTCTTTTGCCACGGCAAGCCGGTCGATCGGCTGATCGTGCTGTTGCGGAAATTCGCGCGCGGCAGCGGACATCCGGTGCTGTTCACACGCCTGTTGCCGGAAGTATTCACCGCGCTGCCGCGCGACGTGCAGGACGGGGTGGACTATCACCCGCATTCTCGCACCGCCTGGGGCGATACGCTGCCCCGGCGCGAGGGCGGCGGGCGCGTGGCGATCGTTTCCGCCGGCACCTCCGACGGGGCCGTGGCCTGGGAGGCGGCGCGCACGCTCGCCTATCTCGGGATCGAGCATCGTCTGTTCGAGGATTGTGGGGTTGCCGGATTGTGGCGGCTGACCGAGCGGCTTGCGGAGATCAACGCGCACGATATCGTCATCGTGGTCGCCGGCATGGACGCGGCGCTCGCCTCCGTTCTCGGCGGCCTCACCGCCAAGCCGCTGCTCGCGGTGCCGACTTCCGTCGGATACGGCGTCGTCAACAAGGGCGAGAGCGCGTTGAACAGCATGCTGGCAAGCTGCGCGCCGGGCGTCAGCGTGTTCAATGTCGATAACGGTTACGGCGCGGCCTGCGCGGCCGCGCGAATCGTGAGCCTGCTGTGCCGCTGAATCCGGTACTCAGCACGCCGCCGCGGCACGCCGCGCCGCCGTCTCGCTCCTTGCCGCGCCGCCGGGGCCGGGCGCGCCGGCATGGCCGCGACGAAGCGCGCCGCCTTCACGGCCATCACGATCATCATGATCATCATGATCTTGGGCACGCTCACGATCACGCGCATCATCATCACGGGCCAGGTGCTCATGCTCAAACTCATGCCGGCGCCGAAGACGAGACGATTGGCGCCGCGCGAAGCGGCGAGATTTTTGTCATTCGTCCGGCGAGCGGGCTTTCCGGCGATATGATGCTGGCGGGACTTGCCCGCATGGTCGGCGCGGGCGACGACGAATTGCGCGCCGCGGCGCAGATGCTCGGGTTGCCGAAGGATTGCGTCACGCTCGAGCGCCGCGCCGTCAATGGCGTGTTCGGATGGGGATGCCGCGTGTCGTTGCCCGACACGACGTCGCATCGCACCTGGGCCGACATCCGCGCTCTCATCGCCGCGAGCGGATTGAGCCCGCAAACGAAACGCTTGGCGGAAGCCACTTTCGGGCTGCTGGCGGAAACGGAAGGCAGGATCCATAATCTTGCGCCGGAGGCGGTGCATTTTCACGAGGTCGGGGCACTCGACAGCATTCTCGATATCTGCCTGTGCGCGGAGCTGTTCGCGCGGCTTGCGCCGGCGCAGTTCGTGTGCGGGCCGCTCCCGCTCTGCGACGGAACCGTCAAGTGCGACCACGGTCTGTTGCCCGCGCCCGCGCCCGCCGTATTCGAGCTGTTGCGCGGCGTGCCGGTGCGAGGCATCGCATCGGAGGGGGAGACCGTCACGCCCACGGCGATCGCGTTGCTGAAAGGTCTCGGTGCGCAATTCGGCGCCTGGCCGGAAATGACGATCACGCGCACCGCGCTGGTCTACGGCGGCCGCGAGCTTCCAGGCGTCGCCAACGGCGCGTTGTTCGCCCTCGGAACGCCCGACCGTGCCGAAGGCCGGCCGGCCGCATGATGGGGCGCGGCGGCACTATCGAAGGCCGGAACCTCCGCCCCGCCGGAATATGCTACTGCGCGTGCGACTTGAGGAACGCGGTCGCGCGATCGAACGACAGGCGGCCGTCCTCGGTTCCGAGCAGGAGCTGATATTCGTGACCGAGCGGTGGCTTGTGGTCCGCCGGGAAAAAGAGAGCGTCCACCTCCACGCCCCGCGCGCGCAGCGCGCCGGCTAACGCAACAGATTGCGGCGCGAGCGGATCGGCGTTGCCGACCGATATGAAAACGGGCGGATAGGCGGGCGTGATGTGAGGCGGTATTGCCAGCTGGTTGATGCGCGGGTCCGCAGGATTGCGCGTTCCCAGATAGGCCCAGATGACAGTCCGCATGAAATCTCCATATGGGCCTACGAAATTCAGGATCGTCGGATCGTAGGGCCCGCAGAAGAGAAGGAGTCCGCGCAGAGAATCGCGTGCGATTCCCGGCGCGATGCCGAAGCGCGCGGCGTAGCCTGCGTCGGAGATCACGAGCGCGCTTTGCGCGGCGATTTGCGCGCCGGCTGAGTCGCCGGCCAAAAAGATGCGTCGTGGATCAATATGAAAGCGTGCCGCATTGGCGATGATATGCTCAAGCGCCGTGTTTGCCTGCCGGATCGGCGTCGGAAATTGCGCCTCGGGCGCAACCGTATAGTCGATACCGATGGTCACGAATCCGCGCGCGGCAAGAATTTGCAGATAGGCGGACAAATCGGTGCGCGTGCCGGAGATGAAGCCGCCGCCATGGATCCAGACGACGGCGGGAAGTGAGCCTGCCACCCCGGCGGGCGCGTACACGTCGAACAATGCATCGCGGTCTCCCGCGGCGTAGCGGAGTCCACGCTGCGCCACGACATCTTTTGGCACGAGCCCGGCTATGGAATTTTGCGAGACGCGCGCCCCCTCGTCGAAGGCGTGGCGGATCAACAAGACCGACGGCCACGGGCTGAGCTTGAATGCCGCATACACGCAGGCGACGCTTGCGGCGATCAGGGCGGAGCCGGCAATCAGCGATTTCCGAAACAGGGACATGGCCGCTCCTTCCGTTTTGCGCCACCGCCGGCGCCGCCCAGAGGCGCATCATCATAGCGCCTCCGGCGGAAAACGCTGTCATCGGCGGAATGGCATTCCCGCGCCCAAAGAGCTACCGGCGCTTCTTGCCGGTGATCATCGAGGCCACCAGGTTCTCCCGGTGTTCGAAGCTTGCGACCAGCACCCCAAGCACATGCGCGACGACAAGGCCGATGGCGAGATGCGCGAGCGTCTCGTGAACTTCCTCGATCCATCTCGATCCCCAATAGGCATCGGTTGTCATCATGTAACCTGTGACGCAGGTGGCGGCCAAAGTCGCGAGCAGGGCGACGATCATGGCGCCGCCGGCCGGATTGTGCCCGATATAGCGCGGCGCCCTTAGCAGCACCACGTCGCGCAGATAGGCGAGGACCTCCCGCGGCGGCCGCACGAAGTCCGCGAAGCGGGCATGCCTCGGGCCGACGAAGCCCCAGGCGACGCGCGCCGCGATCAGCCCGGCGATGGCGTAGCCCGCGGCAACATGCACATTCTCGATTTCATCGCCCGTCGCATAGGCCACGACAAACAGCCCGGCCAGAGACCAATGAAAGATGCGGATGAATGGGTCCCAGACCCTGACCATGGCCGGCGGCGTCGCGCCGCCGGCCGAGGTCGTCCGTTGGACGGCGCTCACGGAGGGAGCCGTCACAATTGACCGACGATCTGACCGCTGGTCGGATCGACGAAAAGCTCGACCCGATTTCCGGTCTTGTCGGTGGTGTAGATTTCGCCACAGGCGTTCTTGAGCTTGGCCTTCTGCACCTTGTAGCCGAGGGCTTCCACTTTGGCCCGCAATTCCTGCATCGGCAGCCACTGGCTTTCGGGGGCCGACGTGCAGGGTCGCCCGAGGCTTCCCGCCTGGGCCGGAGCGGCGAGGCCGATCGTCGCGAAGGTCGCGGCGAGGATCGCGATTTTCCGCAAAACGGCGCGATCGCGCATCGCCGCGGCGGTCTTGAAAAGGGGGGTCTGCATTTCAGCGGTCTCCTTGCGAGCATCGCCTGCCGCACTATGCGGCCGGCGGATGGCGGCAGACTGCCCGAACGGCGCTGACAGCGGCCTGTTGATCCAGGTCAGCAAATTGTCAGCTCCGATATGCCATTCACTCTGTGATATGCGAGCCGATCCATGGATCTGCGTTTTCAGGCCGGATTGAGGGCCATCGCGCTGGCCGCGGCCGTCATCGTCGCGCCCACCGCCCCCGCCCATGCGCGCGATCACGACGACGCACGCCGCGCGGTCGAAGCCGGCGAAGCGCGTCCGCTCACCGAAATCCTCGAAATGGTCAAGGACAAATTGCCCGGCGAGATCGTGCGCGTGCATCTCGAGCGCCAGCACGATCTTTGGGTTTACGAATTCCGGGTCGTTGGCGGCCAGGGCCGGGTGTTCGAAGTGCACGTCGACGCGCGCAGCGGCGAGATCAGGCGGACCAGGGAGAAGTGATGCGCGTGCTGCTCGTCGAGGACGACCGCAGGATCGCAGGCGACATTGCCCGCGCGCTGGAGGCGGCAGGCTATCTCGTGGAAATAGTGGGCGAGGGCGAGGAAGCCTGGTTCCGCGGCGACACGGAGGATTACGGCGCGATCATTCTCGATCTCGGTCTTCCGGGAATGGACGGACTCGCCATCTTGAAACGCTGGCGCGCCAACGGGCGCTGCATGCCGGTCCTGGTCCTGACCGCGCGCGGAAGCTGGGCGGAACGGGTTGACGGAATCGACGCGGGAGCCGACGACTATTTGCCGAAGCCGTTTCGGATGGAGGAATTGCTGGCGCGCCTGCGCTCGATCGTGCGGCGGTCGGCCGGTCATGCCTCCTCGGTGATGACGTCCGGCGATATCACGCTCGACGAGCGGCAAAAGAAAGTGACTTTGCGCGGCATTCCGATCGCGCTTTCGCCCCTCGAGTACCGGCTCGTCTCTCATCTTCTGCGCAATCGCGGCCGCGTCGTATCTCAGCAGGAACTGGACGAAAATGTGTACGGGCCCGGCGAGGAGCACGACTCTAATGCGCTCGAAGTGCTGGTCGGCCGCGTGCGCAAGAAGCTCGGTGCCCGCGTCATCGAGACGAGGCGCGGATTCGGCTACATCATGCCGGAGGTGACGCAGTGAGGCGGTCCTCGCTGCGGCTGCGGCTGATCGCGGGCGGGATCGTTGCGATCCTGATGGCGCTGACGATAGCCGGCTTCGGGCTGGTGCTGCTGTTCGAGCGTCACGTGGCGCGCACCCTTGCCGGCGATCTCGATGTCCATCTGCGGCAATTGCTGGCCGGGATCGACGTCGATGCGCAAGGCAAGCTCGTGCTGATGCAGCCGCCGGCCGATCCGCGCTTCGCCGATCCGCTGTCGGGACTCTATTGGCAGGTCAGCGATGACCGCGGCGAACTCCTGCGGTCGCGCTCGCTGTGGGACGCGACCATGATGCTGCCCGCCGACCGGCCGGCGGCCGGCGAGATCCACCAGCACGAAATACCCGGCCCGGGAGGCGCCCGCCTGCTCGTCGCCGAGCGCGTGATCTCGCTCACTGTCGGGGACCGCAAGGCGGTGGTGCGGCTCGCGGTGGCCACCGATCTCGAGCGGGTCGCGGCCGCCGCGTCGTCTTTCGCCAGGGATCTGGCCGTCGCGCTCGGGCTTCTCGCCTGCGTGCTGGCGATCGCGACCTCGGTGCAGATCGGCCTTGGTCTGCGGCCGCTCGCGGCGCTGCGCCGCGGGGTCGCCGAAGTCAGGGAGGGGCGCAGACCTCGCCTGCCGTCCGCCGCGCCCGCCGAAGTGCGTCCGCTGGTGGAGGAGGTCAACGCGCTCATCGACGCGCAGGAGCAGGAAATCGAGCGGTCTCGCAGCCGCGCCGCCGACCTCGCGCATGGCCTGAAAACGCCGCTAGCGGCGCTTGCTGCCGATGCGGCGCGCCTGCACGAGCGGGGCGAGCACGCGATCGCGCAGGATATCGAGGCGGTCAGCGAGACCATGAGCCGCAATGTCGACCGCGAGCTTGCCAGGGCCCGCGCGCGCGGCCGGCCGCGGCATGCCGCCGCGCCGTCGGCCGAGGTCGCTCCGCTGGTGCGTTCGCTGATCGCGACGCTTGCGCGCACGCCGTCCGGCACGCGGATCGCATTCGAGCCGGACATCCCCGGCGATATGCGTCTGCCCTTCGACCGGACCGACCTCGCCGAGGTGCTCGGCAATCTTCTGGAAAACGCCGCGCGGCATGCCCGTGCGCGCGTTCGCGTGTCGGCGGGGCCGCGCGACATCCCCTGGATCGCGGTCGAGGACGACGGGCCGGGTATAAGTCGATCGCAAATGCCGCACGTGCTCGAGCGCGGTACGCGTCTCGACGAGCGGGGCGGGGGCGCGGGGCTTGGGCTCGCCATCGTTCAGGACGTGCTCGATTCCTACGGCTGGAGGCTCGACCTGGCAGCGTCGAATCTCGGCGGTCTCAAAGCGACCGTCTCGCCGGCAATTGCATCTCACTCGCAGATGCAGCGGTCACCGACAGCGGGCGTGCCGGATTGATTGACCTCGCTCGATAAAGATTCGACGATCCAGCTAAGGTGGCCGCGACCGCCGCGCGCGATGCGTTTGCGGTCGATCCCCCGGCGATGCCGGTCCTGTTCGATGGCGCGATCTTCCAATTGGGGCTTCGTAAATGAAGCATTTGTCGCCCGCCTATTTCGCGCTCGTGATGGCGACCGGGATCGTTTCGATCGCCGCCTGGGATTTCGGTTTCGTCGTCCTGGCGACGGCCTTGTTCGCATTCAATATCGCCGCCTACGCGACATTGGCGTGCCTGACCGCGCTGCGAGCCGTCCTCTATCCGAGGCTTTTCCTCAATGACATGATCGACCACAGGCTCGGCCCCGGGTTTTTTACGGCGGTCGCGGGCTCCTGCATTCTCGGCACGCAATTTCTGCAGATCACCGGGAGCCTGCCGGCGGCGACCGCGGCGCTCGCGCTCGCCACCGTGCTGTGGGTCGGGCTTACCTACACGATCTTCACCGTTCTCACCGTCAAGCGCGACAAGCCGCCGCTCGAACAGGGGCTCACCGGCGGATGGCTGATCGCCGTCGTCGCGACGCAATCGATCGCGGTCCTGACGGCGACGGTCGCCAGCCGATGGCCGCAGCCGCTTCGGCTTGAGCTGAATTTCTTCGCGTTGTCGATGTGGCTGTGGGGCGGGATGCTTTATATCTGGATCATCTCGCTCATCTTCTACCGCTATACCTTCTTCACGTTCTCCCCGGGCGACCTGACGCCGCCCTACTGGATCAACATGGGGGCGATGGCGATCTCCACGCTGGCCGGCGCGCGGCTCGTACAGAATACGCCCGACGCGCCGTTCCTCGCCTCGTTGCTGCCGTTCCTGAAGGGCTTCACCGTCTTCTACTGGGCGACCGGAACATGGTGGATTCCTATGCTGGTGCTGCTCGGCATATGGCGGCACGTGATCCGGCGGTTTCCGCTGCGGTACGATCCGCTCTATTGGGGAGCCGTTTTCCCGCTGGGGATGTATACGGTGGCGACCAGGCAGATGGCGGTCGCGCTCGACCTTCCGTTTCTGGCGCCGCTGCCGCCGGTGGCATTCGCCGCCGCGCTCGCCGCCTGGACGCTTGCCGGCATCGGCCTTGCGTGGGAGCTGATGCGCGGCTTCGCATCGCGACTGCGCCGGACGCCGGCAGACGCCCGCAAGGCTGTATCGGAGCGACATTGAACAGGAGAAACTGCAATGAGTTCGATCTATCCTTCCGCGACCCCCGAAATAGCTCATCGGCGGCGCGCGCTCGCTCCCGGCCAGCAGGCCGCCTTTGACGCGTTCGGGAAGGCCGTATTCGCCGACGGGGCGCTTTCGGCCAAGATCAAGCAGATCATCGCCGTCGCCGTCGCCCATGTCACCCAGTGCCCGTATTGCATCACAGGCCACACCAAAGCGGCGTTGCGCGCCGGTGCGGCGCCCGAGGAATTGATGGAGGCGATCTGGGTCGCGGCCGAAATGCGCGCCGGCGGCGCCTACGCGCATGCCGCGCTGATGCTCAACACTCTGGCAGAGGAAGAGGAAAAGAATAGGCGCAGACATGAGCAGCCGACCTAGATCGAAAGTCGCCGCCGGTCCGATTGCCGGTTGCGGGAGGGGGCGTTGCGAACGCTTCCAGGCTTGCGGCAAGACGATTCCGTGCGGTAGAACGCTGCGGAACGTCTTTGGAATCAAGCTGCGAATCTCGCTGCAAATCTCGGGCCGGGGAGTTCCAGTTTCATCGAGCGCGCCATTTTCATCGCCGGGCGCCGGTAGCTCAGCTGGATAGAGCACCAGACTTCGAATCTGGGGGTCAGGGGTTCGAATCCCTTCCGGCGCGCCACGATTTCTCCACCCCGGTGGCCTAATGGCGCTGTCGGTTCCGCTTTGCCTCCCAAGCGAGACTTGCTAGGACGGCGCAAGCTTCATCGCGGCAAGTCTTTGGGGACTTTTATGCTTCATACGCTGCGCAGCGCAGCGCGTTTCGTCGACGAGAAGATCGGATGGAACCGTGTCGGCTTCGTGATCAGTGCGACGATCATCGTGGTGGCGGTGACCGTCCTGTATCACATGCTGCGAGGTATCGATGTCGATGAGGTCATCAGCGCGATCAAAGGCACGTCGCCGCATAATCTGGCGCTCGCCGGCATTTTTGTCGCCGCCGGATATTTCACGCTCACCTTTTACGATCTTTTCGCGCTGCGCACGATCGGGCGCCCGGAAGTGCCGTATTACGTCGCCGCGCTCGCCGGCTTCACCAGCTATTCGGTCGGCCACAATGTCGGCGCCAGCGTTTTTACCGGCGGGGCGGTGCGCTACCGGATCTACTCGGCCCTGGGGTTGAGCGCCGTCGAAGTCGCCAAGATCTGCTTCGTCGCGGGGCTGACCTTCTGGCTCGGCAACGCAGCGGTGCTCGGTCTCGGCATTCTTTACGAGCCGGAAGCCGCCGGCTCGATCGATCAATTGCCGGCATGGTTCAATCGCCTGATCGCGGTCGCCGCGCTCGCCATCCTGGCCACGTATATCGTTTGGGTCTGGATGAAGCCGCGCTCGATCGGCCATTCCAACTGGAAGGTGACGCTGCCCGGCGGCCCGCTCACGCTCCTGCAGATCGTGATCGGCATCGTCGATCTCGGATGCTGCGCGCTTGCGATGTATGTATTGCTGCCGACCGACCCACATATCGGCTTCATCACGCTGGCCGTGATCTTCGTATCGGCGACGCTGCTCGGTTTTGCCAGCCACTCGCCCGGCGGCATCGGCGTGTTCGACGCGGCGATGCTCGTCGCGCTGTGGGAATTCGACCGCGAACAATTGATTGCGGGATTGTTGCTGTTCCGGTTGTTCTACTACATCGTTCCGTTCGCGCTTGCCCTCATCATCCTCGGCATTCGTGAAATCGTCGCAAGCATGCTGGCGCCGGACGTACCGCATGTCGGCGACATGGCGCACGAAGTGCTGAGCGAGGACGAAAAGGCCAAGGGCAAGGCGCGTCGGTCGCGAAAGGCGTGACATGAAAAGCGGCGCCGGCGCGGCGTGGCTCGTTGCCGCTGCGGCGTGGGCGGTCATCCTTGTTTTCGCGGCTTCGGGCGCGATCGCTCCGATCCCCGCGTTGTGCACGATCGGCGCGACCGCCGCCGCCGCGCTTGCCGCCGCTTTGTGGTCGGGACCGTCGGCGTCGGAAGGAGAGACCTTCGTCAATCCGACGATGATGCCGGACACCGATCTGCTCGACGCGGTGATCGCCGCAATCGCCGATCCGGTCGTCGTGCTCGGCCGCGACGAGCGCGTGATCGCCTTCAACGCGCAAGCCAGCGATATCGCGCCGGGACTGCGGCGCGGCGAGCCTGCGCTGCTTGCGCTGCGCGTGCCCGAGCTTGTCGAGGCGATCCGCCGCGTCGCCGCCGGCGGCGACATGGAGCGCGTGGAATTTTCCGAGCGGGTTCAGGCCGACCGGCATTTCGAAACCTACGTGATCCCGGTCTCCGCCGCCGCCGACGGGCGCAAATTCTCGCTCATCCTAACCTTCCACGATTTGACGCCGATCCGCCGCGTCGAGGAAATGCGCGCGGATTTCGTCGCCAATGCGAGCCATGAGCTGCGCACGCCACTCGCCACGCTGTCCGGCTTCATCGAGACGCTGCGCGGCGCCGCCAAGGAAGATCCGGCCGCCCGCGAGCGTTTTCTCGGCATCATGGAACAGCAGGCCTGGCGCATGGCGCGCCTGATCGACGATCTGCTTTCGCTGTCGCGGATCGAGCTGAACGCGCATCTGCGTCCCGACAAGCCGGTCGATCTCGTGCCGATCCTCAAGCAGGTGGTGGACGCGCTGCAGATGCTGGCACAGGAACGCGAGGTCGAGGTCGTCATGACCGCTCCGCCGCAGCCGCTCGTGGTCTTGGGCGATCGCGACGAACTGATCCGAGTCTTCGAGAACCTGGTCGAGAACGCATTGAAATACGGCGGCTCCGGCAAGCGCGTCGAGGTGACGCTGTCCCGGGTTGGCACGGAGGCGTCGGTCGCGGTGCGTGACTATGGGCCCGGCATTGCCGCCGAGCATCTGCCGCGGCTTACGGAACGCTTCTATCGCGTCGACGTGGCGGGAAGCAGGGCGCAGGGGGGGACCGGGCTCGGGCTTGCGCTCGTCAAGCACATCCTCAACCGCCATCGCGGACGGCTGGCGATCGACTCCAGGCTTGGGGAGGGAGCCACTTTCACCGTCCGCCTGCCGCTGCGCGACCCCCGGGCGGCTTGAGCTTAACTCCTTGGAAAATCGTATCTAATACTGTCATTTCTCTGTCATCGAGCGATCATACAAGGATCGCATGAGACGCGTAGGGACGGTGATGACGCCGGTCGGGACTGAATTTCTGAGCCCTGCCTGTCCGTCGAAAAGTTCCGCGTTCAGACGAAACGCCAATCAGAAATGCCGATGTGGGGACGCTGGGCGCCTGCGCCCTGTGGGCTTGCGCGTCGGATAGCAGGAGAGAGCGAATGAAGCATTTCCGTACATTGGTCGCAGCCGGTGTCCTCGCCGCGTCTGCCACCCTCGCGCATGCAGCCGACATCTCCGGCGCCGGCGCGACCTTCCCGTATCCGATCTACGCCAAGTGGGCCGATGCCTATAAGAAAGAGACGGGCGTCGGGTTGAACTATCAGTCCATCGGCTCGGGCGGCGGCATCAAGCAGATCCAGGCCAAGACCGTAACCTTCGGCGCGAGCGACGCTCCGCTGAAGGGCGAGGACCTCGACAAGCACGGTCTCGTTCAGTTTCCGATGGTGATGGGCGGCATCGTGCCGGTCGTCAATATCGACGGCGTGAAGGCCGGCGATCTGACGATCGACGGGCCGACGCTCGCCAAGATTTTCCTCGGCGAGATCAAGACCTGGGACGACGCGGCGCTCAAGAAGCTCAATCCGAACGTCAAGCTGCCCTCCCAGCCGATCGTCGTCGTGCATCGTTCCGACGGTTCGGGCACCACGTTCAACTTCGCCTATTATCTCGCCGACGTCAGCGCGGACTGGAAGACCAAGGTTGGCTTCAATACCTCGGTTGAATGGCCGACCGGAATCGGCGCGAAGGGCAACGAAGGCGTCGCCAACAACGTTTCGCAGACCAAGGGCTCGATCGGCTATGTCGAATACGCCTATGCGAAGCAGAACAACCTGACCTACACTAAGATGATCAACAAGGAGGGCAAGGTTGTCGCCCCCGAAATGAAGACCTTCCAGGCGGCGGCGGCGAATGCCAAGTGGGATTCCGCCCCCGGCTACGGCGTCATCCTCGCAAACCAGCCCGGCGCCGATACTTGGCCGATGACGGCGGCGACCTGGATTTTGATCCACAAGCAGCCGCAAGACCCGGCGGCCACGACCGAGGCGCTGAAGTTCTTCGCCTGGGCCTACGACAAGGGCGCGGCCATGGCCGAAGAACTCATCTACATCCCGATGCCGAAAAGCGTCGCCGCGAACGTGAAGAAGACCTGGGCGTCCGAGATCAAGGACGCGAGCGGCAAGCCCCTGCTTGCCGTCACCAACTGACCCCAAAGACAGGGAAAGGGCGCCGCAGGGCGCCCTTTCCGGGAATTCACAGTATCGGCGGCCTCCTCTTGTGAAACAGGCGCGGGACGGCTTGAGTTGTCGTCCTGTCAGCCGTGAAACCCATGAAGGAGCCGCCGATGCAACCCGCCAGGAGGGATCCTGTGGTTGATGTGGCGTTGCGAGACGAGAGCCTGTTCGCGCAGGACATCGCGCACCGCCAGCGCAAGCTGGCGAAACTGCGGTTCAGCGACCGCGCCTTTCACGGCCTCACGCGCGCGGCCGCGATTCTCGTGCTCGCCATTCTCGGCGGCGTGATCCTCGCTCTGGTCCACGGCTCGTCGCTCGCGATTTCCACTTTCGGTTTTGATTTCCTCGTCTCGCAAAGCTGGAACCCGGTCACCGAGAAATTCGGCGCCCTGGCGCCGATCTACGGAACGCTCGTGACCTCGGTGATCGCGATGGCGATCGCCGTGCCGCTCGGGCTCCTGATCGCCATGTTCCTGACCGAGCTATGCCCGATGTGGCTGCGCCGCCCGATCGGAATCGCGATCGAATTGCTCGCCGGCATCCCGTCGATCATCTACGGCATTTGGGGGCTGTTCGTTTTCGCGCCGTTCCTGCAGGAATATGTGCAGCCGGCGCTGATCGGCTTTTTCGGCAATGTGCCGTTGCTTTCCACCTTGTTCGCCGGTCCGCCCTACGGCATCGGCGTGCTGACGGCGGGCCTGATCCTGGCCATCATGGTGCTTCCGTTCATCACCTCGATCACGCGCGACGTGTTCGAGTCGGTGCCGGCGGTGCTCAAGGAGGCAGCCTACGGCATCGGCTGCACCACGTGGGAAGTATCGCGTCGCGTGGTGTTGCCTTATGCCCGCGTCGGCGTGATCGGCGGAATCATGCTCGGGCTCGGGCGTGCCCTCGGCGAAACGATGGCGGTCACTTTCGTGATCGGCAACGCGCACAAGGTGAGCGCCTCGATCATCGCTCCCGGCACCACGATTTCGGCGACCATCGCCAACGAATTCACCGAGGCGGTCGGCGACATCTATACCTCGTCGCTGATCGCGCTGGGCTTGATCCTGTTCGTCATCACCTTCATCGTCCTGGCCTGCGCGCGCTATCTGCTGCTGCGGGTCGAACGGAAGCTCGGATCATGAACCCGCTCTACGCCGCGCGCCGCCGCCGCAACCTGATGGCGCTGTCGCTCTCGGTCGGCGCGACGGTTATTGGACTCGGTTGGCTCGTGCTTATTCTCGGCGTGCTGTTCTGGGAGGGCTTCAACGGCCTGTCGCCGCGCGTATTCAGCGAGATGACGCCGCCCCCGGGAGCAAGCGGCGGATTGCTGAACCCGATCTTCGGCAGCCTGATCCTGACGGCGCTCGCAGTCGCCATCGGCACGCCGGTCGGCATGCTGGCCGGCACCTACATGGCCGAATACGGTCGCTATTCGCGGCTCACCCAGGTCGTGCGCTTCATCAACGACATTCTGCTGAGCGCGCCTTCGATCGTCGTCGGCCTGTTCGTTTATGAGATCATGGTTTATCCGATGGGGCATTTCTCCGGTACGGCCGGCGTCGTCGCGCTTGCCCTGATCGTCATTCCGGTGGTGGTGCGCACGACCGAGGACATGCTGCTGCTGGTGCCGGGGACCCTGCGCGAGGCCGCTTTCGCGCTCGGCATGCCGCGCTATCGCATCATCATGAACATCTGCTATCGCGCCGCCCGCGCAGGCATGTTGACCGGCGTGCTGCTGGCGGTTGCGCGCATTTCCGGCGAGACCGCGCCGCTGCTGTTCACCGCCCTCAACAATCAGTTCTGGAGCACGAATCTCAACGCGCCGATGGCGAGCCTTCCGGTTGTCATCTTCCAGTTCGCATTGTCGCCCTATAAGGACTGGCAGCAACTGGCATGGACCGGCGCGCTGATCATTACCATCGCCGTTCTGGCGTTGAGCATTTTCGCCCGCGCTCTGGCCGCATCGGGAAGAAAGACATGAGTATGTCCGCAGCAGCCCTCACCGTTCCGGCCGTCGCGCATGCGTCGCAGGATCCCAGCGTCCTCGTCGAGAAGGTCGCCATCCGGAATGTCAATTTCTACTACGGGCAGACGAAGGCGCTGACGAATATCAGCGTCTCGCTCTACCGCAACAAGGTGACGGCGTTTATCGGGCCGTCCGGCTGCGGCAAATCCACGCTGCTGCGCATTCTCAATCGCATCTACGACCTTTACCCGAACCAGCGTGCCGAAGGGGAGATCGTGTTCGACGGAGAGAACATCCTGGCGCCTGGCCTCGACGTGAACCTGCTGCGCGCGCGCATCGGCATGGTGTTCCAGAAGCCGACGCCGTTCCCGATGTCGATCTACGAGAATATCGCCTTCGGCATCCGCCTCTATCACAACGTCTCGAAATCCGAGCTTGATGACCGCGTGCGCGAGGCGCTCGACCGCGCGGCGCTGTGGACCGAGGTGCGGGATAAGCTCGGCGCCAACGGCCTCAGCCTGTCCGGCGGGCAGCAGCAGCGGCTTTGCATCGCGCGCAGTATCGCGGTGCGGCCGGAGGTCATCCTGCTCGACGAGCCCTGCTCGGCGCTCGATCCGATCTCGACGGCCAAGATCGAGGAGCTGATCGACGAGCTGAAAGGCGACTACACGATCGTCATCGTCACCCACAACATGCAGCAGGCGGCCCGCGTCTCGGATTTCACCGCGTTCATGTATCTCGGCGAGCTTGTCGAATTCGGCTCCACCACCGACATGTTCACCTCGCCGCGCGATCAGCGCACGCAGGATTACATCACCGGGCGCTTCGGCTAGCCGGGAGACACGCCATGCCGACCCAGCACACAGCAAAAGCCTTCGACACCGATCTTCTCGAGCTGACGCGCAAGGTCGCCGAGATGGGCGGTCTCGCCGAGAAGGAGATCGCGGATGCGGTCGATGCGCTTGCCCGCCGCGACCGCGAATTCGCCACGCGCGTCATCGGGCTGGACAAGTCGATCGACGCGCTGCAAAGCGAAATCGAGGAGAAGGCCATCCTCACGATCGCGCGGCGCCAGCCGATGGCGGTCGATCTGCGCGAAATCGTCGGCGCGCTGCGCATTGCCAACGATCTCGAGCGAATCGGGGATCTTGCCAAGAACATCGCCAAGCGCGTGCTCGACCTGACGGGCGAGTTTCCCTCGCAGAAGGTTATCCGCGGGGTGGAGCACATGTCGTCGCTGGTCCTGACCCAGCTCAAGCAGGTGCTCGACGCTTATGTCAGCCGTAACCTGCCCAACGCGATCGCGGTATGGCGCGGCGACGAGGAAATCGACGCCCTGTGCACGTCCCTGTTCCGCGAGCTCCTGACCTACATGATGGAAGACCCGCGCAACATCAGCTTCTGCATCCATCTTCTGTTCTGCGCCAAGAACATCGAGCGCATGGGCGATCACGCGACCAATATCGCTGAAACGGTACACTACATGATCGAAGGAAAACCGATCGCCGAGCAGCGGCCCAAGGGCGACACCACGAGCTTGGCGGCCGCGGCCGGCCATTGAAGTGGGCGGACGATGAACGGCCAGGATGCACGTATTCTCATTGTCGAGGACGAGGAGCCGCTGACGCTGCTCCTACGCTACAATCTCGAAGCCGAGGGTTATCGCGTCGAGACCATCGGGCGCGGCGACGATGCCGACATGCGGCTTCGCGAGTCGGTACCCGACCTTCTGATTCTGGACTGGATGCTGCCGGGCGTGTCCGGCATCGAATTGTGCCGGCGCCTGCGCTCGCGCGCGGAGACGAAATCGCTGCCGATCATCATGCTCACCGCGCGCGGGGAGGAAAGCGAGCGCGTGCGGGGGCTGGCGACCGGCGCCGACGATTACATCGTCAAGCCGTTCTCCGTGCCGGAACTGCTGGCGCGCGTGAAGGCGCTGCTGCGCCGCTCCAAACCGGAGCGGACCGCCGAGGTGCTCTCGGTCGGCGACATCGGGCTCGATCGCATCCGCAAGCGCGTGTCGCGCTCCGGGCGCGACATCGTGCTCGGGCCGACCGAATACCGCCTTCTGGAATTCCTGATGGAGCGGCCGGGCCGCGTGTTCACGCGCGAGCAGCTGCTCGATGGGGTCTGGGGCAACGAGGTCTATATCGACGAGCGTACGGTCGATGTCCATGTCGGCCGCCTGCGCAAGGCCATCAACCGCGGCCGCGAGGTGGATCCGATTCGCACCGTGCGCGGTTCCGGCTATTCCTTCGACGACCGCTACGGCAAATCCGACTAGCCGTCCCCGGTGTCCGGCAAAATTTCGGGCGGTCCTGCTTTCGCAAGGACCGCCCGTGAGGATTGCGCGGGATTTTTCGGAAATCAGCGCTGCGGGCGCCGGTCGCGGCGTGCGGCCGGCGGCTGGTAGGCGACGCGCGAGTGGTAGCCGCAATAGGGCAGGCCCTCGACCGGCTTGCCGCCGCAGAAGAAGAAATCCTGGGTGGCCGGATCGCCGATCGGCCAGCGGCAGGTCGCTTCCGTCAGTTGCAGGAGCGTGCGGCGCTGACCGATGGGAATGATGTTCTCGATCGGCTCGGGGTCGAGATCGACATCCATCTCGTAGGCGTAGGCGAGCGCGGTATTGCCGCGCATGGCGGGGCGGGCCACCCGCAGCATGTGGGACTGGCGCGCCTTGCGCGGGCGCGGCGATGCCGAGGAGGGGCTTTTGGCGCGGCCGGACAGCCCGAGGCGGTGGACCTTGCCGATCACCGCGTTACGGGTAATGCCGCCGAGCTCGGCCGCGATCTGGCTCGCCGACAGCCCGTCCGCCCAGAGCTTTTTCAGGAGTTCGACCCGTTCTTCCGTCCAAGTGATCGTCAATTCAGCCTCCCTGCCAAGCTCGCCGGCCCGCGGAATCCTTCCTCGGCGCCTGGCAGCCCCTTCGCCGCCGGGCGTGAACGCACTCCAAAAATGACCTTTAGAACGCGGTCCGCCGCACGAGATGTCGTATCCGACAAGATTAACGCTACAATATGCCGTGACTCCCGTGCAAGAGTCAGGGGCGGCCTCGTCCCCGGTTTTCCAGCTAAATCCCACCGTCGCGCGGGTTTGAGTCCATACTGAGTCCGCCCCGCGGCAACCGCTTACCGCGAAGGGCGAGTTGACACCCCGCCGAGCCGGCCTACTATGTATAAAGGTGCCGCCCGCAGAGGCGGCACATTTCATTTTCACATCCGTCTGCTAGGCGAACAGTGCCGTGCCCTCGCATCTATTGCCGACCTATGCCCGAGTTGATCTCGCCTTCGAGCGGGGGGAAGGCGCGTGGCTGACGGCCACCAACGGTGAGCGTTACCTCGATTTCACTTCCGGAGTGGCGGTCAACGCGCTCGGCCATGCCCATCCCAAGCTGATCGAGGCGATCGTCGCGCAGGCGCAGAAGGTATCGCACGTCTCGAACCTGTTCCGGATCCCGGAGGGCGAAAGGCTGGCGGAACGGCTCTGCCAGCTCAGCTTCGCCGACACGGTCTTTTTCGGAAATTCCGGCGCCGAGGCGAATGAATGCGCGATCAAGATGGCGCGCAAGTATCAATCCGCCTCCGGCCGGCCGGAGCGCTACCGCATTATCACCTTCGAGAGCGCCTTCCACGGCCGCACCCTGGCGACGCTCGCCGCCACCGGGCAGAAAAAATACCTCGACGGCTTCGGCCCTGTGGTTGACGGTTTCGACCAGCTCGCCGCCGGCGATATCGATGCGGTCAAAAAGGCCGTCACCGACAAGACTGCGGCCATCATGATCGAGCCGATCCAGGCCGAAGGCGGCGTGCGCGTCATCGATCCTCAATTCTTGAAGGCGCTGCGCGACATTTGCGACCAGAACGGCCTCCTGCTCATTTTCGACGAAGTCCAGACCGGCATGGGCCGCACCGGCGAATTGTTCGCCTATCAGCGAACGGGCGTCACACCCGACATCATGACCCTCGCCAAGGCGATCGGCGGCGGATTTCCGTTCGGCGCCTGCCTGGCCACCGCCGAGGCGGCCAAGGGAATGACGGCGGGGACGCACGGCTCGACCTTCGGCGGCAATCCCCTCGCCATGGCCGCCGGCAATGCCGTGCTCGACATCATGACCGCGCCCGGCTTTCTCGAACAGGTGCGCAAGACCGCGCTTCTGCTCAAGCAGCGTCTCGCCGAGCTGAAGGACCGCTATCCGGGCATCATTCTGGAACTGCGCGGTGAGGGTCTGCTGATCGGATTGCGGGTGGGCGTGCCGAATACCGACATGGTCAACGAATTGCGCGAGGAGCACCTGCTCGTCGCCGGCGCCGGTGACAATGTCGTGCGGCTGCTGCCGCCGCTGATCATCGGCGACAAGGAAGTGACCGAGGCGATCGGCATGATCGAGCGCGCCTGCGCGCGGCTCGCCAAGGAAAACGAGCGTGCGCCAAAGCGGGGTGTCGCATGAACGGAAACGGCGTGCGCCATTTTCTCGACCTGATCGACATTCCCAAGCAGGACTTGCGCGCGATGATCGAGTCGGCGCTGGCGATGAAAGCCAGGCGCAAGCGCGGCGACAAGACCTATCAGCCGCTCAAGGGCTACGCGCTCGCGATGATCTTCGATAAACCGTCCACGCGCACCCGCGTCTCGTTCGACATGGCGATGCGCCAGCTCGGCGGCGAGGCGCTGATGCTGACGGGGCAGGAAATGCAGCTCGGGCGTGGCGAGACCATCGCCGACACGGCGCGGGTGATGTCGCGCTATGTCGATGCGATCATGATCCGCACGCTCGATCCCGACACGGTGGCGGAGCTTGCCAAGCATGCCACTATCCCGGTGATCAACGGCCTCACCAAGCGGTCGCATCCATGTCAGGTACTGGCGGACGTGATGACCTTCGAGGAAAGGAAGGGGCCGATCAAGGGCCGCACCGTCGCTTGGACCGGCGACAGCAACAACGTGCTGGCGTCCTGGATGCATGCGGCGGAGCGTTTCGATTTTCGGCTCAATGTCGCAAGCCCGGCCGAATTGCGGCCGAAGAAGTGGCTGCTCGACTGGGCGAGCGGGTCGGGGGCCTCGATCACGATTGGGACCGATCCGGAAGCTGCCGTGAAGGGCGCTGACTGCGTCGTCACCGATACCTGGGTTTCGATGGGCGACGAGCAGACCAAGGCCAACCGCCACAATCTGCTGCGGCCCTACCAGGTCAACGCGCAGCTCATGGCCAAGGCCGACAAGGACGCGATCTTCATGCATTGCCTGCCGGCCCACCGCGGCGAAGAGGTGACCGACGAGGTCATGGACGGGCCGCAATCGGTGGTCTTCGACGAGGCCGAGAACCGCTTGCATGCGCAGAAGGGCATTCTTACTTGGTGCCTGAACGCGGCACTGTGAATGACCAATATCGAGATTCCGAGCAGAACGCCGGCCGACCGGTCGGCGGACGACATTATCCTGCCGTTCGAGGTGGAGGCGCTTGACCTGCGCGGCCGGGTGATCAGGCTCGGGCCCGCGGTCGACCAGATCCTCGCGCGCCACAATTATCCCGCCCCCGTCGCCAAGCTGCTCGGCGAGGCGATCACGCTGACCGGCCTGCTCGGTTCCTCGCTGAAATTCGACGGCCGCTTCATCCTGCAGACCCAGACCGACGGTCCGGTGCGGATGCTGGTGGTGGACTACGTCACCGGCGGGCGTATCCGCGGCTGCGCGCGTTTCGACAAGAAGCGGGTCGCCGACGCGATCGCCAGCAACGACGTGTCGGCCGGCCGGCTGCTAGGCAAGGGACATCTCGCGATGACCATCGACCAGGGCGCGGACATGAACCGCTATCAGGGCGTCGTCGCGCTCGACGGCGGCACGCTCGAAGATGCCGCGCACGAATATTTCCTGCGCTCCGAGCAGATCCCCACGCGCGTGCGTCTGGCGGTCGCCGAGGAGTTCCGGGCGGGCGCCGGGCATCGCTGGCGCGCCGGCGGGATCATGCTGCAATTTCTCCCGGAATCGGAAGAGCGGCGGCGCGTCGCCGATCTCGATCCCGGGGACGCGCCGGAAGGCACCGCCGCGCACGTGGTGGATGAGGACGACGCCTGGGTCGAGGGCCGTTCGCTGATCGCGACGGTCGAGGACCTCGAGCTGATCGATCCCGCGGTGTCGTCGGAGCGGCTCGTCTATCGCCTGTTCCACGAACGCGGCGTCCGCGTGTTCCGCAATGCCGAGATCGTCGCCAAATGCTCGTGCTCCCGCGAAGGCGTGTTCTCGATGCTGCGGAGCTTCCCGGCGGAGGACCGCGCCGACATGGTCGAAAACGGGTCGATCTCGGTGACCTGCGAATTCTGCAACGAGACCTACGTTTTCGACCCAGCGGCGATCGAGGCGGAGGTCGCGGCCGGGACGCCGGACAAGAAGGCTAATTGATCGTGCGCACGCCGACCGGCGAGTCGAGCGAGAAGGCGGGGATTTCGACATCGAATTGTTCCCCGTCCTCGGTGATCATGCCGTAGCTTCCCGACATGAATCCCGAAGGCGTCTGCAGCGGCACGCCGCTCGTGTATTCGAAGGATTCGCCCGGGCCGAGGATCGGCTCCTCGCCGACGACGCCGGCCCCGCGCACGTCCTGTTCCCGCCCCAATGCGTCGGTAATGTGCCAAGCACGTGTTTTCAGCTGCACGGTTTCCGAGCCGAGATTGGAAATCTCGATCGTATAGGCCCAGAAATAATGGTTGTTCTCAGGGGACGACCGGTCGGGCAGGAAACGCGGTGTCACTGTCACTTCGATGTTGCGTGTGACCGCGCGGTACATGGACGATGTCTCCCGGGATGCGCTAGGCATTGCAGACGCGATTGAATAGCCTCATGCGGGCGCTGGCAATGGCCGCCTGGCCTAAAGGTGAGGATGCGCGAGGCAATACCCGATCGGGCCGGAGCTGAAATGAAGGCGCAAGAGGCCATCCCCGCATCGGCGGTCGCCGCGCCCGCGGCCGAGCGCGACCTGCGGCTCGACCTGTTTCGCGGCATCGCGCTCTGGCTGATCTTTCTCGATCATATTCCATCCAACATCGTCTCCTGGATCACGATCCGCAATTACGGCTTCAGCGACGCGACCGAGATCTTCATCTTCATCTCCGGCTATACGGCGGCCTTCGTCTATGGCCGCGCCATGCGCGAGCGCGGCTTCGTCATCGCCTCCGCGCGCATTCTGCGCCGCGCCTGGCAAATCTATGTGGCGCACGTCTTTCTTTTTGCGATCTATCTCGCCGAGATCGCCTATGTCGCGCGCGGGTTCCAGAATCCGCTCTATGCGGAGGAGATGGGTGTGCTCGATTTCCTGCAGCATCCCGACGTCACGATCGTTCAGGCGCTGCTGCTGAAGTTCAAGCCGGTGAACATGGACGTGCTGCCGCTCTACATCGTGCTGCTGTTGTGGTTCGCGCCGATCCTGTGGCTGCTGTTGCGTTCGCCGTCCCTCGGATTGATCGTTTCCGCCGCGATCTATTCGATGTCATGGCTGTTCGGATGGAATATTCCGGCGTGGCCGACCGGCGTCTGGGTGTTCAATCCTTTCGCCTGGCAATTGCTGTTCGTGTTCGGCGCCTGGTGCGCGCTGGGCGGCGCGCAGAACCTCTCGCGTTTCCTGCATTCGCGCGTGCTGGTCGTGCTGGCGGCGGTCTATCTCGCCTTCGCCTTCGGCATCGCCATGACCTGGTACTCCCC
>DASZTD010000020.1:0-25588 GCA_035548355.1 Pseudorhodoplanes sp.
CCTTCACGAACTGGTTGAAGGCGGCAATTCGGTGGTGGTGATCGAGCACAATCTCGAGGTGATCAAGACCGCCGACTGGATCATCGACCTGGGCCCCGAGGGCGGCGACGGCGGCGGCGAGATCGTGGCGCAGGGCACGCCCGAGGACGTGGCGAAGGTGGCGCGCAGCTACACGGGGGCGTTCCTCAAGCCGGTGCTGGCGCGGGGCGGCCCTAACCGCAAGAAGGTCGAGGCGGCGGAGTGAGGCACGCTGCACCCTCCCCTGGAGGGAGAGGGTCGGCGCGCAGCGCCGGGGTGGTGGTGAGGCCCATTCACGTTGTGTGGGCCATCTCGGCGCAGCGCCGGCAGGTCGTGCCCGTTACGGCGTACAGGCCAGCCCCCGATTTGTGGGACAGAGATTTCAAGGAGCGACGTTCAGCGCCAGCAGCAAATCGACGGCGTGATCGAGAGACCGCGAAACTGGTTCGGCCGCTCGCCCTCCCACACCTTGCGTGCCGCCGCGTTCCGCCACGACCGGATCATGGCAACAATGTACTACGCTGGCCGTGAAACGGCAGGCGCCTCCTCACCTCCCATTCCTCAGCACCACGCACGCGCCCCCGGCCGCACGCAGCTTTGCGCACAATCCCTCCGCCTCGCCGCGCGTGTCGGCGCCGACGCGCACCTGGTAGAACATGCGCGTGCCGCGCGTGCGGTTGAGTGTCGCCACGATCGCCGCGTCATGCCCCTCCAGCACGCGCGCATAGGTTTTCAGCTCCCGCGCATAGGATGACAGCACCCGCTCGCGCGAGAAACCGGCGGCAAGCTGCACGCCCCACGCCTTCGCCGCGCCGACACTCACGCGCCGCTCCAGCGCCGCCACGAATGCGTTCGGTGCGCGCGTGAGCGTCGCCATCATCGCGCGGCAATCGGCCGGCGACGCGGGCGGCGCCCCGTCCCTGGCGCCCTTCCACTCCTCCACGCTCCTGCCGGTGATCGCCGCGACATAGGCGCGCGTCTGCGCCGGCATGCTGCCGCCATTGTCGAGAAAGGCGCGCACGCGCGCCGGGCCGGCATTGTAGGCCGCGGCGGCAAGCCCGAGATTGCCGAATTGCGCGCGCAGCTCGCTCAGGAATTCCGCCGCCTTCGGCAGCGCCTGAACCGGATCGAACGGATCGAGCAGGTTCCGCTCCGCCGCGGTGTAGGGCATGAATTGCGCGATGCCCTGCGCGCGTCGCCCGCCGCGCGTCACCGGGCCCAGCGCCTGCGGGTCGAAGCGGCTCTCGCGCCAGATCACGCGCGCGAAAAATTCCACCGGCAGCCCGTGCGCACGTGCCGCGCTCTCGATCATCAGGCAGATCGACCGGCGCGTATCCTCGCCCTCCTGCGCACGCGCATGCTCCCCCGCGCAAAGGGCGGCAAGCACCAGGGTCGCGGCGAGAACACCTTTGGCGAGAACACGTTTCATGCGGGCGCTAATTCCCAGGCCGCCTCCCCGTTGCATCATCCGCGCGGCAAAGGCTTGACCGCCCTCGCATCGCGGCCAGCCTTCCACGGCTTGACGGTGCCGGCTTGACATCGCCGGCTTGACATCGCCGGCTAGCGGATTATATTCCTATACGCCCTGACCCCGTGGGGGACGCGGAACCGGTTGCGCCGTTTCGCGGGGTCGGGGGCGGCGCCCGCGGGCGCGGCCTCGCAAGCCGCGCGCTCGGGCGGCGTCGGGGCACCGCCCGGCGGCACTATCCGGCCGCCCGCGAGGAGCTCGCTGACGCCCGGGGCTGGAATACCCCGGCGAAAGCGCGGCCCGGCGCTGGTCAAACGCCGCGACGGAGCGCCGGAAGGCGCCCGCGCCGTCGAGAGGCGGTGCGGTTCGACTGAAGGACAGGTGCGCCGTCCGGTGCTCCGTCCTCCCCCGCCTCGCCGGGCGGGGCCACTGGCAGAACCCGGGCGCGCCGCGCCGCGGGAACGATGGAGCATGCCCGAATGAACGACCGACCGAACGCCATCCTCCCCTCCGCGCGCCCGCAGGAGGGGCTTGCACCGGACGCATTGCCGCCCGCCCTCCTCGACAATGCATTGGCCGCCGATCGCGCCGCGCGCAGACGCCTGCATGCCGTGATGACGCGGAAGATGTGCCGTTGGAACTCGAACATTCTGGCGCTCTGGGGCCTGTGCCCGCGCGCCGCCTGCCGCCGCGCGCGGCAATGCCGCGGCAACGCGGTCGATTGCTTCCGCCGCTACGGGCCGCTCGTGCCGCAGCACGTGCGCGACGCCGCCGAGCTGCTCTATCTCGGAATCCTCGAGGGGCTGACCTTCGAACAGGCCTGGGCAAACCCGGAGCAGGATGCCGAGGCGCTGAACGAGTGGCTGGTGACGGTCGAGCGGGCGAACGATCCGCGGCCGATCGCCCGCGTGCCGCCGCAATCCTGATGCGGCCGCAGGGGAACGGCGCGCCGTCCGCGGCGTTGATTTCCGGGAGGTGCGCCGTGACGCAGACCAATGATCGCAGGCCGAAGGCCCAGCGCCTCGAGCGGCAGACCGAGGACGAGATGCAGCAGGCCGCGCTCGGCGGCACGCGCGGCGCCCCGGAATTGCACGACGCGCCGATGACTCCGCAGCGCGCGAAGAAAACCCCGCGCGGCAACGATCCCGGCCATGTCGCCTGAACGCCGCCCCGGTTGCGCGCGCGGCGCGAGCTTTGACCGAACGAGGCTGGATTTGCGCTGGATCCGCATTAAATAAAGAAAATGGTCCGCGACAACGCCGCGCTGTCCCGCTTCGAGCTCGATACCGACGGAGCGATCGCCTTCGCCAATTACGAGCGCAACGGCGAGATCGTTTCGATCATCCATACCGAAACGCCGGCCGCGCTGCGCGGCCGCGGCATCGGCTCGCGGCTGATCGAGGGCGTCATGACGCTTTTGCGCCAGCAGCGCCTGAAGGTGCGGCCGCTCTGCGGCTTTGCCCGCCGCGTCATCGCCCAGCACCCCGAATACCGCGATCTCGTCGTCTAGATCACTCGTCCGCCGGCTCGGCGTCCTTCGGCTTGGCGGCCGCGGGCTTGGCCGGTTTGCCCGGCGCGTCGCCCTTGGCCATGCATTTCGCCAGGAAGGACTTGCGCGCCGCGCCCTGCAGGTTCTGGTCGTCGGCGCCGAACTTGCAAGTTTCCATCTTCTGCTTGGCGGTCACCGCCCAGACCGGCGACACTGCCGACAGGGCGCCGATCAGCCCCGCGGCAACGACAATACGCAACATGATACGCCCCCTCATTTACGATCGGGCGCATTTTAACATCCGCCCGCGCGAGGCGGAATATGCCAACCGCGTGCGGTTAACGCCAGTTCGACAATTCGTCGGCCGTCGGCACGCGGCCGTGCGGCGTGAGCTGATCGACGATGCCCGGCAGCTCGCGGCTGAGACCGGCCAGCAATTCGTTCTGCGAAAGCCCGGTGTGGCGCATGAGCGTCTCGATCTGGTCGGCGCCGAGCACCGAGCCGAGATCGTTGGCGCTGATCTGCCTGTTCTCGCCCTTGCCGACCCAGGAATCGGCGGTTTCGCCGTGGCCGGCATCCTGGAATTGACGCAGCAGGTCGTTGAGGCCGCCGCTGAGAACCGATCCGGCCGCGCCGCCCGCGAGCAGGCCGCCGAGCCCGCCGCGCAGCGCGTCGCCCAGTCCGCCCGGCAGGCTCGCCTGGGTCGTGGCGTCGGGAAGGCGCTGCGGCGCCGCGCCGGCGGGCGCCTGGTTCTGCCCGCTGAGATGCTTGATCGCCTTGTAGGCAAGCAGGCCGAGAATGGCCATGGTGATCGGCGACATGCCGCCTTGGCCCGGCGCGGTCTGGCCGCGCGGACCGTTCTGCATCCCGTTGAGCACGTCAAGCAAACCCATAGCCATCTCCATGTTATCGGCCGCGGAACCCGCCGCCCCTCGTCGGCGACGCAGCCGCGGCGATATTCGGCACCCATTGTGACGGTAACAAGATGGCACCGTTTTTTCCGCGCGCGATGTTATCGTCGCGTCAATGTCGGGCTACCGATTTGGAGGCAAATATGGGCGGCATTCTCTGGATCATCCTCGTCGGCTTCGTCGCCGGTATCATCGCACGCATCCTCTCCCCCGGCCCGAACGATCCGAGGGGCTTCATCCTGACCACGGTGCTCGGCATCGCGGGCGCGTTCATCGCCACCCTGCTCGGCCAGATGCTCGGCTGGTACCGGCCGGACCAGGGCGCGGGCTTCGTCGGAGCGACCGTCGGGGCGGTGATCGTGCTGTTCATCTGGAATCGGCTTGTGGTGTCTGGACGCATCGGCGATCCGGGCGCCGGTCCCCGCGCCTAGCCCCCGGCGAGAGCCTGGTCCTTTTCCTGCGCGCGCCTGGCGGCGGGCCGCGCCATCAGCCTTGCGACATAGTCGACGAATTCACGCCGCTCCGGCACCATCTTGAACAGCATGCCGAAACGGAGCTGCGATCCGACGATCACGTCCGCCGCGGTGAAATGTTCACCGAACAGATAGGGTCCCTTCGCGACCGCTTTGGCGGTCGTGTCCATCGCGGTTTCGAAATCGCCGTACCCGATCGCCACGCGGCGCGGCTCCTCCTTTCGCGGAAACGCCCTGTCGGTGATCGCCTGTTCGAGCGGACCCGCGCCAAAGAACAGCCATTTGAGATAAGGACCGCGGCGCGGATCGCCGATCGGAATGTTCAGCCCCGCTTGCGGAAACTCGTCGGCGAGATAGGTGCAGATCGCCGCGCTTTCGCTCACGACCGCTTCGCCGTGAACGACGACCGGCACCTTGCCCATCGGATTGATTGCAAGAAAGTCCGGCTTGCGGCTGTCCCCTTCCGCCAGATTGAGGATTCTCACCTCGTAAGGCTGCTCGAGTTCCTCCAGCATCCAGCGCGCGATCACGCCGCGGGAATTGATCGCGTGATAAAGGATCAGATTCGGCATGATGACACTCCCTGAGCGGCAGCCGAATAGTGATGAAAACGCCCGTTCGACATCCTGCTTCGTCTCCGGCGGAACCCGCGCGGCGGCCGCAATTGCTCCCGTGCGTCGCACTCTGATAGGCTTTTCAGTTTCTGCCCTTGTCAAGGCGCACGCTTGGCGGCGTTACCGAACTTCCCTGTCACGAGCAAAGACGAAATGAGCCTTCGACGCCGTCTTGCCGTTCTGGTCACGATCTCGCTGATGCCGCCGTTGCTGCTCACGCTCTACAACACCGTGCGCTGGCAGCTCGTGGTCGAAAAGGAAGCGCGTGATGAGGCGCTCGGGGCGGCGCGTCTTCTCTCCTCGGAATTCGGCCAGCTCATCGACGGCAGCCGGCAATTGATGGTGGCGATGAGCCGCCATCCGGCGGTGCCGGACCGTGAGGAGGAGTGCGCCTCCTATTTCAAGTCGGTGATCCACGACATCCCGCTTTACCGCGAGGCGGCATTCATCGACATCAACGGGAAATTCCACTGCTCGACGATTCCCATTCCGCCGACGCTCGACGTGTCGGACCGCGCGTATTTCCGCGACCCGATCGCCACCGGCGATCTGACCATCGGCACGCTCGTGCAGGGCCGAGTCACCCACAGCTCGTCCATCCACATCTCGCTGCCCTATCGCAATGCAGACGGCGGGCTCAAGGGGATCATGGTTCTGATTCTCAATCCCGAGCAGCTCGCGCAAGATCTGGCGACGCGGCCGTGGCGATCGCGGCATCGCATCATGGTGCTCGACCGCGAGGGCTCGCTCATTCTCACCATCCCCCGCGAAAATGCCGACGACGCCAGGCGCGTCGCCGAACAGATTTTTCCGGCGATGAAGTCGGCCGCCGCCGGCATCGTCGAAACGAAGGACACGCAAGGCCGCACCGAGATCGTCGCCTTCACGCCAGCGCATCAGACGCCGCCCGGCCTTTTCGTGGCGGTCGGCATCGACCGCGACGTGGCGCTCGCCGAAGCCTGGGTGATCAACGCGCGCAGCCTCGCCATCGCCCTCGTCGCCATGCTGCTGGCGATCGGCGCGGTCTGGATCGCCACCCACATCCTGATCAACAAACCGATCCGCGCGCTGGTGCAGACAGCCAGGCGGCGGGAGTCCGGCGACACCAACGCGCCATTCCCGACGTTCGAATTATCATCCGAGTTCGAACAGCTCACCGCGGCCCTGTCGCGCATGTCGGACAAGATTCACGACCTGCTCGAGCAGAAGAGCTTCCTGCTGCGCGAATTGCAGCACCGCGTGATGAACAGCCTCACGCTGCTGTCGAGCGTGCTGGAGATGCAACGCCGCAACGCCCGCGATCTCGCCGTCAAGGAACATCTCGCCCGTGCCCGCGACCGCGTCGTGGCGATGGGAACGGTCTATCGCTTCCTCTATCAGACCGATACCGCCGAAGCGGTGGAATTTTCCGATTTCCTGCGCGTGATCTGCCAGGAGAGCCAGAACGCCTATTCCGGCGCGCAAAAGCCAACCATTTCCGTCCACGCCGACCGGTTGCGGATTTCCGGGACGCATTCGATCGCGCTGGCGATGCTGACGCACGAGCTCATCACCAACGCCCTCAAGCACGCCTATGGCGACGGAACGCCGGGGCCGATCGACGTCACCCTCTCGCGTCTCGGGGAGGACGTGGTGGAGCTGCGTGTGGCCGACCGGGGCAAAGGTCTTCCCGCCGATTTCGTGGCCGACAAGTCCAATTCGCTCGGCATGCGGGTGATCGCCTCGACCGCCGCGCAGCTCGGCGGCACGCTTGAGGTCAGGCGCAACGATCCGGGGACCGAATTCGTCATTCGAGTGCCGGTCGAGAAGCTGAAGCCAAGGCCCGGCATCGCGACAATTTGAACGAATTTCCCCGCTCCTTTAACGAAAAACCTACACGCATTTCGAGCCAGTTCGGACACGAAGAATCAGCAACTGCGGTGTAGAAAAAGATGTCCGCTTCCGACGAAATCCGATCGAGAAGAGCCCGTTACCGCCGTGAGCCAAGTCAATCTCAAAGTTCGATCGCGCCGGCGCCGCGTCGGCCGTTACGACCGGCTCGGTATTGCGATCGCCGTCGTCGCGGTCGCCGGCGTGATCGCGCTGAGCGCGGTCGCTGGGGTGATGGCGGCGAAGCGGCGCGCCGACGACCAACAGGCCTCGCGCGAGGCCGCGGCATCGTTGCGGACGGGCGCCATTCTTTTCGTCGCGCCGGAAGGCCATGCCTGCCGCCAGAAGCTGATCGACAACACCACCTGGACGATCAGCGACAGGGGCGCGGTGAACTGCGACAGCGCCGTATCCAACATCACTTTGACGCAGCGGCAACAATGGTCGGCCGAACGGGTCGAGGCGATCCGCTCGGGATTGACCGGGCGCTGAGCCTCCATGCTCGTTCGCGATGCCGCGCGGCTGTGCGTCGGAGCCTTCAGGTCTGCGTCATCAACGCTTTGTTTACCGTCATGGCTATGCCGCCACTTTTTTTTCGCGCATCCCGCGCGATTTGCAGCCATCGCCGCATCTTCGACACTTTTGCAGGAATAATCGTCTCATTCCCGCATCGTATCGCGATGCTTGATTCCGCCGGGCCCCGGCCCGTGCTCCCCGAACCTGGACCGCAAATCATGTTTCTCGCCGCTGCCGTTCGTTTTGCGCGGACGTATCTGAAATATCGCTCGACCGTTTCCGCCCTCGCCCAGCTCGACGACCGGTGCCTGCGCGACATCGGGCTTACCCGCTACGACATTTCGAGAACGGCCTGGAGGATGGCGCGCGGCTGAGCGTACGCCCTCCGCTAAATGACGAACGCCCGGCCGCGAGGCCGGGCGTTTTTTTCTCGCATCGGCGCCCGTCACATGCCGACGGCGTCGCTCACGCATTTCTTTGTGAAGCTGTCCTTCGCGGCGCCCGCCAGTTTCTTGTCGGCCGCGGCCTTGTCGCAGGTGGACTTGGCGTCGGTTTCGCACTTCTTCATGAAACTCGTCATGGCGGCTCCCGCGAGCTTCTTTTCGCCCGCCTCCACCTTGCACGAAGCGGCAAGCACCGGGCCAGCCGCGAGCGTCAATGCGGCCGCAAGAATCAGGGTCTTCATCCGTTGTCTCCTCCGGGCCGAAACGGCCCTACTCGATCATTTTACAATACGGGAAACGGGAACGCACGCGCGAATGGCTAGTCACGCCGCCACGCGCGCCTCGGAGATCGTCCAGACCTGCGTCACCTGTTGAGGCAGCTCATGTCCCTCCACCACATCGTAGCCGACAACGCGCATTTCGCCCGAGGCCGCACACATCTCGACGCCGATTCTCGTGCACGGGTTGAGCACCGGAGGAACGATCCAGGCAAAGGAATCGCCCGCGAAGCTGCCGGCGAAGCCGGCGAGCGAGACCTGCCGCGCCCGGCTGCGGCGCGCGGCCTCCTCCCGCCGCAGCAACAGGATATTCATACCGCCGACGCGCGCCTCCCATCGCGCCTCGCCCTCATGCCAGTCATTGGCGGCAACAGTGTCCCGCATGCGCGTCCGGAAGGATTCCTCGGTGCGCTCGATCACGCAGCGTTCGCCATTCTTCGTGCCGACCAGCATGTAGATGACCGGACGCGCGATGGGCGTCGTCTCCAGCTTCCGGCGCGCCTCGTCGAAACTTCCGCAATTCTCGAAGACGAGGCGCAGCAACTGGTCGGGCGGAATATGACTGAGCCGCCAGGTATTCAGCGCGTTCGCGGCCATGTCGTAAGGCCGCAGCAAGGGATGGCTCGTTCTGCGCCAGAGCGGCGCCTGGTTGATGCTGGCAGCGAAACGGCCCGGCGCCATCGCCGTCAGCGTTCCAATATAGCCCGGCCAGGTCACGCTGAAAAATTCGCCGGCCGGTCCCTGCTTGTGCGCCACCTCGACATGCCGGCCGAGCCCACGAAAGGGCCAGTCGAGCGTGCGCGCGAGCCACGGCAGGTCATTCTCCTCGCGCGCGATCGCCGTGCAGCCCCATTGGTAGGAGCCGTTAAGCAGCCAGACTCCGGGGAAGCCGAGCGCCGCCGCGATCCGCGTAATCTCGTGCAAATATGGCGATTGCGAACGCATCAGCCATCGGCGCGCCAAGCCGTCGAGCAGGGGAATGGCCGGTCGAAGCAATTTCGGCATGATGGCGAGGCAGTCGTCGCGCAGCGCGCGCGCCCGGTCCGCCGCTTCGATCGCGTACCGCTCCGTTCCGCCGTTCCGGATGTCGGTCAGACGAATGGGCGGCAACGTCGGCGGTTCGATCATCGGTGATCTCCGTCTCCCGTAGATCCTCGCCGCGTCAATAGCCGATCACGGCAATTGATGACAAATTCTCGGCTTAATCGCGTCATTCCACTACGCTCGGATTTGCCAATTGACGTTAGCGTCCGGCCATGCCCATCCGCCGAAGATGCCTGCCGCGCTGGTTTCCCGGGCGCGACAGGTCCAGAAAACAACCGAACCCGAACCAGTGCAACACGCACTGGATAGAGCGCGACCATGTGCGCAGCGTTCTATCATTCGTCATCCTCGCCGCTCTCCTGACACTGATCGTGATCGGGGGCCGCAAGACCTGGATCGGCATCCCAGGCCCGTCCGGTATCCGCGGCAACCTCGCGAGCGGCGGCGTGCTGATTGCATATCCCCTCGCCGCGGCGCTAGATTTTGAAACCAAGGGTGAGGTGCTGCGTTAGCCCGAAACTTCGCCGGATCCTGACTGGCGACCTGCCGTCCCCGGCGACAGTGCTTGGAGGACGAAATGGCCCAATTGCATATCATCGCCGGCGCCGACGCCGCGCCGACGCACCCGGTTATCCGCCGCATCGCCGTCAGCGACCTGAAAGAGGCGCTCAGGCGCGGCATCGACGATTTTTCCTCGATCCCGAGCTACGCGATCTTTGTCGGTCTCATCTACCCGATCGTCGGCATCATTCTGGCCCGCATGACGTTCGGCTATGCCGTGCTTCCGCTGCTGTTTCCGCTCGCGGCCGGCTTCGCGCTTGTCGGACCCTTCGCGGCCACAGGCCTGTACGAGCTGAGCCGCCGCCGCGAACAGGGCCTCGACATTCACTGGACCCACGCATTCGACATGACCACCAAGCCGAATTCAGGGGCGATCGCGGCACTCGGGATCCTGCTGATGCTGATCTTTCTCTCCTGGCTTGCGGTGGCGCAAGCCCTTTACCAGTCGCTCTACGGCGTGCTCGCGCCCGAATCGATCACGCAATTCCTGCGCGACGTGCTGACGACCGGAACCGGTTGGACGCTGATCCTGCTCGGCAATGCCATAGGATTCCTGTTCGCCCTGCTCGTGCTGGCCATCAGCGTCGTGTCGTTCCCGTTACTGGTCGATCGCGACGTGGGCGCGGCGGTGGCTGTCATCACCTCGGTTCGCGCGGTCGCCACCAATCCGGTCGTGATCGCGGTTTGGGGGCTGATCGTAGCCGCCCTGCTGGTAGTCGGGACAGTTCCGGCGTTTTTCGGGCTGGCCATCGTCGTGCCGATACTGGGGCACGCGACCTGGCACCTGTACCGGCGGCTGGTGCAGTTCTAGACCGGCGGGCGCCGTTTACGTTCGCTGAAGGGGTTGGCCGTAGCATAGCGGCCGAGGCTCATGTCATGGCAACCCCACGATCAAACGCGCGCCATCGCCGCGGTGACATCGCCCAGGCGGCGCTCGCTCTTGCCTGTCTCGCGGCGGTGATCGCTTTCAGCCTGTTGGTTGACAGCAAGGACCAGGGCGCCATGCGCGAATCCAGCGCGGCGCACGAGCCGACGGATGAAGACATTTATACCGGATCAATTTTATTCATGCCGTATAACGGCAATATGTGCCGGCAGAACATGCTCGACAACCGGACCGGTTCCATCAAGGAAATCGGCACCGTGCCGTGCGACGTCGCACTCTCGCGGTTGAACGCCGCGCAGGCGCGCGCCTGGTCGGCCGCGCGCGTCGATGCGATCCGCGACGGATTTGCCAAGCGCTGACCGGTTGCTGAAATGTTTTGCCGTAAAGCGTGATCGGGCGATCGGGCCCACATGGTAACATTCTTGCATCAGCTTGATTCGGCGCGGCCGCGAGCAATCCGAGCGGGCGCTTGAAGATCGGCCGCTTGTGCCGGCACTGAAACTTCGGGAGACGGGGAGGAATTTTGAGTCAGCGTTGACGCCGGGACCATAAAGGAGTCCACCCATGGCGCGATATCTAACGCGGTCACTCATATTCGTTCCCTTGCTTCTCACCGGCCCCTTGGCTTTCGCTCACGACAGCTGGATTTCGCGCGGCGGATTGAAGAATTCAGCCGGCGAATGGTGCTGCGGCGAAGGGGATTGTTTCGCGATCCCGGCCGATCAGGTGGAATACGGCCTCGGCGATCTGGCTTCCGCGGAGGGCAGTCACGTCGTGTGGGGCTACAAGCTCTACGGCGTGGAATTCGTGCCGGAAAGCGAAGCCATGCCCTCCCCTGACGGACAATTCTGGCGATGCAAGCGTCCCGACGGAAGCCGCCGCTGCTTCTTCGCGCCGCCGCCCAATAGCTGAGATTCGCGCGCCGGGTTCGCGCGGGGCGCGTCGAGCGGAACGGCATCCGTTCCGCGCCTCTTGCTGTCTCGCCGGCGAGCGATGTCTCTAACCGAAGATGTAGTGCAAGCGGGAATCCAGCGGACCGCCCAGCATGGGCTGGATCACCTCCCGGAATTTTCGCGTCTGCGCGGCGGCTTCATGGTCCTCGAAAGCCTTCATGCTTTGCCACACCTCGAGAATGGTGAAGTGATTGCGGCGCGCCGTCTCCTGCGTCACCTCGATCCGCACGGCGCCCGGCTCGGTGCGCGCATCCGCGCCGTATTTCTTCAGCGCAGATTCCGCCTCCTCGATGACCTTGTTCATGATATCGACATGCGTGACGACGTAGATTGCCTGGTCGGCCATGGGTGATCCTTTTCCTCCCCGCCGGGCCTCGCCCAGCGTGGCGATACCCTCCGACGGCTGGCGCCCACGCGCAATATCTCCTGATCTTCTCCGGCAGCCTGCCGCCGCCGAAGGCCTCGCCGGATATGCCGATTCCAGTGGACTGAGGGGGCGCCAAGCCAGAAGCCGCAATTTTGCAGGCATTCTGCCCGAAATACAGGCAATTTTGCTCAAAATCGGATCTGAAGTAGAAAAGTTTAATAAATTACGACAAATGCCATGCGTTCATCGCAAAGCTGCACCGCAACATAAAATCTTTTGCAATGCACCAAAAGAGGCTATTTTCGTTGCGACTCGAAATTCTCGTGCAACATCAAACGCATTGAAGGAACGCCATGTTTCTCTCGCATCTCCTCCACCTCCTCCGCCGCTGGCGCCAGTACGACGCCAATGTGCGCGAGCTTTCCCGTCTCGGTGACCGGGAGCTGGCCGATATCGGAATCACCCGTTCGGACATCGCCCGCGTGGCGTGGGAAGGCACCCGCTGAGGCTACCGTCAAGGCTACCTCCAATGAATTCGCCCGCCTCGTGCGGGCGAATTCATTTCGGGGGTTAGGTTTTACCTCTTGTCGAGATTTCAGGTGCCCTTGCCGTCCAGCCAATGCTCGGCGGCGATGATGTCAGGGTACTGGCCGTTATCATGGGTCCATGGATCGACCGTCCATTTCGCGCCCGTCTTCAATTCCTGGACGGTTGCTGTGAAATGCGGCCCGCCCCCTGTCAGGAGGCGCGAGATCGGCGTCGAGACCTTGTGATGTCTCAGGAGCTTGAGCTGGCTGAGGACCACCAGCAGCGAGGTAGTATTGGCGGTGGTATCAATGCAATCGAACTGCCCCCGGGTTCCGCCGACGTGGAAGCCTCCGCCGGCCCTCGCCTTGGCATTGGCCGTGCCTGCGATCGGAGCCACCCGCTTCTCGTACCAGGCTTCCAGATGGCCGAGCTGCTTGCGTTCGGCCTGCGGCGAGGCGGCGCCGGCCGCCATGAAGGCGGCGAACCTCGCGTGATCCGCGCTGGTGAGCGCGATCTCGGTCCTGAACAGGCAATTGTAACCATGGCAGACAATGATGCGGTTCGGCGTCGGAACCGGAAGCGACCAGTTCCGGAGAGCGGCGATCACGTCCGCATCGGCCGCATCCGCGGCCCGCAGGCCGGCCGGCACGAGGCATATCGCCAACGCGAAAAGAGCAACTCGCAGGCGCTGGTGCATGGAGCCCCCATCGACAGTATCTCATGCATCTGACGGTTGACACCTAGCACGACTTGGCTGACCAGAACATCCATGCAACCTGTCCATGTGATCGGCGGCGGACTCGCCGGCTCCGAAGCCGCTTGGCAAATCGCCGCGCGCGGCGTGCCGGTCGTGTTGCACGAGATGCGCCCCGTGCGAATGACCGATGCACACAAGACCGGCGGCTTTGCCGAGCTGGTCTGCTCCAACTCATTTCGCTCCGACGATCACGAGACCAATGCGGTCGGCCTGCTGCACGAGGAAATGCGCCGTCTGGGTTCGCTCGTCATGCGCATGGGCGACGCAAGCCAGGTGCCGGCGGGCGGGGCGCTCGCAGTGGACCGCGACGAATTCTCTGCCCGCATCACCGAGGCGCTCGAGCGGCATCCCCTGATCACCGTCGAGCGCGGCGAGATTGCCGGCCTGCCACCGGCCGAATGGGACAGCGTCATCATCGCTACCGGTCCCCTTACCTCGCCTTCGCTGGCCGAGGCGATCCGGGAGCGGAGCGGCGAGGCCTCGCTCGCATTTTTCGACGCGATCGCGCCGATCGTGCACCGCGACTCGATCGATTTCACCAAGGCCTGGTTCCAGTCCCGCTACGACAAGACGGGCCCCGGCGGCACCGGCAGCGACTACATCAACTGCCCACTGGACCGCGGCCGTTACGAAGCCTTCGTCGACGCCCTGCTCGCCGCCGACAAGGTGTCTTTCCATGAATGGGAATCCTCCACGCCCTATTTCGACGGATGCCTGCCGATAGAGGTGATGGCCGAACGCGGACGGGAGACGCTTCGCCACGGGCCGATGAAGCCGTTCGGCCTGACCAACCCGCACGATCCGACGGTGAAGCCCTATGCGGTGGTGCAACTGCGGCAGGACAATCGCCTCGGTACTCTGTTCAACATGGTCGGCTTCCAGACCAAGCTGAAGCACGGCGAGCAGATCCGCATCTTCCGGACGATTCCGGGACTGGAAAATGCCGAATTCGCGCGGCTGGGCGGGCTGCATCGCAATACCTTCCTCAATTCCCCTCGGCTGCTCGACCCGACGCTGCGGCTGAAGGTCATGCCGCGGCTACGATTTGCCGGGCAGATCACGGGCTGTGAAGGCTATGTGGAATCGGCGGCGATCGGACTCCTGGCCGGCTGCTTCGCGGCCGCCGAGCGCCGCGGCGAGATTTTCTCCCCGCCGCCTGCGACAACCGCTCACGGCGCCCTGCTCGCGCACATTACCGGCGGGCACATCGAAACGATCGACGCCGGGCCTCGCTCGTTCCAGCCGATGAATATCAATTTCGGTCTGTTTCCGCCGCTCGCATCCACGTCTCGCGACGAGCATGGCGCTGGCCGCCACTCGGACAAGACATTGTCGCGCAAGCGCGCCCTCACCGCGCGCGCGCTCGACGACCTGAACCGATGGATCGCGGACAGCGGCGCGGATGCCGCAGCGTAACCCCCAATGACGGACAGCGTGCAGGATCATCGCGTGAGCGACCGCGACACGATACCGCCCGAGATCGAGGGCCGCTGGCGCAGCCACGTCGTATTGAAGCAGGACGTATTCTCGACGGTCGAACGGGGATTTTTCCTCACCGGAAACGGCGAACGCGAAGCGGTGCTGCGCCGGATCGATCACGTTCCCTGGTGGAGTTTTGTCATCGCGCGCCACTTCCTCGGCCGCGAGGCGCGCGCGCTGGAACGAGCCGGATCGCTCGGCGTTGCGCCCGAGCTTCTGTTCCAGGGGCGCCGCGTTCTCGTGCGCGGATGGATCGAGGCGCTGCCGCTGCACATCGCGAAGCCGCACGGCGACGATTCCTATTTCCGCTCCGCCAAAGCCGGCCTGCTTGCCCTGCATCGCGCCCGGTTGACGCATAACGATCTTGCCAAAGAGCAGAACTGGCTGCGCACGCCCGACGGCCGGGCGCGGCTGACCGATTTTCAGCTCGCCACGCGCTTCGCGCGCCGGCACAAGCTCTTTCGTCTGGCCGCTTATGAAGACCTGCGGCACCTTCTCAAGCACAAGCGCAAATATACCCCCGAGCGCCTGACCGCCTCCGAGAAGCGGCTCCTGTCGCGCAAGAGCTGGCCCACACGCATCTGGATGGCGACGGGCAAGCGTGTCTATTACTGGATCACGCGCGGCCTTCTGAATTTCACCGACCGAGAAGGCGGCGGGCCGCGCCTTGTCCATGACGCCCCGATCCTGACCGCGAGCCTCAAAGCCAACCCGGCGGTGCGCGACGCCGCAATCGTCGCCTTCCCCGACCGGCGCACGGGCACGGGGCTCTATGCCTTCGTCGAGGGCGACGGACTGACCGACAGCACCGTGCGCATGGCTCTTGCCTCCGTCGCCGCCGCACCTCCCGAGCGCCTGCAGATCGTCGACCAATTGCCGCGCAGCGCGGATGGCAAAATCAGAACGGAACTCCTGCAGCTTATCGCGATGAACCAGCTCGACCTGATCGAACCGCTGATCGCCGACGAGGCCGAGCGCGCGATCGTGACGCGCATCGTCGCGGCGCGGCAGAACCTGCGCGACCGCTTTGCCTACTAGCCGAGCGCGTGAGGCAGGTCGCGCGCGGCGCGCCACATGATCCATTGGCGGCGCCATTGCGGCAGGGCTTTGCCCGCGAGCAGAGGCGGTATCAGCGCCAGCGTGAGAAAAGCCGGCCACAACCTTTCCGGCGCGCCACACATCAGGTCCTTCACCGAGGCAAGCTGCGACCGTATGGCGTCCGCCGACGCCGCCCGCGCCGGCCGATCCGGTTCGCGCGCCATCGCCTGCGCGAGTCCGGCAGCATGACTGAGGCCGCGCAGATACGGATCGCTGCCGTCATTGAGAATGCGCGCGGCAAGATCGAAGATCACTTCCGCCGCCCGCGCCGCAGCGTCAACGACATCGGCGCGCGGACGTTCCCCATGCAGCGCTTCCGCGTGCACATCGACGAAGGCCAGCAGGTCGCCTTCGGGCAGATGAAAGCTCCGCATCGTCTCGATCAGCGCGGTCGCGACCGGGCTCCCGCCGGAATGTCCCGTCCCAGTAATGACGTCGCGCCACCATTGAAGGCGGATTTCGCCGGCCATCGCCTCGCGGACGAGGCGCGGCACGCGTGCAATCTCAATGTCGAAGGCGTAGAGCGCGAGCAATCCGGGCCGGTGGCGCGCGGCCGCAAAAAGCGTCGCGAGAAAGCGGTCCCTGTCGAATTCCCGGACCAGCGCCTCGCAGTAGGTATCGTGATCGGCCATCGGTCGACTGTGGCGGCCGTCAGGGCACCGCGATCAGCGCCGCCGCCACGCGCCGCCGTTCTTCGACAAGGATATTGTAGGTGTTGATCGCATGCGCCGTCCGCATCGCCTCGGCCTGGATTCCCGTCTCGCCGAAACGCGCGCGCAACGCCGGCGGAATGTCCCAGGGCGCATCCCCGGTTCCGAGCAGCAGCAACCCGATATCGTCCGCTTCCTGAAAGACCCGCGAAAGACTGTCGGCATCAATCTTCTGCGGTTCGCTCACCGTCCACGCCCAGATGCCGCTCGGAAGGCACAGAAGCGAGCCGCGATGCGACATTCCAGCGAAGCGAAATCCGCCGCGGCCATACGCTTCGATCGGGGCCTGTCGCGGCAGGTGCGGCGCATCCGCTCCGGCCGGCCTGGCCATCAGGCGCCCTTGTCCGGCGCCGACAGGGAATCGCGCCCGGTGCCGACGCCGAGATAGATCAGGATCGGCGCGGCGATGAACACCGACGTATAGGTGCCGACCAGCACGACGCCGAACATCATCGTGGCCGTAAACGAATGGATCGCCCGGCCTCCGAACAGCAGCAGCGCCAGCAGCGCAAGCGATACCGTCACGTGCGTGATGACCGAGCGCGATAGCGTCGAATTGACCGAAATGTTGAGCAGGTCGGCCATCGGCATTTTCTTGTAGCGCCGCAGCATCTCCCGGATACGGTCGTAGATGACAACCGTGTCGTTGAGCGAATAGCCCAGAATGGTGAGCAGCGCCGCGATGCTGGTCAGGTCGAAGTCGACCTGCGTGATCGACATGAATCCGATGGTCAGCACGAGATCGTGCACGTTGGCGATCATCGCGCCGAGCGCGAACTGCCACTCGAACCGGAACCAAAGATAAACGAGGATCGCCATGATCGCGAGGCCAAGCCCGATCGTGCCGTAGGCGAGAAGCTCCGTCGACACGCGCGGCCCGACCACCTCGACCCGGCGATAATCGACCTCGTTGCCGAGCGCGCCGCGCACCTTGGCGACCGCCGCCTGCTGGGCGGCGTCGCCACCAGGCTGCTGCGAAAGGCGGATCAGTACATCGGTCGGCGCGCCGAATTGCTGAAGCTGCACTTCGCCCAGATTGAGGCCGTTCAGCGTCTGACGCATCTTCGCGATATCGGCCGGACCTGCCTTCGACTGCACCTCCATCAGGGTGCCGCCGACGAAGTCGATGCCGAAATTCAGCCCGTGTGTGAAATAGAGCGTGATCGCGAGAATCGACAGCAAAGCCGACATCGGAAAGCTGATGCGCCGGAAGCGCATGAAGTCGAATTTGGTGTCGTCCGGGACGATGCGAAGAAGGCGCACGGGATGATCCTCAGATCGGTACGCGCTGCGGGCGCTTCCAGCGCACCCAGGCCGCAACGATCAACCGCGTCAGGGTGAACGCGGTGAACACGGTGGTAATGATGCCGATGCCGAGCGTGATCGCAAATCCGCGCACCGGGCCGGTGCCGATATAGAAAAGCACCGCGGCGGCGATGAAGGTGGTGATGTTGGAATCGAGGATGGTCGCAAGCGCGCGAGAGAACCCGGCGTCGATCGCCATGATCGGCGTGCGTCCGGCCCTCACCTCCTCGCGGATGCGTTCGTAGATCAGCACGTTAGAGTCGACGGCAATACCGACGGTCAACACGATGCCGGCGATACCCGGCAGCGTCAGCGTGGCATTCAGCAGCGACAGGATGCCGAAGATCATGGCGACGTTGATCGCCACGGCGACGTTCGCAAACAGCCCGAACAGGCCGTAGGTGACAAGCATGAAGACGATCACCATCAGTGAGCCGACATAGGAGGCCAATTTGCCGCGCTCGATCGAGTCCTGGCCGAGACCGGGACCGACGGTGCGCTCCTCGATGATCGTCAGCGGCGCGGGCAGCGCGCCTGCGCGCAGCAGGATCGCCAGATCGTTCGCCTGCTCGACGGTGAACCCGCCGGAAATCTGGCCCGAGCCGCCCAGAATCGGCTCGCGGATGACCGGCGCGGAAATCACCTCGTTGTCGAGCACGATGGCGAACGGGCGGCCGACATTTTCCTGCGTCACCTGCGCGAAGCGCCGGCCGCCGCTCGAATTGAACCGGAACGTGACGATCGGCTCGCCTGTGCGCTGGTCAAAGCCCGGCTGCGCATCGGTCAGGTCTTCGCCAGAAACGAGCACGCGCTTTTCTATAAGATAGGGTTGGCGGTTTTCCGCCCGCGTGCCGTAGAGAACCTCCGAATCCGGAGGCATGCGGCCCTGCAAGGCCTGTTCCGGCGGTACGCTGAGGTCCACGAGCCGGAAGGTCAGCTTCGCGGTCTTGCCGAGCAATTCCTTCAGCCGCGACGGATCCTGCAATCCGGGCACCTGCACGAGAATGCGGTCGAGACCCTGCCGCTGGATCGAGGGTTCGACGGTGCCGAGTTCGTTGACGCGCCGTTCGACGATCTGGATCGACTGCTCGACCGACTGGCGAATGCGCTCGATGAGCGCGGGCTCGGTGACCGAGAAGCGATAGAGGCCGCCACCGGCATCGGTGACTTCGACCGTGCGCTGCCCGGTCGAGCCGAGGAAGCCGCCGAGCGGCTGAGACAATTCGCGGAACTTGCTCAACGCGAGCTGCTGATCGACGCCGTCGCGTGTCCGGAACTCAACGATATTGCCCCGTACCACGACCGCGCCTGGGCTGCCGAGACGGTTATCGCGCACCACCCGGCGAACGTCCTCGCGCAAGCCCTCGATCTTTTCCTTCCGGACCGCGTTGGTATCCACTTCGAGAAGGATGTGAGAGCCGCCTTGCAAGTCGAGGCCGAGAACGACGTGTCGTTGCGCCCATTTCGGCCAGCTATCGACGAGGCTCTGGGGGAAGAAATTCGGAACGGCGCAAAGGCAGACGAGCAGCGTCACGCCGAGAATCGCCGTCACCTTCCACCGCGAGAAATAGAGCATGCGTTCCGATCACTCCATCGGGCCGACCGGCGGGCGGGCGATCAACCTTCGTCCTTGACCGGCTCGCCCTTGGCGCGGACTTCGCTGATCATCTGTCGCATCTGGCGGACGCGGATGTCGTCGGCAAGTTCGATCTCGATCTGGTCGTCATCGACCACCTTCGTCACCTTGCCGACAAGCCCGCCCGAGGTGATGACGGTATCGCCGCGGCGCAGGTTCTTGACCATCTCCTGGTGCGTCTTCACCCGCTTCTGTTGCGGGCGCAGAATCAGGAAATACATGATCACGAAAATGAGGATAAACGGCAGCAGCGACACCAGCATGCTGTCGCCCCCGCCCAACGGGGAGCCTTGCGCAAAAGCGGGCGAAATCAACATCGAGCGTCCTTTTCGGCAGGTTCGGCGCGCGGCTGGAAGACCCGGAAAGCACGCCCGAAATCGGCGCGGACTATAACCGCCGCCAGCCCAATTGCAACGCTGCGGAGGGCCGCAGCCGCCCCGCTCCAGACCCCTGAAAAGGCCGGGTTGCGGGGCGCGCCGCGCCTCGGTAAGCCAACGGGCCATCAGGGAGAATCCCGTCCATGCCGAAGCCGAAATCCCGCGCCAGGGCAAAAGGGCGCGTCGGAACCGCCGCGGGACCAGCCGCCGATAGCGCCTTTCTGGCGCGTATCGCTGCGGCTCTCGAGCGGCTGGCCCCCGGCCCGAGCGCACCGGCCGATTTTTCGGCGGCCGATGCCTTCGTGTGGCACGCCGAAGGCCTGCGACTCGTGGCAGTGCCGCGCGTCAACAAGGTGCAGATGTCGCTGCTTAAGGGCATCGACCGCATGCGCGATACCCTGATGGAGAATACCGAGCGTTTCGCCCGCGGCCTTCCCGCCAACAATGCGCTCCTGTGGGGCGCTCGCGGCATGGGGAAATCCTCGCTCGTGAAAGCGGCGCATGCAGCGGTGAACGGCCAGGCCGGGCCGCACAAGGGAAAATTGAAGCTGATCGAAATCCATCGTGAGGATATCGAGAGCCTGCCCGAGCTGATGTCACGGCTGCGCAGCCAGCCCTTTCGCTTCATCGTCTTTTGCGACGATCTCTCCTTCGACGGCGACGACACTTCCTACAAGTCGCTGAAGGCGGTGCTTGAAGGCGGCATCGAGGGTCGCCCGGAAAATGTCATCCTCTACGCGACATCCAATCGCCGGCACCTGCTGCCGCGCGACATGATGGAGAATGAACGCTCGACCGCGATCAATCCCGGTGAAGCGGTCGAGGAAAAGGTTTCGCTGTCCGATCGTTTCGGACTCTGGCTCGGCTTCCACAAATGCAGCCAGGACGAATTCCTCTCCATGGTCGAGGGCTATGTCAGACATTATCGCATCCCGGCCAAGGACGAGGAGCTTCGCCGCGAGGCGCTCGAATGGGCGACCACCCGCGGCGCGCGCTCCGGCCGCGTCGCCTGGCAATTCATCCAGGATCTTGCCGGCCGGGTTGGCGTACCGCTGAAGGATTGAGCTGCCGCGCGCATCCGAAGGCGCGGTCTCGCTCGGCTCGATCAGGTCGCGCCGGTCAGGTACTGCATCGGATCGACCGGGGTCGTGCCCTTGCGGACCTCGAAGTGAAGCTGGGGCGAGCTGACGTTGCCGGTCTGGCCGGATTTGGCGATGACCTGGCCGCGCTTGATCGTGTCGCCGCGCTTGACGAGCAGCTCGCTCGCGTGCGCGTAGGCCGTCACCAGGCCGTTCGAGTGACGCAGCAGCACGAGGTTCCCGTAGCCCTTCAACTCGTTGCCCGCATAGGCGACCACGCCGTCGTCGGCCGCCTTGATCGGCGTTCCCTCCGGCACGGCCAAATTGATCCCGTCATTTTGCTGACCCGTCGGCTTCGGGCCGAAGCCGGCGATCACACGGCCGCGCACCGGCCAGCGGAATCCGGGACCATTCCCCATCGGCTCGGCCTCCGCGGCGGGAGTCTGCGGCGCGGGCTGCTCTGCCGCCGGCGTGACGATGCGGGCGCTGTTGGTTGCAGGTTCGGCCGCGACAACGCGCTGAGGCTGAGGTTGCGGTTGTGTTTGCGTCTGCGGCGGGGAGACGCGCGGCGCGGCGGCGACTGCCGCGGCCTGGGGCGCGGCATTGGCGGCCACGCCGGGAATGACAATGCGCTCGCCCATGCGCACCTGCTTGTAGGGCGGAATGTTGTTGGCCGCCGCGACTTCCGCCAACGGCTTGCCGTACATCGCGGCGATCTTCGACAATGTTTCGCCGGGCTGAACGATATGCATCTTGCCGGCATGCTGCGCAGGGGCAAGGCGCGGCGCGCTGGCGAGAGCCGGAGCGCGCGGCGGTAACGGCTTGGCGGCCGGCGCGGGCGCAGCGGCCGATGATGCACCGGCGTAATTGTAGCGCGGAATGACGAGCCGCTGGCCGGGATAAATCGGCGTCGTGGTGGAGATGCCGTTAGCCTGCGCGATCGCGCCCGCCGGCACGCCGTAACGGTTGGCAAGAACGTCGATCGTCTCGTTCGGGCCGACCGAAATCGCAGTACCGCCGTCCCAGTTCCAGCTGCCCTGGTTCGGCGGCGTCGGTGCGGCGACCTGCTGCGACACGACCGGCGGCGGATTGTGCGGCACCGGCGAAACCGAGCCGGTCACGTCGCTGGCAGGGCGCGGCTGATAGGACGACATCCCGGCGCCGCCCGAGGACGAGCCCGCCGAATATCCTGTCTGATAGGTTGCTGCCTGTGGCGGTGGAGGCAACGGCGAAGTATCCACGCGCGAGCGCACCGGCGCGGCGCGCGGCGTGTTGATCGAGCCGGTCACGTCCTGACCGCCCGCCCCCCCTCGCGCGGCGAACGGATTAGAGAAAGGGCTGTCGCTAAAACGAGTCGATTCCGAGCTGCATCCTGCGACGAGGAGTGCTCCGAAAACAATCAGATATCCAGGCGAGCGAAAAACCCCGATTAGGGAACGCATGTGCAACTCACGCGACGCAACAGACTAGGCCGCGGAGTTAAACACCCGGCAAGTAAATAAGGTTTTAAGCAAAGTGATTCCTTAATCGTTAACGCCGCCTTGGCGTACCGATCAGAGTTCCAGCGCCTGGCCCGGCAGGAGCGGCACGAACCGCACGGCGATCAGTTCCTCCCGCTTCAGCCCGTCCGCGTCCTTGCGCAGCTTGACGAGGTGCTGCACGCCATCCTGCGGGCCGAGCGGCAGGATCATGATGCCGCCCTCCTTGAGCTGATCGACCAGCGCCTCAGGCACCGTCTCGGCGGCGGCGGTGACGATGATGCGGTCGAATGGCGCGCGCTCCGGCGCACCGGCAAAGCCGTCCCCGACGATCACCTCGACATTGGCAATGTTGAGCGCGGCGAGCCGCTGCCGCGCGGTGTCGGCGAGCGTGCGATAGCGCTCGACCGTGACCACCTCCTGGCACAGGTGCGAGAGCACCGCCGCCTGGTAGCCCGAGCCGGTGCCGACCTCGAGCACGCGATGCGATGGCTCGACCTCGAGCTGCTCGGTCATATAGGCGACCACGTAGGGTTGGCTGATCGTCTGCCCGCAGGCGATTGGCAGGGCCTGGTCGGAATAGGCCGCCATTGCCATCCCCGGCGGCACGAAACGGTCGCGCGGCACCTCGTCCATGGCCTTCAGCACCGCCGCGCTACTGATCCCGCGCCTGCGCAAGGTCAGCAGGAATTGCATCCGGTCGTCGGCGCGGGAATGGTTGTCAGTCACCGCAACGCCTCCTGCCCGCCGATCCTAGCAGGACATCCGATGCGATTGGCGCCGAAAATCGCATTGCCCGCGCCCGCTCAGCCGAACACCTCGGCGAGCTTCGTCATGAAGGGCTCATCGGTCAGATCGAGCCTGAGCGGAGTCACCGCGATCTTCTTCTGCGCCACCGCCACGAGATCGGTTCCCGCGCGCGTGGATTGCACGCCGCTTCGCGTATAGGCGAGCCAGTAATACGGATTGCCGCGGCCATCGAAGCGCGCGTCGATACGCAGCATCTCCTGATCGCGCTTGCCCTGCGACGACACCGCGATGCCCTGCACATCAGCCGGCGCGCAATCGGGAAAATTGACGTTGACCAGCACGTCGTTCGGTATCCCCGCTTCCAGGATCCTGCGCACGACGTCCGGCGCATGTTTGCGCGCGCAGTCCCAGAACGGATTATCGCGCCGCCCCGGCCCATAGGATTGCGACAGCGCGAAGGAGGGAATGCCGAGCACGGTGCCCTCCATCGCCCCGGCCACCGTGCCCGAATAGGTTACGTCCTCGCCGAGGTTGGAGCCGCGGTTGACGCCGGACAGAACGAGATCCGGCGGCTGATCCTTGAGGATGTGCCGCGCCGCCATGATCACACAATCGGTCGGGGTTCCCTTCACCGCATAGACACGCTCGCTCACGTGCCTGAGCCGCAACGGATCGTTCAGCGACAGCGAATGGGAGACGCCGGAATTGTCCACTTCCGGGGCGACCACCCATACATCATCGGACAGCGCGTGCGCGATGTCGGCGCACACCTGCAATCCCGGCGCGTGAATGCCGTCGTCGTTGGTTACGAGGATGCGCATGTCGCCCCCTCCTGCGTCATGCCCGGCCTTGTGGCGGGCATCCACGCCTTGTCGACAAAGAAAGGCGCGGATGGCAGGGACGAGCCCGGCCATGACGGATAACCAACATTCATCACTTCACCTTCTCGATTTTCTTCATTCCGCCCATGTAGGACTGCAGCGCGGATGGAACGGCGATCGCTCCCCCCTCATCCTGATAGTTTTCCATGACAGCGATAAGAGCGCGGCCGACCGCGACGCCAGAGCCGTTCAGCGTGTGGACAAAGCGCAGCTTGCCGTCCCTGCCGCGGAAACGCGCATTCATGCGGCGCGCCTGGAACTCGCCGCATACCGAGCAGGAAGAAATCTCGCGATACATGTTCTGCCCCGGCAGCCACACCTCGATGTCGTAGGTTTTCTGCGAGGCAAAGCCCATGTCGCCGGTGCAGAGCGTCATGGTGCGGAACGGCAATTCGAGCTTCCTCAGCACGGTCTCCGCGCAGGCCGTCATGCGCTCGTGCTCGTCCTTCGACTGCTCGGGCGTCGTGATCGAGACCAATTCGACCTTGGTGAATTGATGCTGACGGATCATGCCGCGCGTATCCTTGCCGGCCGCGCCCGCTTCCGCACGGAAGCAGGGCGTCAGCGCGGTCACGCGCATCGGCAATTCGGATTCGTCGGTGATCGCTTCGCGCACGAGATTGGTCAGCGGCACTTCGGCGGTCGGAATAAGCCAAAATCCGTCGCCTGCCGAAAACTGGTCGTCCCGAAACTTCGGCAGCTGTGCCGTGCCGAACATGGCCTCATCGCGCACCAGGATCGGCGGATTAACCTCGCCATAGCCGTGTTCCTGCGTGTGCAGGTCGAGCATGAATTGCCCGAGCGCACGTTCGAGCCGCGCGAGTCCCTGCGTGAGCACGACAAAACGCGCGCCGGAAAGTTTCGCGGCGGTTTCGAAATCCATCTGGCCGAGCGCCTCGCCGAGTTCGAAATGCTGCCGCGACGCGCCGCCCTTTCTCGGCTCGCCGAATTTCCGCACCTCGACATTGTCATGCTCGTCCTTCCCGTCCGGCACCTCGTCGAGCGGCAGGTTCGGAATTTCCGCGAGCGCCCTGTTCAGCTCCGCGTCGGCATCCCTCGCCGTCTGTTCGAGCTGCGGCAGCCTGTCCTTCAGATCCGCGACTTCGCCCATCAGCGCGTTGGCGCGCGCCTCGTCTTTTGCCTTCTTCGCCTCGCCGATCTCCTTCGACGCCGAATTCCGCCGCGCCTGCGCCTGCTCGAAGGCGGTGATCGCGCCCCGCCTTGTCTCGTCGAGATCGAGCAACCGCCTCGCGGTTCCGGCCAGGTCCGGCGAACGGCGCATCAGCGCCCGATCGAAGGCGTCGGGATTGTCGCGAATCCATCTGATGTCGTGCATGGGGCTCGATACTCTTTTCGTCACGCCCGCGCCTGCCGCCGGAACCCCGGCGCCGGGCGCGCCGCCCGGGCCCAATGCTGGGGGCGGCGCAGGGAAATGCGGACTAACATTGATTTTTTCTCCTTGCCATCGCTTTAGCCAATGCTCCGCCGCCCCTGTTGTTTGAAGGCGCGGGGACGCCTGTTTCCCTTTTTCCTTCCCCCGAAGGGGGATGGAGCGCCGGGAGGCGCCTCGGAGGCCTGCGCTACGGGCCTCCTTGGGCAGGCCTTGCGATCGGCCCGCCC
>DASZTD010000021.1:0-3550 GCA_035548355.1 Pseudorhodoplanes sp.
GCCGACATCCGCGCCGACGGCGCGCAACTTCGCATCGCCGATCTCTCCGCAAGCGCCGGGCCCGGAACGATCAAGGGCTCGGGAACGATCGATCTTTCGGCGCCGGGAACGCCACTCGACGTTTCGCTCCGCCTCGACAACGCCCAGCCCATCGCCAGCGATCTCTTGACGGCGCGCGCGACCGGGGATCTGCGCGTATCCGGCGCGCTGCGCGGGTCGGTCGCGGTTTCAGGCAAGCTGGACGTTGGCCGGGCGACGATCAACATTCCCGAACGCTTCCCGCCGCAGATCGCCGTGCTCGACGTGCGGCGCAAGGGTCAAAAGCCTCCGCCCGAGGCGGAAGGCGGCGATGTGGCGCTCGACATCGCGCTTTCGACTTCGGGGCCGATCTTCGTCAGAGGCCGCGGGCTCGACGCCGACATGAGCGGCGATATCCGGCTCGGCGGAACCATCGCCGCGCCCATCGCCACCGGCAAGTTCGAGATGAATCGCGGAACCGTGACCCTCGCCGGCCAAACGCTCACTTTTACGACCGGCAAGCTCGGCTTCGACGGCGCCGGCATCCGCAACCGGCTCGATCCCTCTCTCGATTTCGTCGCGCAAAGCGCCTCCGGCGGCGTGACCGCAACGCTTACCGTCGGCGGTCACGCCTCGGCGCCGAAGATCACGCTTTCGAGCGCGCCAGAGCTTCCGCAGGACGAAATTCTTGCGCGCCTCCTGTTCCAGCAAAGCGCCAAGCAGCTGACGCCGATACAGCTCGCTCAAATCGCGCAGGCGATCGCCGCATTGGGCGGCGTCGGAACCGGATTCGATCCGCTCGGCGCATTGCGCAAGAATCTCGGGCTCGACAGGCTGTCGATCGGCAGCGCCAGCGGCGGGGCGTCCGGCAGCGAAACCCAGACGACGGTCGAAGGCGGAAAATATGTCTCCCGCAACGTCTATGTCGGGGCGAAGCAAACCCTGTCCGGAAGCTCGCTGGTGCAGGTTCAGGTCGATCTGACCAAGCAGCTCAAGGCTCAGGCGACGCTCAGCACAGGAACCAATGCGACCGCGACCAAGGGCAGCGCCGCCATCGACAATGGCAGCAGCGTCGGGCTGACCTACGAGTTCGAGTACTGACGCCTCAATCGACGATGTGATAGACGGGCGCCTTCTCCATCGCCCATTCGCCCGTTGCGCTGTCGTAGCGCGAGAGCGTGAAGCAGTGCCAGTCGTTGTCGTCGAGCTTGGGATGGTCGGCGCGGTAGTAATAGCCCGGCCAGCGCGTCTCGGTGCGGTAGAGCGTGTGACGCGTCACCGATTCCGACGCCAGCACGCGATGCTGCAGCTCCCATGCGCGCTGGAGCTGGTGCAGATCCTCCGCGCCGATATGGGCGAGGTCCTCCTTCAGCATGCCGAGCAGTTCGAGGCCGCGTGTGAGCATCGGCTCGTTCGTGGTGTAGCCGGTCGAGATGCCGCCCACATATTCGTCCATGATCTTCTCGAGCCGCTGCAGCCCGTGGATCGGAAGCAGGTAGCTCGGCGACACGGTGCCCGCCACGATCTCGTTGCGGCCGACGGCGTAGGTGTCCAGCGGCTTGAATACGGTCTTCTTCAGGCCCTCGCATTCCGCTTCGCCGACCTGCGGATGATCGCGCAGATCGTTGACGTAATTCACCGCCGCCTTGCCGGCGATGCGGCCTTCGGTGAAGGAGCCGGACGAGAATTTGTGCGCCGTGCCGCCGATCGTGTCGCCCGCGCCGAACAGGCCCTCCACCGTCATCATGCGGTTGTAGCCCCACTGATACTCCGGCGGCGCGTAGTCCGACGGACCGCTCGCCCAGGCGCCCGAGCAAGTCGCGTGCGAGCCCATGACATAAGGCTCCGACGTCGTGAGCTCGGGATTGATGTGCTTGGGGTCGATGTTCTGCGACGCCCACACCACCGCCTGGCCGATGGTCATGCCGAGGAAGTTTTCCCAGCCGACGGTTTCCTTGTGTGGGTCCTGGAAGGCTTCCTTCGTCACCATGCGGATCGGGCCGCGGCCGGCCTTCACCTCTTCGAGGAAGGCGTGATTGCGCAGGCAGGTCGGCACCGGATGATGGTCGACATAGCCGCCGATGGTTTCGCGCAGCTTGTCGAACCATCTGGATTCGTATTCTTCGCCGTAGGCGTTCTGCGTGTAGGTCTTCAGGTGCAGGAAGTACGCGCCGACCGGGCCATAGCCATCCTTGAACCGGGTCAGCACGATGCGGTTCTCCATCTGCGTCATCTTCGCGCCGGCGAGGATCGGCAGCGCATAGGCGGAGGCGCTGCTCCAGGGCGCATACCAGGTGCGGCCCATGCCCTCGCCCACCGCGCGCGGCTTGAAGATGTGCGAGGCGCCGCCGGCGCACACGATCACCGCCTTGGCGCGGAAGACATAAAAGTCCCCCGTGCGCACGTTGAAGCCGACCGCGCCCGCGACGCGATTGGGTTTCTTTTCATCCATCAGCAGATGGGTGACCATGATCCGGTTGTAGACCTTGGTCGCCGCCTTGCGCGCGGCCTCCGCGACGATGGGCTTGTAGCTCTCGCCGTGGATCATGATCTGCCATTTGCCTTCGCGCTGATAGCGGCCCGTTTCCGGATCGCGCATGATCGGCAGACCCCACTCCTCGAATTTGTGAACGGTGGAGTCGACATGGCGGGCGATGTCGTAGCCGAGATCCTCGCGCACAAGGCCCATGAGGTCGTTGCGCGCATAGCGCACGTGATCCTCGGGCCGGTTCTCGTTCCACTGCATGCCCATGTAGCAGTTGATGGCGTAGAGACCCTGCGCCACGGCGCCGCTGCGCTCGATATTCGCCTTCTCGACGCAGACGATCTTGAGATCGCGGCCCCAGTAACGGGACTCATAGGTTGCCCCGCATCCCGACATGCCCCCGCCGATCACGAGGATGTCGCTGTCGACGTAAACGGTCTTGCGGCGCGCCATCAGAGCGCGCCCCGCTTCAGCCGGTCCGGCGTCAGCGCCGGGAGCTTTTCAACGCGCAGCGCGTCGGGCTCATGCGCCAGTTCCTGCGCCTTGTAGGCGGAGGCGTCGGGCTTATCGTAGTCCGAAGGCGGCCTGATCGAGCCCCAGGGCGTGGTGCGGATGGGCGAGACGAAATCCTTCTCGCGCCCGTCGCGGAACTTGATCTTCCAGGAGACGACGCCCTTGGCCTCCTCGCGCCGCACGCGCACGCTGTGGCCGAGCGGCGCGAAATCGGCATAGCCGCGCACGTCGATCGCGTGCTGCGGACACGCCTTCACGCAGGAATAGCACTCCCAGCAGAAATTCGGCTCGATGTTGAAGGCGCGCCGATAGGTCGTGTCGATATGCATGATGTCCGACGGACAGATGTCGACGCAGTATCCGCAGCCGTCGCAGCTCGTCATGTAAACGAAAGTCGGCATATCGGTCCCGATCTAATAGTGTTGCGGCGCGCGGCGCGCGCTGCCGAAGGTCTCGGGCCTGTCGGCGGGCGGCGGCAGATGCGCAAGCTCTCCGCCCGCCTCTTCGACGCGGCGCTGAAAGGCGGCGGCCGGC
>DASZTD010000022.1:0-250302 GCA_035548355.1 Pseudorhodoplanes sp.
TGGGCAGCAGCCAAAGCAATAGGGACCGCGCGCCCAAGTCTTTTCGCATGGTCGGAATAAAACGCCGAGAGCGTGATGACCGGCGCGGCCTCAGGCGCCAAGACCGCCTTTTTGCTCGATAAAGCGCACGATCTCGGCGACCCCCTGCCCGGCGTGCATGTTGCAAAACACAAAAGGCCGCGAGCCACGCATCCGTTTTGCGTCGCGCTCCATGACATCGAGCGACGCGCCGACATAGGGCGCGAGGTCGGTCTTGTTGATCACCAGAAGGTCGGAGCGGGTGATGCCCGGCCCACCTTTCGATGGAATCTTGTCGCCGGCCGCGACGTCGATCACATAGACGGTGAGATCGGCAAGCTCCGGCGAGAATGTCGCGGCAAGATTGTCGCCGCCGGACTCCACCAGCACGACGTCGAGATCGGGAAACTTGGCGCGCATCTCGGCGATCGCGGCGAGATTGATCGAAGCGTCTTCGCGGATCGCGGTATGCGGGCAGCCGCCGGTCTCGACCCCGGCGATGCGCTCGGGCGCCAGCGCTCCCGAGCGCACGAGATAGTCGGCGTCCCATTTCGTGTAGATGTCGTTGGTGATCGCGGCGATCTCGTAGCGGTCGCGCAGTGCCTTGCACAGCGCGTCCATCAGCGCGGTCTTGCCGGAGCCGACCGGTCCGCCGATACCGACACGCAGGGGTCCGTGGGGATTTTTCGCCATCGGCAGTCTCTCAATATTCATGGCCTCGTCCGGCGCGGGCGGGCGAGGCGATGACGACAAGCAGACTCACGATCGGAACAGCCTCGTATATTGCGTCTCATGCTTCATCGAGCCGATATCGGCGCGGAAGGTGGCGCCGCCAAGATCGTCGAGCGTCGCCGAAAGCGCGCGGCGGGCGGTGCTCGCGATCTCGCCTTCGAGGGCGGCGAGCAGGCGCTGCCCGTCCGTCTGGCCGAGCGGGACGAGGCGGACGCCGGCGGAAATCCAGTTGGAAACGAGCGCGTGAAGATAGGCATGGAGCGCCATGTCCGCACCGATGCCGTGTCCGGCGGCGGCGGCGGCGACCGCCACCGGATAGGCGATCGGCCCGTCCCAGGCGCCGCGCAGCTCCTCGATCGCGCGGCAATGCCAGGCCGCGCCGGTCGCCTCGAGAAAGGCGCGGCCCTGCGCCGTCGTCTCCAGGTGCCGTTCCTTGGAGGGCGCGAAGGCCCCCGCAAGCTCGGCGACATCGCGCAAGGCCGCGCGGTCGCCCGCGGTGACGGCGCGATGCGCCCGCGCGAGAAATACCGCGTCGCAGAATCCCTGACCCTGCGCCAGCATCGCCGTCAGCCAGCCGCGCAGCGATCCGGCATCGCGGATGTCCCCGGCCTCCACCGCCCACTCGATCCCGCTGGAATAGGAGAATGCGCCGACCGGATAGGCCGGCGACAGCCACGCCATGAGGCGATAGAGCGCCGCCAGGCCCGCGGCATTCTCAGGCCCGCCCTGGTCGCGGGCATCCCCGCCCTTCGTCGTACCGGGCGAAGGCGGGGATGGGGAGCGCCTTCTGTCCGTGCCGGGCGGCGGCAACGAAAGGCTCGTGCTTTCTCGCGTCATCGTCAGTGATCGTGATGATGGCCGTGACCGCGGCCATGCCCGTGATCGTGGCCGTGGGAATGATCGTGCGCGTGACCGTAATCGTGGCCGTGCGCGTGATCGTGCGCCTCGTGATGATACGCCCCGCGCTCGGGCCGGAACGGCCGCTCGACGATTTTCGTCGTCGCGCCAAGCCCGCGCACCATTTCGAGCAGGACGTGATCCTCCTCGATATAGATAGCGTTTTCGCCGATCTCCGCCGGCGCGTGGCGGTTGCCGATATGCCAGGCCAGCCGCAGCAGCCGGCCAGGGCTCGCGGTCGTGATCTCGATCAGGCGCTGCGGCGCGGCCTTGACCTCGACCAGGCGGCCGTCCTCCAGCCGCAGCGCGTCGCCGTCATCGAGGATCGCGGCGTTTTCCAGGTCGAGCAGGAATTGCAGGCCCCCCTCGCCCGTCAGCGTCGCGCGGCGCCTGTGCCGCGCCTCGTGATCGAGCACGACGCGATCGACGATTTTGTCGCGCTTGACCGCAAGCCTGCGGATGATGGTGGTGGCGCGCAGCATCCTATTTCACTTCCACCGCCGCCGGCGTGATGATCTCGACCTTCCGCTCGGCGACGAGCGGCGCGTTGGCTGCGCGCCAGGCCTTCATGTGCTCCATCTCGAAATGCCCGGCGAGATCCTCGCGGCTTTTCCATTGCTCGACCATGCGCAGCGTATCCGGCTCCATCACGCTCTGATGCGCCTGGTAGAGCAGGCAGCCCGGCTCGTTCTCGTTGGTGGCCTTCACCACCTCGCGAACGTGCGGCAGAAGCTCCGGCATTTTGCCCGGATGTGTACGGATGGTGGCGATGACGTAGATCACTGGCATGGTCCTTGTTGTTTCCTCCGTCCGGCCCGGCGGCGGCCAGGCATCCGCGCCCGGCCCGCAAGCGGAGAAGACAGACGCGGATGGCCGGGACAAACCGGCGACGACGATGACAGGAGACCCTTTAAAACAAAAAATAACGCTGCGCCATCGGCAACACCTCGGCCGGCGCACAGGTCAGCAATTCGCCGTCGGCGCGCACCTCGTAGGTCTCCGGATCGACCTCGATATGCGGCGTCGCGTCGTTGTGGATCATGCTCTTTTTCGAGATGCGTCCGCGGGTATTGGACACCGCCACGAGCGTCTTGCGGATGCCGAGCTTCTTGCCGAGATTGGCGCGCACCGCCGCGCTGGAGGCGAACACCACCGAGGAGGCCTCGCGCGCGCGGCCGAAGGCGCCGAACATCGGCCGGTAATGCACCGGCTGCGGCGTCGGAATCGAGGCATTGGGATCGCCCATCGGCGCCGCGACGATCGAGCCGCCCTTGACGATGCAGTCCGGCTTGACGCCGAAAAACGCCGGCGACCACAACACCAGATCGGCGAGCTTGCCCTTCTCCACCGAGCCGATCAGCTTCGACACACCGTGCGCGATCGCCGGGTTGATCGTGTATTTGGCGACATAGCGCTTGACCCGCACATTGTCGTTGTCGCCCTTCTCCTCCTTGAGACGACCGCGCTGCTTCTTCATCTTGTCGGCGGTCTGCCAGGTGCGGATGATGACTTCGCCGAGGCGGCCCATCGCCTGGCTGTCGGACGACATCATCGACAGCGCGCCGATGTCGTGCAGTATGTCCTCCGCCGCGATCGTCTCCTTGCGGATACGACTCTCGGCGAAGGCGAGATCCTCCGGGATCGACGGATCGAGGTGGTGGCACACCATCAGCATGTCGAGATGCTCGTCGATGGTGTTGCGGGTGAAGGGGCGCGTCGGGTTGGTGGAGGAGGGCAACACGTTCTTCAGCCCGGCCACTTTGATGATGTCGGGCGCGTGCCCCCCGCCCGCGCCCTCGGTATGGAAGGCGTGAATGGTGCGGCCCTTGAACGCCGCGATCGTGTCCTCGACGAATCCGCTCTCGTTCAACGTGTCGGTGTGGATCATCACCTGCACGTCGTGGTCGTCGGCGACGGACAGGCAATTGTCGATGGCCGCGGGCGTGGTGCCCCAGTCCTCGTGCAGCTTGAGCGCGCAGGCCCCCGCCTTGATCATTTCCTCGAGCGCCTGCGGGCGCGAAGCGTTGCCTTTGCCGGCAAAGCCGAGATTGACCGGGAAGTCGTCCGCCGCCTGGATCATGCGCGCGATGTGGAACGGGCCCGGCGTGCAGGTGGTGGCGAAGGTGCCGTGCGCGGGGCCGGTGCCGCCGCCGAGCAGCGAGGTGACGCCGCTCATCAGCGCGTCGTCCACCTGCTGCGGGCAGATGAAATGGATGTGGGTGTCAAAGCCGCCGGCGGTGACGATCTTGCCTTCGCCGGCGATCACTTCGGTGCCCGGCCCGATGACGATGGCGATGTCCGGCTGGATGTCCGGATTGCCGGCCTTGCCGATGCCGCTGATATGCCCGTCCTTGATGCCGATATCGGCCTTGACGATGCCCCAGTGGTCGAGAATGAGGGCGTTGGTGATGACGGTATCGGCCGCGCCCTGCCTGTTCGTCGTCTGCGACTGGCCCATGCCGTCGCGAATCACCTTGCCGCCGCCGAATTTCACTTCCTCGCCATAGACGGTGAAATCCTTCTCCACCTCGATGATCAGATCGGTATCGGCGAGCCGCACGCGGTCGCCGGTGGTCGGGCCGAACATGTCGGCATAGGCGGTGCGCTTGATCTTGACAGGCATCAGCAATTGTCCTTCTTGCGTGCGGGCGCGCCCGGATGCTTTCGCGGCCGCGCCGGCGCGGCTGCCGCTTGCGGCATGGCCCGGTGCAAATGGCGGCCGGAAAAGGCGAAATCGCGCTCGTCCCCGCTGTTATCCTCATCCCCTGTGCACAGCGTCATTTCCATTGCCTTGCGGCAACCATGAGTTAGCATCGTTCCCAGATCGCTCGCGTTCGGCATGCAGGGCGCAAGCATCACCGAGACCAGATTGGTTCGCGTGCGTTGCCGCTACCGACGAAGCAGAGAACCGGTTTGATCCTGGTTTCCCAGCGGGGTAGCAACGTTGGGAATTGATGGGCGGGCGAAAGCTCGCCCATCATGATTCTCGGGGCCGCGACGAGCGTCTTCGCGCCTGCTGCCGCGGCATCGGCGAAACGGCTCGCAAGGCCGGCCGCAAAAGCGTTCGCAACAAAAGCGTTCATCGCCGCCGCTCAAGCTTGCCCATCACTTCGCCGCGAAAACCGTAGATCGTCTTCCTGCCGGCGAGCGCGACGAGCGTGACCTCGCGCGTCTGGCCGGGCTCGAAGCGAACCGCCGTGCCCGCGGCGATGTCGAGCCGCATGCCGCGCGCCTTCTTCCGGTCGAATGCCAGCGCCGGGTTGGTTTCGAAGAAATGATAATGCGATCCCACCTGGATCGGCCGATCGCCGGTATTGGACACCGCGAGCGTCACCGTCCTGCGGCCCGCATTCAGCTCGATATCGCCGTCCTTGATGAAATATTCGCCGGGGATCATGACGCTCACCTGATCGGTTCGTGCACGGTCACAAGCTTCGTTCCGTCCGGGAACGTCGCCTCGACCTGGATGTCGTGGATCATCTCGGCAATGCCGTCCATCACCTGCGCGCGCGTCAGCACATGCGCGCCCGCCTCCATCAGCTCGGCGACGGTGCGGCCGTCGCGCGCCCCCTCAAGGATGAAATCGGCGATCAGCGCGACGGCTTCCGGATGATTGAGCTTCACGCCGCGCTCCAGGCGTCGGCGCGCGACCATCGCCGCCATCGCGATCAGGAGCTTGTCTTTCTCACGCGGAGTCAAATGCATCGGGCCACCTCAATTCAGCCAGAGCCGCGGCGGCGCGCCACGGTCGAGCGCGGCCAAGAGCGCGGCGACGTCGCGCCGCAGCGCGGCGCCGTCCGGTGCGCAGAATCGCGCGAGCGCGATGCCGTTCCAAGCCGAAATTCCGACCTCTGCGGAATATTCCACCGCACGCAGGCGCGCGGCCGCCGCGTCGTCCGCCGGCGCGAAAAGGATCGTCGCCATCGCCCCAGCGCCATTGGCGACGGCGGGCTGCGCGAGAAGATCGCCGATCGCGCCGTCGAGCCGCATGGTCTCGGCGAATACCAGCCGGCCGCCGCGGCGCAGCCGCCAGCGGTCGATCAGCCGGCCCCGCTCCACTTTCTCCCCCATCGCCGCGCGGCCGAAAACGACGGCCTCCGCCAGCACCAGCGAGGAATCCGCCGCCATGTCGATCTCGAATTGCCGCCGCAGGCGCGCGCGGTCGAACAGGATCGTTTCCTGCGGCAGCCAGCGCAGCGCGGCTCCCGCCGAAATGGCGAGCCTGACCGATATCTCGGTGTCGGCTTCGGCCGAACGATAGACCTTCTCCGCCGCAGCCCCGCTGACCAGAAGCCGCGTCTTCTCGCCCGCGGCGATGTCGAGCGAGAAACGATCGCCGCCGGCGATCCCGCCGGCGCTATTGACGATCACCGCCTCAAGCTCGCCGCCGGCGACGTTCGGAAAGCGCGCGCGCAAGGAGCCGCTTTCCCTCACTCGCCTGCGCCGCGTGCGGCCATCCTCGATCGCGACGGTGAGCGCGATCTCGCCCCGCGCGCGGTTGGCAGCGAAAATCGACGACTTGTCCCTGGATGCAGCGAGGCTCACGCACGTTTCCCTGTTCGTGACGGCCGAACCTATCCCGGCCACCCGCGTTCTACAGTATTGCACCATTGTGAAGACATGGATGCCCGGCACAAGGCCGGGCACAACAGACATTCATCAAATCGCCATCGCGCGCTTGAGCGCCCCTTCATCCATGTCCGCCCGGCCGCAGGAATAGACCACCGCCCCGCGGTCCATGACGGCGAAGCGGTCGCCAAGCTCGCGGGCGAAATCGAGATATTGCTCCACCAGCACGATCGCGATCTGGCCGAGCCCCCGCAGATAGGAAATCGCCCGGCCGATATCCTTGATGATCGAAGGCTGAATGCCCTCGGTCGGCTCGTCGAGCAGGAGCAGGCGCGGCCGCATCACCAGCGCCCGGCCGATCGCGAGCTGCTGCTGCTGACCGCCGGATAGGTCGCCGCCGCGCCGCCCGAGCATGTCGTGCAGCACCGGAAAGAGCGAGAACACGTCGTCGGGGATTTCGCGCTGCGCGCGCGGCAGCGGCGCGAAGCCGGTCTTGAGATTTTCCTCCACGGTCAGCAGCGGAAAGATCTCGCGGCCCTGCGGCACATAGGCGATCCCGGCGCGCGCGCGCTCGTAGGGGCGCAACCGCGTGATGTCCTTGCCGTCCCAGAGGATGTCTCCCCCCGACACCGCGTGCTGGCCGACCAGCGCGCGCAGCAGGCTCGTCTTGCCGACGCCGTTCCGCCCGAGCACGCAGGTGACCTCGCCCGGCTCGGCGACGAGCGACACCGCGCGCAGCGCCTGCGCTGCGCCGTAATGAAGATCGATCGATCTTGCTTCGAGCATCTCTGCGTCACCCGTGTTGCCCCCATCCTTCGAGACGCCCGCTGGGCTCCTCAGGATGAGATCCCGTTACCGCCCCAGATAAACCTCCACCACCCGCTCGTTCTGCGACACCTGGTCGATCGAGCCTTCGGCCAGCACCGCTCCCTCGTGCAGGCAGGTGACCTTGACGCCAAGCTCGCGCACGAAATGCATGTCGTGCTCGACCACGATCACCGTGCGGTCGCGATTGATCTGCTTGAGAAGCTCGGCGGTCTGCTGCGTCTCGGCGTCGGTCATGCCGGCCACCGGCTCATCGACGAGAAGAAGCTTCGGCTCCTGCGCCAGCAGCATGCCGATTTCGAGCCACTGCTTCTGGCCGTGCGACAGCGATCCCGCCAATCTATTCCGCGCGGCCTTGAGGCGAATCGTGTCGAGAATCCTGTCGATCCGTTCGGCCGAGTCGTCGCTCGGTTTCCAGCGTATGCTCGCGCGCACCGAGCGATCCTCGTTCAGCGCCAGCAGGATATTGTCCTCCACCGTGTGCAGGTCGAAGACCGTCGGCTTCTGAAACTTGCGGCCGATGCCGAGCCGCGCGATTTCCGTTTCGTCGAGGCTCGTCAGGTCGTGGGTGCCGGCGAACACCGCGTCGCCCGCGTCCGGCCGCGTCTTGCCGGTGATCACGTCCATCATCGTCGTTTTGCCCGCCCCGTTCGGGCCGATGATCGCGCGCATCTCCCCCTCCTCGATGGCGAGCGAGAGATTGTTGAGCGCGCGGAACCCGTCGAAAGAGACGGTGACGCCGTCGAGATAGAGAAGCGAGGCGGTGGTGCGAATGTCCATGACGATCACTCCGCGGCCCGCACGGCCGCTTCCCCGACCGCCGCGCCGTCCTCGCGGGCGGCCGACAGCCGCGCCTGCCGCATCCACGCAAAGTGGCGCAAGGTGCCGACGATGCCGCGCGGCAAGAGCAGCGTGACCAGCACGAACAGGCTGCCGAGCATGAACAGCCAATAGGGAGCGAGCGGCCCGCTGGTGAAGGTGGTCTTGGCATAATTGACGAGGATCGCGCCCAACACCGCGCCGGTCAGCGTCCCGCGCCCGCCGACTGCGACCCAGATTACCGCCTCGATCGAGTTGGCCGGGGCGAATTCGCTCGGATTGATGATGCCAACCTGCGGCACGTAGAGCGCGCCGGCGACGCCGGCCATGCAGGCCGACAGCGTGAACACGAACAGCTTGTAGGATTCGACGCGATAGCCGAGGAAGCGCGTGCGCGATTCGGCGTCGCGGATCGCCACTAGAACCTTGCCGAATTTCGACGTCACCAGCCAGCGGCAGACCAGGAAACCCGCCGCGAGCGCCGCGCACGAGATCGCGAACAGCGCCGCGCGCGTACCCTGCGCCTGCACGTTGAAGCCGAGAATGTCCTTGAAGTCGGTCAGACCGTTATTGCCGCCAAAACCGAAATTGTTGCGGAAGAAGGCGAGCGTCAGCGCGAAGGTCATCGCCTGCGTGATGATTGACAGATAGACGCCCGTCACGCGCGAGCGGAAGGCGAACCATCCGAAGACGAAGGCGAGCACGCCCGGCACCACGAGCACCATCAGCGCCGCATAGGCGAAGTGGTTGAAGCCGTACCAATAGAGCGGCAATTCCTTCCAGTTCAGGAACACCATGAAGTCCGGCAGGATCGGATCGGCATAGACGCCGCGCGTGCCGATCTGACGCATCAGGTACATGCCCATGGCGTAGCCGCCGAGCGCGAAGAAAGCGCCGTGGCCGAGCGAAAGGATGCCGCAATAGCCCCAGATCAGGTCGATCGACAGCGCCAGCAGCGCGTAGCACACATACTTGCCGAACAGCGCGACGAGATAGGTCGGCACGTGCAGCGGCGAGGATTCGGGCGCAAGCAGATTGAGCGCCGGAACGAGGATCGCGGCCAGCGCGACGAGCGCGAGAAATATCCCGGCGCCGCGGTCGAGCGAGCGGATGAGAACGCCGTTCATGCGCAGGTCCTCATGCTTCCACCGCCCGGCCCCTGAGCGCGAACAATCCGCGCGGGCGCTTCTGGATGAACAGGATGATCAGGACCAGGATCGCGATCTTGCCGAGCACGGCGCCGGTGAACGGCTCGAGGAACTTATTGGCGATGCCGAGCGAGAGCGCGCCAACCAGCGTGCCCCACAGATTGCCGACGCCGCCGAACACCACCACGAGGAACGAATCGATGATGTAGCCCTGCCCCAGATTCGGCGAGACGTTGTCGATCTGCGACAGCGCCACCCCGGCGATGCCGGCGATGCCGGAGCCGAGCCCGAAGGTGAGCGCGTCCACCCGGCTCGTGCGGATGCCCATCGAGGCGGCCATCGCGCGGTTCTGCGTTACGGCGCGCATCTCGAGCCCGATGCGCGTGTAGCGCAGCAGCGCGAGCAGCCCGGCGAATACCGCGAGCGTGAACACGATGATCCAGAGCCGGTTATAGGTGATGGTGATCTGCCCAAGCTCGAACGCGCCAGACATCCAGGAAGGATTGCCGACCTCGCGGTTGGTCGGGCCGAACGCGGTGCGCACCGCCTGCTGCAGAATGAGCGAGATGCCCCAGGTCGCGAGCAGCGTTTCCAGCGGCCGCCCGTACAGGAAGCGGATGACGCTGCGCTCGATGGCGATGCCGACGAGGCCGGAGACGATGAAGGCCAGCGGCAGCGCGATGAACAGCGAATAGTCGAACAGGCCGGGATTATAGGCGCGGATCGCCTCCTGCACGACGAAGGTCACGTAGGCGCCGAGCATCACCATCTCGCCATGCGCCATGTTGATCACCCCCATCACCCCGAAAGTGATGGCAAGCCCGATGGCCGCGAGCAGCAGCACCGAGCCGAGCGAAAGGCCGTACCAGGCATTCTGCACGCTCGCCCAGATGGCGAGCGTGTTCTGGATCGAGACGATGGCGTCCTGCGCCGATTTCTTGACCGATGCCGGCGCGTCCGCCGGAATGCCGGCGAGCAAGGCGAGCGCCTCCTGATCGCCGCGCGCGCGCAGCGCCGACACCGCGTCGAGACGCTCGGTTTCGGCGGCGTCCGGCTTGTAGAGCAGCACTGAGGCGCGCGCCTCCTGCAGGGCGCGCTTCACCCGCCCCTCGCCTTCCCTGGCAAGCGCCGTGTTCAGCGCCGGCAGCGCGTTGATCTCGTGCGACTTGAACACCGCCTGCGCGGCGGCGAGCCGCTTGCCGGCATCCGGCGACAGCAGCGTCAGGCCCCCGAGCGCCGCCTCGACCGAGCGCCGGAGCCGGTTGTTCAGCCGCACATTCTTCAGGTCGGCGGGCGGCGCGGCGACCGGCTCCCCGCTCGCCGCGTCGAGAACGCGCGCGCCGTCCCGGATGAAAACCTTCCTGCCGGCCGGATCGAAAACGAGCTTCCCGTCCTGCAGCGCCTGGATGATCGCGGCGGCCTGTGCCTGCCCGCTCGCGGCCACGGCGGCGATGCCGTCGTCGGTATCGCTGAAGGAGTCGGTGGTGAATTTCTGCAAGCCCTCGTCGAGCGACTGGGCGTGGACGGCCGGCGCGGCGCACAGAACGCCAAGCGCGAGCAGCAGGGCGATCGATCGATCGCGGATCATGCGCATCTTTGTCATCCCGGCCGGGTTGGTGGGAGGCGGCGGACATGCCCGCCGCCTCCATGACGTTCGCGAAGCGGGCGGTCAGGTCAGGAGGCGCCGCCGCACTTCTTCGTGACGGTGTTGTAGTTGCCGCATTTCAGCGTGACCCAATCGCCGATCAGGTCCTTGGAGCCCGGAAGCTCCTTCGACCAGGCGTCGCCCGGCACGAGACCCTCGGTCTTCCACACCACGTCGAACTGGCCGTCGGCGCGCACCTCGCCGATAAAGACCGGCTTGGTGATGTGATGGTTCGGCAGCATCTTCGAGGTGCCGCCGGTGAGGTTCGGCGCCTCGGTGCCCGGCAGCGCGTCGATCACCTTGTCGGGATCGGTCGTGCCCGCCTTCTCCACCGCCTTCACCCACATCGCAAAGCCGATGACATGCGCTTCCATCGGATCGTTGAAGGTGCGCTTGGGGTTCTTGGTGAAGGCCTGCCACTTGGCGATGTATTCCTTGTTCAGAGGCGTATCGATCGACTGGAAATAGTTCCAGGCGGCGAGATGGCCGACGAGCGGCTTAGTGTCGAGGCCGGCCAGTTCTTCTTCGCCGACCGAGAATGCCACGACCGGGATGTCCTTGGCCGAGATGCCCTGGTTGCCAAGCTCCTTATAGAAGGGAACGTTGGCGTCGCCGTTGATGGTGGAAACCACCGCCGTCTTCTTGCCGGCCGAGCCGAACTTCTTGATGTCCGACACGATCGTCTGCCAGTCGGAATGGCCGAACGGCGTGTAGTTGATCATGATGTCTTCCGCCGCGACGCCCTTCGACTTCAGGTACGCCTCGAGGATCTTGTTGGTGGTGCGCGGATAGACGTAGTCGGTGCCCGCAAGCACCCAGCGCTTCACCTTCTCCTCCTTCATCAGGTAGTCGACGGCGGGGATCGCCTGCTGGTTCGGCGCCGCGCCCGTATAGAACACGTTGCGCTCGCTTTCCTCGCCTTCGTACTGCACCGGATAGAACAGGATCGAGTTCAGTTCCTTGAACACCGGCAGCACGGACTTGCGCGAGACCGAGGTCCAGCAGCCGAACACCGCGGCGACCTTGTCCTTGGTGATCAGCTCGCGCGCCTTTTCGGCGAATAGCGGCCAGTTCGAGGCCGGATCGACGACGACGGCCTCGAGCTTCTTGCCGAGCACGCCGCCTTTCTTGTTCTGCTCCTCGATCAGCATGAGCATGACGTCCTTCAGCGTCGTCTCGCTGATCGCCATGGTGCCGGAGAGCGAATGCAGGATCCCGACCTTGATCGTGTCCTGGGCCCTGGCGGTGACCGTCGAGAGCCCGATGGCCAGCGCAGCGGCGGCGGCGAGCCACCGGCCCGCGGACGGCCGCGTCGTGGCCGAACGAATAAACATGTTCATCTGAAAGCTTCCCTCTGCTTGACGCGCGCCTGCGCCTCCGAAAGCCCGGCGGCCTTTTCGCGCTGCAAAAGGAATGGCAAGGGCCGTGCCAACCGCGTTTTCTATTCAACGCATTGAATTTTCAGCTTGAATCAAAAATGGGCGATCTGCTCGCGGATTATGCAAATTGCATCATTTGATTACAAATTAGGCAGACGCTTTCTTTTATCGCATGGCACGACGGCCGTTGACGGCCGCGTTTCGATGTTTTCTCTGTTGCCGCACAGGATTTGCTCACCGGGACGCTCACGCATGACCGAAGAACCCGTTCTCGACATCGCCCATCTCGGTCACATCGAGATGCTGACGCCCGAATTCGACAAGAGCCGCCGCTTCTTCGTCGACGTGATGGGCATGACCGAGAGCGGCGAAAAGGGCGACAGCGTCTATCTGCGCGGCTGGGACGATTACGAGCTTTACTCGCTCAAGCTCACCGCCTCGAAAACCTCCGGCATCGGCCACGTCGCCTACCGCACCCGCTCCCCGCAGGCGCTCGAGCGTCGCGCCGCCGCGCTGAAGGGTTCGGGCTTCGAGGTGGGATGGAGCGACGGCGATCTCGGGCACGGCAAGACCTTCGTGTGCCGGGACCCGGATGGACACGTGATCGAGCTATACTACGACACGCAATGGTACGAGGCACCGCCGGACAAGAAGCCGGCGCTGAAGAACCAGGCACAGCGTTATCCGGCGCGCGGATGCAACGTGCGCAGGCTCGATCACTGGAACGGACTTGCCGCCGACATCAAGGCGAACCGGATCTTCTTCGAGAAATATCTCGGCTTCCGGCTGACAGAGATCATCGTCATGAATGACGGCACCGAACAGGCGATCTGGATGACGGCGACCAACAAGTCCTACGACTTCGCCTATTCGCGCGACATGACCGGCTCCCGCGGCCGCCTGCACCACATCACCTATGCGCTCGACAGCCGCGAGGAAATCCTGCGCGCCGCCGACGTGTTCCTGGAGAACGGCGTCTATATCGAGGCGGGCCCACACAAGCACGCGATTCAGCAGACCTTCTTTCTTTACGTGTACGAGCCCGGCGGCAACCGGGTGGAGCTTGCCAATGCCGGCGCGCGGCTCGTGCTCGCGCCGGACTGGAAGCCGATCGTGTGGAGCGAGGAGGAACGCAAGAAGGGCCAGGCGTGGGGATTGCAGACGATCAAGTCGTTCCACACCCACGGCACGCCGCCGGTGGACGTGAAATAGGCGTGGCCGCATACCGCGATTGTCACCGTCGTCGCGCCCGCGCCTGTCGCGCGCATCCGTGCCTCGCCTTGCCGCCACGGGAGCGCGAATGGCCGAAACGAGCACGGCGCCGGCGAAAATCTGATGTCTCGTTCGGATAGTCAGTCCCTGATGTCGTCACCCATCCCCTCCACCCCGCTCCCCGGCGGCGGAACGATCCCGATTTACGGTCTCGGCACATGGTTCATGGGCGAGGATGCGCGCCGCCGCGCCGGCGAGGTCGCCGCGCTCAGGCTCGGCTTCGATCTCGGCGTCACGCTGGTCGATACAGCGGAGATGTACGGCTCCGGCCGCGCGGAGGAGATCGTCGGCGAGGCGATCGCCGGGCGGCGCGACGGGCTGTTCATCGTCAGCAAGGTGCTGCCGGAAAACGCGACGCGGCGCGGCACCGTGGCGGCCTGCGAGCGAAGCCTGAAACGCATGCGCACCGACCGCATCGACCTCTATCTCCTGCACTGGCGCGGCTCCCCGCCGCTGGCCGAGACGCTCGAAGGCTTCGCCGCCCTGCGGCGGGACGGAAAGATCGGGGCCTGGGGCGTGAGCAATTTCGACACCGCGGACATGCACGAGCTTGAGAGGCTGGACGGTGGCTGCGCCTCCAATCAGGTGCTCTACAATCTCACCCGCCGCGGCATCGAATACGACCTCCTGCCCTGGTGCCGGCGGCGGCGCATCCCGATCATGGCCTATTCGCCGATCGAGCAGGGCCGCATGCTCAGCCACCCGACGCTGGCGATGGTCGCCGCGCGCCACGAGGCGACGCCCGCGCAGGTGGCGCTCGCCTGGTTGCTGCGCCAGAAGGACGTCGTCGTCATCCCGAAGGCGGCCGATCCGGATCACGTGCGGGAGAATCGCGCCGCGCTAGGCCTGCGGTTGACGGCGGACGATCTCGCCGCGCTCGATCAGGCCTTCCCCGCCCCGAAGCGGAAACAGCCGCTCGCCATGCTATAGAGACCGCAATGACCGACCTGTCCAAGCTCCGTGCCGGCCTGAAGGGTTTCGCCGAGATCGTGGTGTCGGAGGCGCATACCGCCCCGCGCATCGGCAGCGGCCGTGTCGCCGTGCTGGCGACGCCGGTGATGATCAACGTCATGGAAGCGGCCTCGCTCGAGGCGATCGAGAGCCTCCTGCCGGCCGGCCATCAAAGCCTCGGTACGCATCTCGACGTGAAGCATTACGCGGCAACGCCAGTCGGCATGCGGCTGCGCGCCACCGCGGAGGTGATCGGCATCGAGGGCCGCAATGTCGCCTTCCGCGTCGAGGCTTTCGACGACAAGGAGCGTGTCGGGGACGGCACGCATGTCCGCGTGGTCGTCAACGTCGCGCGTTTCGACGAACGCATTCAGAAGAAGCTCGGCGAAAGGCCGCGCATCCAGCAGGCCTGGCCGCAAAGTTTCGGGGCCAAGACATGACCAATGCCGTCAAGATTGCCTTTATCGGTTTCGGCGAGGCGGGTCAGGCGATCGCCGCCGGCCTGCGCGAGACCGGCGCCGTCGATCTTACCGCCTGGGATATCCTGTTCCCGGAATCGCAGGGCGCGAAACTGCGCGAGGCCGCGCGCAGGATCGGCGCGCGCTGCGCCGCTTCCGCCGCCGACGCCGTGCGCGGCCGCGAGATCGTCATTTCCGCCGTCACCGCCGCATCGAGCCTCGAGGCGGCGCAGTCGGTCGCCGGCCATTTGCAGGGCCAGCTCTATCTCGACATCAATTCGGTGTCGCCGGACCGCAAACGCCGGACCGCCCGACTGATCGAGGCGACCGGGCGTTACGCCGATGTCGCGGTGATGGCGCCGGTCTATCCGGCGCGGCATCAAACCCCGATGCTGATCGCGGGACCCCATGCCGGCGTGCTCGCGCCGATCATGGACACGCTTGGCATGAAGGCCGCGGTCGCCGGCCCGCAGGTCGGAGCAGCGGCGGCGATCAAGATGGTGCGCAGCGTCATGGTCAAGGGACTCGAGGCCCTCACCTACGAATGCTTCGTCGCCGCCGCGCGGGCAGGCGTCGAAAAGGAAGTAATGGCTTCGCTCGCGAAAAGCTTTCCCGGCCTCGAATGGCCGAAGATGGTTGAATACAACCTCGAGCGGATGGCCACGCACGGCGCGCGGCGCGCCGCCGAGATGGAGGAAGTGGCCGATACCGTCCGCGAATTGGGCATCGAGCCGCTGATGGCCGCCGCCACGGTCGCGCGCCAGCGCGAGATGAGCGTGATCGGCAAGGCGCCCGAGGTGCGCGCGGCAATCGAGCGCGACGACGGCTCGATCCTCAGGACCGTGAGCGAGGCCGGCAAGGCGCCGCGAAATTGACGCCTCGGAGCGCGGCGCCGCTCAGGTCGCCCGCCCGTCGAGCGCCGCCTTCACCCGCTCGGGCGTGAACGGTACGCTACGCAGCCGCACGCCGGTCGCATCGAATACGGCATTGGCGAGAGCCGCGGCGACCGGCGCCGTGGCCGCTTCGCCGGCGCCGAGCGGCGGCTCGTTGACGCGCTGGATCAGGTCGATATCGAGCTTCGGCACGTCGGCAAAGGTGAGGATCGGGTAGCTCGACCAGTCGACGCTCGTCACGCGCGAGCGGTCGAATTGCACGTCCTCGAACAGCGTGCGGCTCAGTGTCTGCAGGATGCATCCTTCGACCTGCGCCCGCGCTCCGTCCGGATTGACGATCAGACCGCAATCGTGCGCGCAGACGACGCGCTCGACCTTGATCTTTCCGCTCGCCCGCTCGACTGCGACCTCCATACCCATCGCCAGCCACGTTTCCTGGTGCTTGTAGTGGATATAGGCGATGCCGCGCCCGCGCACGACCGCGCCGCCGCGATCGGGCGAGGGCGAGGGGCGCGGCTGCCAGTTCATCATCGCCGCGGCGCGTGTCAGCACCTCGATGCCGCGCGGATCGTTCAGCCCGCGCAGCCGCATGTCCACCGGATCCCGCCCGGCCGCCGCCGCCAACTCGTCGAAGAAGCTTTCGACCGCGAAGCAATTGGCGATCTTGCCCGGCGCCCGCAGGTTCGACGGACGCAACGGCGCGTCCTTCAGCCAATGCACGGTCACCCCGACATTCGGCACGGCATAGGAGGGATCGCCGTTCTGGCTGATGAGGCCGGTGGTCAGCCCCTGCGGCTGCGCTATCCCGGCCGCGTCGAGCGCGAGCAGCGGCAGGTTCGGCAGGCCCCTGGTCGCTTCCGGCAGCCACATCTCGGTGCGCCAGTCGAGGATATTGCCCTGCGCATCGATCGCGCCGGCAATGTCGAGAAGCTGCGGCGGGCCTTTCGGATCCCAGCCGAGTTCGTCCTCGCGCGACCACTGCATGCGCACCGGCCGGCCGAGCGCGCGCGACAGCAGCGCCGCCTCCGCCGCCGCGTCGTCATGCCCGTTCATGCCGTAGCAACCCGCGCCGTCGAGATAAATCACGCGCACCCGCTCGGCGGGAATGCCGAGGAATCGCGACGCCGTATGGCGCAGCCGGTGGGGCGCCTGCGAGGCGGTCCAGATCGTGACGGAGTCCGCCTTGACGTCGGCGATCGCGCAGGAGGGCCCGATCGAGCCGTGCGAATGCATCGGCCAGTAATAGCTCGCCTTCAGCGTCCTCGCTTCGGGCGGCAGGACGGGCTTCGCCTCCCCGCGCGAGAGCAGCACCTCGTCGCGCGTGAACGGTCCCGCGCGCATCTGCCGCGCCACCTCATCATGCGGCGGAAGGCCGGTGCCGCCGCTCCATTCGCATTTGAGCGCGCGCTGCGCCTTCACCGCCGTCCATTCGTCTTCGGCGACGACGCAGAGGAAGTCCTTCTGCCGCACCACTCTCGCGCCGGGAAGCGAGGCGATGGAGGATTCGTCCACCGACACGAGCGAGGCGCCGATCGCCGCCGGGCGGATCACCCGCGCGTGCAGCATGCCGGGGACCTTGAAATCCTGCATGTACACATGTTCGCCGGTACACTTGCCCGGCACGTCCGGGCGCGGCAGCGGCTTGCCGACGACCTTGTAAGCCGCCGGGTCCTTCAGCGGCGCCTTCGGATCGACCTTGAGATTGAACGCCTGCCCGGCGAGCAGATTGGCGAATGACATGCCGCGCGCCTGCCCCCGGACGCGGACCTCGCCGTCCGCCAGTTCGAGTTCGGATTGCGGGCGGCCGAGCGCCTTCGATCCGAGATCGAGCAGTGCCTTGCGCGCGGTGGCGGCCGCCTGGCGAATCTGCACGCCGCCGCGCTGGATGCCAGTCGAGCCCGCCGTCGGGCCCTGGTCCGGCGTGAGCAAGGTATCGCCCTCAACCATCGTAATTCTTGCCGGATCGAGATCGAGCTCCTCCGCCGCCATCTGCCGGATGGCGATCCGTAGGCCCTGCCCGAGATCGACCTTGCCGCAATAAAGCGTGACCGAACCGTCGGCATTCACCGCGAGGAAGCCGTCCACCTCGCCGGGATCGGGGATGCGCGCGCGGCCTTGCGCGAGCGCGCGCGGGCCGATGCCGGCGAACGCGAAGCCGACCGTCAGCACGCCGCCCTTGAGGAGAGCGCGGCGCGACAATGCGAAGGGCGCGTTCATGTCAGCCTCCCTGCCCGGCGGCCGCGAGCACCGCGCGCACGACCCGCACATGCGAGCCGCAGCGGCACAAATTTCCTTCAAGCTCGTTGCGGATATCCTCTTCGCTCGGCCTCGGATTGCGCGCGAGCAGGCCCGCGGCGGTCATGATCATGCCGTTCGTGCAATAGCCGCATTGCGGAACCTGTTCCCGGATGAAGGCGGCCTGCAGCGGATGCGGCGCGGCGGCGTTGCCCAATCCTTCGAGCGTCGTCACCGACCGGTCTTTGACGTCGGCGATCGAGGTCTGGCACGAGCGCGCCGCCTCCCCGTCGATCAGGACGGTGCACGCGCCGCATTGGCCGAGACCGCAGCCGAATTTAGCCGCGGTCAGGCCGAGATCGCGCAGCACATAAAGGAGAGGCTTGTCGGGGTCGTCGCACTCGACGCTGCGGGGCGACTTGTTGAGCTGGAAGGCGTAGCTGGCCATGAGCGGGCTCCTTGCGCTTCTTCCCCCATTTACCCGCAAGTATAAGGTTTATTCCCGATTTCCGCAGGGGGAGGATTGATTTCGTTCGCCACTTGCCTCTGCCAAAATTTTGTCGCTAATCGATCTCTGCGCTACGGGGCCGGCTTGTTGTATTTGATGATATCGGCAAGGAGCTTGCGTGATCCGTATCGGTATTGTCGGATGCAATTATGGCTGCGCCGTGCTGCTGCCCGCCTTCCGGGCCGATCCGCGCTGTCAGGTTGTGGCGCTTGCGGGCAGCGACGCGGCGCGCACGCAGGAGCTAGCGCGCGACCGAGGCATTGCGGCGAGTTTCGGACGCTGGGAGGATCTCGTCGCCCACGACGATATCGATGCGATCGCGATTGCCACGCCGCCCGGATTGCAGCCCGAGATCGCCGTGCGCGCTCTCAGAAGCGGCAAGCCCGTTTTCGCCGAAAAGCCGCTTGCCGCCGATCTTGCCGGCGCCGCGGCGATCCTCGCCGAGGCGCGGGCCAGCGCAAGGCCTGTGGCGATCGACTTTGAATTTCCGGAAATCGCCGCCTGGAGGCGCGCCAAGGCCCTGATGGACGCGGGCGCGCTCGGCGCCTTGCGTCACGTGACCGTGAACTGGCATGTCGAAACTCATGCCACGCGGCTGCGGTTGCAAAGCTGGAAGACCAGCGGCAGGCAGGGCGGCGGCGCGCTCGGAAATTTCGTCAGCCATTGTTTCTACTATCTCGAGCATTTTTGCGGCCCGATCCGCGACCTGTCGGCGCGCACCTTCGGCATACCGGGCGAAGACCCGCCGAGCGAGAGCAGCGTGGCGATGTCGGGTACATTCGCATCGGGCGCGGCCTTCATGCTGTCGATGAGCGCGGCCTCCCATCTCGGGTCGGGCCATCGCATCGAATTCTATGGCGAGGACGGCACGCTCGTCTTATGGAATGCGACGGCAGACTATATGCGGGGCTTCAAATTGTTCCATTCAAGACGGCCCGCCCCCGCGCTTGAGCAGATCGCCGGTGCGGCCGACGACGATGACGACTTTCCCGACGGCCGCATAGGACCGGTTTCGCGCCTCGCCGCGCGATTTCTGGACGCCATCGAGCGGGGCGTTGCACTGCGGCCCGGCATCGCCGAAGGCGTGCGCGTGCAGGAATTGATCGAAACGGCGCGACGCTCGAACGCAAGCGGCGCCAAAACCATGTCGGCGGGATCATGACCTCGAGACGCATTCTCGTGACCGGTGGCTCAGGCTTCATCGGCTCCGCGCTTGTCAGGCGACTCGTGCGCGAAGGCCACGAGGTGCATGTCTTCGACGACAATTCGCGCGGGCGCCCGCGCCGGTTGCGCGACGTCGAGAACGACGTGCGCTTCGTCCGAGGCGATATCCGCGACGCGGCGGCGGTCGAAGCCGCGATCGGGAAAGTCGAGGAGGTCCATCACCTCGCTTATGTCAACGGCACCGAATTCTTCTACAGCGCCCCGGAGCTTGTGCTCGAGGTCGGCGTGAAGGGAATGATCAACGTGCTCGACGGCTGCCGGCGGCGCGGAATCGGCACGCTCATTCTCGCGTCCAGCTCGGAGGTCTATCAGACCCCACCGCGCACGCCGACCGACGAAAACGTGCCGCTCGTCGTACCCGACCTCGCCAACCCGCGATATTCCTATGGCGGCGGCAAGATCATCAGCGAATTGATGGCCGTCCATTACGGCCGCAAATTCTTCGACCGCGTGCTGATCTTCCGCCCGCACAACGTTTACGGCCCCGACATGGGCTTCGAGCACGTGATCCCGCAATTCGTGCTGCGGCTGAAGGCGCAGGCGGCGCGGCACGGCGGCCCGGTGCCGTTCAGCATCCAGGGCAGCGGCAGCGAGACGCGCAGCTTCTGCCACGTCGAAGACCTCGTGGACGGCGTGCTGGCGATGCGCGCCTTGGGCGAGCATCTCAACGTCTATCACATCGGCACCACCGAGGAGATTACCATCGCCGATCTCGCATTCCGGGTCGCGCGGGCCGCGGGCCTCGACATTTCGCTGCAGCCGGGACCGGTGCGCAGCGGCTCGACCGCAAGGCGCTGTCCCGATATTTCTAAACTCGGCAAGCTCGGCTATAAACCGCGCGTAACGCTGGCGGAGGGCCTGCCGCCGACCGTGCGTTGGTACTGGGAACATGCCGATCTGGCTCCCCAGCCGTCCTGAGCGCACGAACGCGACTTAAGGAGGCTGGATTGCGTCCTACCAAGATCGCCCGTGGCGCGGGCACCGGCGCCAGCGTCCCGGTCGAACAATGCCAAGTCTGCGGCAATCCGCATCTGCGCAGAGTGCTGTCGCTCGGCTACATGCCCCCGGTCAACCAGATGGTGAAAACCGGCGAGGTGCCGCGGCAACAATCCTGGTTTCCGACCGACCTGCTCTATTGCAATCGTTGCGAGCTCGTGCAGCTCGGACTCGCCGTCGATCCGGTCATCATCTTCCCGCCCGAATATCCCTATACCAGCGGCATGACCAAGCTGCTGCGCGACAATTTCGCCGAGCTTTATGCCGAGTCCTCGGCGATGCTCGGGCTCGGCAAGGACGATCTGTGCATCGACATCGGATCCAATGACGGCACGCTGATCTCCAATTTCCAGAAGGGCGGCCACCGCGTCCTCGGCATCGAGCCGACCGACGTCTCCAGAATTGCGAACGAACGCGGCATTCCGACCCTGCAGGCCTATTTCAACGCCGATGTGGCACGGCAGGTGCGCGAGACATACGGCCCGGCCCGCGTCGTCACCGCGGCCAATTGCTTCGCCCATATCGAGGACGTGCATGCGATCGTCGACGGCATCGTGGCGATGCTCGCGCCGCACGGCGTGTTCATCTCCGAGTCGCATTACCTGATCGGCCTGCTCGATCGCCTGCAATACGACACGATCTATCACGAGCATCTGCGCTATTATTCGGTGCGCAGCATCAAGGCTCTGCTCGAGATGCACGACCTGGAGATATTCCACGCGCGGCCGATCCCGACCCACGGCGGATCGATCCGCGTCTATGCGGCGCGCCGCGGCGTCGAAAAGGTGCGGCCGAGCGTGCGGCAGATGACCGATTCCGAGCCGCAAGGCGAGGCGATGGAGCGGCGGCTCGCGCAATTTCGGCACGAGGTGGTGCTGTCAAAGCTGCGGCTCCATGCGTTCCTCCGGGACATCAAGGAGAAAGGCGGCCGGATCGCCGGCATCAGCGCGCCATCGCGCGCCTCGACGCTCGTGAATTATGTCGGCCTCGAGGAGAACATCATCGACTATGTCTGCGAGATCGCCGGCTCCCTGAAGATCGGCAAGAACATGCCGGGCACCCAGATTCCGGTGGTCGACGAGGCGAAACTGTTCGAGGACCAGCCCGATTGCGCGATCATCTTCTCATGGCATATCGCCGACGAGCTTGCGCCGAAGCTGCGCGCCAAGGGCTTCCGCGGGCAATTGGTGACGCCGCTGCCAATGCCGCGCGCCGTCTGATACGCCCATGCCGCTCCAGGACAAGCAGAAGGAAATCGAATTCTTCAACCGTCACGCGGAAGCCGCCGATTACGACGTCTTCACCACGTCCTCCAAGATCAAGATCATCGACGCCTTCCAGCGGCTGACCGGCCTGCCGGCCGGCGCCCGTATCGCCGATCTCGGGTGCGGATCGGGCGCCTTCACGCAATTGTTGCGGGACGCGCGATACAACGTCACCGGCATCGACATCAGCGGCAAGCTGATCGAGGTCGGGCGGCGCACCTATCCGGGCCTCGACCTGATCGAAGGGGATGCCGAACATCTTCCCTTCGCCGACGGAAGCCTCGACGGCGCCATGCTGAGCGGACTCGTGCACCACTTTCCCGATCCGCGCGGTTTGGCGGCGGAATGCCGCCGGGTGCTGCGCCCGGGCGGCCGGTTCATGGCCTTCGACCCGAACCGGATGAATCCGTTCATGTGGCTCTACCGCGACCCCTCCTCCCCCTTCTACAGCCCGGTCGGCGTGACCGAGAACGAAAGGCCGATCCTCGCGGCCCGAACCGCCGCCATTTTCCGCGAGGCCGGCTTCGAGGTGACCACGGATTACCTCGCCGGAATGGCTTACCAGTACGTCGCGTCGGCGCGGACACGGCTGCTCCTGCCGATCTATAATGCCGTTGACGGGATGATATTTGGCCTGCCCTTCATGCGGCCGTTCCGACCTTTCGTGCTGACCTCGGGGGTGAGGACGTGAACATCTGGGCGAGGACGTCGGACGGCGCGTCCGCGACGGTGGAAAACGCCGACGTCACCGTCGTCGGCGGGGCCGGCCATGTCGGAATCCCGCTGGTGCTTGCGCTCGCGGGATCGGGCGCGCGTGTCAACGTCAACGACCTGAACGAGGGCACGCTGAACACGCTCCGAAAGGGACGCCTGCCTTTCATCGAATACGGCGCCGAGAGCATTCTCGCGAAAGCCTTGGCTGAGCAGCGCCTGGTGTTCACGAGCCACCCGAGCCAGATTTCGAAAAGCGGCCCCGTCATCATCACGATCGGAACGCCGGTCGATGAATTTCTCAACCCGGTGCGGCGCGTGGTGCAGGATTGCATCGACCGCCTGCTGCCGCATCTCGCCGACGGGCAATTGCTGGTCCTGCGCTCGACCGTCTATCCCGGCACGACCGACTGGCTGCACGGCTATCTCGCTGCGAAAGGGCGCAAGCTGAAGCTCGCCTTCTGTCCCGAGCGCGTCGTGCAGGGCTACGGCATCAAGGAATTGCAGGAGATGCCGCAGATCGTCTCCGGCACCACCGAGGAGGCCGAGCGCGAGGCGCGGGCGCTGTTCAGCGCGATCGCGCCCGAGGTGGTCACCATCTCCCCGCTCGAGGCGGAGTTCGCCAAGCTGTTCGGCAATGCCTACCGCTATATCGAATTCGCCGCGACCAACGAGTTCTACCTGATCGCGAAATCCGCCGGCGTCGATTACCAGAAGATCCTCGCGGCGATGAAGCACAATTACCCGCGCGCGCGGCACATTCCGCGGCCGGGATATGCCGCCGGTCCCTGCCTCGTGAAGGACACGATGCAGCTCGCCGCTTTCGCCCGCAACCAGTTCAACCTCGGCCATGCCGCGATGCTCGTCAACGAAGGGCTCGTCCTGCATGTGATCGAGGATCTGCGTCGGCGCTTCGACCTCGCCGACATGGCCGTGGGCCTGCTCGGCATGGCATTCAAGGCGGAAATCGACGATACGCGCGCTTCGCTGAGCTACAAGTTCAAGAACGCGCTGACCGGCCACGCGCGCGAGGTGCTGACGACCGATCCCTACGTCACCACCGATCCCGCATTGCTTCCGGTCGACGTCGTGATCGACAGAAGCGACCTGCTGATCCTGTGTACGCCCCATTCCTGCTACAGGTCGCTCGACCTGAACAACAAGCCGGTGGTCGACGTTTGGGGCTTTCTCGACAGGGCCAACGTCATCTGAGCGATGCCGCCGCGTCTCGATATCGTCATACCAGTTTACAACGAGGGCGCGACCATCGTGCCGACCCTCGCCGCGCTGGCCCGCGATGTGAAGACGCCGAACCGCGTCCTGATCTGCTACGATTTTCCCGAGGACGATACCCTGCCCGCGATCGAGGCGGCGCGCGGTGTCCTCGCCGATCTCGACATCAGGCTCGTCCGCAACCGGTCGCGCGGCGCCCATCATGCGATCATGACCGGCTTCGAGGCGAGCACCGCCCCGTTCGTGCTGATCTATCCGGCGGATCACGACTACGCCGCCGCGCTCGTCGATCCGATGATGGCGAAGGCCGAAAGCGGTCACGACATCGTCTGCGCCAGCCGCCTGATGAAGGGCGGCCACATGTCCGGCTGTCCGCCGCTGAAATACGCCCTGACGCTCGCCGGCAATCTCACGCTGCATCATCTCGCGCGGCTACCCACGCACGACGCCACCAGCGGATTCCGCCTGTTCTCGCGTCGCGTCCTCGATACGATCAAGATCGAAACCGAAACCGGATTCTGCTTCAGTCTCGAATTGCTGGTGAAGGCGCACCGCCTCCGCTGGCGGATCACCGAGCTGCCCGCGCGCTGGATCGAGCGAAAGGACGGGCGCAGCCGCTTCCGGGTGCTGCGCTGGCTGCCGGCCTATCTGCGCTGGTACGCCTATGCGTTCGAGACCACCTATCTGCGCCGCGGCCCGGACAGCGTCACCCTGCGGACGAAAGGCGCCTGAGTCATGGCCGGGAAATGGCCGAGAATTGTCGCCCGATACACCATGCGCGTGTCGCCGTGGATGGACGTGATCGAGCGCGAGGTCGAATTCGCGCCGGGGGCGCCGATCCAGAGCTATCACGCGGTCGGCCAGGCCGACTACATCGCCATCCTGGCGATGACCCCGCAGCGGCTGATCCCGCTCGTGCGCCAGTATCGCCCCGCCGTCGAGGCCTTCACCTGGGAATTGCCGGCCGGACTCGTCGACCCGGGCGAGGACGCCGCCGAGACCTGCAAGCGCGAACTACTCGAGGAGACCGGGTTGCGCGCGCGGGCGGTGCGCGCGCTCGGCACCGCCTCACCCTGTACCGGCCGCATGAGCAACCGCATCCATTCCTTCTTCGTGGAAACCGGTGCGCCCGAGCGGAAGCCCGAGAGCGGCATCGAGGTCCGGTTCGTCTCGGAAGCCGAACTCGTCGCCGCGATCACCGGCGGCGAATTCATCTCCCAGCTTCACCTCGGCACGATCGCGCTCGCGGCCGCGCGCGGCCTCCTCGATCTCGCCGAAGGCTGAGCCTCAGGCGCGCGCCGGCTCAGCCACCTTGCGGACCCGCCGGCGCCGAAGCTGCAGGGCGATGATGACGGCGAGCGCAGCGAGCGCGGGCAGCGCGAACCAGTACCGGTTCATGCGCTCCAGCGGCACCAGCACGGCGTGAACTTCGTCGCCGGGCGTCAGGCCGTATTTCGCCGCCTCGCTGCCGAACTTCACCGTCTGCACGATCACCTTGTCGCCGGTCTGCCTGAAGGCGACGCCGGCACCGAGCAGGCGCTCGTTCCCGGTCGCGCCGGGACGCAGGGTCAGCCGAATGAGCTTTTCCACGTCCTGCCCGGCGCGGGTCTGGCTCTGCACTCGCACCCGCAAGGTGGAGCCCGCCGGCAATCCCTCGGCCACCTGCATCACCTCGGCCGGCGGCCTCTCCGCGAAGGGCGGCTGCACCCGGTCGAGCCAGAAGCCGGGACGGAACAGTGAGAAGCAGATCAGCAACAGCAGCAGCGTCTCGTGGAACTGGTTGCGCGTGATCAGCCAGTTCTGCGTGGCAGCGACGAAGCATCCCATCGCCACGATCGAACAGCCGACGACGAGGAAGAAATTGCCCACGCCGCCGATGTCGATCATCAGCAATTCGGTATTGAAGATGAAAATGAAGGGCAGCAGGCCGGTGCGGATCTCGTACCAGAAGCCCTGCAATCCGGTCTTGATCGGGTCGGCGCCGGAAATCGCCGCCGCGGCATAGGCGGCGAGGCCGACCGGCGGATGCACGTCCGCCATCAATCCGAAATAGAAGACGAACAGGTGCACCGCCACCAGCGGCACGGCGAGATCGTTCTGCGCCGCCACCTCGACCAGCACCGGCGCCATCAGGGTGGCCACCACGACGTAGTTCGCCGTGGTCGGCATGCCGATGCCGAGCAGCAGACAGATCAGCGCCGTCAGCAGCAGCATGATGACGAGGTTGCCGCCGGAGGCGACTTCCACGATCTCGGTCATCACCAGCCCGATGCCAGTCAGCGCCACCGCGCCGACGATGATGCCGGCAGTCGCGGTGGCAATGCCGACGCTCGTCATGTTGCGCGCCGCCGACTCGAAGGCGGAGATGAATTCCGCCCAGCCACGCTGGGCCGCCGCGGCGATGCGCCGGTCCTTGCGGAAGAAGGCGACGATCGGCCGTTGCGTCAGAATGATCACGATCAGGAAGGCGGTGCCCCAGAACGCCGACAATCCCGGCGACATTTCCTCGATCATCAGGCACCAGATCAGCACGATCACCGGCAGGAGATAATGCAGGCCGGACCGCGCGGTGGCGTAGAATTCCGGCACCTTGACGATCGCCTGCGTCTTGTCGTCCTCGGCGAGATCGGAGTAACCGGACTTGTAATAGAGCAGCCCGATATACGCCGCCGCCAGCGCCGCCGCGAGAATCCAGGTGGCCGCCGCGCCGAACGCGATCTTGGTCCAGCCGATGCCGTAATAGACGACGCCGCTCAGGATGATGATGCCGCAAATCGTCATCAGCGCGCGCAGCGCGGTGTGGTGCAGCCGCGCCGCGCGCGAACGCGGCAGGCCCTTCATGCCTTTCTTGGCCGCCTCGATATCGACGATATAGAACAGCGCGCCATAGGTCAGGAACGCCGGCAGGAACGAATGCTTGACCACATCGGCATAGCTGATGCCGACATATTCGGCGATCAGGAAGGCGGCCGCGCCCATCACCGGCGGCATGAGCTGCCCGTTGACTCCGGCCGCACATTCGATCGCGCCGGCCTTGACCGCCGAATAACCGACCCGCTTCATCAGCGGGATGGTGAACGTGCCGGTCATCACCGTATTGGCGATCGAGGAGCCGGAGATCATGCCGGTCATGCCGGAGGCAACCACGCCCGCCTTCGCCGGACCGCCGCGAAAATGCCCGAGCATCGAGAAGGCGAGTTGGATGAAATAGTTGCCCGCCCCCGCCTTCTCCAGCAGCGCGCCGAACAGCACGAAGAAGAACACGACGTTGGTGGACACGCCGAGTGCGACGCCGAAAATTCCCTCCGAGGTGATCCACATCTGCGACGCGGCGCGGGCGAGCGAGGCGCCCTTGTGCGCGAGCAGGCCGGGGAGCCAGGGACCGGCGAAAATATAGACGAGCATCAGGCTCGCGATGATGGCGAGCGCCGGCCCGACCGCGCGGCGCGCCGCCTCGAGCAGCAGCACGACGCCGATCGCCGACATCACGACGTCGGCGGTGGTCGGCAATCCCGACCGCTGCGAAATCTCGTAATAGAAGACCAGAAGATAAGCGGCCGAGCCGACCGCCAGCACCAGCAGGATCCAGTCATAGACCGGGACATAGGCGCGCGGCGATGATTTCCGCGCGGGGAAGGTGGTGAAGGCGAGCGCGAAGGCAAAGCACAGGTGGATGACGCGCGCCTGCCCGTCGGTAAACACGCCCCAGCCGACGATGTAGGGAATGGGCGATGCGTACCAGAGCTGGAACAGCGACCAGGCGAGCGCCACCACGAAAATGAGCCGCTTCGTCAGGCCGGACGGCTTGCGCCCGCCGGTATCGACTTCGGCGACCATTGCCTCGAGCGCTTCGCGCGAGGCGTGCGATTTCACGTCGCTCATGCCCGTTCCCCTGTCCCGCCGCGATGACGGCGGGGCGGCGCGCCGCCCCGCCGGCTGAATTACATCCAGCCTTTTTCCTTGTAGTACTTGACCGCGCCGGGATGCAGCGGAGCGGACAAGCCGTCCTTAATCATCTTCTTTTCGTCGAGATTGGCGAAAGCCGGGTGCAGCTTCTTGAACTCGTCGAAATTGTCGAACACCGCCTTGGTGAGCGCATAGACCACATCGTCCGGCACCTTCGACGAGGTGATCATCGTCGCGAGCACGCCGTAGGTCTGCGTCGGATTCGGGTTGTTGGCATACATGCCGCCCGGAATCGTCGCGACTGCGTAATACGAATGCGCCTTCACCAGCTCGTCCACCGCCTTGCCGGTCAGCGGAACGAGCTTGGCGCCGCAGGCCGTGGTCGGATCCTGGATCGCCGCCGAAGGATGGCCGACGCCGTAGAAGAATCCGTCGATCTTGTTGTCGCACAGGGCGGTGCCCTGCTCGTCCGCCTTCAGCTCGGCGGCGAGCGAGAAGTCCGCCTTGGTCCAGCCCATCTGCTTCAGCAGCTCTTCCATCGAGGCGAGCGTGCCGGAGCCCGGATTGCCGACATTGAAGCGCTTGCCCTTGAAGTCCTCGAACTTCGTCACGCCCGCTTCCTTGCGCGCGAGCACGGTGAACGGCTCCGGATGGACCGAGAACACCGCGCGCAGGTCCGGATCCGCCTTGCCCTTGAACTGGGCCTCGCCCTTGGCCGCGTTGTACTGGATGTCCGATTGCGCCATGCCGAATTCAAGCTCGCCGCTCTTGATCGCGTTGGCGTTGAACACCGAGCCGCCGGTTGATTCCACCGAGCAGCGGATGCCGGTCTTGGCCCGGTCCTTGTTCATCAGGCGGCATACCGCGCCGCCGACGGCGTAATAGACGCCGGTGACGCCGCCGGTGCCGATGGTGACAAATTTCTGCTGGGCGAGCGTGGGCGTTCCGCTCACCGCGAGCGTCAACGCCGCCGCAGCGAGGATGCCGCTCGCCTGTCTCAAATGCTTCATGGCTGTTCTCCCGTTTGGATCACTCTGCCGCGATCTTGCCTTTGGACCACACCGCCGCGGCAGCGAATACGGCCCGAAACGCTTACGCCGCGATCGCCGCGTCGATCGAATCTCCCAGACGCTCGACGATGCTGTCGACATCCTCGGGCTGGACGATGAATGGCGGTGCCAGCAGAACGTGGTCGCCGCGAACGCCGTCGATGGTGCCACCCATCGGATAGACCATCAACCCGCGGTTCATCGCCTCCTGCTTGATGCGGGCATGCAGCTTGCGCGCCGGATCGAAGCTCTCCTTGGTTCCCCGATCGGCGACGATCTCGACCGCCTGGAACAGCCCGCGCCCGCGCACGTTTCCGACGAAAGGGTGATTGCCAAAACGCTCCTGCAGGCGGCGCGCCAAATGTGCGCCCTGTCTGCGGACATTGGCAAGCAGATCATCGCGCCGGATCACGCGCTGCACCGCAAGCGCGGTGGCGCAGGCGAGCGCATGCCCGGTATAGGTCTGGCTGTGCATGAACGCGCCGGAGCCGGACGCGATGGCTTGGAAGATCCTGTCCTGCATGAGCATCGCGCCGATCGGCACATAGCCCGCGCCGAGCCCCTTGGCGATCGCCATCAGATCGGGGGCGACGCCTTCCTGCTCGCACGCGTGCAGCGTGCCGGTGCGGCCCATGCCGCACATGACTTCGTCGAGGATCAGCAGGATGCCATGCCTGTCGCAGATCTCGCGCACGCGGCGGAAATAGCCGGGCACCGCCGCCACCGCACCAAGCGTCGCGCCGACCACCGTCTCGGCCACGAACGCGATCACGTTTTCCGGGCCAAGCTCGGCGATCTTTTCTTCCAGCTCCCGCGCGAGCCGCTCGCCATAGGCTTCCGCGGTCTCGTCGGCACGGCGCTCCCGGTACTCGAAACAGGCCGACACGTGATGGGTCTCGAGCAGAATCGGCGCGAACGCCTTGCGCTGCGCCGCCCGGCCGCCGACCGACAGCGCGCCGACCGTGATGCCGTGATAGCTTTGCCGGCGCGAGATCAGGTAGCGCCGCTGCGGCTCCCCCTTCTCCACGAAATATTGCCGCGCCATCTTCAGCGCCGCCTCGATCGCCTCCGATCCGCTGCTGACGAAATAGACATGCCCCATGCCGTTCGGCGCATGGGCGATCAGCTCGTCGGCAAGTTCCTCGGCCGCGCGGCTCGTGAAGAAGCTCGTATGCGCATAGGCGAGCCTGTCGATCTGCTCGTGCATCGCCGCGCGGATGTCCGGATGCGAATGGCCGAGGCATGACACCGCCGCCCCGCCCGACGCGTCCAGATATTCCTTGCCGTCCGCGTCTCGAATGAAAATGCCATGACCCGATTCCGCAACTGGGTAATCGCGGCCGATCTGGCGATGCAGGACATGAGTCATGGGCGATTTCGTTTTTTCTGGAGGGGCAGGATGTAGGTATCGAAATCCGCAAGCTGCTTTTCGCTTGCGGCCAGGGCGGCGAGTGTGCGGGGACCGCGCCGCGCGGCGACCAGCGCAGCCAGGCATTCCATTGCGGCAAAAGCAGGCGCCATTGTGTCGAAAAAGGACGGTGTCTCGGTGTGCACGATCAGGGTTTCGGTCGCGACCGAGGCGAGCGGAGAAACCTCGCTGTCGGTGATCGCGATCACCGCCGCCCCCCGCGAGGCGGCGAATTTCGCCGCCTTCGCCGTTTCGCGCGCGTAAGGCGACATGGTGACCGCGAGCAGCACGTCCTTCGGGCCGATGGCGCGCAGCGCGTCGATCCCGGTGCCGCCCGGCCCGTCGACCATCACCGAGGCGTCGCCGAACAGCGTGCGCAGATAATGGAATATCTGGGCGACCGAAAAGGTCGAGCGCGCGCCGAAGCAGAAGACGCGCTGTCCTTTGGCGATGCGTTCGGCCACCGCCGTGAACCGGCGCACGGCATCCGGCGCCGTCAGTGCGTGCAGGTGATGCGCCAGCGAGGAAAAAATGTCCTGCACCAGCGCGGCGTCTCCCTCGGTGTCGCGCCGGTGCAGCAACTCCTCGGCGCGGCCGCGATAGCTGCGCGGATGGCGACGCACGTCCTCGGCGTGCAGCCTGCGCACATCCTCGTAGCCGGAAAGGCCGAAATGCTGCGCGAGCCGCGTCAGCGTCGCCGGCGTGACGCGCGCGCGCCGCGCCTGCTCGCGCGCGGTCAGCAGCGCCACTTCCTCGGGATTGTCGATGACCCATCGGGCCGCCGCCCTGAGCTGGGGCGACAGGTCCTCGAAGCCGGCCTTGAGCGCGCGCAACAGCGAAGCGGTCTGCATGCGGATGTCCATCGGCGGCGTCGATTTTGAAGCACTTGTTTCAAAAATACCAGAGTGAAATGATTGTTTCATCTGCCCGGCGGCCGCGCGCCGTTGGGACATAATTCCTGCGGGGAACGCTATCGCCCGAGCAGCAGGTGCGGCAGCCACAGCGTCAGCGGCGGCCACAGCGTGATCAGCGCAAGCACCGCGAGAAGCGGCACGAGCCAGGGCAGGATCGCGCGCGACATCGTCTCGAAGCTGATCTCGGCGATGCGCGAGGTGACGAACAGGACGACGCCGATCGGCGGGTGGATGGTGCCGATGATCAGGTTGAGGATCATGATGACCCCGAATTGCACCGGGTCGATGCCGAAGGACACCGCCGCCGGCACCATGATCGGGATCAGGATGAGAAGCGCCGCCAGCGCCTCCATGAAGCAGCCGATGGCGAGCAGGATGAGATTGCAGACCAGGAGGAAGACGAGTGGATTGCGGATCGCCTCGACCACCCAGGGCGTCACCGTCTGCGGGATGCGCGAGATCGACATGCACCAACCGAGCGCGCCCGCGGCCATGACCAGGACCATCACGATGCCGGTCGTCTCCGCCGAATCGATGATGATGGCGGGCAGCATCTTCCATTCGAGCGTGCGATAGACGGCGAGGCCGAGAAACAGCGCGTAGCAGGTCGCGACCGCGGCCGCCTCGGTCGGGGTGAAGGCGCCCGAAAACATGCCGACGAGAAGAATGACCGGCGCGAGCAGCGCCCAAAATCCCTCCAGAAAGGCCTTCCAGATTCCGGAAAGACCGACGAAGGGATGGGCCGGCAATCCCTGTTTCTTGGCGACGATTGCCACCATCACCATCAGCGAGGCGCCCATCATCAGGCCGGGAACGAGCCCGGCCATGAACAGCCGCCCGATCGAGACGTCGGCGGTGACCCCGTAGATCACCATCGGCAGGCTGGGCGGGATGATCGGGCCGATGGTCGCCGCCGCCGCCGTGATCGAGGCCGCCGTTTCCGGCCGGTAGCCGACGCGGCGCATTGACTTGATTTCGATGGCGCCGACGCCGGCGGCGTCGGCCACCGCCGAGCCGACCATGCCGGCGAAGATCGTGGAGGCGACGATGCTCGCATGCGCATAGCCCCCGCGCAGCCAGCCGACGATCGAGGTGGCAAAGCCGATGATCCGCTCGTTGATGCGCGCGGCGGCCAGGATGTTGCCCATCAGCACGAAAAGCGGTGCCGCCACGATCGGGAATGAGTTCATCGCCTGCGCCATCTTCTGCGGCACGATCGACAGCGAAAGCCCGCCGAGCCCGACAAAGGCGAAGGCGGCAAGACCCATCGCGGCGAAAAGCGGCACGCCGGCCAGGATCGCGAGCAGCCACACCGCGGCGATCTGCACCATCAGATGTGTCATTCGATGAGTCCCTCGTCGCCGATTCCCGCCGCCGGACGGCCGAGCCGCGCGGCGAGTTCGGCGATCCCCTGCCCGATCGTCACCAGGCCGGCGAGCACGATCGGCGCATACATCCAGGACAGCGAGATCGGCAGCGTCAGCGCCTCCATGTCATGGTTGCGGACGGCGATCTCCAGTCCGTACCAGGCCAGCAGGCCGCCGAGCACGATCAGTCCGAGCTGGATGGCGATTTCCCAGAAGCGCCATGCCGGCTTCGGCAACAGGTCGTGAAAGAAGCGGATGCGGATATGCGCGCGCCGGCGGCTCGCCAGCAGCCACCCGGCGACCGCCGTCCACACCATCAGGAAACGGGAAATTTCGTCGGTCCAGATCAGCGGCGAATTGAGCGCGCGCGAGATCACGCCGAGCATCACCACGACGAGAAGGGCGACGGTGAGCGCGATCGCCGCGAAACGGATCGTGCGGTCGAGCGCAATGCGGCACAGAGTCAGCATACGGCGATTTTTTCAAAAAGCGCCGCGCGGCGCGGGCATTGCGGTTGCCATCGTCGCGTTCCCGCCCTCCCCCCGAGGGGGAGGGCATTGTCCCGGCCTGCCGTCAGAGCGAGGCGATCCGGTCCCACAGGCCCGCGCCCCACTTCGATTCGAACTTCTTCGGCAGGGTGTCGAGCACGGGTTTGCGGAAGCTCTCGACGTCCGGCGTGATCACTTCCATGCCGGCCTTCTTGAAGGTTTCGGCGAGGCCCGCTTCCTGCGACAGGATTTCGTTGTCCTGCCATTGCGAATGCGCGTCCAGCACCGCCCTGATCGCCTGCTGGTCCTTCGGCGCGATGGCCGCCCAGGTCTTTTCGTTCACCGCGATCAGGCGCGGCGTGAGAATATGCCCGGTGAGCACGAGATATTTCTGCACCTCGTAGAACTTGTTGCTCTGGATGGTCGGCAGCGGGTTTTCCTGCCCATCGACCGCGCCCTGGCTGAGCGCGAGATAAAGCTCGCTGATATTCATCGGCGTGGCGCGGGCGCCCCAGGCCTCGACCATGGCGCGGAACGTGTCCACCTCCGGGATGCGCAGCTTGAAGCCCTGCATGTCGGCCACGGTGCGGACCGGCTTCGAGCCGGTCGTGACGTGGCGCCGGCCGTAATAGGTAGAGCCGATGATGCGCATGCCGCGCTTTTCCACGAGCAGCTTGTTGCATTCCTCCAGCACCGGCGATGCCATCGCCTTGCGGATATGCGCCGGGTCGCGCCAGATATAGGGCGCCTCGAAAATGGAGAATTGCGGAACGAACTGGCCGAATTGCGCGGCGCCCTCGTCCACCATCTGGATGGCGCCGGTCGATGTCGCCTCGATCACGTCGCGCGAGGAGCCGAGCTGGCCGCCGGGGAAGGTCTGGATTTCGACCGCGCCGCCGGTCTTTTCCTTCACCTCCTTCGCCACGCGATCCATCATGATCGCGCCCGGATGCGTCGGCGCGAGCACAGAGCCCCAGCGGATCACCGTCGCGGCGCCCGCCACGCGCGGCATCGCGAACGCCGCCAATGCGGCCGAGCTTGCAAGAAAGCCGCGGCGGCTGAATGTCATGGTCATGTCGTCCTCCCTTGCAGTCCTATGCCGGGCATTGCCGGCGATTGATGGCCGTCTCAGCGCAGGCCCATGGCGCGGTTGCGCGCATTCGTGATGTGCGCGCCGAGAGCCTCGATCGCCCGATCCGGCTTGCGAGAGGCAATCGCCTCGATCACGCCAAGATGCTCCCGCATGGTCGGAATGACCAGCGCATCGTAAAGCCGCGTCTGCTCCTGGCGGATCAGCCGGATCTTGATCGAGTTCACGCGATAGGCGTTGCTGACGATCGCGTTGTCGAGCGAGTCGATGATGGTGGAATGCAGATCCCAGTCGATCTGCTGGGCGCGCGCGACAAGCTCCTTGTTGACGCCGCCCTTCTTTTCCGCCTTCTCACACTCCGCGACGATGCTGTCGTGCTCGCCGCGCAGGCGCGACAGCAGCGCATCGCTGGCGTTTTCGGTGAAGATCGCCACCGCCTCGCGCTCTAGAAACAGGCGGAACTGGAATGCGTCGCGGATCATGTTCAGATCGACATGCACGATCTGCATCCCGCGCTGGGGCACGATCTTGATCAGCCCCTCGGCCTCGAGCCGCGGAACAAGCTCGCGGATCGCCCCGAGCGGCAGGCCGGTCAGCTCGACAAGCTCGCGCTGGGAGAAGAACTGGCCCGGCCGCAGGTCGCGCGCGAGCAGGTGGCGCGTGAACGACGCATAGGCCTTGTCCCGCAGCTTCAGCGGTTCCGGCTCCGCGCGCGTATTGGCGAGATTGGCCATCAGGCCGCCCTTGCCTGCCGGATCAGGTCGCAGGCGGCGGCGAGCCGCTCCGCGCGCGCGGCATCGAGCGCGACCAGCGGCGGCCGCACCGCGAGCCATCCGCTATCGCCGGTGCGATGCGCGATCAGCGACTTGACCGCAGGCAGCACCGGATACTTGCCGATCTCCTCGACGAGCCGGTTGACGCGCGGCTCGTCGCGGCCCTGGCGCACGAGCGGCAGCATCAGGTCGGGGGCGACATTGGCAAGGCCGGAGATGCAGCCCTGCCCGCCCTCGCGCACCGCGCGCGCGAGATCGCGCTCGTCGCCGACGAGAATCGCATGCGTTTTCGAGAAGGCGGAGAGCAGCACCTGGGTATTGCTCCAGTCGCAGGAGGAATCCTTCACGCCCAGCACGACGCCGGGAAAGGCCTTGCTCAGGCGGCGGACGAGATCGACGCCGATCGGCACCGCGGTCACCGACGGGATGTGATAGAGAATGACATTGCGTGCCTTCGCGCCGAGCGTCTCGAACAGCTCCGCGAACCAGGCGTAGAGCCCGTTCCCGTCCAGGTCCTTCAGATAATAAGGCGGCGTCAGCAGGATGCCGCGGCATTTCGCCTCCGCGGCGAGCCGCGCCTGCTCGGCGGCGTCGGCGATCGCGGTCGCCATGACGCCGAGCACGGTGCGCTCGGCGGCGATCCCCGCCCCGGCGAAGGCCTCGAGCACCGCGGCGCGATCCTTCAGCGTGAAGGACGCGCCCTCGCCGGTGGTGCCGAAGACGGTGAGAATGTCGCAGCCTTGCGCCTGCACCCAGCGGGCATGCTCGACGAGCCGCGCCGTATCGACCGCCCCGCTTCGCGTCACCGGTGTCGAAAGCGCGCATCCCAATCCGAATTTGCTCTGGTTGCCGGTCACCGCCCACCTCATCTGACTTGCAGGTGACATGTTAGTTTCATACAATGTTCAATGCAAGGTCGGTCGCAGCGGAATGCGCTTGGCCTCGCGCCGATTTCAGCGTTCAATCGACGCTTCAATCATGACAAGGCCGATCAACGGTTTCACGGAGGAAATGCCATGTTGGACACCAAGATAAGCCGCCGCACGATGCTGACGGGCACGGCCGCTGTCGGCGCGAGCGCGCTGATGGGGACGAAGCCCGCCTTCAGCCAGGTGAACTGGAAGAAATATGCCGGCACGACACTCGAAGTAATTCTCGCCAAGGGCCCGCGCGGCGATCTCGTTCAGAAATACGCGCCGGAATTCACCGAGCTGACCGGCATCAAGGTCGAATCCGAGCAGATTCCGGAGCAGCAGCAGCGGCAGAAATGCGTGATCGAGCTGTCGTCGGGCAAACCGAGCTTCGACGTGGTGCATCTCAGCTACCACGTGCAGAAGCGGCAGTTCGAAAAGGCCGGCTGGCTCGCCGACATCACTGATTTCATGAAGGATCCGACGCTGACCACGCCCGATCTCGTGGAGAGCGACTTCTCGGCGGCGGGCCTCGCCTATGCCAAGAACGACAAGGGCCGCATGCTTTCGCTGCCGTGGTCGGTCGACTACTTCATCCTCTACTACAACAAGGAAATTTTCGCGAAGAAGGGTCTCCAGGTCCCCAAGACGCTCGACGAGATGATCGCGACGTCGGAGAAGATCAACGACGAGAAGGAAGGCGTTTACGGTTATGTCGGGCGCGGCCTGAAGAACGCCAACATGACGCTGTGGACGAACTACTTCCTCAATTACGGCGGGGAATTCCTCGACGCCAAGGGCAACATTCTCACCGACGGCCCGGAGGCGATCGAGGCGACCAAGTGCTACCAGCGTTCGCTGCAGAAATATCCGGGCGTCGCCGGCTTCAACTGGATGGAGGCGCTCGCCGCCTTCGCGCAGGGCCGCGCCGCGATGTGGATCGACGGCGTGGGCTGGGCGCCGGGCGTCGAGAATCCCAATTCCTCGCGCATCGCCGGCAAGGTCGGCTACACGATGGTGCCCGCCGGGCCGAAGGGCAAGTATTCGGCGACCTATGGCGACGGCATCGGCATTCCCGCCGCCTGCCCCAAGAAGGAAGCCGCCTACCTGTTCTGCCAGTGGGTCGTGAACAAGCAGAACGGCGCGCGCCTGCTGCAGGCGGGCGGCGGCGTTCCGTTCCGCAACTCGGTGCTGAACGATCCGGAAACCCAGAAGGGCGTGAAGCTGCCGAAGGAATGGCTGCAATCGGTCATTGACGCGGCGAAGATCTCCAAGCTCGGCCTGCCGGTCATCATCCCGGTCGCCGAGTTCCGCGATCTCGTCGGCGCCGCGATCACCGCCGTGCTGTCGGGGGCCGATCCCGCGACCGAGCTGAAGAAGGCTCACGAGCAGTTCCGGCCGATCCTGGAGCGCAGTGAAAAGGCGTAAGAGAACGTGAGTGCGATCGCCGAGCCTACAAAGGTCGTAGGCAGCGACAGGACTGTGGACGAACGGCACCGGGAGTGGCGCCCGCCCTCCTATTGGCCGTTCGTCCTGCCTGCGCTGATCGTCGTTGTCGCCATCATCATTTTCCCGTGGATTTTCACGGTCTGGATGAGTCTGCACGAATGGAAGGTCGGGGCGCCGACCACCTTCGTCGGCCTGTTCAACTACAAGCGGATGCCGGACGACCCCCGGTTCATCGAGGCGGTGTGGCACACGATCGTGTACACGATCCTGTCAGTGATCCTGCCGCTCATCTTCGGGACCTTTGCCGCAGTCGTGTTCCACAACCGGTTTCCGCTGCGCGGCTTCCTGCGCGGCCTTTTCATCATGCCGATGATGGCGACGCCGGTCGCCATCGCGCTGATCTGGACGATGATGTTCCATCCCCAGCTCGGCGTGCTGAACTATCTGCTGTCCCTCGTCGGCCTGCCGAAATCGCTGTGGGTCTTTCATCCCGCGACCGTCATTCCGTCGCTGGTCATGGTCGAGACCTGGCAATGGACGCCGCTCATCATGCTGATCGTGCTCGGAGGCCTCTCGGCCATTCCCTCCGAGCCCTATGAGAGCGCGATGATCGACGGCGCGAGCATGTGGCAGATCTTCCGCCACATCACGCTGCCGCTGATCACCCCCTTCCTGTTCATCGCCGGCATGATCCGCATGATCGACGCGCTCAAGAGCTTCGACATCATCTTCGCCATCACGCAGGGCGGTCCCGGTTCGGCGTCGGAGACGATCAACCTCTATCTCTACAGTGTCGCCTTCGTTTACTACGATGTGGGTTACGGCTCGGCAATCGCCGTCGTGTTCTTCGTGCTGATCGTGCTGCTGGCCGCGATCATGATCTACGTGCGCCAGCGCATGCACTGGGCGGAAATCGGGGGCGCCGCATGAACTGGCGCGCGATTTTCGGCAAGATCGGGTTGTTCTTCTCGGTGCTCGTGATCGTGTCGCCGGCGATCCTGTTTTTCCTGTGGATGCTGTCGATCTCGGTCAAATACGAGATCGACAACGCCTCCTATCCGCCGGTCTTCATCCCGGACCGTTTCGCCTGGCAGAATTACGTCGACGTCATCAACTCCAACCGCTTTTTCACCTACTTCACCAACACGCTGATCGTCACCGGCACGGCGACGCTGCTCGCCCTTCTCGTCGGCGTGCCCGCCGGCTACGGCATCGCGCGCATGCAGGCGCACCGCGCCGCGATCGTGATCCTGATCGCGCGCATCACGCCCGGCCTTTCCTACCTCATCCCGCTGTTCCTGCTGTTCCAGTGGATCGGGCTGCTCGGCACGCTGTGGCCGCAGATCATCATTCACCTCGTCGTCACCGTCCCGATCGTGATCTGGATCATGATCGGCTATTTCGAGACGACACCGCTGGAACTCGAGCAGGCCGCACTGATCGACGGCGCCACCCGCTGGCAGGTCTTCTTCCACGTGGCGCTGCCCATCGCCCGGCCTGGCATCGCCGTGTCGTTCATTCTCGCGGTGATATTCTCGTGGAACAACTTCGTCTTCGGCATCGTGCTGGCCGGGCGCGAGACACGCACGCTGCCGGTCGCCGTATACAACATGATCTCGTTCGACCAGTTGAGCTGGGGCCCGCTCGCCGCCGCGGCGCTCCTCGTGACCCTGCCGGTCCTTCTGCTGACCGTCACCGCGCAGCGCCAGATCGTCGCCGGGCTCACCTCCGGAGCGGTCAAGGGAGGATAGGCGAAGATGTCGGCCTTGCCGTCGCGGGCGCTCGGACGCACCGGACTGAACGTATCCGTGCTCGGGTTCGGCGGCGCGCCGCTCGGGGAGTCGCATGCCCGCTATCCCGAGGACCAGGCGATCGGCGCGATCACGACCGCGCTCGCGCTCGGCATCACCATGTTCGACACCTCGCCGCTCTACGGTCACGGCATGTCCGAGCATCGCTTCGGGACGGCGTTGCGGCAGGTTCCGCGCGACAGCTTCGTTCTGTCCACCAAGGTCGGCCGCTGGACCGATCCGCGCATCGCTGAGGGCAAGCCGGGTTCGGTCGGCGGTTTCAAGCACAAGGCGTTCTTCGATTATTCCTACGACGGGGCGATGAAATCCTTCGAACAGTCGCTGCTGCGGCTCGGCCTCAATTCGGTGGATCTGCTGTTCATCCACGACGTCGACGTGTGGACGCACGGCAAGGACATGATCGAGCAGCGATTCAGGGAGGCGATGGACGGCGCCTATCGGGCGCTCGCCCGGCTGCGCGAGGAAAAGGTGATCCGGGGCATCGGCATCGGCGTCAACGAGGCGGACATGTGCGAACGCTTCGCGCGCGCCGGCGACTTCGACGTGATGATGCTTGCCGGCCGCTATACGCTGCTCGAGCAGGGGGCGCTCGATATCTTCCTGCCGACGGCAGTGGAGAAGAAAATCGCGATCCTGATCGCGGGCGCGTTCAATTCCGGCATTCTCGCGACCGGTCCGCGGCCGAACGCGCTCTACAACTACAAGCCCGCACCGGAGGATATTCTGGAGCGCGTGCGCAGGATCGAGGCGGTCTGCAAGCGTCACGGCGTCGAATTGCCGCGCGCGGCGATGCAGTTCCCCCTCGCCCATCCGGCGGTCGCCTCGGTGGTGCTCGGCGCGGTGCATCCCGACGAGGTCCGCCGCAATATCGACCAGCTCGCAAGACCGGTTCCGTCGGCGCTGTGGGCCGAGCTGAAGGCGCAGGGCCTGCTCGCCGCACACGCGCCGACGCCCGCCTAGCCGCGATGCGGATCGATGCGCACCAGCATTTCTGGACGCTCGCCCGCGGCGATTATGGCTGGCTGACGGATAAGCTCGCTCCGATTTATCGCGATTTTTCTCCCTCCGACCTGCAACCGCTTCTCGCGCGCCACGGGATCGAGAGAACCATCCTGGTCCAGGCCGCGCCGACCGTAGCGGAAACGGAATTCCTGCTCGGGATCGGCGCGGCGACGCCGTTCGTCGCCGGCGTTGTCGGCTGGGCGGATTTCGAATCCGCCGATGCGCCGCAGGTCGTCGCGCGGCTTGCCGGCAATCCGCTGCTCGTGGGGCTGCGGCCGATGATCCACGACATCGCCGACGATCGCTGGATGCTGCGCGACGGCCTCGCCAAGGCTTTCGAGGCGATGATCGCGCACGGACTCGTCTTCGACGCGCTGGTGCGGCCGCAGCATCTGCGGCCGCTCGCCGAGCTTCTTGCGCGCTATCCGAGGCTCGCAGTGGTGGTGGATCACGGCGCCAAGCCTTTCATCCGCGAGCGCCGGCTCGAGCCGTGGCGCGAGGAAATCGCGGCGATCGCCGCGCACCCTCTCGCCGCGTGCAAACTGTCCGGCCTCGTCACTGAAGCGGGCGCGAACTGGACCGCGCTGGACCTGCGCCCCTATGTCGATCACCTGATCGAGGCTTTCGGGCCCTCGCGCCTCATCTGGGGCAGCGACTGGCCGGTGGTCGATCTCGGCGGCGGCTACGACCGCTGGATCGAGGCGACCGCGACGCTGCTCGCGCCCCTCAAGGCCAGGGACCGCGACGCGATCCTCGGCGGCAACGCGCAGCGCGTCTATCTGGGCAAACGCGGGAGGCGATGATGCTGAAGGGGATCGACCCGGTCCTGTCCCCCGACCTTCTCTGGGTGCTCGATGCGATGGGCCACGGCGACGATCTCGCGCTCGTCGATGCCAATCATCCGGCCGAAACCATTGCGCGCGCCACGGCATCGGGAAAGCTCGTCCGCCTGCCGGGCCTCACCATGGCGCGCGCCGCCCGCGCGATCCTGTCGGTGCTGCCGATCGACGATTTCGAGCCCGATCCGGTGCGGCGCATGCAAGTCGTGGGCGATCCCGCGGCGATTCCCGAGGTCCAGGCCGAGGTGCAGGCCGAGATCGAGCGCGCGCTCGGCAAGGGCGCCGTCATGGCGGGCCTTGAACGCTTCGCCTTCTACGGCGCCGCGCGGCAAGGCTTCGCCGTAGTCCAGGCCGGGGACGCCCGCCCCTATGGCTGCTTTCTTTTCCGCAAAGGCGTCATCGCGCAGGCTCCCCGCTGAGCGGCCCGGTCTTGCCCCACCAGCGGCGATGCAGCCTGTCGAGCAGCAGGTAGATGACCGGCGTCGTATAGAGTGTCAGCGCCTGCGACACCAGCAGGCCGCCGATGATCGTGATGCCGAGCGGACGGCGCAATTCCGCGCCGGGCCCGGTGGCGATGACGAGCGGGATCGCGCCGAGTAGGGCGGCCAGCGTCGTCATCATGATCGGCCGGAAGCGCGCCATGCAGGCGTCGAACACCGCGCGCTCGGGCGTCAGCCCCCGCTGCCGTTCGGCTTCCAGCGCGAAATCGACCAGCATGATGCCGTTCTTCTTCACGATGCCGATCAGCAGGATGATGCCGATGAAGGCGATGATCGTCAGCTCGGAGCCCGATCCCCAGAGCGCGAGAAGCGCGCCGAGGCCCGCGGAGGGCAAGGTCGAGATGATCGTCAGCGGATGCGCGAGGCTCTCGTAGAGGACGCCGAGCACGATATAGACCGCGATCAGCGCCGCGAGGATCAATAGCGGCTGGGCGCCAGCACTTTGCGAAAGCGCCCGTACGTCGCCGCCGAAATCCGTATGCAGCGAGTCCGGCAGGTGCATCTCCGCCACGGCGCGCCGGATATCGCCAACGGCGGTCTCCAGCGGGACGCCCGGCCGCAAATTGAAGGTGATAGTGGCGGAGGGATAGGACCCCTGATGGTTGACGACGAGCGGCGCGATCGATCGCTCGAATTTCGCGACCGCCGACAGCGGCACCTGCGCGCCGCCCGCCGCCGGCACGTGCAGGGTCGCAAGATCGTTCGGATCGCGCCGGTAGGGCGCCTCCACCTCGAGAATGACCCGGTACTGGTTGCGCGACGCGTAGATCGTGGAAATCTGGCGCTGCGCATAGGCGTTGTTAAGCGCGTTGTCGATGTCCTCGATCTGCACGCCGAGCCGCGACGCCGCCTGCCGGTCGATGGTCACGTCGAGCTGCAGCCCGCCCTGCTCGCGATCCGTAGTCACATCGACAAGGCCCGGCACCTTCTTGACGCGCTCCACCACTTTCGGCAGCCAGGCGCCAAGCTCGTCGAGATCGGCGGTCCAGAGCGTGAACTGATATTGCGAATTGCTCTGCCTTCCGCCGATCCGCAGATCCTGCGCCGGGACCATGAACAGCGAAATGCCCGTGACCGACCGCAGCTTGGCACGCAGCCGGTCGATCACCCGCGCGGTGGACAGCCCCCCGCGCTGGTCGAGCGGCTTGAGGCTGATGAACAGCCGGCCGCGATTGACCGAGCCGGAAAAGCCCGATCCGCCGACCGAGGAGCCGACGCCGGACACCGCCGGATCGGCCATCACGATATCCGTCACCTGCCGCTGCAGCGCCAGCATTGCCTGAAAGGAGACGTCCGGGGAGGCCTCGGTGCCGCCGAACACGAGGCCGGTATCGTCCTGCGGAAAGAAGCCTTTCGGAATCTTGATATAGAGATCGACCGTGAGCACCACGGTCACCGCCAAGACGAGCATGGCCAGCAGCGGGTTGCGCAGCACCACGACCAGCGTGCGCTCGTAGAAGCGCAGCATGCCGCGAAGAAGGCCCTCCGCCCAGCGGTCGAGCGCGGTCGCGTTCTCGCTCGGCGGGGTGCGCACGAAATGCGCGCAGATCATCGGTGTGACGGTCAGCGACACGACCGTCGAGATGAGGATCGCGAAGACGAGCGTGACCGAGAATTCGCGGAACATGCGGCCGGCGACGCCGCCCATGAACAGGAGCGGAATGAAGGCCGCGATCAGCGACAGGCTGATCGACACCACGGTAAAGCCGATCTGCCGGGCGCCCTCGATCGCCGCGCGCAGCGGCGAATGCCCCTTTTCGAGATTGCGGAACATGTTCTCGATCATGACGATCGCGTCATCGACGACGAAACCGACCGAGACCGCGAGCGCCATCAGCGACAGGTTGTCGATGGAAAAGCCAGCCGCCCACATCGCCGCGCATGTTCCGGCGAGCGACAGCGGCACGGTCACGCCCGCCGCGACGGTGGGCGCGGCGCGCCGCAGGAACAGAAACACCACGAGCATCACCATCGCGGCGCTTCCGGCCAGTGTCGCCTGCATGTGATGCACGCTGGCGCGTATGGTCTGCGTGCGATCCGACAGCACCGAAATGGCGATATCGGCGGGAATCCATCGCGTCAGCTCGGGCAACAGCTCGTAGATGCGATCGACGGTGTCGATCACGTTGGCGTCGGGCTGCTTGGTGATGATCAGCAGCACCGCCGGCTGCGCGTTGAAGAAGGCCGCCGACTGGGCATTGCGGGTCCCCTGCACCACCGTCGCGACATCCGACAGCCGCACCACGCTGCCGCTCGCAGTCTTTATCACGAGCGTGTTGTAGGGGGGCGGCGCGCGAAGCTGGTCGTTGGTCGCGATCGATTCGGAGATCGAGGGGCCGTCGAATACGCCGACCGGCCCGGCGCCGTTGGTATCGGCGATCGCCTGGCGCACCTCGTCCAGGGAGATGCCCGCGCTCGCCAGCAGCGACGGATTGACGCGCACGCGGATCGCCGGCTGCTCGGCGCCGCTGACCGTCACGTCCGCGACCCCGCTCACCTGCATGATGCGCTGCGCCACCACGCTGTCGGCGGCATCGTAGATCGCGCTCGGCGGCACGGTCGCCGAGGTCAGCGCGAGGATCAGGATGGGCGCGGCCGCCGGATTGGCCTTGCGGAAGGTCGGCCGCGACGGCAGGTCGGCGGGCAGGTCGCTCAGCGCCGCGTTGATCGCCGCCTGCACGTCGCGCGCCGCTCCGTCGATGTCGCGGTTGACGTCGAACTGCACGACGATCGACGTCGATCCCAGCGAGGAGACCGAGGTCAGCTCGGTCACGCCGGCGATTTCGCCGAGACGGCGCTCGAGCGGCGCGGCGATGGTCGAGGCCATGATAGCCGGGTCGGCCCCGGGCCGGCTCGCCGAGACGCGGATGGTGGGAAAATCCACCGTCGGCAGGCTGGCGACCGGCAGGAACACATAGGCGACGGCGCCGACCAGGAACAGGCCGATCGCCAGCAGCGTCGTGCCCACCGGCCGCACGATGAACGGGTAGGAAAAGTTCACGGGCCCGCTCCGCCCGGCTCGGCCGGCCGCGGCCGTTGCGCGGCCAGGCGAAGCTTCAGCCGTTCCATCATCAGATAGATCACCGGCGTCGTGTAGAGCGTGAGAAGCTGGCTGAGCAGGAGCCCGCCGATGATGGTGACGCCGAGCGGAAAGCGCAGCTCCGAGCCGGTGCCGCTTTCAAGCGCGAGCGGCAAAGCGCCGAACAGCGCGGCGAGCGTCGTCATCATGATCGGGCGGAAGCGCAGCAGACAGGCCTTGACGATCGAGTCCCGTGGCGACAAGCCCTCCACCCGCTCCGCCTCGAGCGCGAAGTCGATCATCATGATCGCGTTCTTTTTCACGATGCCCATGAGCAGCACGATGCCGATCAGCGCGATCACCGACAGGTCGAGCCCGCACAGCATGAGCGCGAGCAGCGCGCCCACGCCCGCCGAAGGCAGCGTGGAGAGGATGGTGAGCGGGTGAATGAAGCTCTCGTAGAGCACGCCGAGCACGATATAGATCGTGACCGCGGCGGCGAGCAGAAGCCACGGCTCTCCGCGCAGAGAGCGGGAAAATTCCGCCGCGTCCCCCGAATAGGTGCCGACGACCGACGGGGGCATGCCGATCTCTCCCTCGGCGGCCGAGATCTCCCGCACCGCATCGCCGAGCGAGGCGTCCGGGGCGAGATTGAAGCTCAGCGTCACCGCCGGGAACTGTTCCTGATGCATGATCGAAAGCGGCGCCGTCGTGCGCTCAAGGCTCGCGATCCGGCTCAGCGGGATCTGCACCCCGTTCGTCGAGGGCACGTAGAGCTTGGACAGGCTCGCCGGATCGTTCTGGTATTGCGGCATCGCCTCAAGCACGACGCGATACTGGTTCGCCTGGCCGAAGATCGTGGAAATCTGCCGCTGACCGAAGGCATCGTTCAGCGTATCGTTCACCGCCTGCATCGACACCCCGAGCCGGCCCGCCTCGACCCGGTCGACGTTGATCAATGCGCGAAGGCCGCCGTCCTGCGCCTCCGAGGCGACGTCGCGCAGGATCGCCGAATTGGCGAGCCGGCCGGCGAGCCGCTTCGCCCAAGCGGCGACTTCCTGCGTATCGGTCGATACCAGCGTGTACTGGTATTGCGAGCGGCTGATGCGCGTCGAAATCTGGATGTCCTGGACGGGCAGGAAATAGACCGAGACCCCCGGGATCGGCGCGACCGCCTTGGCCAGCCGGCCGACCACTTCGGTGACGAAAGCCTTGCGCTCGCCGCGCGGCCTCAGCGAAATCGACAAGCGCCCGGAATTCGGCGTCTGGTTCAGCGTGCCGACGCCGATGATCGACACTACCCCGGTGACATCGGGATCGCGCCGGATCGCCTTCACCACCTCCGCCTGCACGCGCTGCATTTCGGCGAAGGAGACTTCCGGGCCGGCCTCGGTCACCGCGGTGATCAGGCCCGTGTCCTGCGCCGGCAGGAAGCCTTTCGGCGCCACGACATAAAGCAGGATCGTGGCGGCGAGCGTGAGCGCGGTCACGACCAGGGTCGCGCGCTGGCGTTCGAGCACCCATTCGAGACTGACGCGATAGCCCTCGATCGCGCGATCGACCCATGCGTTAAGCCGCCGCATCGGGCCGCCGGGGCGCCGCCCCGCGGCGCGGCGCAGAAGCCTGCTGCACATCATTGGCGTCAGCGTCAGCGAGACGATGGCGGAGGTCACCACCGCGATGGTCAGGGTCAGCGCGAATTCGCGGAACATACGGCCGACCAGGCCGGTCATGAACAGCAGCGGGATGAACACCGCGATCAGCGAGACGGTCAGCGATATGACGGTGAAGCCGATCTCGCGCGCGCCGCGCAGGGCCGCGGCCAGCGGGTCCTCACCCTCCTCGATATGCCGGACGATGTTCTCGATCATCACAATCGCGTCGTCCACCACGAAGCCAGTGCCGATGGTCAGCGCCATCAGCGAGAGATTGTCGAGGCTGAAACCGCAGAACCACATGATCCCGAAGGTGGCGATCAGCGATAGCGGTAGCGCGACCCCGGCGATGATCGTGGCGCGGACCGTGCGCAGGAAAATCAGCACGACCAGCACGACGAGCGCGACGCTGACCACGAGGGTGAACTGCACGTCGCGTACCGACGCGCGGATCGTCTCGGTGCGGTCCTGCACCACGTTCAGCCTGGCGCTCGCCGGCAGGGCGCGTTCGAGGCGCGGCAGCTCGGCGCGGATGCGGCGGACGGTTTCGATCACGTTGGCGCCGGGCTGTCGCTGCACGTCGATCACCACCGCCGGCACGCCCTGATACCATCCGCCGACCTTGCTGTTTTCCAGGCCATCGACGATTTGCGCCACGTCGGTCAAAAGGACCGGCGCGTTGTTACGGTAGGCCACGACCAGCGAGCGATAGGCATCGGCCGCCGCGATCTGGTCGTTGGTGGCGATCGTATAGGTCTGCTGCGCGCCGTCGAGCGAGCCTTTCGGACCGGCGACATTGGCGTTGACGATGGCGGTGCGCAGGTCTTCGAGGCCGAGATTGTATCCGGCGAGCCGGGCGAGATCGGCCTGGATGCGGATCGCGGGCTTCAGCCCGCCCTGCACCGTCACCCGTCCGACGCCGGTGATTTCGCTGAGCCGCTGCGCCATCAGCGTATCGGCGAGATCCGACAGCGCGCGCAGCGGCACCGTGTCGGATGTGAGCGCGAGCGTCACGATCGGCACGTCGGCCGGATTCACCTTCGAATAGGTCGGCGGATAGGGAAGATTGCGCGGCAGGGTGGATCCCGCGGCGTTGATCGCGGCCTGTACGTCCTGCGCGGCCGCGTCGATGTCGCGGCTGAGATCGAATTGCAGCGTGATCTGGCTGAGGCCGAAGGAGCTCGACGAAGTCATGGTCGACAGCGCCGAAATCTGGCCGAATTGCCGCTCGAGCGGCGCGGTCACCAGCGAGGCGATCGTGTCGGGACTGCCGCCGGGCAATTGCGTCGTCACCTGCACGGTCGGGAAATCGACCTGCGGCAGGGAGGAGATCGGCAGCAGCCAGTAGCCGAGGCCGCCCCCGAGCATCACCGCCACGCCGAGAAGCGACGTCGCGATCGGCCGCCGGATGAATGGCTCTGAGACGCTCATGGCCTCGTGTTCGACGTCCCTTCCGTCCTCGCCCCCTCCCCATTGCGCCGGCGTGATTGGGGCGCCTCCGGCCGCAGCGGCTGACGCTCGACGCCGATCGGCACATTCTCGTTCGGCTGACCGACGGTGATCTGCGCTCCGTCCGACAGGCGCGTGAATCCCGATGTGACGACGCGCTCGTTGCCCTCGAGGCCCGAGGCGATGACGGCCTGCATGTCGTCCTGCTGGGCGACGTGCACGTTGCGGATTTTCGCGTTCTCGCCGTCGATGACGTAAACGAAGGTGCCGTTCGGACCGCGCTGCACCGCCGCGGTCGGAACGACGACGGCGTCGCGCAGCGTGTCTATGACGAGCCGCACGTTGACGAACTGCCCCGGCCAGAGCTGCAGATCGCTGTTGGGAAATTCCGCCTTGAGCTTCACCGTGCCGGTCGTCGGATCGACCTGGTTATCCACCACCTGCAGCGCGCCCCGGTCGGTGACGGTCCTGTTGTCGGGCGCGAGCGCCTCGACCATCAGCGAGCCCTTCGCGAAGGCGGCGTTGATGCGGAACACGTCCTGCTGCGGCATGCTGAAGATCACCGAGATCGGCTTGATCTGCGTAATCGTCACGATGCCGCCGGTGTCCGAGGTGCTGACGATATTGCCCTCGTCCACCTGGCGGATGCCGGTACGCCCCGAGATCGGGGCTACGATGGAGGTGTAATCGAGAATAGCCTTGGCGTTGTTGATCGCCGCCTGGTCCAGCTTCACCTGCGCCTCGAGCTGAGCGACGGCGGCGGCCTGCGTGTCGGCCTGCTGCTTGGATCCGGCATTGGTGGCGGCCAGGCGCTGATAGCGTTCGAGGTCGATGCGCGCATTGGCGAGTTGCGCCTCGTCCTGCGCCTTCTTGGCGACCGCCTGATCGTATTGCGCCTGATAGGTCGCCGGGTCGATGCGCGCGAGCACGAAACCCTTCTCGACGTCCTGCCCTTCCTTGAAATTGACGCTGACGAGCTTTCCGTCGACCTGCGATCGCACGACGACGGTGTTGAGCGCCTTCGACGTGCCGACGCCGTCGAGATAGACCGGCATGTCCTGCTTGCGCGCGGCGGCAACGAGCACCGGCACGGGCCCCTCGGCCCCCGCGCGGAAGCGGCCGCCGCGCTGCTGCTGTTGCGGCGTCGAAGTATAGAACATCGCGATCGCGCCCAGAATCAGGATGCAAATCGCGACGATCGAGATCTTCAGATAGCGGATCATTGCGCCACGGCGGTTTGCGGATCGGGGGCGAGCCATCCGCCACCGAGTGCCTGGAACAGGCTTACGATCGCCTGCAGGCGCGCAAGCCGCGCCTGCGCCAGCGCGTCCTCGGCCTGAAACAGGCTCTGCTGTGTCTGAAGCACCGTCGTCAAATCCACCGTTCCCTCACGCAATCTCTGCTCGGCAAGCTGGAAGGCGCGCCGCGAGGCATCGACGACCTGCCGCTGCAGGGCTTCCCGCGACGCCGTCTCCTGCACGGCCACGAGCGCCGTGTCGACGTCGGAGAATGCCGATATCACCGTTTTGCGGTAGGTCTGCAGCAATTCCTCCTGTAGGCCCCGTTGCAGATCATACTGACCTTTCAGCCTGAATCCGTCGAAAATCGGCTGCGTGAGGCTTCCGGTCATGGTGTAGAACGCCGATTGCGGCATAAACAGTGTCTTCAAGATTGCGCTTTGGTAACCAAATTCGCCCGTGAGCTGGATGCTCGGGAAAAAGGCGGCGCGGGCCGATTCGACATTGGCATTGGCGGAGGCCAGCCGCGCTTCCGCCTCGCGGATGTCGGGACGCTGGGTCAGCAATTCGGACGGCAGGCCGGGGGTCACCCGCGGGATGGCGATGCGTGCCATGCTTCCGCCGCGGATCGTCACCGCCTCGGGCGGGCGGCCGATCAGCACGGCAAGCGCCGCGGTCGTTTGACGCAAGGTCTGACGCAAGGGCGGGATGGCGGCGCGCTGGGTGGCGGCGAGGCTCTCCTGCTCGGCCACTTCCAGGTCGGAGGCGGTGCCGACCGCGCGGCGCTGCCTGATGATATCGAGGATGCGATTGGCGCTGTCGAGGTTGCGGCGCGCGATCGCCAAGCGATCCTGCGAGGCGAGGACCTGGAAATAGGAATTGGCGACCGAGGCGATGGTGGAAAGGGCGACCACCTCGCGGTCGTAGCGCGAGGCGGCGGCCAGTTCCTCGGCGGACCGCAAGGCCGCCCGGTTCTTGCCCCAGAAATCGATTTCATAGCTTGCCGACAGCGAGCCGCTGTAAAGATCGCGCTCGGAACGTCCGCCGCCGCCGGATGACGAACCGGTCGATTGCGAGGCGCGCGAGCGCGCGTAGCTCGCATTGAGATCGGCGGCGGGAAGAAGCGGCGCGCCGGCCACCTGCGCCTGCGCGTCGGCCTGCACGATGCGCGCCACCGCCGCGGCGATATCGAGATTTGCGAGTTGCGCCTCCTCGACCAGCGCGGTCAGCTCCCTTGAGCGGAAATCGCGCCACCAGTCCTGCCGGGGAGGAAAGGCGTCCGGCCGGTTGCCGGCATCGCGATAGACCGCCGGGACGTCGATGGCGGGATCGGGCTTTTCCACGCCGACCGTGCATCCGGTGAGCGCGAGGGCAAACAAAAGCGCGGCCGCGACCGCGCGCCTCGTTTCCCCGCCCTCAGCGAAAAATACGGTCTGCGACATGCATCTCTCTGCCGGTCCGCCGGATCGCCGTTCGGACCGGCGCTTTATATTTTGACGCCGGCGCAGGCGCGCTCGGGCGGCCGCCATTTTGGCACATTATGCACGGGTTTTCGGGAACGGGGCCTCACTGTCACCTACTTTCGGGCGATGTGTGGCCGGCCTGCTTCCCCGGCGGCTCAGCGCCCGCCGGCGCTCGCCGCCGCGAGCTGCTGTAGCACCGGGCGGGCCTCGCCCAGGATGCTTTCCATGATGCGCTCCCCGAACGCCGCCGACGCCTTGGCGGCGGGCCCGGTCACCCCGCTCACGGCAAGGCGCGAATCACCGGAACTCCACGGCCAGGTCACGCCCGGGTCGAGAATCATTGCGCGCACCGCGGCCTCGTCCGGCAGGGGGGAACCGGTGCCGGCCCGGTCCAGACGCACGCGATCGGGAGCGAGCGCGAGCATCAGCGAGGTTTCGTCCATGCCGGCATGAATGTCCGGTCCGTCGGCCTTCACCTTCGACAACGACAGCGGATGGATCACGCAGACATTGAGGCCGAAATCGCCGTGCAATTCATAGACCAGATTCTGCAGAATACCGCGATTGCCGCCGTGGCCGTTGACGATGACGAGATTTCTGGATGGCAGCGCGCGCGCGATCGAGCGCCCGAGGTCGCGCAGCATCGCCGTGAATGCCGAGATCGAAAAGCTCAGCGTACCCGCGGCCCATTCGTGCTCGCGCGACAAGCCGACGGCAATTCCCGGCAATTGAAAGGTGTCGAACTCCGCCGCGTGACGCGCGACGAGGCGCGTGGCCACCGCCTCGGCGATGATCATGTCGGTATCGAGCGGCAGGTGCGGCCCGTGCTGCTCGAACGCGCCGAGAGGCAGCACGAGAATCGAGCGCGCCGAAACATGCTCGGAAATTTCCGCGAATGTCAGTCCGCCGATGAGCCGCGTCGGGGGCGCCTTCGCCATTGTCTGCGATCTAATCCGTCGTCATCCGCTGCAGGATGCGATCCTTGTGAACAAAGTGATGGAACAACGCGCCGGCGATATGCGCGCAAATCAGCAGCGAGAGGATAACCCCGAGCCGGAAATGCCAGCGATACATGAAATCGGAAAAGGCGCGGTCCTCGGGCCAGATCGCCGGTAGATCGAACAGGCCGAAAAACGGCATCGGCGCCGGATAGGCCGAGGTCGCGATCCAGCCGATCAGCGGCTGGACGATAAGCAGCGCGTATAGCGACCAGTGCGTCGCGTGCGCCACCGCCTTCTCCAGCATCATCATGTCCGCCGGAAGGGGCTTCGGCGGATGCGTCAGCCGATAGACAAGGCGAACGAGGGTCAGCACGAGGATGACCGGGCCGATCGACTTGTGCGCATTGTAGATGGCGTCGCCAACGTCGTAGCGCGACATGACGAAGCCCGCGGGCAGCATCATCAGCACGAGAACCACGGTCGCCCAGTGCAACGCCTTGGCGACCGGCGTGTAGGCCGAACCTTCGGCGAAAGCCGTCACTCCCGCTGCCGTCATGCCGCCCCCTCGCGAACGCGCCGTTTAACGACCGCCCTGCGGCCCCTCGGCCGCTTCCTCCGCCGGCTCGGGTCTGGCGGGCTCCGCGCCGGCGATCAGCGTTTCGAGCAGATGGCCGAAGCTGTGGCCGTTGCGCGTCGCCTTTGCCGTCAGATAGCGGCGGTTGTCCACATTCACCGGGCCGAGCAGCGGGATGCGGTCGGAAATCTCCACGCCCGCGCTTTTCAGGCCGGCGATCTTCGCCGGATTATTCGTCAGCAATTGCACGCTGCGACAACCGAGCATCTCCAGCATCCAGCCGGCGATCTCGTAATCGCGCTCGTCGTCGTCGAAGCCGAGACAGATGTTGGCGTCGACCGTGTCGAAGCCCGCATCCTGCAGGCGATAGGCGCGCATCTTGTTGGCGAGGCCGAGGCCGCGGCCTTCCTGATCGAGATAGAGGATTACCCCTCCGCCCGCGCCGGCAAGCTCGCCCAGCGCCAGGCGAAGCTGGTCGCCGCAATCGCAGCGACGCGACCCGAACACGTCTCCGGTTAGGCAGGCCGAATGCAGGCGCACGGGAACGGATTTCGAAAAATCCGGCTGGCCTACGACGACCGCCACCGCGTCGTTGCCCGCCCCGTCGCGAAACACCACGAAGCGCGAGCGCACCCCGCCTTCCAGCGGAACGTTGGCCTCGCCGACGATCTTCAGCGATCGAAGGGTCATTTTGCGGAATTGCGCGACGGCCGAGGCCGGCACGCTGATCAGCGGCGGATCGAAAGTCGCCTTCACCCGTCGCGTTTCCACGAACAGCGCCGCCGGCAGCCGCTCGGCGATTTTCGCAAGATCGAGCATCGCCTGGATTGCGCTCGGCGCCGGCACGATCTCGGTATGCGGCGCCGGGATCATGTCGCTCGCAAGCGACAGGATGCCGGCGGCGGTGGGGCGGTCGATCTTCAGCGCCACCGGACCGGGCGCCTCGATGCCGATGGCGCGTGCGCGGCGCGCGGTCATGGCAAGGCGCGGCGGAGCCACGCCGCAGCTCGCGACAAAATCGGTCAGGCGCCGGTCGTCGAGGCCGTCCACGGGCAGAGCGACGAACGACGCATCACCCGCGTCGGTCATGACGATCGGCCGGCCCGCGCGAATTTCGCCAAGGCCGCGCTCGACCCCGATCAGGAGGGGGTCGCCGACGCGGCACACATTGTCATTTCGTTCTGGAGAAGGCATTTACAGTTTCGTCATTCAACGCGGAAAGAACACTGAGAATAAACGATTATTCCGGCAGGACCGGCCTGTTTCAGATGGCGCTGATTGTGTGCCAAATTTGTGTTCACATAAAGCCCCCTCGGATATGAACGTCCTTTGACAGATCAAAAGCCCGTCAAACGCGCTCCCGGCGCAGGTCTGCAGCGGTCCCGTGGACCCGGCCGCGGCGCCAAGACCTGGCTGACCGTTTTAAACGCCCCGCATGACGGGGAGTTTCCCGCCCCTTGGGAAAAACTGTTCGGCACCTTGAGAGGTAAAGCGGTCACGATCGGCCAGATCGGCCAATCCATCGATGGGCGCATCGCCACGCCGACCGGCCATTCCCACTACATCAACGGGCCGGCGGGGCTCGACCATCTGCATCGCCTACGGGCACTGATGGATGCGGTCGTGATCGGCGTCGGCACCGCCGCCGCCGACAATCCGCAATTGACCGTTCGCCGCGTCGCCGGACGAAATCCGGCGCGCGTCGTCATCGATCCGGACGGCCGCTTGCCCGCCACCGCCCGCCTTTTGGTCGATGACGGGACGCGGCGCATCGTCATCGTGCGGCCGGGAATCCGGCCCGCGCTGCCGCCGGGCGTGGAGATCCTTCCGGTCGCGTGCGATGGGGGCCGGATCGCTCCCGCCGACATTCTCGCCGCGCTCGGCGCGAGCGGGTTGCGCCGCGTGCTGATCGAGGGCGGGGCCAATACCGTGTCGCGCTTTCTCGCCGACAATTGCCTCGACCGCCTGCATGTCGTCGTGGCGCCGATAATCCTCGGCTCGGGCCCGACCGGGATCACCCTACCGCCGATCGAGCGCGCCGACGAGGCGATGCGGCCGCCGATCCACATGCACCGGCTCGGCGACGAAATCCTGTTCGACTTCGACCTGTCGGCTCATCGGCGCGGCGGGCGGGCGAAGAAATCGACGTGACCGACCCGCATCGACGATTGCCCCTTGATGACCATCGATCGCCGGCGCGCGAGCCAGCCGGCCACCTCCGACACGGCCGCGGGATCGATCTCGCGCGCGGCGGCGGCCCAGCCGGACAGAATTTCCATCTGCATCTCGGCGTCCTGCCGCCGTAGCACCCAGTCCGACCGGCCCTGCGTCACCGCATAATCGAGACGGCCGAACAGGGAGATGGCCTGTGCCGCCGCGTCCGGTCCGAGCGAGGGACCGAAGCCCTTGTCGGTACGCTGGTGACGATTCACCGCGCCGATCACCGCCTGGTCGAACGGATCGGCGGGGCTGCAAGAGGCGCGGCCGTCATAGCTGATGGCCGCATAGAAGGGCAGATGGCGCGCGGCGATCTCGGTCACGAGGCGTTCCAGCCATTGCCGCGAAACGAGATCGAGAAAGGCGGAAGTGGTTACGAGATCGACCGGGCCGTCGAGCGCAAGCTCAAGATCGCGCATGAGATCGGTCGGCGCCGTGGTCACCTGGATTTCGGAGGAGGCCTGCGCCGGCTTGGCGCGCGCGAGCAGTCCAAGATCGTTATCGACAAGCAGCCACGACTGGCGCGGCGGCAGCGCGACCGACACCGCGCGAAGCGTCGAGCCGGTGCCGCAGGCAAGATCGACGACATTGATCGCGTGTTGTCCGGCGAAGGCCGCCGCCACCGCGTCGAGCACCTTTCCGTTGCGCGCGGCCGCGTCGTGCGGCTCGCGCAGGGTCAGCCATTGTTCCGAAAAGCTCATGCGAAATGACCGATCGCGCGCGCGAACAGCTTCGCCTGGTCGTCCCAGGTGGGCAGGCAGGACGCCGCGGCGCGCGCATGGGCCGCGAGCCTGAGCCGCTCCGTCTCGTTTCCGATCACGCGCCGCAGCGCCGAGGCCAGGGCGGCTACGTCTTCCGGCGGCACGAGAATGCCGGCATCGGCCGGCACGGCCTCCGGGATCGCGCCCGCTTTCGTCGCCACCACCGGCAGGCCATAGGCGACCGCGTCCGCCAGAGCCATACCATAGCCTTCGAAGCGCGACGCGAGCACGAACAGATCCGCCCTTTCATAGAGCGCCGCCAGCGCCTCGTCCGGAACCGCGCCGGCGAGCACGATCCGCTCCTGCAAACCGTGCCGCGCGATCGACGCCTCGACGCCGCGCGCGGCGGCGGGATCGCGGCCGAGATCGCCGGCGATCGTCAGCGTCCAGGGCAAATCCTTCACGGTCGCGAGCGCAGCGACGAGAACGTCGTAACCCTTGCGCGTCACCACCGAGCCGACGGCAAGGAGCGAGAGCCTGTCCCCGCTACCCGCGGCGGCGGGGACCCTTTCGTTGCCGGGACGAACGACGGCGATGGCCGTTTCCGGCACGCCGTAATCGCGCGTCAGCAATTTCCCGGTGAATGCGCTCGTCACGACAACGCCGCGCACATGCGCGAGCGCCTCCCTTTCGCTCGCGTGTAGCATTTGCCTGAGGTCTTCGCGCAGGCCGGATTCGCAAGCGAGCGGATGATGCACGAGAGCGATGACGCGATGCGTGGCCTTGAGCCGCGCGGCGGCGCGCGGCAGCGCGCCCAGGGCCAAACCGTCGATCACGAGAGCGGCATCGCGCGGCGTTCCGAGGAGCAGCGCCACCGCCCGGTCTTCGCGCTCCTCGCCCGCCGCCGGGAATCCGTCGCCGAGATCGAGCACGTCCACCGACCAGCCGAGCGCGGTCAACCCGGCGATGATGCGCCGGTCATAGGCATAGCCGCCGGTCGGCGTCGACAGGTCTCCCGGGACGGCGAAAACGGCCCGGCTCACAAGTCGGCCTCGTACCAGGCGCGGGCGACGTGGGATTCGGAAATGGTGACGCGGATCGCCTTCAGTTCCTTGCCGTCGCGCCCAAGCTCTCCCGCGCGGGCTGCGGCCGCGAAACGCTCATAAATATAATGAGAGAGAAACTCGGTGGTGGTGTTGACCCCCTTGAAGGCCGCCACCTCGTCGAGGTTGCGGTATTTCAGCGGGCCGAGGATCAGCGCGAGCTCCTCGGTCGCGCGGCCGATATCGACCACCACGCCGTGGGCGTCGAGCTTCTCGGCGAAGATCGCCACGTCGATAACGAAGGTCGCTCCGTGCAATTCCTGCGCGGGGCCGAACAGATCGCCCTTGAACGAATGGGCGATCATGATGTGGTCGCGAACCTCGACGGCAAACATGACGGATCCTCAATCGGGATAAACGATGCGCTGGCAAAGGATGCCGCTGCCCGGCGACAGGATACGGGATATCTCGCCGGGAAGCCGCTCGAACGGAATGGCGGGCGCGAGCAGCGCGTCGAGCCGCGGAGATCGCAGCAGCGACAGTGCGGCGCAAAGCCTGCGCCGGTGATCCCAGCGCGCGCGATGCGACGGCGCGATCTTCCCGACCTGGCTCGATACGAGCTTCAGCCGCCGGCTATGGAACGCGCCGCCGAACGGCACCGGAACGTCGCCCTCGCCGTACCAGCTCAATTCGAGAATGGTCGCCTCGTCGCCGGCAAGGTCGATGGCCGTCGCCAGGCCCGACGCCTGCCCGCTCGCATGCACGACGAGATCGCAATCCCTCGGCGCATCGCTGGGCGCGGCGAATTTCACCTCGAGTGCGCCGGCCAGCGCCGCGCGCGAGGAATCGATATCGACGAGCGTGACCTCGGCGCCCGGCAGCCGCGCGCAAAGCCAGGCGACGAGCGAACCGACCACGCCCGCCCCGACGATCGCGATCCGGTCCGCCGGCCCCGGCTGCGCATCCCACAGCGCGTTCAGCGCCGTCTCCATGTTCGCCGCGAGAACCGCCCGCGCCGGCGGCACGTCGTCCGGCAGCGGAATGGCCGCCTCGGCGGGAATGTCGAACAGCGTCTGGTGCGGATGCAGACTGAAAACGGTGCGGCCGGTCAGGGATTCGGGGCCCGCCTCGACGCGCCCGACCGTGGCATAGCCGTATTTCACCGGGAACGGGAAATCGCCGACCATGAAGGGAGCCCGCATCCGCCGGTATTCGCTCGGTGGCACGCGGCCCGAGCAGACGAGGGATTCCGTGCCGCGGCTCAGCGCGCCGCACAGCGCGCGCACCCGCACCTGCCCCCCGGTCAGGGGCGCCAGCGTCCCGGCGCGAATTTCCGCCTTGCCGGGACCCACGTACCAGAGCGCCCTCGCCTCCGCCGCGTTTCCGCCCCTCAAGACACACCTTTGTCGTTGGACTTGTTCAAGCCTCCCCCGCTATATCCCGCTTGCCTAAAAAAGGCATGAGGGGATTGCAGGGAATGTCCGAAATTTCGACCGCCGGGCACGCGATCGGCCGCCCCGGCCTCTCGATGACGGGTCGCCGCGTCCTGTTCGGCGCGCTCGCCGTTCTGACCACGCTCGCGATGCTGTGGCTGATGCTGGTGACGCTGTCGCCCGGCGGATTCTCGGCGGCCGACATCGCCATCCTCGTATTGTTCGGCTTTACCCTGCCCTGGCTCGTCATCGGCTTCTGGAACGCCGCGATCGGCTACCTGTTGATGCGCTTTTCCGCCGATTTCGAAAGCGCGGTGACGCCCGCGGCCGCCTCCGTGCGCGGCGACGAGCCGATCACGGCATCGACGGCGATCGTCGTCTGCGTGCGCAACGAAATGCCCGACCGCGTCATCCGCAATCTCGGCACGGCGATCGAGGGGTTGCTCGCGGCCGACGCGGGCGACGCCTTCCATGTCTATGTGCTGAGCGACACGAGCGAGGAAGCGGTCGCGCAGGCGGAGGAAAAAGGATTCGGCGCGCTCGCCGAGCAATATCGTGGACGAATGCCCGTCACCTATCGCCGCCGCACCGCCAATACCGGCTTCAAGGCAGGCAACATCCGCGATTTCTGCGAACGCTGGGGCGCGCAGCACCAATTCATGCTGGTGCTCGATACCGACAGCTTCATGACCGCGCCGGCGATGATGCGGCTCGTGCGCATCATGCAGGCCAATCCGATGCTTGGCATCCTACAAAGCTTGGTCGTCGGCCTGCCATCGACCAGCGCCTTCGCGCGCATCTTCCAGTTCGGCATGCGCCTCGGCATGCGCTCCTACACCACCGGCAGCGCGTGGTGGCAGGGCGATTGCGGCCCCTATTGGGGGCACAACGCCATCATCCGCATCGCGCCTTTCGTGGCCCATTGCCGGTTGCCGGAAATGCCGAAGGGCAGCCTGCTCGGCGACCACGTATTGAGTCACGACCAGATCGAAGCGACGCTGATGCGCCGCGCCGGATATGAAGTGCGCGTCCTGCCGCGCGAGGACGGAAGCTGGGAGGAGAACCCGCCGACGCTGATCGAATTCATCCGGCGCGATCTGCGCTGGTGCCAGGGCAACATGCAATATGTGAATTTTCTCAACCTGCCTGGCCTGAAGCCCGTCAGCCGTTACCAGCTCGTTTTCGCGATCCTGATGTTCATCGGGTCGCCGGCCTGGATCGGGCTGTTGCTGCTCGGCACGGCGCTCGTCGCCGGCGCGGCGGATTTGCGGGACGAAATCTCCGTATGGCCGGGCCTTGCTCTTTATCTTATCGTGCTCGTGATGTGGATGTCGCCGAAGCTCGCCACCATCCTTCACGTGCTCCCGGACGCGCGTGCCCGCGCCGCATTCGGCGGGATGCGCCTGTTCGCGCTGAGCATTGCCTGCGAAGCGGTCTTTTTCATTCTTCTCATGCCAATCATGTGGTTCCGTCACACGCTGTTCCTGATCGGCCTGTTGTTCGGCCGCCAGATCGGCTGGGTCGGGCAGGTGCGCGACGACCATTCGGTGCCCTGGCCGCTGGCCGCGCGTGCATTATGGCCGCAGACGCTGATGGGCGTCGCGGTCATCGCGATCCTGGCCGCCACCCATCCCGCCGCGATCATCTTCGCGTTCTTCATCGCCGGCGGGCTCGCGCTCTCCATTCCGCTTGCCGCGCTGACATCGTCGCCGCAAGTCGGACGCTGGCTGACCGGGCTCGGCATCGGATGCCTGCCGGAGGAAAGCGCACCGCCAACCGAACTCGTCCGGCTTGGCCTTCCGGCGCTCGCGCTCCAGCCGGGCGGACGCGCGTGCTGACGCTCGACGCCCTGCGAACCGCCCGCGGCGTCGCCCGCTCGTTGCGCATCTATTATCGCGGGAAGGCGCGACGCGCCGTCATGGACGATTTCTATCGCCGCTTCGTCAAGCGCGGGGATCTCGTCTTCGACATCGGCGCGCATGTCGGCGACCGGGTCGGATCTTTCCGCCGACTCGGGGCCCGCGTCGTCGCGGTCGAGCCGCAGCACGCGCTGGCGACGACGCTGAAGCTGATCTACGGCCGCGACCGGGCGGTGACGATCGAGCGCGCGGCGGTCGGGCGCCGGGAGGGCACGATCGAGATGAAGATCAATACCGACAATCCGACGATCTCGACGGCGTCGGACGAATTCATCCACTCCTCGCGCGGCGCGCCGGGCTGGCAGGGACAGCGCTGGAACAAGACCGTGTCGGTGCCGATGACCACGCTCGATGCGCTGATCGCGCGTCACGGCAGACCCGCCTTCATCAAGATCGACGTCGAGGGTTTCGAAGCCGAGGCGCTGGCCGGCCTGAGCGTGCCGCCGCCGGCGCTGTCATTCGAATTCACCACCATCCAGCGCGACGTCGCCGCCGCATGTCTTGCGCGCAGCGCCGCGCTCGGGTTCAAGACCTTCAACGCGGTGCTGGGAGAGAGCCTCGAATTCCAATGGCCGAAGGACGTTCCCGCCGACGAAATCGGGCGGTGGATCGAGACCCTGCCGGCGGAAGCGAATTCCGGTGACATCTATGCAGCGCTCTAGCGTCAACGCCGCCGCCCTTTCGCTCGCCGTGCTCGGCTTCGTGCTGACGCAGATCGTCTTTTATCCCGGTATCATGACCTACGATGCCCGCTACGTTTATTCCTTCATCAAGACCGGCCCGGGCGACTGGCAATCGCCGGTCATGACCTGGCTCTGGGCGATGATCGATCCGGTCGCGCCCGGCTCCGGCAGCATGTTTCTTTTGATCAGCGCGACCTATTGGCTCGCTTTCGCGCTGATCGCGCTCGCGCTCGTGCCGCGCTCGCCGCCGCTTGCGCTAGCGCTGCCGCTATTCGCGCTCGCGCCGCCGGCATTGTGCCTCGTCGGCGTGATCTGGCGCGACGTCCTGCTCGCCACCGCCTGGCTCCTCGCCGCGGCGCTGTCCTTTCATGCGGCCGGCCGGCGCGGCGCGGCGCGTCACGCGCTGCAAGGCCTCGCGCTGGCGCTGATCGCCTTCGGCGTTCTGCTCAGACCAAATGCGCTGATCGCCGCGCCGCTGCTCGCGATCCACGCGCTCTTTCCCGACGGCTTCAAATTCTGGCGCTCCGCGCTTCTTTATGTGCCGGTCGCAGGCGTCCTCTACGCGCTCATTCCGCTGACCTATTACAAATGGCTGGACGCCAAGCGCGAACACCCGGAGCAATCCTTCATGGTGTTCGACCTCGGCGGCATCACCCATTTCTCGAAAGTGAATGTCTTTCCTGGCGCGTGGAGCGCGGAGGAGGACACGCTTCTCAAGAACGGCTGCTATCAGCCGACCCTGTGGGACATCTACTGGACCCATGATCCGTGCAAATTCGTGATGGCGCGTCTCGAGCGCGAAAGGATTTTCGGCACGCCCGCGCTGATGCAGGCCTGGCTCGATGCCGTGCGCGGGCATCCGCTTGCCTATCTGCGGCACCGTGCCGCGTTCATGCAGACGCTTCTTGCCGGGCGCAACCTGACGATGTGGACTGCCGACCTCAACGACCATACCAAGAGCGTCTTTGCCGACCGCCCCGCCTTCTCCGCCTTTCGCGGCCTGCACGATGCGCTTCAGATCACGCCGCTTTACCGGGGCTGGCTGTGGCTCGCCGCCTGCCTCGCCCTCTCGGCCGCCGCGCTGCGCGCGCGGCACAGCGCGGAGGGCGCCTTCGTTATTGGAACCTGCGGCTCGGGCTTACTTTATATTCTGACCCTGTTCCCGGTCGGCGTGGCGCCGGATTTCCGATTCGTTTACTGGGGCGTGCTGGCCTCGATTGCCGGAGCAGCCGTGTTTTTCGCGCAGCGCAGGGTTGTCTGACAGGCGTTGCATGCGCGCGTTCCGGCGCCGATAATGCCCGCAATCATCATCATTGAGGAAACGACCCATGCCCCGCTTCCGCGACTTTGTGCCGTCCGGCGTCATCCCGGCGACGCTCTGTGCTTTCAACGACGATATGTCGATCAACGAGGGCGAGACGCGGCGGCACCTGGCTCACGTCGCCGCGACGCGGGGGATCACGGCGATCACCGTCAACGGCCACGCCTCGGAGGTGCATGCCTGCAATTTCGAGGAACAGCAGCGCATCCTCGCCTTCTCGCTCGCCGAAATTGGTTCGCGCCTGCCGCTGATCAATGGCGTTTACGCGGACGGATCGATTGAGGCCGCGCGCATCGCCAGGATGGCCGAGCGCGAGGGCGCTTCCGCCCTGCTCGTCTTTCCACCGAATTCAATGAGTACCGGCGGCCAGCTCCGCCCGGAAATGGCGATCACGCATTTCAAGCGCATCGCCGACGCCACCGACCTGCCGATCATCCTGTTCCAGTATCCGCTCGCGACCGGCCTCGGCTATCCCTTCGACACCCTGCTGAAGCTCGTCGAGCAGGTGCCGACCATCCGCGCCGTCAAGGACTGGAGCGCGGACCCGATGCTGCACGAGAAGCAGACGCGCACGCTTCAGTCGCTGCCGCGGCCGGTGACGCTATTGACTACCCACAGCGCCTGGCTGATGGCCTCGCTCACCATGGGCGCCAACGGCCTGCTCTCCGGCGCGGGAAGCGTGGTGCCCGATCTGCAGGTGGCACTGTTCGAGGCGGTCAAGGCCAAGGACCTCGGGCGCGCGCAGGCGATCAACGACCGTCTCTATCCGCTGCAGCAGGCCTTCTACGCCCCGCCCTTCCTCGACATGCACAACCGCATGAAGGAATGCCTGGTGATGCTGAACCGGCTCGACCGCGCCGTGGTGCGCCCGCCGCTGGTGAAGCTCTCCGATGCGGAGATCGCTCGGTTGCGCGCCGCGCTCAAGGAAGCGCGCATCGAGCCGGAGGGCGCGGTTCAGATCGCCGCCGAATAGCCTAGGCGATCAGGCCAGCCATCGTCGCGATCCGGTAAAGGCCGCTGGCGCAGCAATCCTCGCCCGCGACCGTGCTGGCGATTCCGGCTTCGGCGAGCGCGAAGGCATAGAGCGGCGTGAGCGCCTCCGTTCCGATGAGTACCGCCTCCGCCGGCCGATTTGCGCGCCCGTCGAGGGCGGCGAGTCCCTCGAACACTTCGCTGCCGATCAGCAGGCCGGAAAGATAGCCGGGCGCCTGCTGCGGCGTCAGCTCGCCGAACAATCCGCGCGTGCGCGTCGAAAACAGCGATTGCAGCAATCCCGACCCGCCGGACAGCGTTTCGCGCAGGCCCTCGGCGAAGCCCGCCGGCACACCATTCCGGGGCGTATCCTCCATCATACGGCCAAGGATGCTGTGACGCCTGAGGACGTCATAGACCTCGCCGGTCATGAAGGTCGCGAACCAATCGATCGCCCCACCGCGCACGGACGTCCATTTGCTGTGAGTGCCGGGCAGAATCGCCAGCGCCTCCTTCAGGTCGAGGCCGAAAATCTGCGTCTCCTCGCCGCGCATGACGTCGGGCGCGCGGTTCGTTTCGCGCCGCGCGAGCCCCGGCACGATGTGCACGCGGTCATGGCCGGGCACGGCGGCGAGATGGCGCCCGATCGCGTCCACGCCCGCCGGGCAATCGGCGTAGGGCGCCTCCACCCAGCCCTGCCGCGAGCCGATCATGCCGGCCATCAATACGGGCGCGTGCGGCGACGCGCGCAGCCAGTCGCCGAGCGCGCTCTCGAAAGCGGCGGCAAAATTTCCGTCCGCCACTTTCAGAATGCCGAGACCGCCGCGGCGCCGCTCCAGAATCGCGCCGGCACGATCCAGTCGCCAGGCGCGGAGACTGCTCGTACCCCAATCGACGGCGATCAGCGCGGTCATCTCAAAGCACGCCGAATCGCTTGAACACGTCGGCAAGCTTTTCCCCGCGCCGCAACGCGGCCTCGGTCCTGCTTTCCTTCTCGGCCTTGTCGAAAGCGCGCATGAGCGCCTCCTTCTCGATCGCGCGCGGAATGGCCACCACGCCGTCGGCATCGCCCACGATCAGGTCGCCGGGGTTGACGAGGACGCCGCCGCATTCGACCGGAACGTCGATCGCGGCGACCTCTCCCCGCCCCTTCGAGTCGAGCGGACCGATGCCGCCGTGAAAAACCGGAAAGCGCAGCTTCCGCGTCGCCTTGATGTCGCGGACGAGTCCGTCGGTGACGCAGCCGGCGGCGCCGCGCGCGATCGAGGCGGTGGTGAGAAGGCTGCCCCACGGGGCGATCCGCCCCGACTTGCCGCAGGCCAGCACCGGCACGTCGCCCGGCTTGAGGTCGTCGATCAGCGCGATTTCCAGCTCGTAGGGATTCTTTCTCGGATCGACGTGGAAGACGTCCCGGTAGAGCCCGGTGCGCGCGCGCCCGACCAGCACGAGCGCGTCGTCGAGCGGGCGGATGCGGCAGGACATCGCCTGGTCGCGATAGCCGAGCCCGTCGAGCGTATCGGACAGGAGCGCCACGAACAGATGCTTACGGATTTTCCTTGCGAGCGCCGCCTCCGCTCCACCCCTGCCTTCGGCCATCGTGCCTCCCACCCCTCACGGGTGCTCACTGGTTTGTATACTTCCGGTTGCGTATTCGCCGGCTCTGACTTATATTCCTATCATAGGACAAAAGACCGGATTCGGCCATGCCCTGCCTGCAGGCCCATGACAGCCTCACGCCCCCGATCGCACCCGATCCTACCCATTTCGATTCCTGCATGAACCGGATTTCACTCGAGTTGTTGTACCCAATTCTCAAATGTTCTAGTCCGCTTACCCTCTGGGACGGCGGAATGGAATTTTTTTGGCTCAGCGATGCGCAGTGGCGGGTCGTATCCCCGCTTCTGCCGTCGCGCCAGAGCGGACCGCAGCGCGCCGACGACCGCAGGGTGATCAGCGGCATCCTCAATGTCCTGCTGTCCGGCTGCGCCTGGCGCGATTGCCCGCCCGAATACGGTCCGTTCATGACCGTCTTCAACCGTTTCAATCGCTGGAGGGCGCGCGGAATCTGGCCGCGCATCGTTGCGGCGCTGGCGCAGGTGCCGGACTCGCCGCTGTCGAGCGAGCAGGTGGACAAGCTGCGCGCGGCGATCGACTCGCGGCTGCGCGCCAACGGGCAGGCCAAATCGCAATTCGCGGCGCAGCGTCTCGCCGCCAATCGCGCCTGGGAGGAGGCCGCGGCGCAATTGCGCAAGATCGCCCAGGCGCACCAGGGCAAGCCGGTCTCCGCCTGGATCAACGCGGTCGTCGAGTGGCACATGGACGCACTGTTCGAGTTGACGGACCGCAATGCCTCCGCGGCGGGGGATGCGACCGCGCAGCTTGAGGCCGAGATCGCCGAATTGCGGACCAAGCTGCTCGCCGCGATCGTCTCGCTGCAATCCTTTCTCGACGATCCGTCGCGCAACGCGGCGACCGCGAGACAGCAGCTCGGCAAGCTTCAGGAAGAGTTGCGGCGGGCAGCGATGGATGCGAGGCCGGCCCGGGCGTCCTGATCGCGCTCCACAATCCGCCGTTGCGGACAAGTGCACAAGGTGCATCGCGCGTGTGCGCAATGGGCAATTGCCCGCGCGTGCCAGTTGCGCCAAAACTAGCGCCACATTCATCGGGAGGACGTCAATGCTCTGCGGCCAAGCCGTTGTTGCGATCTGGAACGACATCACCGAGGAGGGCCGCGCTGAATTTTACGCCTGGCACGTGATCGAACACATGCCGGAGCGCGTCGGCATTCCCGGCTTCCTGCGCGGCCGCCGCTATTGCGCCATCGACAAGGCAAGCAAGCCGGAATTCTTCACGCTGTACGAGCTTTTATCCTTCGAAGTGACGACCGGACAGGACTATCTGAGCCGCCTCAACGCGCCGACGCCCTGGACCAGAAAGGCGACCTCTGCCTTCCGCAACACCTCGCGCGGACTGGCGCGCGTGCTCAAAAGCGTCGGGCCGGGGCCGGGCGGCATGCTGTCCACCATCCGCTTCGGTGTGGATGATGCCAGAGAAGCCGAGGCCAGGGTCGCGCTCGCCGACCTGATGAACGAGATCGCGCGGCTGCCACAGGTCACCGGCGCGCATCTCGGTCTCGCCGATGCCGAAGCCTCCGGCATCCAGACCGCCGAGAGCCGGCACCGCACCGACGGCCTGCCGCCACCGAAATGGTTCGTTTTGATCGAGACCCTGACCGCGCCGGCGCTGGACGAGCCAATCAGGCGCGTCACCGCCTCGCCGCTCGTCAAGGGTGCCGATGTCGGGCGCTACCGGCACGAATATACGCGGCTCAAGACTGACTGGTCGCCGGGCTGAGGCCTGCCGGCTCGGGCTGCGCCTAGCCGCGCAGTCCGGTCGTCGCGATGCCTTTCATGATGTGACGGCGCAGCAGGGCGAACACGACCAGCATCGGCAGAATACTGATCACCGCGCCCGCCGAGATCGGCCCGTATTCGATGAAAAACTGGCGCTGGTAGATCGCAAGGCCAAGCTCGGTCGTGTACATGTCCTTGGTGGTGACGACGACCAGCGGCCAGATGAAATTGGCCCAGGCTTCGGTGAAGGCGAAGACGCCAAGCGCCATCAGGCCGGAGCGGCTGAGCGACAGGATCACCCGGACATAGATCCAGAATTCGCTGGCTCCGTCGATGCGCGCCGCCTCCAGCAATTCATCCGGAATGGCCATGATCACCTGGCGCATGAAGAAAACCCCGAAGGTCATGATCACGAAGGGGAAGACCAGCGAAAGATAGCTGTTCATCATTTTGGCGCCGAACACCATGAGATAGAGCGGAATGATATACACCTCGAGCGGGATGATCGCGGTCGCGAGAATGATCGAGAACAAGAGCCCGCGCAACGGAAACCGATATTTCGCGAAGATGAAGCCGGCGAGCGAGGAGGTGAACAGGATCGCGGCCATCGACGACAACGCGATAATCAGCGAGTTCAGGATATAGCGCAGGAAATTCTCCTGCCCGAGAATGCGTTCGAAATGCTCCAGCGTCGGCTGGCGGGGCAGTATCTGGGGCGGCCAGGCATTGATCTCCGGGTTGGTCTTCAGCGCCGTCATCAGCACCCAGAAGAAGGGGGTGACGGCAGCGGCGGCGAGCAGCGTGCAGACGATATAGGCGGCGACGACGATGGTGCGTTCCTTGAACATCAGACACCGCGCCTGTCGCGAAAAAGATAGAATTGCACGGCGACCAGCGTCAGCACGAACAGCAGCAGCACAACCGACTGCGCCCCCGCATAGCCCATGCGATAGAAGACGAACGCGTTCTGGTAGATTTCGCCGATGACCACCTTGAAGTCATAGGCCGGCGCTCCCTGCGCCGAGGCGGTCAGCACATAGACCGGCGCGAAGACGTTGAAAAAGATGATCGTGGCGATGATCACCGTGAACAGGATGATCGGCTTCATCATCGGCAGAACGACATGAATCAGCCGCTGCCACGGCGTCGCGCCGTCAAGCTCGGCGGCCTCCATCAGGTCGTCCGGAATGTTGCGCAGCCCCACCCCATAGACGACGACGAAATAGCCGAGCATCTTCCAGACCGAGACGAGGACGATCGCGTAGATGATGACGTGCTCGTCCTGCAGCCAGGCGATCTTGGACGCCCCGAAAAAGGAAAGCCCGTAATTCAAAATCCCGTGAACCGGGTCGAATATCCATTTCCAGATGACCGACGCCGGCACCCACGGCGTCACCACCGGAACGTAGAGGAGCAATTCGTAGATCGGAGCGACCCGCTCAATGCTGCGCAGGAGCACCGCTACCGCGAAGGCGAGCGTCAGGGTCACCGCCACCGCCATCGCGCAGAATTGCAGGGTGTTGATCAGCGCGGTCTGAAACGCCTCGTCCTCGAGCAGCCGCCAGTAATTGTCGAAACCGATGAACGGCCGGCTGCGCTGGGTGGGATGATAGCGGTAGAACGATAGCCGGATCGTTTCCAGGATCGGATAGACGCGGATGATGCAGAACAGCGCGAAAACCGGCCCGAGGGCGAGCACGATCCACAACAGATGATCGCGGCGCATCGCATCGCGCGCCGCCGCGACACGGGAAGACAGCAGACCGCGAACCGGTTCGTTATCGCTGATGGCCATCGGCATTCCGGCAGCAAGGCAGCGCGGGCGCTGTCCGGCGCCCGCGCCGGCATCGTCAATCCGAATAGATCCCGTTGTCCTTCAGGATTTTGACCGCCGTTTCGTGCGCCTTCATCATCACCGCCTTGCATCCGGCGGGATTTCCGGCGAGCGAAGCGTCGCGGAAAGCGGCCTGAATAACCTCGCCCACGCGCGTCGTCATCTCCTCATAGGCCACGTTGGCCGCCTCGATATAGAGCGTCAGCCCCGGCGGAGGCGTCGTCATCTGCGCGAAGCGCGGCTCCTTGGCGAGGACGGCGCCATAATCGCGATCCTTGCGGATCGGCACCCAGCCCGAGCCTTCCAGGACGTTGTTCAGAATGGCCTGGTCCTGAAGGATGCGAATGAAGTCCCAGGCGGCGGCCTGAAGCTTGCTGTCCTTGTTGACCGAGAGTATCTCCAGATTGTTATAGGCACCCCACGCCGTTCCGCGCGGAACCGGCACGACGCCGAAGTTGATGGCCGGGCCATTCTTTTTCACGAAAGGAATGACCCAGCTCTCGCGCATGAACATCGAGGCCGCTCCCGACGCGAAGCCCTGCGCGTCATGTTTGAGCGCCCAGTCGTCCGACTTCTTCGGCCCATGCAGATGTTCCACATGGTCCTGCAGAACCCTGGCCGCGGCGTCGATATGCTGTGCGATCGTCACGCGCACGGTGCCAGGCTTCTTGCCGGGCTCGAACATCTGCTCGCCGGCGAGCTGGTAATAGAAATAGCCGAACTTCTGCGTGCCGCCCGACGGCCCGGTGAGGCGCAGCGAGATGCCGGCGCGCGTCAGCTCTCCGCTGGCATTCTTTTGCGTGAGCTTCTCGGCATATTGCCAGACCTCCTCATAGGTCTTCGGCGGGCCGTCGAGGCCGGCCGCCTTCAGATCGTCGATGTTGTAAAAGAGTCCGTTGCGGCCGGACCACCACGGCATCCCCCAGGGCTTGCCGTCGCGGGTGAGGATATCCTTGAAGACCGGGTCGATGATCTTCGGGTCGTTGACCGCCGCGGCGAGATCGGCGGGCATGTCGGCGAGATTGCCGCCTTCGTAATAGCGCGGGAAAATGAAATCATGCAGCGTCAGAATGTCGGGGCCTGAACCGGCGGGCACCGAGACGGCAAGCTTGGCCTCGAATTCGCGCAGCTCGAATGTGAGGATTTCGACTTCCACATTCGGGTATTTCTTCTTGAACTCGGCCTGGCCGAGCTTGAACGCGTCGAGCGTCTCGGGATAGCCGAGCCAGATCGAGAGCTTTCCCTTGGTCGCCTCGTCGCCGACAGCCAAGTGCGTCGACAGCAAAAGCGCGGCCGCGACGCCCATCATTTTTTTCCACATTGTCACCTCCCTGAACACAAACATTGCGGCCGGTCTGTCGCCGGCCATGCATCATCAATCATCATTGCTCATCAGATCGGGATAGCGGTCTAGCAGCGTCTGCGTGATCTTGAGCACCTCGGACATGTGGACGCGCATCGCGCTCTCAGCCGCGGCCGGGTCGCGCCCGATGATCGCCGACAAAATCGCGCGATGCTGATCGATAAGAACGGCGGCCGGCGTCGTATGCGGCAGGCTGAGAAAGCGCACGCGGTCGAACTGCGATTTCTCGCGCTCGAGAACGCTCCAGAGCTGCGCAATGCCGATGCCCTCGACGAGGGTGCGGTGGAATGCATCGTCCGCGAGCGTGAAATGTTCCGGATCCTCCAGCGCGCGCACCTGATCGGCGAGGCTTGTTTCGAGCTGAAGCAGCAGCGGCGCGCTCAGGCCCTGCGAGGCCGCCTGGCGCACCACTGAAATTTCGATCGCCTCGCGCACGAAGCGCGCGCGCCGCATGGCGCCAAGCGAGATGCGGCTGACGAAGGATCCGCGCTGCGGCTGGATGTCGATGAAGCCCTCGTCCGCGAGCCTGATCAGCGCCTCGCGCACCGGCGCGCGGCTCGTGCCGAACCGCAAGGCAAGCTCGTTCTCCGAAAGCCGCGTCGCGGGCCGCAATCTGAGGGTGACGATCTCGTGCCGCAATTGGGCATGGATCGCGCGCACGCTCGGCGGATGCCGCCGCGCCGCAGCCTCAAGCTCTCGCGCCGAATCTCGTCGAAGCACCGGCATTTCGTCCCTCTTTTCAAGTTTATGAGAGTGCAGGACGACAAGTCAACTAGTCGACAAGCAGCCCCTTTCCGTTTAACTCAAGACTGGGCGAAGTCTCGCCCGCCGCGCGAGCGTCCGCGGGCGGCGCTGTGGCGGGAGGCGGGAGGAGGTTCATGGAACAGACATGGCGCTGGTTTGGGCCGGACGACCCGGTCACGCTGCCGATGATCCGGCAGGCCGGCGCGAGCGGCATCGTCACCGCGCTGCACGAGATTCCCTACGGGGCGGTCTGGAGCATCGAGGACATCCGGCGGCGCAAGGCGCTGATCGAGGCCGATCCGTCGCTCGGGCTGCGCTGGAGCGTGGTCGAAAGCCTGCCCGTGCACGAGCGCGTGAAGCTCGGCGAGGGCGATCTGACGGAGATTTTCGACAATTACCGTCAGTCCTTGCGCAATCTCGCCGCCGCGGGCGTCAGGGTCGTCTGCTACAATTTCATGCCGGTGCTGGACTGGACGCGCACGCAGCTCGACCATCCCCTGCCCGGCGGCGGCAAGGCGCTTCGCTTCAACGCGCACGAATTCGCCGCCTTCGATTGCTTCATCCTAAAGCGGCCGGGCGCGGAAGCCGATCATGCGCCGGACGCCGTCGCCCGCGGACAGGAATGGTTCAGGCGGTCAAGCGAAAGCGACCGCGCGAGGCTGCTTGCCAATATCATGGCGGGATTGCCGGGCGCCTTCGACCGTTTCGACATTCCCGGTCTCGAACGCATGCTCGCGCGCTATCGAGACGTCACGCCGGCGGTGCTGCGCGAGCGGCTCGCGCGCTTCCTGCGCGAAGTCATTCCGGCGGCGGAGGAAGCCGGGATCCGCATGTGCATCCATCCGGACGATCCGCCGCGTCCACTCATGGGACTGCCGCGCATCGTCTCGACGCCGGACGACATCGCGTTCATTCTCGGATCGGTGGACTCGCCCGCCAACGGCTTGACGCTTTGCGCGGGCTCGCTCGGCGCGCATCCAGACAACGATGTTCCGGCGATCGCCAGGGCATTCGCCAGCCGCATTCATTTCGCGCATCTGCGCAATGTCAGGAAATTTCCCGACGGCTCGTTCATGGAGGCCGATCACCTCGGCGGCGACACCGACATGGTGGCGTTGGTCGGTGTGCTGCTCGACGAGCAGAAACGGCGCAGGGAAGAAGGCCGCGCCGACTGGCGTATCCCGATGCGTCCTGATCACGGGCATGAATTGCTCGACGATGCAGGCAGACGCACCCATCCCGGCTATCCGGCGATCGGACGGCTGAAAGGTCTCGCCGAGCTGCGCGGGGTGATGGCCGCGACCGCCAAGCTGCGGGACCTGCCGCTCTGAGCCGTCAGGCGGCCTCGCGCTTGGCGCGCGTGACGATCTGCGTCGGATCGACGAAACGCAGCGCGATCAGCAGCCATACCAGCGTCGTCAGCATGTAGATCACCGCCATCGCGTCGATCGACTGGCCCGCACGCACGCCCGCCGCATAGACCGCGTAATAGAGCGCGACGACGAGCGTCTGGCTCCCAGGCCCGGCGGTGAAGAAGGTCAGCTCGAACATCGCGATCGTGCGCACCAGCACGAGCAGCAGCGCAGCGAGGATACCGGGCGCCAGCAGCGGAATGAGCACGTGGATGAAAAGCTTCCACGTATTGGCGCCGAACACGCGCGCCGCCGATTCGATGCGCGGGTCGATCTGCTCGATGAACGGCACCATCACCAGCACCACGAACGGCACGGTCGGAACCAGGTTGGCGAGGATCACGCCCGACATGTTGCCGCCGAGATGCGCTTGATAGAGCACGGTCGCAAGCGGAATGCCGAAGGTGATCGGGGGAATGAGCATCGGCAACAGAAACAGCAGGATGCAGATCTGCTTGCCCGGAAAATTGCGGCGCGCCAGCGCATAGGCCGCCGGCACTCCGATCAGCCCGGAGAACAGCACGACGGCGCCGACGACCTCGAAGGTCACGATCAGGACGTCGTTGAGCTGGAATTCGGCCCAGGCGGAGGCGTACCAGCGCGTCGTGTATCCGGCCGGCAGCCAGGAATTGAGCCAGCGCGTGCCGAAGGAATTGACAACCACGGTGGCGATCATCGCCACGAAGTTGACGATGAAAAAGATCATCAGCGCCCACATCGCAAACGACCAGAGACGCTCGCCGACGGTGTTAGACCGGTTCATGGCCGTCACCCCTTCCCGCCGCCGGCGGCGCCGCGATAGACGAAGCTGCGCGCGCCGAGAATCATCCCGACCACCGCGAGCTGGCAGAAGCCCATGATCATGGCGATCGCCGAGGCCATCGAGTTGTCGTATTGCTCGTAGGCGGCCTGATAGGCGGCGATCGAGATCACGCGCGTGGAACCGGCGGGCGCGCCGAGCAGCACGGCGGACGGGAAGACCGAAAACGTCTGCACGAAGGAAAGGCAGAGATTGATCGCCAGGCCCTGCGCCAGAAGGGGCAGCAGAATATGCCGGAAGCGCGCGCGCGGCTTGGCGCCGAGCGTTGAAGCCGCCTGCTCGAGCGAGGGGTCGATGCCGGTGATGTAGGACAGCGTCAGCAGGAAGGCGAAGGGAAAGCCCGACAAGATCAGCGAGAGCATCACGCCGATATAATTGTGCACCAGCCGCACCGACGGGATACCGAACAGACCGAGCGTGCGATTGAACCAGCCCTGCGGCCCGAGATAGTTCAGAAGCCCCTCGGCGATCAGAACTGTGCCGAGCGTGATCGGGATGACCAGAATCGTCGTCAGGATGCGGCGGCGCCGCACCTTGCGCACCTGCATCGCGATCGGGATCGAAATTCCCACATTGATCAGGGTCGCCGGGATGGCGAGCCAGAAGGTCGCGGCGATGGTGTCGTAGAGGAACGGCGTCGAGAAGAACTTGCGGTAATTTTCGAGCCAATCGCCCTTCAGCGGCTGGAACGAAATCACGAAGCCGTAGGCGAACGGATAGACGAACAGCGCCAGCACGAACAGGACCGCCGGCACCACCAGCAGCGTCACGCCGTCGATATCATGGAGCTTGAGCCGCGTGCGCAGCGAGACAGGCTCCGGTGCGTGGATCTCCCCGCCGGTCACGACACGGCCCTTGCGTAAACGAGCACGCGCGCGGGATCGGCGCCGAGGCGCACATTGTCGCCCTTCTGTACCCTGCTGCGCGTGCGGAAATAATACTCGGTGCCGTCCGTGCCCCTGCCGGAGCAATAGAAATCGTGCCCGTGATACTGCGCTGAGGTGACGGTCACCGGCAGCGGGCCGCCCGGCGACACCTCGAAATCGTCAGGCCGGATGGCGGCGATGACATCGCCACCGCCCGTCGCCTCGACCGGCGTGCCCTGCAGCGCGACGCCGCCAATATCGAGCGACAGCAGGTTGCCTGCCTTCGTCGCCTTCGCGGGCAACAGGTTGCGATAGCCCATGAACTCGGCGACGTCGGCATGGGCCGGCCGCACATACAGGTCTTCCGGCGTGCCGACCTGGCGCACCTCGCCCGCGCGCATCACGACGATGCGGTCGGCGAGCGACAGCGCTTCCTCCTGGTCGTGCGTGACGTAGATGGTCGCCGACCCGATCAGCTCATGAATACGCCGGATTTCGGCGCGCATCTCCAGGCGCAGCTTGGCGTCGAGATTGGACAGCGGCTCGTCCATCAGCACGAGCGGCGGCTCGATGACGATGGCGCGCGCGATCGCCACGCGCTGCTGCTGGCCGCCCGACAATTGCCCCGGCAGCTTGTCGCCCTGATCGCCGAGCCGCACGATCGCGAGCGCCTCCTCCACCTTGCGCTCGATATCGGCCTTCGGCAGTCCCTGCATGGCAAGGCCGAAGCCGATATTCTTGCGCACGCTCATATGGGGAAACAGCGCGTAATTCTGGAACACCATCCCGAAGCCGCGGTCCTCCGGCTTCAATTCGTCGATGCGGTTGCTGTCGAGCCAGATTTTTCCGCTCGACAGGGTCAGCAGGCCGGCAAGGCAATTGAGCGCGGTCGATTTGCCGCATCCCGAAGGGCCGAGCAGCGCGATGAATTCGCCGCGGCGCACCGCCAGATCCACGCTCTTGAGCGCGTTCACAGAGCCGAAATTCCGGCTCATTCCGTCGAGACGCAGCTCGCGGAAATCACGTGCAGCGATGGCCATCGAAACCTACTCCCCCAGCCTTCTCGTTGAATTTTATCATTGTCGTCCCCGCGCGCCATGCGGGCGAAAGAAGAGGACCGGCGGTCGCCCGCCAGCCCTCCTCCTGCATCCGGCGATTACTTCTTCTTCTGCGAACCGATCTGCTCGTCCCAGCGCGCGAAGGCCTGGACGAGCTTGTCGGGAGTGAGCGGCAGCTCCTGCGGATGAGCGGTGATCATGCCTTCGTATTCGGGACGGCCGAATTCCTTGATCACCTTCTGGCTCGCTTCCGGAGCCATCGACAGCGGCACGTCCTTCACGGCCGGACCGGGATAGAAATAGCCGTCGTCGTAGGTCGTGGCCTGGGCTTCCTTGCCGAGCAGGTAGTTCAGCATGTCGATCAGCACGGCGAGCTTGTCGTTGGAGACGCCCTTCGGGATGCACATGTAATGCGCGTCGAGAATCCAGTGGAAGCCCTTCAGGAAGAAGACCTTGGCTTCCTTCGGCACGACCCCGAGCGCGCGCGGATTGATGTCCCATCCCATCTGCGAGGGGATCATGTCGCGCGAACCCTCCCCGAGTTCCTTCATGGTCGGGCCGGTGCCGGCCGGATAATACTCGACGTAATTGCCGAGTTCCTTGAGATAGGCCCAGGTCTTGTCCCAGCCGTTGATCGGGTCCTTCGGATCCTTGTCGCCGAGGATATAGGGCAGACCCATCATGAACACGCGGCCCGGTCCGGAATTCGCCGGGCGCGCATAGAGGAAGCGGTTCGGATTGGCCTTGGCCCAGGCCAGCAGCTCCTCCGCCGTCTGCGGCACCTGCTTCACCCTGTCGGGCATGTACTCCATCACCGGGCCGGCCGGGCAAAAGACGATGCAGACGCCCTGATTTGCGGCCATCGCCTGCATCTTCTTGGCGCCGTCGAGATAGATGTCGTCAAGCTTGGGCAGCTTGCCGGCATAATCGGAGGCGATCGGAATCCAGAGCTTCTGGTCGAGGCCGGCGGAGAGTGCGTCGATGCCGGTGAGCACTGCGTCGATGTCGACGCGGTTGGCGTCCTGCTGCGCCTTGATCTTGCCCGGCAATTCCGGCGCCGGCGCCTTGGTGAAATTGATCTTGGAGACGAGCTTTGGATTCTTGTCGCGATAGGCTTCGATCGCCTTCTGCGTCAGCGCGAGATTGCCGGCGACGTCCACGAAGTTCAGCGTCACCGGCGACGAAGGCAGTGTCAGGTTCTGCGCGAACGCCTTGACGTTCATCGCCATCGTGCCGGCGATGCCCGCCATCACGGCGCGTCGATTGAGCTTGTAGGTCATTTCAAATCCTCCCTTGGGGTTTGAGCTATTTTACCTTGGCCTTGTTGGAAGTTCGAGATCGCCGCCTGCCGGATTGATGTCCCGGCAAGGTTCGTGACGGCGCTTTTCCGGCAGCCTCGGCTGTGAAGTAATTGTGCTTCTCGGCTGTCAGAATTTCGATGCTGCGGAAAATTCCGCGCAAATGAACGCGCATGGCCTCGACCGCACCCGCCTTGTTGCGAGCCACAAGATTGTCGACGATCGCAAGATGCTCCTCGAATACGAGCGAACGCTTGCGCGGAATGCTCATCGCCAGATAGCGGACGCGATCCATCTGCGCTTTCGCATTCTCGACATAGTGCCAGGCTGTGCCGTGACCGGCGATGGTCATGATCATCGCGTGCATGTCCTCGTCGGCACGGAAGAAATCGTCCTGCTCGTCCCGCCGCAGCAGCGCGCGCTGGCGGTCGAGCACGCGCCGGAGCTGTTTGCTCTGGATGTCGTCGATCATGTCGGCGGCCTTTTCCACCGCCGCGCATTCTAGCGCCTCGCGCGCGAACTGGCTGTCGAACACGTCGCGCAAGGTGATCGGCGCGACGAATGAACCGTATTGAGGATAAATCTCCACGAGATTCTCCTCCGAAAGCTTGATCAGCGCCTCGCGGATTGGCGTCCGCGAGACGCCGAAGCGCACGGAGAGGTCCTGCTCGGACAGCATCGTTCGCGGCGGAAGCCGCCCGGCGATGATCTCGCTGCGCAGCACCGAACGGATCTGCGTGCCGATCGTGTTGCGTCGGATCGGCAGCGCGTCGGGCCGGCTGGCAAGCGGTGCCGTAAGCCGCGGGGCCGCGGCCTCACCTCGTTTCGCACGCGTCACTGTCCGATCCATCACCGATCCGGCCGATCTGCATTGGCACTGCCATACTACAATCCAAGGAGGTCAGCAACGCGGCCGCCCGCCCGTGCGCAATCCCTGCCCCGCACACGGCCTGTTCATCTTCTAAATACAATTATGGAGCGTGGATTTAGCGCCGCCGGCGGCGGCACCGATTTGGCAGAAGTTTCAGTGCTATAGCCAGATGGCTCCGGCCGGCGGGGCAGCCGCTGGCGGGCCGGGCCTCATATCCGGGGCGAATAGCCTATTCAGCCTGCATTCATGTGCCGAGCCGCATCGTCCCGCTCGAATTTCGGGCATGCGCCCGAAAGCTGGTCGGGTCGGGGGACGCATTCGGGGGATCCGCAGAAGGCAGCTTTGGCTGCGCACGCGAACATCTTCCTGGCGCAAGAATAATCAGAGCACTGCAATGGCCTATACGCGTGACAGCATCCGGTTGAAGTCCCGCCCTTCGGAAATCGCGCCGGCCCCGCAGACGGACAACCTCCTCCCTTTTCCCGGCGCCGGCCGCCCGACTTCGATCCTGTCCGCCCCGCGCGGCGACAACGCGATCCGCTGGCACGAGGGTGAGCGCCTCAATCACCTGATCGAACAGGTGTGCCTTCGCTTTGCCGCGCGCGACGCCGTCGTCACTGACAGAGCCGTCCTGACCTTTCGCGAGTTGGACCGGCGCGCCAACCAGGTCGCGCGCCATCTGATCGAGCAAGGCATCCGCGCGGGCGACCGCATCGCGCTTCTGTTCGACAAGAGCGTCGAGACCTATATCGCGATGCTCGCGGTGCTGAAGGCGAACGCCGCCTACGTGCCGCTCGATCAGGGTTTCCCCGCCGAGCGCATCCGCTTCATCCTCGGCGACGCCAACATCAAGGCGATCGTATCGATGGCGGCTTTCGCCGAACGGCTTGCCGCTTTCGACGTCCCGCACATTCTGCTCGATTGCGCAAAACGCGACATCGACCTGCAGGCCTCGACGCCGCTCGAAGCAGGCGAGGTCGAGCCGACCGACGATCAGCTTTGCTACGTCATCTACACCTCGGGCACGACCGGTAATCCCAAAGGCGTGATGATCGAGCATCCGAGCATCTGCAATTTCGTGCGGGTGGCTGCCGAGCTTTATGGCTACCGGCCCGGCGACCGGGTGTATCAGGGCATGACGATCGCCTTCGATTTCTCGATCGAGGAAATCTGGGTGCCGCTGATGGCCGGCGCGACGCTGGTGCCCGGCAAACCTTCGACCAGCCTGATGGGCGACGAACTCGCCGACTTCCTGCGCGAGCGAAACGTCACCTGCATGGCCTGCTGCCCGACGCTGCTCGCGACCATCGAGCAGGATCTGCCAAAACTGCGCCTGCTTCTTGTCGGCGGGGAAGCCTGTCCGCAGAACCTGGTGGAACGCTGGCACCGTCCCGGCCGCGTCATCCTCAATTCCTACGGCCCAACGGAAGCGACGGTGACCTGCACGATCACCGAGCTTGCGCCGGAGAAGCCGGTCACGATCGGCAAGCCGCTGCCGACCTACTCGATCGTGATCCTCGATCCGAATTCCGACAGGCTCGCGGCCCCGGGCGAACTCGGCGAGATCGGCATCGCGGGAATCGGGCTTGCGCGCGGCTACGTGAACCGCGATGAGCTGACCACAAAAAAATTCATCCGCGATTTCGTGGGCATCGAGAATAATCCCTCGGGCCGCATCTATCGCACCGGCGACCTCGGCCGCATCAACGGCGACGGAGAGATCGAATATCGTGGACGCATCGATACGCAGGTGAAGATTCGCGGCTACCGCATCGAGCTTGCAGAAATCGAGGCGGTTCTTCTCGACTTTCCCCAGATCGCCCAGGCCGCGGTCACGACCCACGAGCCCGAGCCGGGCATGGTCGAGCTTGCCGCCTATTACGCGCTGAAGCAGGACGCGGCGGCGTTGACGCGCGAGCAGATCGGCCAGGCGCTGCGCCGGCGCCTGCCCGCCTACATGGTGCCCGCCTATATCGAGCAGCTCGATGTTCTGCCGATGACGCTGTCGAACAAGGTCGATCTGAAGCGGCTGCCGAAGCCGAGCGCGCCGCGCTTCGCGGCAGCGACGAACATCGTCGCGCCGAAAAGCGAGCGCGAGCGCATTCTCGAGCGAGCGCTCGCCGACATCCTCAAGCTCGAACAGGTGTCGGTCGAACAGCATTTCTTCGACGATCTCGGTGCCAATTCGCTGGTCATGGCGCGCTTCTGCGCCCGCCTGCGGCACGAGCCGGGCGTCTCCAACGTGTCGATGCGCGACATCTACATGAATCCGACGGTCGCCAAGCTCGCGCAGCATCTCGACAGCGTGGTCGAAAAATTCATCGCCTCGCAGCCCGAGCCGTTCCACGTTCCGTCGGCCCTGTCCTACTATGCCTGCGGCGCGCTGCAGGCTCTTTTCTATGCCGCCTATGCGCTGTTCGGCCTCTGGGTGCTCGATTCCGGCTACGAATGGGCGGTCGCCGCGGCCGGTCCGCTCGACCTCTACCTGCGCTGTGTCGTATTCGCCGCCGGCTCCTTCGCCGCGCTGACCGGCATCTCGATCGCCGCGAAATGGCTCCTGATCGGCCGCTTCACACCGCGGGCGATTCCGATCTGGAGCTTCGCCTATTTCCGCTTCTGGGTCGTCAAGACGATGATGCGGACATCGCCGATCATCGCCTTCACCGGCACGCCGCTCTACAATCTCTATCTGCGTCTCATGGGCGCCAAGATTGGCCGCGGCGCGGTGATCGCCTGCCGGTACGGCCCGGTTTGCGCCGACATGTTCACGATCGGCGACAATGCGATCCTGCGCAAGGACACGATCGCGCTCGGCTATCGCGCGCAATCGAATTTCATCCATGTTGGACCGGTCGAGATCGGCGCCAACGCCTTTGTCGGCGAGGCGAGCGTACTCGATATCGACGTGAAGATGGGCGACGATACCCAGCTCGGCCATGCGTCGTCGCTGCAGAGCGGCCAGCGCGTGCCGGACGGCAAGCGCTATCACGGCTCGCCGGCCGTCGAGACGACGGCGAATTATTGCCCGATCGAGAGCATGCCGGGCGGCGGGCTGCGCGCGGCCGCCTATACCGCGATCGAGCTTGCCGCCCTGTTCCTGGTCGCCGTGCCAGCGCCGATTCTCGCCTATTCTTTCTGGGAGACGCACGCGGCCGCGGCCGGGTTCGATCACGGATTCTCGGCGCTCTCGCTGCTCTGGATTTCGACCGTTTCGTTCTTCGGCTCGCTTGTGGCCGCGCTCGCGGCAATCTATGCGGTGCCGCGCCTGTGCATGCTGTTCCTGAAGCCCGGCGTCACCTACCCGGCCTTCGGCTTCCACCATCTGATGCAGAGCATCATCCTGCGCGTCAGCAACGCTGAATTTTTCTGCGTGCTGTTCGGCGATTCCTCCTTCATCACGACCTATATGCGCTATCTCGGCTGGAACCTGAACACGGTGATCCAGACCGGCTCGAACATGGGCACCAACCAGCGCCACGACAATCCGTTCCTGTGCAACATCGGATCGGGAACGATGGTGTCGGACGGCCTGTCGATGATCAACATGCACATGTCAGCCACCGCCTTCCAGCTTCGGGAGGCGAGGATCGGCGACAATAATTATCTCGGCAACGACATCTTCTATCCGCCGGACGGGCTGACCGGCGCCAACGTGCTGCTCGGCACCAAGACCATGATCCCGATCGACGGCCCGGTGCGCGAAAATGTCGGTCTGCTCGGCTCGCCCTGCTTCGAAATTCCGCGCATTGTCGAGCGCGACCGCGATATCAACGCCGCGATCGACGAGCCGACTCGCCGCGCACGCCTGCGGCAGAAGAATTTCTACAATTTCGTCACCGCGCTGCTGTTCCTGGCGAGCCGGTGGATGCTGGTCTTTGCCACACTGCTGCTTTGGAGCGCCGCGCTCGCGAGCTACGACCGTTTCGGCGTGCTGGCGCTGTTCGCCGCGACAGTGGCGATGACCGGCGGCTCGATCGTCACCTTCGTGCTGATGGAACGCGCGAGCCTCGCCTTCCGGCGTCTGCAGCCGAGGATCGCCTCGATCTACGATCCCTATTTCTGGTTCCACGAGCGCCACTGGAAGCTCGCCGAATCCCCGATCACCCGCCTGTTCTCCGGCACCCCGTTCCGCAACCTGATGTTCCGCGCGATGGGCATGAAGGTCGGCCGGATGGTGTTCGATTGCGGCCGCTCGGTCACCGAGCGCACGCTCACCGAGGTCGGCGATTACGCGAACATCAACGAGGGCGCGGTGCTGCAGGCCCATTCGCTCGAGGAAGGCGTGTTCAAGTCCGACCATATCCGCATCGGCAAGGGCTGCTCGATCGGACCGGGCGCCTTCGTGCATTACGGCGTCACCATGGGCGATCACGTGGTGCTCGACGCCGATTCCTTCCTGATGAAGGGCGAGGTGCTCGACTCCCATACCGGCTGGCGCGGCAATCCCGCGAAGATGGTGCGCGGCGGCACGCTGCGCGGCTCCGCCCTCGACGTCTCGGCGGGCGAAATCACGCCGTGGCAGAGCCGGCCGGCGCTGCCGCAGGCCGCCGAGTGACGGACTTGCGCCGGTTCGCGCGCTGCGCGACGCTCGCGGCATGTCGGAGGATCCCGTTCTCGCCGAGGCTCTGCGCACGATCGCCGCGCCCGGCCTGCTGGTCGGCCATCGCCTGATCTCGCCCGGCGACGAGGGTGCGCTGCTGCCGCCGGAGGCGGCGTCGATCACATCGAAAGTGCCAGCCACGCGCCGCGCGAGCGGGGCGGCGCGGATCGTCGCGCGCCGGCTGCTCGCCGAACTCGGCGAGGGGACGCCCGCCATCCCGAAAGGGGCCTCGGGCGCGCCGACCTGGCCCGCCGGCATCGCCGGCTCCTTCGCCCATGACGACCGCACGGCGATCGCCGCGATCGGGCGCGTGCGCGATGTCGGCTCGATCGGAATCGATGTCGAACCCGCGCTGCCGCTCCCGGCCGACATGTTCGCGCTTATCGTATCGCCGAGGGAGCGGGCGGGACTTGCCGGCGACATGCTGCGCGCGCGGCTGTTGTTCGCGGCGAAGGAAGCCGTCTACAAGGCGGTGCATCCGCTCGACGGGCAATTTCTCGAATATTCGGACATTGAGATCGACATCGCGGCCGGCACGGCGCTGGTGAAGAACGCCCGCCCGGTCAGGCTGAAATTCTGCACCTCCACCCGCCTCGTCGCGCTCGCTCTCGCCTGAGCCTCACAGCAAATTGGCGTGCCGCGCGGCGAGATCCTCGTTCGACCTGCCGAGCCGCTTCATCAGCGCGACCACGGTGAGATCGAGCAACAGCGTCAGCGCAAGCTCGAACTGACTGCCGAGCGGCAGCAGGCTCGCCATCGGATCGGCCATGGTCTGCGCCGGCAGCCCGATCACGAGGTCGGCCTCGACGATCTGCGGCCGCGCAGAAATCACCGCGACGCGCGAGCCCACGTGCCTGGCGCTCCGGATCAGGGCGTCGCCGGTCGGCAGAGTGCCGACCGACAGCACGCAAACAAGCAGATCGCCCTTGCCGATCGGCGGCGCGGAAAGCTGGCCGACGAAATGCCCGTCGAGCCCGAGATGCATCAGCCGCATCGCAAAGCCCTGCATGGCGAGGCCGGTGCGCCCGGCACCGTACACGAGCACCCGCCGCGCGCGCGCGACTTCGTCCGCCAGCCGGTCCACGGCATCCGGCGCCACGCGCGCGAACACGCCGCGCATTTCCGCGAGCACCTGCTCGACCTGCCCGGCGGTGGTCATGCGTGGCCCCTGAACACGCCGCGCGCGAGAAAGATGCCGGTGATGGCTTTCGCCGCCTCGTGAAATTCCGCCGTCTCGCGGCCGGCAAAGCCGCGCGGCCGTGGCAGATCGATGTTCAGGATCGTCTCAATCCGGCCGGGCCTCGGCGACATCACCACGACCCGGTCCGACAACAGCACCGCCTCGTCGATCGAATGTGTGATGAAGAAGACGGTCTTCTTGGTTTCCATCCAGATCTTTTCGAGGTCGAGCCGCATCTGCTCGCGCGTCAGCGCGTCGAGCGCGCCGAAGGGCTCGTCCATCATCAGCAAAGGCGGCTCGTGCACCAGCGCCCGCGCGATCGCGGCGCGCTGCTTCATGCCGCCGGAGAGCTCGTAGGGCCGCTTCTCGGCGAAATCGGCAAGGCCGACCGAATCGAGCAGCGCCAGCGCGCGCGACCGGTATGCCGACGGGTCCAGCCCGCGCATGTCGATGTTGAACAACACATTCTCGACGATCGTGCGCCACTCGAGCAGGATCGGCTGCTGGAACACGATCCCGCATTCGGTCAGCGGTCCGGTCACCGGCTTGCCGAACACCGACACCGATCCAGCCGTCGCTGGCGTCAGCCCGGCGATGATCCGCAGCAACGTCGATTTCCCGCAGCCCGACGGACCGACGACCGAGACGAATTCCCCCTGCCTGATGTCGAGGTCGAGATGGTCGATCGCCAGCGTTCCGCCCTGTTCCGGGCCGAACACCTTGCGCACGCCGCGGATATCGATGCCGCCGCTCACGATTTTTTCCTCCGTCCCATGCCGCGGGTCGGCCAGCTCAGCGCCAGATCCGACGCGGCGTCCTGCAGCGCGCGCACAATCGATTCGTATCTGTGACGGGTGACTCGCACGACCGGTCCCGCCACGCTCGTCGTGCCGAGCACGTTTCCGTTCTGCGGATCGCGGATCGCAACCGCGACCGCGGCCACTCCGCGTTCGGCCTCCTCGTCGGAGATCGCGTAACCGCGGCGGCGCACCTGGTTGAGATCAGCGATCAGGTCGGAGGGCGACGTGATCGCATTCGGGCCGGCCGGCGGCCTTCTCTTGCGGCCGAGCCCGTCGCGCGCCGCGATCGCGAGCGCCTCGTCGTCAGGCAAGGTCGCAAGCCACGCCTTGCCGTTGGCGGTGATGTAGGAGACGATGCTCGTTCCCATCGAGGGCTCGTAGCGCAGGCCGCGCGGAGCGCCTTGGGCCGATCCCATCCATACTAGCCGCTTGCCGTCGAGAGCGGTGAGACGCGCGAGTTCGCCGGTGCGCGCCGCCAGCCGCTCCAGCAACCCCTGCGCGATATTGGTGATGCCCGCCGATTCCAGATAGCGGTGACCGAGCACCGCGAGGCGCGTCGTCAGACGGTATTGGCTCGTCGCCTCGTCCTGTTCGATCCAGCCCGCGCCGGCCAGATGCTCAAGCAGCCGCTGCGTCGAGCTTTTCGGCGCGCCGAGATTGGCAGCAAGATCGGTTAGCCGCATGCCGTGCGCATTCGACGCCATCACGGACAACAGGTCGAGGCACGAGGAGAGCTGCGACTTGACGACCCTCATATGGTGGTACACTGTTCCATCAACGAAGTGACGCACAGTGGCGGGTGTTTTTCCGGTCGTCAACTGCGGCCGCGGCGCGGTGCGGAAAAATCTTCGGATATGAGGAAGCCGCCGATGCAGCCGAACAATCCGGTCCAGGCCAGAATCGCCGCGCTCGTCAGCGCGCACGGGCGCACGATCCTGAGCTTCTCGTCGCTGCTCGTGATCTGGGAGGCGGCGGTACGCCTCATCGGCGTCAAACTCTACATTCTGCCCGCGCCCTCCTACGTCCTGGCGACGCTGTGGACCAAGTGGTCCACGATCGGCGCCGCCGCGTGGTACACGGCGCAGCCGATGCTCGTCGGCTACGGCTTTGCGGTCGTCGTCGGCGTGCTGCTCGCGCTGATGTTCGCGGTCTCGCGCTTCATCGAATCGGTCGTCTATCCGCAGATCGTCTTTCTGCAGATCATTCCCAAGATCGCAATCGCCCCTCTATTCATGATCTGGTTCGGTTACGGCCTCACCTCGAAGGTGCTGATCGTCTTCCTGCTCTCCTTCTTCCCGGTCGTCGTCTCGGCGGTGCAGGCGTTCCGCTCGGTCGACCCCGATATCATCGACCTCGCCCGCATCACCGGAGCGAGCCCGCTGCGCATGTTCTGGCGCGTGCAAATCCCTCATGCGCTGCCGACCTTGTTCACCGGATTCAAGGTCGCGGCCGCGCTCGCCGCGACTGCGGCAGTGGTCGCGGAATTCGTCTCTTCCGATCGCGGGCTCGGCTATCTGCTGGTCGACTATACCAACCGCTTCGACACGCCCGGCGTGTTCGCGGCAATCCTCGTCCTCTCGATCATGGGGCTTCTGCTCTACGCCGCCGTCGAGGCCGTCGAGCGCATCTCGATCCCCTGGCACGTTTCGCAACGCAATGTCGGGACCAGCGTCGCCACCGCGACCTGAACCGGAAAGCGAAAACAGAACATAGCAACGGAGGAAACACATGCGAAACAAGACGGTAATGCTCGGCCTCGTCGCGGCCATCATGGCCACGACGGCCGCCCAGGCGCAGGACAAGGTCACGTTCCGCCTCAACTGGCTGATGTACGGCTTCCATACGCCCTTCTATCTCGGGCTCGAGCGCGGCTATTACAAAGACGAGGGCATCGAACTGACCATCGGCGAAGGCCAGGGATCGGTGCGCGCGGTGCAGACAGTCGGCGCCAAGGGTGACATGTTCGGCCTCGCCGACGGCGGCAGCGTCCTTGCCGGTGTCGCCAAGGGAGCGCCGGTGAAGGCGGTGATGGCGGTGACCAACTCCTCCCCCTATTCGCTCGCGGTGCGCACCGATGCGGGCGTCAAAACGCTCAAGGACATCGAAGGCAAGACCGTGGCCACTGCGCCGGGCGAAGCGGGCCTGCAGCTTCTGCCGGGCCTGTTCGCGCGCAACGGCGTGGACATCGACAAAGTGAAGATTCTGCGCGTGGAAGGCTCCGGCAAGATGGTCGCGGTCGCCGAGAAGCGCGCCGAGGCGCTGATGGCGGGCCTCGACAACCAGTCGCTGACCCTGCCTCGCCAGGGCACGCCGCTGATCGACTTCGCCTATTCCAAATACGGCACCAACACGGTGGGGCTGACGATCTTCACGCATAACGACCTGATCAGGGACAATCCCGGCCTCGTGCGCCGCTTTGTCAAGGCGACGGTGCGCAGCTTCGAAGCCGCGATCAAGGAGCCGGAAGCGGCGATCAAGGCCGGCCAGAAGGTCAAGCCGGATCTCGAGACCGACCTTTCGCTGCAGCAGCTCAAGGTCGGCATCGGTCTGATGAAGACGCCGGCGACGGAAAAGCTGCCGACCGGCTATTTCGCCGCCAAGGACTGGGAAGACACGCTCGACCTGATGAAAAAATACATGGCGCTCGAAACGTCCATGAAGGCGGACGAGTTCTTCACCAACGATTTCCTGCCGAAATAAAGCAGAGTCCGTCTCCGGTCATGAACAGCTACGATCTGAAGGGACGCGTCTCCATCGTGACCGGAGGCGCAGGCGGGTTCGGCAAGGCGATCGCTCGACGGATGTTGGCGTCCGGCGCCGTGGTCGAATTGTGGGATCTCGACAAGGCGAGCCTGAACCGCGCGGCCGACGAGCTTGCCGGCGAGGGAACGAAGCCCGGCATCCGCGTCGTCAGCGTCACCGACGACGCGGGGGTCGAACATGCGGTCCAGGCATGTTTGCGCGAGCGCGGCCGCATCGACATTCTCGTCAACAACGCCGGAATTCTCGGCGAGGTGAAGCCCGTTCAGGACACCGATCCGGCGAATTTCCGCCGCGTGATCGACGTCAACTTGATCGGCACTTATCTTGTCACGCGGTCGGTGGTGCGGGTGATGCTGGCGCAGGAGCCCAAGCCCTCGCGCGGCAGGATCGTCAACATTTCCTCGATCCAGGGCAAGGAAGGCCTCGCCTTCGCCTCCGCCTACGCCGCCTCCAAGGCCGGGATGATCGCGCTGACCAAGGTGGTCGCCAAGGAAACGGCGAAGGAGGGGATCGTCGTCACCGCGGTCACGCCCGCGGCGGCACTCACGGCGATGGCGGAGGAAATGACGCCGCAGCGGCGCGCCGACATTCTTTCGCGCATCCCCGCGGGCCGCTTCGTCGAGGTCGACGAGATCGCGCGGCTCGTGACCTGGCTGTCCTCCGACGATTGCTCTTTCTCGACCGGCGGCATTTTCGACATTTCCGGCGGACGCGCCACCTACTGACCGGCGGCCGCGGCGAGATCGAGAAAGGTGAAGCGGTCGCGGATCCTGCGGGCGTTGGCCACCGCCTCGCGGTAGAAGTCGTCGGGGACACCGATCTGCCCGTTGACGAGCGGCGCGCCGGCGGCGGCATAGGCCTGCCCGAGCGCGGCCTGGGACCGGCCCACCGTCCTCAGCCGCGCACGCATCAACGGCCAGTCCGCCGCCAGTTTGCGGTTGAGCGCATCGGCCGCCGCCGCGTCGATCCGTTTCGGCAGCCACGCCCGCCAGCAGGAGCGGCCGAGATCCTCGCCGAAATGGGCGATGAAATCCCGCTCGGTCTCGGCGGAGGGGGACAATGTCAAAGATTCCCTTTCGAGAATGCGGTCCTGCAGCGCCGCCATCGTCATCGTCGCGACAGCCACGTGCTCGCCGTGAAAGGCGCGCGGCAAATTCCTTCCAAGCATGTCGATGTAATGCGCGATCAGGTGCTCGCCCTGGCTTGCGGGATAGGAGCCGCCGCAGATCGTCATGCCGAACCCGGACATGACGAGCATGCGCGCGAGCAATTCGACGGCCTTGACGTCGCGCGCGGCGATGCTTCCGATCCGCCCGAGCAGTTCCTCCTCGTCATCGGCGGTCAACATGAACGGGGCTTGCCGGTATTTCGTGCCGAGCAGGAGATGGGACATCAGCCAATCGGTCTGCGCGGTGGCGCGGCACAGCGAGTCGCCCACTCCCGCCGCGATCAGGCGCGCCGGCGCGGCGGCCATCACCTCGAGATCGAGAAAGATGCCACGCGGGGCGGCCGAAGCGAGCGACTTCTTGAGGCCGTCCTCGGTGATCGCGGCGGAGGAGGAGGCATAGCCGTTCATCGAGGGAGCAGTGCCGAAGACCGCATACGGAATGTCGTTGAGATACGCGGCGTGCTTGGCAATGTCGTTGAGCGATCCGGAGCCGACCGCGACGATCCCGTCGGCGCCGCGCGCGTGCTCGCGCACGAAGCTCACCGCCTCCATGTCCGGATGTGGGCTGTCGCCGAAACAGATGACTTCGACCCGATAATCGCGGCGCAGCGCGTCGGCCACCGCCTCTCCCATGACCGCGCGCGTGTCGGGATCCATGACGGCGGCCAGGCGCCCTCCGAGTCCGAGCGGCGCGATCAGGTCGCAGGCCGCGGCCGCAAGACCGCGCGCGATCACGACCGACCTGACCGGCACCTGCAGCATGCCCGCGCCGTCCGGATTTGCCAGCCTGCCGGACAGGAGCCTGTCGAGCAGCGCGGCGGACATTACAGGGCGACCTTGCGCGGGGAGAGCGCGCTCGCCGCGCGGCAATCGGCGAGAACGTCTGCGAGCTGCGACAGGATCGAGTCCTTGCCCGGGCTGTAGGCGCGCTCGAATATGGCGGTGCCGATGGTAAAGGCGTCGGCGCCCGCCCGGCTGACGGCGCGAATGCGCTCGGCCGAACTCACCGAGCCGGCGACGATCAGAAAGCCGTCGCCCAGGCCGCGCCGCGCGGCACGTACGAGATCGAGTGGATCGGCATCGGTCGAGCGATAGGCGAGCAGGTCGGCGCCCGCGCAGCCGGCCGCTCGGAAGCTGCGGCAATGCGCCTCGACCTCGGCGGGAGAGCCGGCGAGCATCGTCGGGTGCCCGTGCGGACGCCCGGGGAATGGATAATAGGCCGTGCCCGAGCCTTCCAGGATGCCGAGAATCTCCTCGACATGCGTGCCGCCGAGCAGGCGGTCCACGCCGAGATCGCGCCCGAACCTGGCCGAGCGCAAGCACGCCTCCTTCGAGGTCGAAACCACCTCCAGATAGGAGGTGGCGCCGGCGGCGCGAATGCGGGCGGCGAGCCGTTCCAGCGTCGCCGCGGGCACGCCGATATCCTTGAAGCCGATATGGCCGAGGCCGACGGGGGCGACAAGGTCGAACAGATCGAGGCAATCGTCGATCGTGCGGTCATCGCGCGTTAGCATGAAGATGAAATCCATCGCGTCCTCGCGTCGCGGCTTTTCCATCCTACCAAGAGGGGGCCGCTTGATGTTAGAGGAGAGCCGGAGAATCCCCGCAAGCCCTGGCCGGAAAACCCGATTTTGCCCGTCACCGACAGCAAGCCCCTGATCGAGGCGCTCGCGCGCCGCCCACAGCCGGTCCCCCCGGTATGGTTCATGCGCCAGGCCGGCCGGTACCTGCCGGAATACCGCGCCGTGCGGGAGCGTGCCGGCAGCTTTCTAGATCTTTGCTTCACCCCCGAACTTGCCGCAGAAGCGACGCTGCAGCCGGTACGGCGCTTCGCCTTCGACGCGGCGATCCTGTTTTCCGACATTCTCGTCGTGCCGCACGCGCTCGGCCGGAACGTGCGCTTCGAGCAGGGCGAAGGACCAAGGCTCGATCCGCTGGCCGATGCCGGCGCGCTCGAGGCATGGGCGGCAGACGCGGACGACAGCGTGTTCGAGCCGGTTTACGAGACGGTCCGCCTGGTGAAGCGGCAATTGCCGCCGGCGGTCGCCCTGCTCGGCTTCTGCGGGGCGCCGTGGACAGTCGCGACTTACATGGTGGCGGGCCAGGGCACGCCCGATCAGGCGCCCGCGCGCATCATGGCCTATCGCGCGCCGGATGCCTTCGCGCGCATGATCGACATCCTGGTGGAAACCTCGACCCGCTATCTCGTCGGCCAGTTGCGGGCCGGCGCCGATGCCGTGCAGATCTTCGACACCTGGGCGGGCGTCCTGCCGCCGGAGGAATTCGCGCGCTGGTGCATCGCGCCCGTGCGTAAGCTGATCGACAACGTGCGGCGGCAGGTTCCCGGCGCCCGGATCATCGGCTTTCCGCGCGGCGCCGGCGCCTCGCTTACTGCCTTCGTCGAGCGGAGCGCGGTGGATGCCGTCAGCCTCGACTGGACGGCGGAGCCCGCTTTCGTGCGCGAGACGATCCAGCGCCGCGTTCCGGTGCAGGGCAATCTCGATCCGCTCGTCCTGCTCGCCGGCGGACCGGCGCTGGACCGGGCGGTGGATACGGTGCTGCGCGATTTCGGCGGCGGGCCGTTCATTTTCAATCTCGGCCACGGCATATTGCCGTCGACGCCGATCGCGCATGTGGAACAGACGCTCCGGCGCATTCGTTCGCGCTGACCGTTGCGGAGGACATCTTGCCTGCCACTTTTGCAAGCTTGATCCAGGGCGCGCCGCGCCTCGTGCCGGTGCTTCACGTCGAGAATCCCGATCACGCCGAGCCGCTGCTCGCGGCGCTGACCGCGGCCGGCATCCGCGCCATCGAGGTGACTCTGCGCTCGGCCCGCGCGCTCGAGGTGATCGCGCGGATGAGCCGGGCCGGCAGCCCGGCGGTGATCGGCGCAGGCACACTCACGCGACCTGAACATTTCGCGCAGGTGAAGGAGGCCGGCGCCCGGTTTGCCGTCAGCCCTGCCCTCACTCCCGCGCTCGCCGAAGCGGCCGGCGCGGCGCAGATGCCGTTCCTGCCCGGCGTGGCGACACCCTCCGAGGCCTTGCGTGCGCGGGAATACGGATTCAATGAATTGAAATTCTTTCCCGCCGACCTGTTCGGCGGCGTCGGATTCCTGAAGCATGTCGCGCCGCTTTTCCCGGAGCTGCGCTTCTGCCCAACCGGAGGGGTCTCCGACGGCAACGTGAAGGATTATCTCAGCCAGCCCAATTGCATCGCCGCCGGCGGCGGCTATCTCGCCACGCGTCCGTTGATCGAGGCGGCGAAATGGGACGAGATCGCGCGGAACGCGGCAAGGTCGGTCGAAGCGGCAAGGCTGTGATCCCTCCCCGCCCCGGCCATCAAGGCAGCGCCTTCAGGTGGCGGATCGGCCGGCCCGGCGCGATCGACTGCGCCGCCGCGACGATTGCGTTCGCGTCGATGCCGTAATGGCGGAACAACTCGGCAACGGTTCCGGTCTGGCCGAAATGCTCGACACCGAGCGGACGCACGCGATGGCCCGCGACCGCTCCAAGCCAGGCGAGCGTCGCCGGATGGCCGTCGAGTACGGTGACGATGCCGCAATGCGGCGGCACGTCCGCGAGCAGCCGCTCGACATGCGAGCGCGCATGCACGAGGCCGCGCTCGCGCGCGCGCTGCGCCGCGGCCCATCCGGCATTAAGGCGGTCGGCCGATGTCACGGCGAGCAAGCCGACATCGCGGCGATCCTCGCCCATCAGCCCCACCGCCTCAATCGCTTCCGGAGCCACCGCGCCGGTATAGGCGACAACGACCTGCGCATTCGGGCCGGGCTTTCGCATCCAGTACGCGCCATCGACGATGCCCTGGCGCAATTCCGCCGTCATCTCCCGGCCGGGCTGCTCGATCGGCCGCGTCGACAGGCGCAGATAGACAGAGCCGCCGGTTTCGTCGCGCAGCCAGTTGCGTTCGGACTGCGTCCCGTCGCCGTTCTTCTGAATGTAGCTCAGCGCGAACGACATGATCACCGCAAGCTCATCGACGAAGGCCGGCTCGAAAGCGGCAAGTCCGTCCTGAGCAAGCCCGATCAGCGGCGTGCCGATCGACTGGTGTGCGCCCCCCTCCGGCGCCAGCGCGATGCCGGAAGGCGTCGCCACCAGAATGAAACGCGCATCCTGGTAGCAGGCATAGTTCAGTGCATCGAGACCGCGCGCGATGAAGGGATCGTAGAGCGTGCCGATCGGCAGCAGCCGTTCCCCGTTGATGGCGTGCGACAGCCCGAGCGCGGAAAGATTGATGAACAGGTTCATCTCCGCGATACCAAGCTCGATATGCTGGCCCTTGGGCGAGAAATCCCAGGTGAACGTCGAGGGGATGCGCTCGCTCTTGAAGGTGTCGGCCATCGCTTCGCGCGCGAATAATCCGCGCCTGTTCACCCACGGCCCGAGATTGGTGGACACGGTCACGTCCGGCGAAGTGGTCACGATCCGCTCGGCAAAGGGCGCGTCGCTGCGGCCGATCTCGTTCAGGATCGCGCCGAAGCCTGTTTGCGTTGACATCACCGGTTGAATCGCGACCGGGAGGTTTTCGGGAATGTCGAGTTGCGGGGCGGGCCCGCGCATGCGGCGCTTGCCGAACGGCACCCGGTCGAGAAAATCCTGCAACGTCTGCGCCGGCAAGGCGAGCCCCTCGAACCTGTCCCATTCGTGGCCGGGCCGCACATTCATGGCGGCGCGAAAGCCCTCCATCTGCGCGGGCGTCATCAGGCCGGCATGATTGTCCTTATGACCGGCCATCGGCAGGCCGAACCCCTTGATGGTGTAGCAGATGAAGCAGACCGGCCGGTCGTGATCGACCTTGCGGAAGGCTTCGGTCAGCGAGGCAAGATCGTGCCCGGCCAGATTGGTCATCAGCCGCGCCAGTTCATCATCGGAACGCTTCTCGATCAGACGCGTGACGTCGCCCTGGTCACCGATCGCGTCGAGCAGATGCCGGCGCCATGCGGCCCCGCCCTGAAACACCAGCGCGGAATAAAGCTGGTTCGGGCAATTGTCGATGAAGCTGCGAAGCTTTTCGCCGCCCGGCTCGCGGAATGCTTGCTCCAGCAAGCTTCCGTATTTCAGGATCACGACATCCCAGCCGAAATTGCGGAACAGCGCCTCGTGACGCGCCCACAGGCCTTCGCGGACTACCGCGTCGAGACTCTGGCGGTTGTAATCGATGATCCACCAGCAATTTCGCAGCCCCTGCTTCCAGCCCTCGAGCATCGCCTCGAAGATGTTGCCTTCGTCTAGCTCGGCGTCGCCGACGAGCGCGATCATCCGCCCTTCCGGCTCGTCCGTGCCCCAGCCATGCGCGCGCACATAATCCTGCACGATGGAGGAGAACAGCGTCTGGGCCACGCCGAGGCCGACGGAGCCGGTCGAGAAATCGACATCGTCGGTATCCTTGGTTCGCGACGGATAGCTCTGCGCTCCCTTGTAGCCGCGGAAATTCTCCATCTTCTCGCGCGTCTGGCGGCCAAGCAGATACTGGATGGCGTGAAAATTGGGCGAGGCATGCGGCTTGACGGCGACGCGGTCCTGCGGTCGCAGCACGTCGAAATAGAGCGCTGTCATGATGGTGGCGAGCGAGGCCGAGGACGCCTGGTGTCCGCCGACCTTCAGCCCGTCGCTCTCGCGCAGGTGGTTGGCGTTGTGGATCATCCAGCTCGCGAGCCAAAGGACCTTCTTTTCCAGTTCGCGCAGGATGAGAAGCTTGTTGTCTGTTGCCGCGTTCTTGGACATGACGACCTGCCAGATCGAATCGTAGCCTCGCATGCCGCCATTGGCAGCATCGGCCAAAATCGTCCATTCTGCGAGGGAAAATTAGCCTATTCTGCCAATTTTCAAGTCAAAACAGGTTGATCCATGCAAACGCGCCCGCTCGATGCCATCGACCGCAAGATTCTCGCCCTGCTGCAGCAGGACGGCCGGCTTAGCCTCGCCGAACTGGCGGCCCGGGTCGGGCTGTCGCCCTCCCCCTGCCTGCGCCGCGTCCGCATGCTGGAGAAGGCGGGCGTGATCTTGCGCTATGTCGCCCTTCTCGATCAGCAGGCGGTCGGGCTTCCGGTCAGTGTCTTCGTTTCGATCAAGCTCGAAAGCCAGAGGCAGGAGGCGCTGGACCGTTTCGCCAAGGCGATCGTCCGTTGGCCGGAAATTCTGGAATGTTACCTGATGACCGGGCCGCGCGACTATCTCCTGCGGGTGGTGGTCGCCGACCTTTCCGCGTATGAACGGTTCCTGAAGCAGAAGCTCACGCGCCTCAACGGCGTCGCCTCGATCGAGTCGAGCTTTGCGCTCGAGCAGGTCAAATATACAAACATGCTGCCGCTGACATAGGGACGGAAGCGATGAAGGATAAAGTTGCCTGGGGTGTATTGAGCACCGCAAAGATCGGCCTCGAGCGGGTGATCGGGCCGATGCAGAAGGCCTCTAATCTCACCATCGACGCCATCGCCTCCCGCGATCTGGCGAAAGCCAAGGCCGCGGCGGCGCAATTCGGCATCGCCCGCGCCTACGGGAGCTACGAGGAGCTTTTGGCCGACCCGCGCATCGAGGCCGTCTATATTCCGGTGCCCAACCACATGCATGTGGAATGGGCCGAGCGCGCGGCGGACGCCGGCAAGCATGTGCTGGTCGAGAAGCCGCTTGCCATGAATGCCGAGGAAGCAAAGCGGCTCGTCGCCGCGCGCGATCGAAGCGGCAGGATTATCGTCGAGGGCTTCATGGTCCGCTATGCGCCGACCTGGGTCGAGATCATAAAGCTCATTCAATCCGGCCGCATCGGCGACGTGCATGCCGTCCAGGCGCACGCCACCTATGCCAATCTCGATCCGCAGAACATCCGCAACAAGCCGGAAACCGGCGGCGGCGGTTTAATGGATCTGGGCTGTTATGTCGTGCTGTTCTCGCGGATGATCTTCGGACAGGAACCGCGCCGGGTGATGAGCCTGATCGACCGCGACCCCGCGATGAAGACCGACCGCCGCACATCGCTGATGCTCGACTTTCCGAAAGGCTCAGCGACGCTGCTGGTATCGACGCAGCTTGCGCGCGCGCAGCGGCTTCGCGTTTTCGGAACGAAAGGCTCGATCGAGGTCGAGATTCCGATCAACATCCCCGACGACCGTCCGGTCCACCTGATCGTCGACGACGGCCGCGACAGCATCGGCGGCGGCGCGGAGCGGATCGAACTCGCCGCTTCCAATTTCTTCACGCTGCAGGGAGAGGCGGTTTCCCGCGCGATCCGCGGCGAGAGGGCCCCGGAAATGACGCTGGAGGATTCGATCGCGAATATGCGGGTGATCGACGCGGCGCTCCGTTCGGAGCGATCAGGGCAATGGGAAAGCCCGTGACCGACTATTCTACCGCGTATCCGAACTCGGCCGCCGACGCATCGAACCACGACCAGAAGCTCGACACCATGCTGCGCGGCACGGTGATGTCGTAGGCCGGCTGATCGTCGATCTGCCAGAGCTGCACCCCGATATGGGCGATCGCGGTCAGCGCCGCATCCCCGGTCTTGAAGACGCGCGGATGCAGGTCGATCGGGCATCCCTTCGCCAGCACATCGCGGATGCGCGCGCCCGAAAGCCGCACCACCGCCCTCGCGTCGCTCTGGTCGCTGACCGCGGCAAGCCCCGCGAGCTTCCGCGCGGCCGCCTCCACCGCATCGGCCCGATCCCCCACCATCAGCCACTGGTCCGGCCCGGACCAGACCAGGCTCATTATTCCATGAGCCGCTTTCGGCGCGGCGGGTGGAGCTGTGCCCGCAAGCTCCTGCAGCGCGCGCGCGGCCTCCTCCCTTCGCCCCTTGCCGGCGATGATCGTCGCGAGGCGGAGCCCGGCGCGGCGCAGGACGCGAACACCCGGTTCGCCGCCGCGGCCGTAACGGCCCGGCACGATCACGCCGTGCGTCGCATCTCGCGGCTGCCATGCCTCAGACACGGAGCTTCTCCTCCTGCGGATCGACGAAAACCGGCGAGCAGATTTCCACCTCAATGTCGCGGCCGCGGACGGGATCGACCGCCCGCACGCGTTCGCCGATGCGTTCGGGGCCGCGTCGCAGCAGGCCGAGCCCGATCGAATGGCCGAGCGTGGGCGAGACCGCGACCGAGGTCATGTAACCCTCGTCGTTGTCCGCGGTCGCCGCCGCGCCGATCGGGATGAAATGCGCGCCGGCGGTCAGCCGCTGTCGGCGGTCGAGCGGCCTGAAGCCGACGAAGCGCGGGCGCTCCGGATCGCGCAAAGCCGGCCGCGCGGCCATGACGCGGCCGATGAAATCCTTCTTCGCCGACACCATGCGTTCGAGGCCAAGATCGTAGGCGGTCGTCTGGCCGTTCAGCTCGTTGCCGGCGACGTGTCCCTTCTCGATTCGCATGACGCCGATGGCTTCGGTGCCGTATGGGGCGATGCCGAACTCCTCCCCCGCCCGCATGATGGCGCGCGCCGCCGCGTCGCCGAACGACGCCGGCACCGCCAGCTCGTAGGCAAGCTCTCCCGAGAACGAGATCCGGAACAGCCGCGCGGTGATTCCGCCGCCGACCGTGATCGCTCTCGCCGCCAGAAAGGGAAACGCCTCGTTCGACAGGTCGTGCTGGCGATCGACCACCTTGCGCAAGGTGTCGCGCGCGCGCGGGCCGGCGACCGAGAATTGCGCCCATTGCTCCGACACCGAGGCCATCTGCACGTCGAGCGAAGGCCAGAGCGCCTGATGGCAGAATTCGAGATGCTGCATCACCTTGCCGGCATTGGCTGTGGTCGTCGTCATCACGAAATGATTGTCGCCGAGTCGCGAGGTCGTGCCGTCGTCCATGACGAAGCCGTCCTCGCGCAGCATCAGCCCGTAGCGCGCCTTGCCGACGGCGAGCGTGCTGAAGGTGTTGGCATAGACGCGGTCGAGAAAGGCCGCCGCGTCGTCTCCCTGGATGTCGATCTTGCCGAGCGTCGAGACATCGCAGACTCCAACCGCCCCGCGCACGGTCCTGACTTCGCGCGTGACCGTTTCCAGCCAGTCGCGCTCGCCCTCGCGCGGATAATATTGCGCGCGCAGCCATTGCCCCGTCTCGACGAAAACGGCTCCCTGCTCCTTCGACCAGGCGTGCGAGGGCGCGAACCGCGCGGGCCTGAAATCCTTGCCGCGGTGATGCCCGGCGAGCGCGCCGATCGCGACCGGCGTGTAGGGGGGGCGGAATACGGTCGTGCCGACGTCTGGAATGGCCTTGCCGCGCAGCTCCGCCATGATGGCGAGACCCGGCACGTTCGAGGTCTTGCCCTGATCGGTCGCCATGCCAAGCGTGGTGTAGCGTTTCAGATGTTCGACCGACCGGAAGCCTTCCTGATGCGCGAGCGCGATGTCGGCCGTGGTGACGTCGTTCTGGAAATCGACGAACGCCTTGCCGCGCGAGGACGCCGATCGCCATAGCGGCGTTCCGACCGCCACTTCCGGGTCGGTGCCGGGCGTCTCGCCGGCGGCGGCGGAAAATCCGCATTCGATCGCCGCGCCCGCGCCGAACCGGGCTCCGTCGGCGAGCGCCTGGGCGAGCGTGAGATTGCCGGCCGCGGCTCCGGCGACGGAGAGATGCGGCGGCAGGTCGCCGGGAACGAAGATCTGGCGGCTGCCGTCCCAGACCGGACGGTCGCTCAGATGCGAGGCGAGGTGAATGGCTGGGTCCCAGCCATTCGACATCGCCAGCAGGTCGCAGGCGATCGTTTCGCTTCGCCCGGACGTATCGACGACATCGACCGCCGAGACGTGCCGCGATCCGCGCGCCGCGGCGATCTCCCCGCAAATGACGCGGACGTCCCTCGCCAGGATGCTCGCGCCTCCCGGAATTCCGGGCCGCGAGTCGACGATGGCGGCGACATTCAGCCCGGCGGCGAGAAGATCGGCGGCGGTGCGCCAGCCGTCGTCGCAGGAGGTCGCAATCACCACGTTGCGGCCCGGCGCGGCGGCGAAACGATTGAGATAGCTTCGCACCGCCCCGGCGAGCATCGCACCCGGACGGTCGTTGTTGCCGAAGACCATCGGTCGCTCGATAGCGCCGGATGCCAGAATCGCGCGACGCGCGGCTATCCGCCAGACGCGCTGCCGCGGAACGTGCGGCGGCGGCGCCGCGAGGTGATCGGCCACGCGCTCGACCGCGCCGAAGGTGCCGTGATCGTACATGCCGAACACCGTCGTCCGGCGCATCAGGCGGACGCCGGGCATGGCGGAAAGCTCGGCCTCGGCCGCCGCCACCCATTCGATGCCGGGCCTGCCGTCGATCTCGCGCCGCTCGGACAGGAGCCTGCCGCCGAACCGAAAATCGTCGTTGCACAGGATCACGCGCGCGCCGCTGCGCCCGGCGGCGAGCGCCGCTGCCAGTCCCGCCGGACCGCCGCCGATCACCAGCACGTCGCAAAACGCATAGACCTTTTCGTAATGATCGGGATCCTCGGCGCCCGCCGCGCGGCCGAGACCCGCGGCGCGGCGGATCAGCGGCTCGTAGAGCCTTTCCCAGAACGATGCCGGCCACATGAAGGTCTTGTAGTAGAAGCCCGCCTGCATCAGCGAGGCGAAGGGCGACGCCAGCGACAGAAGATCGAACGAAAGCGACGGCCAACGATTCTGGCTGCGGGCGTCGAGACCGTCAAAAAGCTCCGCTACCGTCGCCCGCGTATTCGGCTCGCGCCGCGCCCCGTCGCGCAGCTCGACCAGCGCATTCGGCTCCTCCGCGCCCGCCGACAGGATGCCGCGCGGCCGATGATACTTGAACGAGCGGCCCACGAGCCTGACCCCGTTGGCGATCAGCGCCGAAGCGAGCGTGTCGCCGGCATAGCCCTCGTAGTGCCGGCCGTCGAAACGGAAGCCAAGCGGCTTGCCGCGATCGATCGCGCTGCCGCCCGATATGCGTGCGGGCTGCATCAGGCGCCCCCGTCCCGACGCAGGTCTCGCGCGCAGACCACTTCGCCGATCTCGTGCGTGCGCGTGTTGCGCGTCACCACCAGCCAGGACCGGCAGCCGGCGGCGTGATACCAGTATTCGCGGTGCGGCCCCGCCGGATTGGCGCGGATATAGACGTAATCGAAAACCTCGTCCTCGCGCGCGCCCATGCCGTCAGGCCGGCGTTTGGTCGCGTCGCCGAGATAAACGAATTCTTCGAGAGCGCGGGTGCCGCAATGAGGACAGGGGATGCGCATCAGTGCAAATTCGGCTGGGCGCCCTGGCCCTTTTCGTCGATAACGCGGCCGGCAGCGAAGCGGTCGAGACGATAGGCGGCAGCGACGCGGTGCGGCTCCTCGCGCGCGATCAGGTGCGCGAAGCAATAGCCGGACGCCGGCGTCGCCTTGAAGCCGCCGTAGCACCAGCCGCAATTGAGAAAGAGATTGCCGACCGGCGTCCGGTCGATGATCGGCGAGCCGTCCATCGACATGTCCATCAGCCCGCCCCAGTGACGCAGCACGCGCAGGCGTCCGAGCGATGGCAGGATCGCCATCGCGCATTCCATCACGTCCTCGATCACCGGCAGATTGCCCCGCCACGCATAGGAATTATAGCCGTCGATGTCGCCGCCAAAGACGAGCCCGCCCTTGTCCGACTGGCTGATATAGAAATGTCCGGCGCCGAAGCTCAGCACGGTGTCGATGAGCGGCTTCACGCCCTCCGACACAAAAGCCTGCAGCACGTGGCTCTCGATCGGCAGGCGGAGCCCGGCCATCGCCGCCACGCGGCTCGTGTTGCCGGCCACCGCCAGCCCGACCTTCTTCGCCCGGATATGGCCGCGCGTTGTGTCCACGCCGCGCACCCGCCCGTTCTCGATGCTGATGCCGGTCACCTCGCAATGCTGGATCAGATCGACACCGCGGCTGTCCGCGCCGCGCGCGTAGCCCCAGGCCACCGCGTCGTGCCGCACCGTGCCGCCGCGCCGCTGGATCAGCGCCCCCTGGATTGGAAAGCGCGCATTGTCGTAATCGAGATAGGGTACCATCCGGCGCAATTCGTCGCGTCCGACCAGTTCGGCATCGACGCCATGCAACCGCATCGCGTTTCCGCGCCGCGCATAGGCGTCGCGCTGCGCATCCGAGTGATAAAGGTTGATCACCCCGCGCTGGCTGACCATCGCATTATAGTTGAAGTCCCGTTCGAGCCCCTCCCAAAGCTTGAGCGACCATTCGTAGAAGGGGATGTTGCCGGGCAGAAGATAGTTCGAGCGGATGATCGTGGTGTTGCGCCCGACATTGCCCGATCCGAGATAGCCGCGCTCGAGCACGGCGACGTTGGTGATGCCGTGCTCCTTGGCGAGATAATAGGCGGTCGCAAGGCCATGCCCTCCCCCACCCACGATCACCACGTCGTATTCGGCCTTCGGCTCAGGCTCGCGCCAGACCGCGGGCCAGTCCTTGTTCCCCTGAAGGGCCTGCGCGACAAGACTAAAGATCGAGTAACGCATCCTCACGCCTGATTGAGCAGCGGCTCGCTGATGAGGTCGCCGGTCTGGAATCGCCGCGGCCCGAGTTTCGATAGGATCGGATCGTTGGTGTCGTCGTCAAGAATAAGCGCCGCCATCATGCGGCCGACCGCCGGCGATGTCATGAAGCCGCGATAGGAGGATACCGCCACGTAGAGTCCCTCCACCTCGGTTTGCCCGAGGATCGGCTGCATGTCGGGCGTCAGGCTCGATACCCCACCCCAGGTACGCAGCACCGGCACGTCCGCCACGCCGGGAAGAAGGTCGATCACCCGCGGCGCGGCGAATGCCAGAAAATCCGGCGTCGATCGTACTTCCGAACCCTCGCGCGCGCGAGAGACGACGAAAATGATCGAACCGCGATTGACCTGATTGACCGAGATGTGGTGCTCGAGCGAGATCAGGATCGGCCTGACCTTCGGCTCGCAAGGCACAGTGACGATCGCTTCCTTGGGCAGGCTGACTACCGGCAGCTCGACGCCGAGCGACGCCAGCAATTCCGGGGCCGCCCAGTCCACGCAAAGCAGCACGCGGTACGCTTCGATCTCGTCCTCGTTCAGCATGGCGGAAAAGCCGGCGCCGTTTTTCCTGATGCCGTGTACGCGCGTGCCGTAGCGCACATCTACTTTCTCGCGCCGGCACGCCTTCAGCAAGGCGTCGAGCCACAGAAAGGGCGACGCGCTGCCGTCCCTCGCGCAATAGGAGCCGCCCACGAGACGGTTGCGCCCGAGCGCGGGTACCATCTTCACGCATTCGTCGGCGTCGAGCATTTCGCTCGGGACCCCTAGTCCCTGCTGGGTGGCGACCGCCGTGCGCAAATTCGCGTAAGCCTTTTCGCTATGGGCGAGAACGAGATAGCCGTCCTGTTTCAGGTCGATGCCGCGCGGATAGTCGAGTTCCTCCGCCGCATTCTCGAAAAAGCGGATGCTTTCCTGGCAGAGCCGGATGTTCATCTCCAGGCCCCATTGCATGCGGAAGCCCGCCCCGTTGCGCCCCGAAGCGCCGCTCGCGAACTCTCCCTGATCGACCACCATGATCGAGGCGCCGGTGCGCTTGCGCGCCATCCACCACGCGCATGAAAGCCCGTAGGCGCCCGCCCCGACGATCAGCACATCGACCTTCTTGCCGTTCGCGCTCATGAGGCCGCCCGCGTTTGATTGCTCAGCGCCGCGAAGGAAACCGGACGCGCCATCGGCCGCGCGGTCATGGTTTCGGCCTGGGCGGCGCCGGTGCAGAATTCGCTGAGTTCGCCGATCGCGCGCAGGCAGGTCCGGCCCGCGCACCAGCCCATGCCCGGCCGGGCGTTGCGCTTCACCGCGTTGGGCGTGACATGGCCGCTCTGGAATGCCTGCCGGATTTCGGCGAATTTCACATTCTCGCACCGGCACACGATCGTGTCGTCGGTGACGATGCTCCAGAGCGCGGGCGGCAGATCGAAGGTCGCGCGGACGGCTGCCTGAAAGGCCTGATGATTGCTGCGGCGCCAGAGAGCCTCGCGCAATTCGTGTTCCAGGTCTGCCGCGCCCGCCGCGGCCGCGCCGACGATGCGGCCCTCCGCTTCCGCGACCAGCGCCCCACGCAGGCCGGCGCAATCTCCGGCGACGAAAATGCCTTCGGCCGAGGTCCGCCCGAAACGGTCGGCGGCAGGCACCCAGCCCCCGCCCGTCCGCTCGAATTTCAGTTGCGCGCCCGCCATCGCGGCAAGCTCGCTGTTGGCAGTAAAGCCGTAATTCAGCGCGAGCAGATCGCAGGCCAATTCCCGCTCGGTCCCGCGCACCGGCTTGCCGTCGCGGCCGATCCGGCTCAGCACCACCGCTTCCAGCCGCCGCCCGCCGATCGCGTGCGTCACGACATGGCGCGGCAGGCGAGTGACGCCGGCGCCGCGGATCGTCTGCAGATAACGCAGACCCTCGAGGAGGATTTCCCGCCCCCGCCAGAGGCCGGTGAGGCGGCGCAGCATCCTCGACATCGGACTGAGGATCGCGAGTGCCTCGACGGTTCCGCCCGCGCGCAGCATCTGCGCGGCCACCACCATCGGCAAGGGACCGCAACCGGCCACCACGATGCGCCGGCCCGGCAGCACGCCCTGCGACTTCAGAATGGCTTGCGCGCCACCGGCATACATGACGCCGGGGGTCGTCCAGCCGGGAAACGGAATGGCGTTTTCGCGCACGCCGGTAGCGAGCACGACCGCATCCGGACAGAGAACCTCGGTGCGCTCGCCCTGCGCGACATGCACCTCACGATTGCCGAACACGGCATACACCGCGACGCCGGCCCGATAATCGATCGGGCGGGCCTGGGCGAATTCCTCCAGCAGACGCTTCTTGCGCGCGATTTCGCCGGGCTCGGCGAATTCCCGCGGCTTTGCCGCCGCGGCCGACTGCCGGTAGATTTGTCCGCCCGGCAGCGGCGCCTCGTCGAGCACCGTGACGCGGCAGCCGCGCTTGTGCGCCTCGATCGCGGCGGCCATCCCGGCGGGCCCCGCCCCGACCACGACGATCCACCGCGCTGGCATCAGACGCCCACCTGGCGGCGCACGACCATGCCGGGCGCGACGTGCGTCATGCACGCGCGCGTGTTGGACACGCCGTTGACGATGCAGCGGCATTCCCAGCACACGCCGATTCCGCACAGCGCGCCCTTCGGGTTTCCCGCCTCGTCGATGCGCAGGCAGCGTTCGCCCGCCGCGATCAGGGCGGCGGCAACGCTTTGCCCGGCGCGCGCCACGATCGGCGTGTCGTTGAACATGAACTGCACCGTGTCGGCCATGACCTTCCCGAAGGGGCGTTGCTGCGGCTGTACCACGCAGGTGCCTTATTCCTGATAGGATAATGTGTTCTTGACAGGAACTTTGCGCGCATGCGAGCCTTTGTCAATTCCGATCTCCGACCGCTGCCCGGGAGACGTTTTCGCGATCGGGGACGGGCGACTTCACAGAAGCAAGGAGGGGATCTTGCGTATCGCACACGTTGTCGCACTCGCCGCCGTGACGTTGACGTCCACGGCAGCGTTCGCCGCCGATCCAAATGCGTGGACCGACATCATGAACACGAAAAAGCTCGTGGCGTGCGTCGTGCCCGCCTATCAGCCCTATTCGTGGAAGGACAAGGACGGAAACTGGCAGGGCTTCTCCGTCGAGATGGCGAAAGACGTCGCCAAGAGCATGCGCGTCGAGCCGGAATTCGTGGAAACGAGCTTCAAGACCGTGATCCTCGATATTCAAAGCGCGAAGTGCCACGCCTTCTTCGGCTTCAATGCCACGCCAGAGCGCGCGCTGGCGATTGATTTCGCGGGCCCGCTCTACACGCTCGGATTTGGCGCGCTCGATCGCAAGGGATGGACGGCGCCGGGCAATCGCTGGGCCGACCTGAATGATCCCGCGATCCGCGTATGCTATTCGATGGGCAACAGCTCCGAGCAGCAGATCAAGCGCTTCGCGCCGAAGGCCACGCGCGTGGCGCTGGAAAAGTCCGATGACTGCGTGCTGGCGCTGCAGGCCGGGCGCGTCGATCGCTATATCGACGGCATTATGGGCAGCCTCGGTTCACGGCAGAAGAACCCGGATCTCGGCAAGGTTCACCTGATGACCCCGTCCTATGCGCTGCCGTCCTATGCCGGCGTGAGGCTCGACGACGGCCGCTTTCAGAAATTCCTGCAAAAATGGGCCGAATACAATCGCGGCAACGGCAACATCCAGGAATGGCTGACGAAGTCGATGGAAAGCGTCGGCATCGATCTCTCGTCGCTGCCGCCGGAAGTGCAGTTCTGACGGAGAGGCGGTTGGCGCCCGGCGCTAACCGCCCATGCCGCCGAGATAGCTGAGGACCGACAGATAGCGGACCGGGGTATCGAGCAGCCTTTCCGGTCCGTGCGGGACGTTCGCCTGGAACAGAAGCGAGTCACCTTTCGACATCTGGTACGTCTTCTGACCGTGGCGATAGATCATCATGCCTTCCAGCACATAGATGAATTGCGTGCCGTCGCGGTGCAGGAACGGAACAACCTTCGACTGCTTGGTGTAGCTCATCAGGTAAGGCTCGACGGCGATGCCGCCGGCGGTCGTCTGGCCGAGCACGAAATATTCGTGCGACAGGCTCAGCCCGCTGCGGTGCACGCGCGTCCCCTCGCCGGCGCGGACAAAGGTCGCGTCCGCAACTTCATCGAATTCGCGAAACAGCGTGGTGACTGGGACCTGCAGCGCCGATGACAAGGCGCGGATGCTCGCGAGCGAAGGCGAGATCGCGCCGTTCTCGATCTTCGACATCATGCCCGGCGAAAGTCCCGCGAGCTTGGCGAGTTGTGTGACACTCAGCGACGCCTGCTGGCGGAATTCGCGCACCACCTGCCCGAGCGCCCGTTCAAGGCCATTGTCGGTCTTGCCCGATCGCTTGGCGGCGTGTCCGCGTGCGTCGCGTTTGCCCTTCTTATCCCGCGCGTGCGGCATGATCGTTTCCTTGCAGGATAGATTGTTCTTGACAGAAAAGGATACCCCGCTGATGCTTTGCTAATCCGGCGGACACGCGATTGCAATCGCGCCGGCCGGCCACAACGGGAGATAGCACAGGATGGCCGGCTATCAGTGGGATTTCGGCGTCATCCTGCATTTTGATGTCTGGGCCAAGGCCCTCGTCGTCACGATCGGCTATGCTATCGCCACGACGCTCGCGGGGCTGATCCTCGGCGTCGTCTGCGGGATGTTGCTCTTGAGCAGGCACCGTATTCTCGTCTCGCCGGTCGGCGGCTACGTCCAAATCTTCCGCTGCACGCCGCTGCTCGTGCAGATCATCTGGTTCTACTATGCGCTGCCGATCGCCGTGCGGGTAGAAATTCCGGCTTGGCTCGCCGCCGGTCTCGGTCTGACACTGTATATGGGCGCCTTTTCCGCGGAGATATTCCGCGGCGGGATCATGTCGATCGACAAGGGCCAGTGGCAGGCCGCGCGCGCGATCGGGATGATGCCGCGCCAGGTGATGACGCGCGTCGTGCTGCCGCAAGCCATGCGGCGCATGGTGCCGCCCTTCGTGAACCAGACCGTGCTGCAATTGAAGAATACCTCACTGCTTGCGATCGTCGCCGTGCCTGATCTGATGTATACGGCGCAATTGCTGGTCTCGGAGACGTTTCGTCCGCTTGAAATCTATACCGGTCTCGCCGTGATCTACTTCATCATACTCTATCCGCTGCAGAAACTCGCCAAGATGCTGGAGCGCCGCGATGACCTCTGAGGCGGCGATGATCGACGTCGCCGATCTGCACAAGTTCTACGGTGACGTCGAAGCGGTCAAAGGGGTTTCTCTGCAGGTGAGACGGGGCGATGCCCAGTTCATCATCGGACCGAGCGGATGCGGCAAATCGACCTTCTTGCGTTGCCTCAACCTGCTCGAGGAGCCGACGAGCGGGACGCTCAGGATCGGCGAGACCAGCATGACATTCGGCGCAAAGGAGAAACCGCTGTCGACCCGCGAGCAGGCGAAGCTGCGCGCCAGGGTCGGCATGGTGTTTCAGCAATTTCATCTTTTTCCTCACATGACGGCGCTGGAAAATGTCATGGAGGGACCGCGCACGGTCAAGCGAATGCCGCTGCCGGAGGCGCGCGACGTGGCCGAGGCCCTGCTCGCCAAGGTCGGTCTCGCCGCCAAGCGCGACGCCTATCCGCGCCATCTCTCGGGCGGCCAGGCGCAGCGAGTGGCGATCGCCCGCGCGCTGGCGATGGCGCCGGAGGTAGTGCTGTTCGACGAAGTGACGTCGGCGCTCGATCCGGAGCTGGTCGATGAGGTGCTGGCCGTCATCCGCCAGCTCACCGAGGAGGGCATGACGATGGTCGTGGTGACGCACGAAATGGCCTTCGCCCGAGAAGTCGCCTCCCACGTCATGTTTATGGATGGCGGCCGCAAGATCGAATGCGGTACCGCCGAGGAGTTGCTCGATCACGCCTCCAACCCGCGTCTCGTGCAGTTTCTGCGCCGGTTCCGCCGATGACGTCGATCCTCAAATCGGGGACCGGTCTTTTACGGGAATGACAACCGCCTGCCACAGGAAAGAATCATGCTGCCGCCCAAACAGGACCTGCAAATTCTGTTCGCCCACATTGCTTATCAATTTGCTTCGCGATTTGCTCTGCGCAACACCGGCATCAAGTATATTCAAGCTTGGAATCGCAGCGAGATTGAGCACCATATCGCCTCGGCCGACGTCCTTGTGATTTCCGGACTGTGGACAAACGACCTGATTGAAAAGGCCAGCAAGCTGCAATTCATCCAGTCGATCGGCGCCGGTACCGACCAGTTCTCCCGCGACGGCCTGCGGAGCAAGGGGATCCGCCTGGCGAGCGCGAGCGGCGTCAACATGCGCGCGGTATCCGATCATGCGATGGCGCTTATTCTGGCGATGGCGCGGCGCCTTCCCGAGGCGCGCGACAACCAGAAAAGGAAATTTTGGCGCGGCATGATCTCCGATCTCGACCGGCGTGAAGACGAGCTGAGCGGAAAGACGCTTTTGATCATAGGCCTCGGCGCCATCGGCGGCCGGCTGGCGAGGCTTGCCAAGGCATTCGATATGAAGGTCATCGGCATCAGGCGCGATCCATCGGCGGGACAAGGCGCCGCGGATTCGGTTCACGCCTTGCCCGAGTTGAAGAACTTCCTGCCCACCGCCGATTTCGTCGTGCTCACCTGCCCGCTGACGAAGGAAACGGAAAACGTCATCGACGCCGCCGCGCTGTCAGCCATGAAGCCGTCAGCCTTCCTGATCAACACCGCCCGCGGCAAATGCGTGAACGAGCGGGCGCTGATCGAGGCCCTGTCCAAAAAGACGATCGCCGGAGCCGCCATCGACGTGACGGCCGAGGAGCCGCTGCCCGAGAATTCGCCGCTTTGGACCGTCGACAACATCTTAATCACCCCGCACACGGCGGGCGAGACGCGCCAATACGAAGACAACGTGCTTGATATCCTGATTGACAACCTCGATCGCCTGTGGCGCGGCGAAACCGCCCTCCGCAATCAGATCATCTGACGACCGGCACGGCGGGACGGGCGCGATCAAAGCACCTTGTCGAGAAAAGCGCGCGTGCGCTCCTGGCGCGGCGAACCGAGCAGTTGCGCCGGCGGCCCCTCCTCGACGATCACACCCCCGTCTGTGAAATAGATCCGGTCGGCCACTTCGCGCGCGAACCCCATCTCGTGGGTCACGATGATGCAGGTCATTCCCTCCTCGGCGAGCTGGCGGATAGTCAACAGCACTTCCTTGACCGTCTCCGGATCAAGCGCCGCCGTCACTTCATCGAACAGCATCACATCCGGATTCATCGCGAGGCTGCGCGCGATCGCAATCCGCTGCTGCTGCCCGCCGGACAACTCCCCCGGGTAGCTCCCCTCCTTGCCCTGGAGGCGAACCTTACGGATCAGCTCACGCGCCTGAACCTCGACCTCCTGACGATCGCGCTTGAGAACATGGATCGGCGCCATCATTACGTTCTCGAGCGCGGTGCGATGCGGAAACAGATTGTATTGCTGAAACACCATGCCAACCTTGCGGCGCAGCGCGAGCTTGTCGAGCTTCGGATCGTTGACCTCCTGCCCCTCGACAAGGATCGAGCCGCTGTCGATCGGAACAAGCCCGTTGATGCAACGGAGCAATGTCGATTTGCCGGAGCCCGACGGACCGATCAGGCAGATCACATCCCCCTTATAGACATCCATCGAGATGCCATTGAGAACCGTAAGCTGCCCGAAGCGCTTCGTGACGTCGCGCAGGCGGACGAGCGGCTGATCGGGGGTCCACATCATCAGCGCACCTGAAACTTCTTTTCGAGCCGCAGCGTCGCCCGCGCGATCGGATAACAATACAGAAAGAACCAAAGCAACAGGTAAAGATACATGGGGACGAGCAACTCGGTGCGCCCTTCCGACGACAGGACGTCTCCGGTCAGCGTCATCGCCTCACTCACTCCCACCACCGAGGTCAGCGGCGTCGCCACGGTGAGGATGGCGTAGAGGTTCATCCACGGCGGCGTCATGCGCTTCACGCATTGCGGCAGAATGATCAGCCACAGGGTCTGCATGCGGTTATAGGCAAGCGATTCCGCCGCCTCCCATTGGCCATAGGGGATCGACCGGACCGCGCCGCGCACGAGCTCCGACACGTTGGCCATGACCGGCAAAGACAGGCCTAGGGTTGACTTCATCCAGCCCGGCAACGGCATGATCGTATCGCCGACACGGATTTCGAACGGCAGCAGAAGCATGCAGTAGAAAAGCAGGACCAGCCACGGCGAGTTGCGAAAAAACTGGGTGACGAACCATGACGAGGTGCGCACCGGCAACAGCAGCGAGATCTGGCCGAGACCGAGCCCCACCCCGATCGCCGTCCCGATTGCCATGGCCAGAAAGCTCATCGCGATGTTGAGCGCAAAGCCCTGGGCAAGCAGCGGCGTCCACTTGATGATCGTCGCAACGATGGACGGGGCGGCCGGGTTCGCCTGTGCATGCGCCTCGCCGACAGCGACGGAGACAATGAGCGCGGCGGACAGCACGACCCCGTGCCAGGCCGACAGGCGAAACCGCGCGTGCGGTGCCGCGCCGGGCCGGAACGGCAGCAAAACCGGGAGATCCGTGCGATTGGCGGTCACTGCATATACCCCGGAACCCGAAGCGCCCGTTCCCATCGCCCCATGAAAAACACCAGAATCCCGACGAGCGACACATAGACCACGAGAAGCAGGTTCATCATTTCCGGCACGTTGGATTCATCGGACCAGATCTGATTCGCGACATACAGCATCTCGGGTACGGCAATCGCATAAGCAATCGTCGTCGTCTTGATCAGATTGACGAGATTGTTGTTGAGGGCCGGCAGGCTGATGCGAAAGGCAAGCGGCAGGACGATGTAGGAATAGGCCTTGAGCCTGCTGTAACCGAGACTTTCCGCCGCCTCGATCGTCTCGCGCGGCACGGCTTCGATCCCCGCCCGAAATATCTCGATATTGAACGCGCCCGCATAAAAGGACAGGCAAATCGCCGCCCAGGTAAAATTGGAAACGAGCGGAACCGACAACCCGTTTCCGGTTGAAATGCGAAGATACGCGCCAAGAGCGAAATAAAAGAAATAGAGCTGCACCAGCGGCGGCGTATTGCGGAAGAATTGGATATAGGCCTGCGTGACGAGCCGCAATACGCGGAAGCGCGATCCCTGGATCCACGCGCCGATCACGCCGATGACGACGCTGAAAAACAGGCAGACGACCATCAGACGGACGGACGTCAGAAACCCATTAAAGAAGCGCGCGCGATCGAACGCGTCGTAAAAAACCGTCAGTTTGATTCCGGTCGTCTCATGCAGCACCCGGAACCAATCCCAGATTGGCTGAAGGTCCATCAGAGCTTCAAGGGCCCATTTGGACGGCGGCGCGTGCGAACGGCCGCCGCCCCGATGTCGTGCCGGAGATTATTTCTTATATTTTTCATGCATCGCCTTCAGATAGGCTGATGCCGGGATTTTCCACTTCTTCTCCAGCTCGATCAGCCGGCCGCTACGGTGCCAATCCTCCACCATCTTCGACATGAACTGTCCCCACGGCCCTTCCCGCTCCTCGAGCTTGACCGCAAGACCCCACGGCTCCTCCATGATCGTCGGCAGAGTCATCTCGAACTCGGCCCATTTCGGATCGGCGAGACGCTCAGCGAAGGCGGTGTCGTCATACACCCAGCCGATACAATTGCCTTGCAGCAATGCGGTCTCGGCCTCCGTCTGTCCCTTGAAGGCGACGATGTCCGCGCCGTATTTCTCGGCCACCGGCTTGTTGTACCAGGCACCCTGAATCCCGCAGACCTTCTGATCCTTGAGCTGCTCCCAGTTCTTCAGCGCGGCCTTCTTGTTGGACAGCACGTTGACGCCGGAGGCATAATAGAGCGGGTCGATAATGCCGACGACCTGCCGGCGGTCCGGCTTGTCGTTCATGGTGGCGATCATCAGATCGATCTTGCCCTGCTGAAGAAACTGCATGCGATTGGACGAGACGACCGGCTCAAGCTCGAGCTTCACCCCGAGCTTGTCGGCCACGTCCTTGGCCATGTCCGGCTCGAACCCGACAATCGTCCCGCTCGGATCGCGGAACCCGAACGGCTTGTAATCCGCCTTCGTCCCGACGACGAGAACTCCGCGCTGCTTGATCTTGTCCAGCGTCTGGGCGGCGGCCCCGCCCATGGCCAGCCCCGCGGCGGCAATGGCGGCAATCCCTGTCAGAAAAATTCTGCGAAACATGATGTGTGTCCCCTCGCGTGTTCGGACGATGAAGAATAGGCGCGCCCGGCTGAGCCTGCCAGCATCTTACAGGCTCGAACAGGCCGGGCAAACCGGCCAATTGTAGCAATAACGCCATGCTACCGCTGGTTACAAGGCGTAGGCGGACCGGTCCGCCTAGCTCTTCGTGGCCAGCCGCTCCCAGGTGCTGCTGATGAAGCTCGACATGATCGACACCAGCTCGCGCGACAGGCCGAACCAGCCTTCGTTCGTCGCAATCGAAACGAGGTTGTGCGCCGTCGGCATCTTGTCTCGCTTGGGCACGACATGCACGATCCTGAAATCGCGCTTCTTCAATTCCTCGAGCAAGCGCGGGAGAATCCTGGCGGTGGCCGGCTGGATGTCGTGCATCAGAAGGATGCCCTTGCCGGCCTTTTCCAGCGCCTGGATCGTGCGGTCCAGGAGAGCGTCGTCCGTCGCCGGCACCCAGTCCTCCGAATCCGCATCGATGCTCCAGACCATCAAACCCTTTTCGTTGAGGTAGCGCTCCAACTCCTTGGTCATGCTCAGATACGGCGGGCGATAAAACGGCGCCGCGGCGCGCGTCGGCCCCAGTGCCTCGCGGACCGCCGCGATGCCCTTGTTGATATCGGCCTTCGCCTGATCGAACGGGATTTTCTCGACGTCGGGATGGCTGAAGGTGTGATAGCCGACGGTATGCCCCTCGTCATAGACGCGGCGCACGAGCTCCGGAGACTCCGCGGCGTGAAGCCCGATCATGAAGAATGTCGCCTTCACGCACTGGCTGGCGAGATCCTTCAGGATGGTGTCGGTGCCATCATCGACCGGCCCGTCATCGAATGTCAGGACGATCTCGCGATCCTTCAGCCGCAATGTTTCCATATACTGCACTTTGCCGACCAGCGGATAATCGTGCGGATCGACCTCGAGCGTACGCGACACCCCGAGCGCGTCAGGATTTTTGCATTCCGCCGCGATCGCAAGCGACGAAAGGCCGATCAATACGGCCAAACCGGTCACGAAGCTTCTTACGAAAGACATGGTCCACTCCTGCCGATCAGATTCAATTTTCGTCATCGTCATCGCCCGAGGCGCTGGCCGGAAATTTCGCCTTGTATTCTGCTGCGCAGGTCGCAAGCCTGTTCAACGCGCCCTCGATCGTGCCGCCGCCCCATTTCCTGAATTGTGCCTCCGCAAGCGCCTGAATCTTCGCTTTCGTCCAGGTCTTTCCGGGGCCGAGACGCTTGGCTGTGCCCGGAAAAACGACAACGTGCGTCTCGGTGATGCCAAGGGAGTTCGTCTGGTCGCCCGAGGCGGGCAAGTCGCCCTGTCCCCGCAAGTCCAGAACGAGCCGCACCGATCCCTCCCCGAGCAGGTTTCTCGGGCCGGTATCGTAGATGAACGCGCCTTTCCAGATTTTCGTCTCCGGATTGTAGACGACGGCAAGATCGCCGCGTGAAACGCCGCGGCTTGCGAATGGCGGCGCGATTTCGGGATCCGCACCGTTGACCGGCTTCTCCGTCGGCGCGCGGTTCGGCAGGACGATTCCGGGCAATTTCAGGGCATCGACATATCGCGCCGGGTCGCACGCAGCCGCCCGCGTATTTTGAACGAGGCTCGTCGAAGACACGAGACGGCCATCCTTCCCGACACAAACCTCATCGTTCTTGTCGCGCGCGATACCGTAGATATCGACCTCGATCCCGGCGGGAGCCTTCCAGCCGTTTTCAACAATCGATCGATAGGCCTTCAGCCACTCGGAATTTCCGTTCTCTTCCGGTACGAATTCCAGCGGCCGACCACCGCGCAGGATGGTCATTCCGTTCCCCAAATACTCGATCGCGAGTCCCTTGCTGCCGTGCGGATCGTCGCGATGATAGGCGTTACGCGCGCCGTCGGCATCGACCTCCAGCGGGCGCACCCAGAACAGCGATTTCCTTTCATCATGCAGCACCGGATGCGGATCGTCGAAAGTCTCCTCCATCGTGCAGCTAACCTGTACGTCTGCGGCGCGACTCGATCCTCCGATCAACAGGGCCGCAAACAGCAAAGCGACGAATCGCCTCATTCCCACTCCTATTCCACGGTAACGGACTTCGCGAGATTCCGCGGCTGATCGACATCGGTCCCCCGCTCCACCGCCACATGATAAGCCAACAATTGAATCGGGATCGAATAGGCCAGCGGCGCGAAATCCGACGGCATGTCCGGCAGGACAATCGTCTCCCACACGCCGTCGCCGGCCGCCTCGACCCCTCTGGAATCGGACAGCAGCAGCACGCGCCCGCCGCGCGCGACCACCTCCTGCATGTTCGATAGTGTCTTCTCGAAAACATGATCATGTGGCGCGATCACGACTATCGGCACGTCCTTGTCGACGAGCGCGATCGGTCCGTGCTTCAGTTCGCCGGCGGCGTAACCCTCCGCGTGGATATAGGAAATCTCCTTCAGCTTCAGCGCGCCCTCGAGCGCGAGCGGATAACTCGTGCCGCGGCCGAGATAAAGGACGTCCCGGCACTTGGAGATTTCGCGCGCGATCTTCCTGATCTTGGCCTCGAGCCGCGTCGATTCATGCATGTGCCGCGGCATGGCGCTCAGATGGGCGATTAGCTCCCGCTCCCGCTCGCGGGAAATGGCGCCCCTGCGCCGCCCGATCATGATCGAAAGGGCGGCAAGGGTTGCTAGCTGGCAGGTGAAGGCCTTGGTCGATGCCACGCCGATTTCCGGGCCGGCGCAGGTCAGCATCGCGAGATCGCTTTCGCGCGCGATGCTTGAGGTCGGCACGTTGACGACAGAAAGGATGTTCTGGCCCGATTGCCTGGCGTGGCGAAGAGACGCGAGCGTGTCGGCGGTTTCGCCGGATTGCGACACGAATATCGACAGAGTCCCTTTCGCCGTCGGCGTTTCCCGATAGCGAAGCTCCGATGCAAGGTCGGTTTCGACCGGCACGCCGCCGAAGCGTTCCAGCCAGTATTTGCCGATCATGCCGGCATAATAGGCCGTGCCGCAGCCGGAGATCGAAATGCGGTCGAGACCGGCGCAGTCGAACGGAAGCTTCAGATCGCGCGCCGTCTCCCGGGCCATATCGACGTAGCAGGAGAGCGTCTGCCGGACGACGTCCGGCTGTTCGGCAATCTCCTTGGCCATGAAATGGCGATAGGCGCCTTTCTCGATTTCGCGCGGCCCGACCGATGTCCGCGTCGCCGGACGCCGCACCGGCCGCCCGCCTTGATCGAAGATGCGAACGGCCTGGCGCGAAACCACCGCGATGTCCCCGTCCTCGAGATAGCTGATTTCGTCCGTGAACGGCGCAAGCGCGATGGCGTCGGATCCGATGTACATCTCACCCTTGCCGTGACCGATCGCGAGCGGAGAATTGCGTCTCGCGGCGATCAGCAGGTCTTCCTCGCCTTCGAACATGAACACGAGAGCGAAGGCCCCTCGCAACCGCGCGATCGCCGCCTGCACGGCCTCCAGCGGAGGCTTGCCACTGCGCAGATGCCAATCGACAAGATGAACCACGACCTCCGAATCCGTCTCACTCTCGAATAGCTGACCGCGCGCGGAGAGCTCCTCGCGCAGTTCCCTGTAATTTTCGATGATGCCGTTATGCACCGCCGCGAGCTGCTTGCTCGCATGCGGATGGGCATTCAGCTCATTGGGTTTCCCGTGCGTGGCCCAGCGCGTGTGACCAATCCCGATATGACCACGCAGCGGATGTCGCCGCAGCTTCTTTTCAAGATTGCTCAGCTTGCCCTGGGCGCGCATGCGCAGCAGATGGCCGTTTTCGAGCGTCGCGATGCCCGCCGAGTCGTAGCCGCGATATTCAAGCCGTTTCAGCGCGCCGATCATAGGATCGGCAACGGCGTGGGTGCTAAGAATTCCAACAATGCCACACATCGACCAATCCTCCCTCAACAGCAGCGCGGAAGGCGCTACCGAGTCGATCCGGTCGTTGCCGGTGCTTTGGACGGAATGACGTGCACGATCCTGAATTTTTTCGCCTTCAACTGGGCGATGAGCTGGCGCAGCGCCCTCGCGGTGACCGGCTGCGCATCCCGCATCAGCAGGATGCCCTTGCCTTCGCGCTCCAGCCCGGCCATCGCCCGCGCCACGAATTCGTCCTCGCTGGGCTCGTTCCAATCATCGACATCGACGTCGGCGCTCCAAATCATGAGCCCCTTGGACAGAACATAACGTTCGGCTGGCTTCGAGATTACGAGGCCGGGCGCGCGGAAAAACGGCGCGACATTGCCGGGATTGCCGAGCGCCTCGGCCGCGGCCGCGAGTCCCTTGTCGATGTCGGCTTTTGCCAGCTCGACCGGGAGTTCGTCCAGGTCGCCGCCGTCATAGGTGTGCGACCCAATCGTGTGTCCTTCGTTGAAAGCCCGCCGGGCGATATCCGGCGCGTCCGCGATCGCACTTCCCGACATGAAGAACGTCGCCTTGATGCATTCGGAGGCAAGAATATCAAGAATATTGGATGTGTAAGGCGCGGCGGGTCCGTCATCGAACGTCAGAACGACCTCGCGGTCATTCAGCCGCAGGCTCTCGCGATATTCGAGCTTGCCGACGAGCGGAAACTCCGACGGGCTGACTGCCATCACTCGCGACGTTCCCAGCGCGCCGGAATTGGCTCCGCAATCGGCCGCGAGCGATGCCGTCACCCACATCGTGACGATAGCCACTGCCAAACCCAACTTTGCGACTCTACGCATCGACATGGGCTGCTCCTTTCACGCACTCAACTCTTGCTTCAGTGCGTCGAGATCAATCCCCGCCGATGCTTCCTTGCATTCGGCCGGAGAATTGCCGACGCTTTTCCATTGATCAGACCGTTGGCGGTCTGCACACTTCGGATCGCTATCGCGGAGGCGGCGAATTTGCGGGCCTGTTTCTGGTGTACGTGCTGCCGCTCCCCGCCGTCATCGCGCGCCCCCCCTGCCGGATCAACAACCGCGGCCGGTTCGTTTCCGGCAGAAGCGCCAGTCGGCAGATCAAGCGGCTGGAGCGGCGGCGCGATCACGCGTTCGCGGAAGCGACCAAACGCCAAGCGGGCCCTCAACTGCAGCAAACGGTCCCTCAGCGACAGCAACAAGTCCTGCCCCATCGCGCGAATTCCGATCAGCCACACGATGCCGTATCCAAGCGCCACGACGTTCGAGAGTGCGAATACGGCGTGCATTTGATTCATTTGCGAGACGAGATCGTTGTAGGCGGTGTGAAGCGACCAGCCGAGCAATCCCAGAATCGCCAGATGGATCGCGGCAGGCGCGGCCGTACGCTTGGCGATCTTCGGCGTGCGGCCGAATCGCGCCTTTTCCTTGAACACGATCTGCAGGAGCGAATTCTTCACGCCGCTGAGCACGACCGGCAGAAGGATCAGGAACAGCGTGTAAGCCTTGAGAAAATCACGTCGCCGATAGCCGGTATGCGCAAGATCGCGGCAGACCAGATAGATGTAGGGTGGCAGCGTGATATAGATCCAGCTACTGACGTATTTGAAATCGAACGGATAGATCAGCATGGCCAGCATCGAGGTGGAGATGCATGCCGGCATGATCATGTAGTGAATGCGCAGCAACGCCTCGAGCACATGCCGCGGGCGAAGGCTCAGCGTCATGATATAGCGAAGCACGCTCGGCAGGATGATTAAGCCTCCGTTCGACCAGCGCCGACGTTGGATAACGAGCGCTCCAAAATCGGAGGGTGTCGCGCTGTACGAGAGACGGGCAGGATAGTTCTGGACCCACCAGTTGCGCCGCGCCAGATCGATCGTCGCGCCGGTGTCCTCGATAACAGTCTTGTCCTGGATAAAGATCGGGATCGAATAGCCTCGCTCCTCCTCGTAGGTGACAATGTCGAGGAGCGCCGACTTTCGAATTGCCGCCGCCGCGCCGATCCACGACCCGGCATGAGCAAAGCTCATTCCCTCGGTAACGTAATAATAGATGTCCGTGGTGGCCGCCGCCGCCCGCTCGATCAGATGCGGCGTGTTGGGGAAGCTCGTATAGGGCGTCTGCATCACTGCGACGCGCTTGTTGCCCGGCGATTCCATCGTGGACAGCATGCACGTGGCGTAAGTCGGCAGCAGGAAGCTGTCGGCATCAAGAATTATGAGATAGGGCGCGTCGGGAAAATCGACCGATTCCGCTCTGGCGCCGGGCGCCGGCTTGCCAGAGGCCTCGATCAGCAACTGCTCGTTCCCGCGCTTTACGACGTCGAAGCTGCGCCCCATGACCGAAATATACGCGTTGAGGTTTGCGGCCTTGGTCGCGGCGTGCGAGAGGTTCGCATATTGCTTGCGCTCGAAAGTGTCGATACGCACGCGGAAAAGATATTCGAGCCGATCGAACTCGGCCGACAGCTCCTCGTGGCTCGGAGTGCCGGCTCGGAGCCGCTCAGCGCGGGCACGATGCTGCGCGGCAGGATCGAGAAGAATCTTTTCGACAAAAAACTGCCGGGTATGATCGTTCTCTCCGCCGAACTTTCCCTTGCGGACGTCTTCGGCGAGCTTCTCCAGGAATTGCGCCGCCTTGTCGTAAAGCGAGGCCGCCTCGATCGCTTCCTTGGCGACGACCGCCCGGCTCACGCCTTGATCACGGAATCGGCGCGCCGCCGCTTCAAATTCGGCGGCGAGCGGTCTCAACTGGCTCGCGATGATGCTTGCCTGCTGTCGCGACCGTAGCAGCAGGTCCCGCTCCTGCGCGCTGGCGGGATTGGGGTGGTTGTCGAGAAGAAGCACGATGCCTCGGCTCGGGTAATCGAGCAGCGCAGCGGACATCAACGTCTGCCAAATGACGTGTACTTCTTCTTTGTAGCTCGGAACGATGATCTCGACGTGTGGGGCAGCAGCAGCCCCTTTCGCGGAGAATCGCTCGAGATCCTTGCGCGTAGAGGCGACGCGGGATCGGACTTTCCAGAAAAATGCCAGGCGCGACACCTGATAGGTGAAGCTGCCGTACATGAAGACGAAGAAAATCAGGTTGTAGAAGACTCGTTCGGTGCTCGAGACCGGCAGATATTGCTCGAGAATGCCGCGCGTATGAAAATAGTTCAGCGCGAAGAACAGGGCGAACGAGCCCATCGTGACGACCAGCAAAGCCAGGCCGATGACGACTTCCCTTCTCGCTCGCTTGCAGACTCCCGCCTGGAAACTTTCCATGCTTTACGCGGTCCTACGCAACGTGGTGTGCATTTCCTTAAACACACCGATCGCAGTAGTCGCTTATTTGAATAAATCCCAGCTAAAGGTAGGAGTATGCTGAAAAGGCGCAGTTAACTGGTAAACACCGGTGCGTTTTGCGCGCGAAACGCGGAACGTGAAGATTGCGCGCGGCGCAATGTCGTGCGGCGGCCAGGGCAGCCGCGATTCTCAAATGCGGCCAAAACGCGTCCACATAAGCAGGGCACGTCGGCAAAAAGAGATCGGGCGGCACAGCTTCCGATGTGCCGCCCGCGATAACAGAACCGGGAGAAATTAGAACGAAAAGTCGAGGTTGGCGGTGGCGTATCCCGCGTCTTTTTCATTGCGCTCGTGTAGCCAGCCGCCGGACACGGTCAGCGACACAGTCTTCGTGATCGGAATGCCCACGATCGCGAGGCCGACGCGCTGCTGATCGGTGCGCTCATTACCCAGGGCGCCGACTTCCGGACCGATGTAGAATTCCTTGCCGAAGAAGTCGTAGCCGAAGCGCAGGATCGAGTAATAGGTATTGAACGCCGTGCTGTACGAGGCGATGCCCAAAACCAGCGTCTGCGGCGTCGGATTAACCCAGAAATCGCCCTGAACCTTGAAGCCGAGCTTGCTGCCCTGGACGGGGTTGTCGGGATCGAACGGGCTTATGTTGTGATCCTGCCAGTTCGCGCCGACCTGCAGCGTGGCCGCGCCATTGTTCCAGACTTGGCTGTAGCCCACCAAGGCATCGACTGACCCGAAACGCCCGTCGAACGTGGTCGGGGTCGTGGGGTCGTCATTATTGTAGCGATACTTCCCGTACAGCCCGAAGGCCGACAGTCGGAGGCCGGATTTATCCATGCCGCCCGGGGCATAGAGAATGCCGGCATAGCCCACGATGCCGTGGTTGGTATTAACGTCAGTACCGAAATAAATATTTCCGTACTCAACTGGTTCGGCCGCTACTAGCGGGGCCTTTACTGGCATATCGGCCGCCAAGACTGGCGACTGTGTCCAAGCAAGAACCAGCCCCGCCACGATGCCGAGGTTGCGCCGCATCCTCATGGCCTGCCCCTTTCGGTGTCAACAACTAACGATAGAAGCTCTCCTTAACCATGACAATCACGTCGTTAACCATCCATGCCCAGAGAGCCGAGTTTGTCAACACAGTGGCCTTTTTGCAACGAAAAGTCGTATTTTTTGAACACGTAGGGTTGCCGAAGGGCGCATTTCACAACGCCGGCTGGGGAAAACTTTCGGCCCCGCCCCCTTCCGATTCGCAGCGATAGGGGCGCCGGCGCGGTTCATTTTGTTTTTTAACGCAAAATCGTGGAATTGCTTGAGGTTCGCGCGGTCAAGACCTAGCAACCGCCAAGTATCGAAAGTTTGGAGTGACAATGCTGGAAAGACGGGCGAGCGGGCGCGTTCCGGTCGCAAGAGGAGTTTTGATCTATTGCGGCAAGAAGCGCGGCGTATTCGCTGGCATGGTGCGCGAGATCTCGGATGGCGGAGTGAGGATTCAGCTTGGCGGCCTGAAAATCCCTAGGCGGTTCGAATTGTCTTTCGACAACTTCCTTACCGTCCAATCCTGCCGGACGGTCTGGCGCGATCGCATGTATGTCGGGGCGACGTTCGACCGGCCGCCTGAACGCCGTTCCCGCGCAATCCCGCCGCAGATCGTCGCCGCTCAATAATTGCAACCGCGCAATTTCACTGCGCCCTGGCCGGCTCCCTCATCGCCGGAGCGGGCAATGTCGCGGGCTCGAACCTGACGCCCAGGAAGTTTCCGCGCGACCAGACCACGCTGCAGCTCTGCGCCGAATTGAAGCCGTCGAACGACAGCAGGAAACGCGGCGGCAAAGCGTAAAGGCGATCGAGAGCCAGCTTGGCCCCGCTCGCCGAGATATTCAAAGCTGCGCCGTGGAAAATGCTGCGGCTAGCGCTGAAAAACAGGCCCGCCTCCTCCATCACTTCCGTCCGGACGCTGGTGCGCCTTTCGATCATCGATACACCCGTACCTCGTCGCGCCCCTTCTACGTACTTAACGCTTCCCCGAGCACACCCGCAACCAAAGGCCTCTGTTAACCTAACCGCGCAACCCTGCGTGCACCGGCGCGGTATTCTTTGCCGCGAACAGGTATCGCGCGCGCCAAAAGGCCCTTCCCTGCTCGGTTAACCATGCTGGACTTCGTTTTCCCCGCGAGTCATATCTGTTAACCACGACCGGCCGAGAGTAAATGCGTGAAACCCAGGGAAGCAGACCGCATGCCGACCCGCCAATCGACATCGGCCATGTCCGCCGGACCAAGGCTCCGGGACATCCTGCTCGGGCTTTGGCTCGGCGTCTGCGGGCTTGCCGCGATCGCGCTCCTGCTCAGCATTCTCGATCCGATCTTGAGGGATCAGGAGGGGGTAATTTTCACCCTCCCCTGGATCAAGTGACCGCCGCGGCCTTCCGCGCGCCGGCCACATCCACTGCCGGCAAGGCACGCTGCCTATCGGATATGTAACGGCAGACTTTCCGTCGAGACGAGCCTCAGGCGCGGCTCATCCTTTTGCATCAGACTTCGATAGACCGTGAGATAGTCCTCGGCCATGCGGCGGGCGGTGAATCGCTGCTCGAACCGCTGGCGGATCGCCGCGCGCGAAAGCTCCGCCACCCGGTGAACGGCCCCGATCGCGCCCTCCTCGTCCTCGACAATGAAGCCGGTGATTCCCTCCTCGACGATTTCAGGCACCGATCCCCGATTGAACGCGATCACCGGGGTTCCGCATGCCATCGCCTCGATCATGACAAGGCCGAACGGCTCGGGCCAATCGATCGGCACGAGCAGCGCGGTGGCCGCGCCGAGAAAATCCGACTTCTGCGCATCGGAAATCTCGCCGATATACTCGATGCTTGATCCGTCTATCATCGGCCGGATCCGCTCGTCGTAATATTCGCGATCGACGCGATCGACCTTGGCCGCGATTTTCAGCGGTATGCCGCACTTGCGCGCGATGCGGATAGCGAGATCGGTACGCTTTTCTGGTGCAATGCGGCCGAGAAAGGCCAGATAGCGCTGCTTCGTCGGCAACGGCTTCAGTAATCGTTCGGGCAAGCCGTGCAAAATCGTTGCGACCCAGCGGGCATGCGGGATCGGCCGCCGCTGCGCATTGGAAATCGACACCACCGGAATCGAGGAAAAGGCGGAGAACAGCGGCTGATGCTCCGGCAGGTCGAGACGGCCGTGCAGCGTGGTGAGGAACGGGGTCGGCTGGCGCGAAAAAAGTGAAAACGGATAGTAATCGAGATGGAAATGCAGCAAATCGAACTCGCCCGCCCGCCGCAACACATGCTCGAGCATGGTCATGTGCAGCGCGACAGGATCGCGAACCGAGCTGTCCGACCTCAGCGCCCGCGGCCACAATGCCTCGAGTTTCGCCGAGGTGCGGGAATCGCCGCTCGCGTACAAGGTCACGTCATGCCCGAGCTGAACAAGCTCCTCCGTCAGCCAGTGCACCACGCGTTCCGTTCCGCCATACAATCTCGGCGGCACCGCTTCTGTCAGGGGTGCGATCTGGGCGATGCGCATGTCTGATGAGCTCCATGTCGCCGCCATGATGTCGGCAGGCTGACAAACAAGTCGCGAACGGCCATAAAGTTTTCATCGGCGCAAAGATTTTTGCGGCCCCGGCATGGCTTGCCCAGGCTGCGGCAGCTTTGCAACGACTTTAGGATGGACGTTCCGCCCGGCAACTTCCTCGGCCGGCGTCAGCATCGGGGCGTCCTCACCTGTTCTCGCCGGAGCCTTCCTTCAGGGGGAAAGCGCGATGCTGGGAATCCAGGTGGTAATCCCGGGAATATAGGTCACCAGCAGAAGCGTGATCCCGAGAGGAATGTAATAGGGGGCCATTTCCACGAGGATATTCTTCATGGTCACGCGCGCGATGTCGGAGACGAGAAAGAGCGCGAGCCCCATCGGCGGCGTCAGAAGCCCGATCATCAGATTGAACACGACGACCATGCCGAGATGAACGGGATCCACTCCCGCAGCGACTAGCGGCTTGGCGATGATCGGCGCAACGACCAGAATGGCGGTGGTGCTGTCGAGGAACATGCCTACGACCAGCAGCAGGAGATTCACGATTAGCAGGAGCACGGCCGGATTGCTCGAGATCGACAGCATCAATCCTGCCAGATGCTGAGGCACCTGTTCCACCGAAAGAATCCAACCGAACAAGGCGGCAACGGCAACGATCAAGAGAATTCCCGCCGATGCGCGGATCGTCTCGTAAGCGGCGTCGATAATGCCGCGCCAGGTCAGCTCGCGATAGAACAGCGCGCTGATGAGCAGCGTATAGGCCACTGTAACCGACGCGATTTCGGTCGGCGTGAAATAGCCGGCAAGCATGCCGACGATGAGAATCACCGGCGCGATAATGGCCGGGAAAGCGGGTTTCAGATCGCGCCATAGCTCTCCGACCGTCGGCCACCGCTCCGCCCGCGGATAGTTTCGCCGGACCGCGAGCCATCCGGTCATCAGCATGAGCATCAGGACGCAGAGCAGGCCCGGAAGAATTCCGCCGAGCAGAAGCTGAATGACGGATACGCCGGTGACGGTCCCGTAGATGATCAGGGGGATGCTCGGCGGGAAAATCGGGCCGACCAGCGCCGATGACGCGGTGACCGCCCCGGCAAATGCCGCGTTGAAACCCTTGGCCCGCATCGCATCGATCTCGATGCGGCCGAGCCCGCCGATGTCGGCAAGAGCCGAGCCGGACATTCCCGCAAAGATGAGGCTTCCGAAGATGTTCACCTGGGCAAGCCCGCCAGGCAAGCGGCCGGCCGCCGTATCGGCGAAGCGATAGATGTATTTCGAAATGCCGGCGCTGTTCATCACGCTGCCGACGAACAGAAAGACCGGCACTGCGACCAACGGGAACGAATCAAGCGCGTAGAGCGTCCGCTGCGCGATCAGATCGAGTGGAATCTGATTGATCAGCAGATAGATGATCGAGGGCACCGCGATGGCGACGACGACCGGAAAGCCGAGGATGAAAAGAGCGACGAACGCCAGGACAACGAGATAACCTGCCACCGCCGCCTCCTAGGTCAGAATCGTCTGCTTGGCTTCAGGCCGACCGCGGCGCATGGTGTGCGCCAGCATGGCGATGCTTTCCACCACGAGCAGCAGCGAGCCGACCGTGAGCGGCGCCATGAAAAGCCAGAACGGCATCTCGAGGGTCGGCGTCTGGTTTCGCATGTTGTTGGAAATCGTCACCACGCTTGCGACGAATAGGACGGTGAAAAGCACAACTGCCGAAAGCTCGATCACCATCTGCAGAATCCATCGCGGCATCGGAGGAATGAGCGCCTGGAATTCCTCCATCCTGATTTGCCCTCCCTCCCGCGTCACGTAACTCGCGCCGATGAAAGACAGGCAGATCAGAAAATAGCGCGCGAGCTCTTCGGCGCCTGCCATTGGAACGTCGAAGACCCCACGCATGACGATTTGCAACAGTGGCGTAACGATCAGCGCCGCGAGAAGCGCAAGACAGACACCCCGCACGATCCTGCGGATGAGCGAAAGAAGGCTTGTCACGAGATCCCCCGCGGCGCTGGTTTCGGCTACTTCACGGCCTGAATTTTCTCGATATAGGGCGTCCAGTCGGGGAAATCCTTGCCGATCTGGGCCAGCACGGCCTTGCGGAACGCCCCGATATTCAGACCGTCCTTTTCCTCGACGAAAACCATGCCCTTTCCTTCGAGATCCTTTCGGTATTGGGCGACGCTGTCGGCATCCCATTTAAGCGAACGCTGGCCGACTTCGGCGACGGCATCCTCAATGATCTTGCGATCGGCTTCGGGGATTCCCTGCCATACTCGCTCGTTGACGAAGACGCTCAATACGGACTGCATGTGGCTCGTCATCATCACGTATTTCTGGACTTCGAACAGCTTGAGCGTCCAGATATTGGCCAGCGGGTTTTCCTGCCCGATCACGAGACCGGTCGCCAGCGCCGTCGCCAGTTCGGACACCTCGACAGGGGTGGCGACCGCGCCCATCCCGGTCAGCATCGAGGACCAGAGCTTGATCGGCACGCCGCGGTACTTCTTACCCTTCATGTCGTCTGGGGAGAGCACCTTTTCCTTCGAGGTGAGTTGGCGGGCTCCCTGATACGTGCTGCCGATGATGCGCATGCCGCCCGCCTCGACGAGTTGCTTGTTGATCTCCTGCAGGACCGCAGACGAACGGGGGTCGGTCGCACGCATCGCGTGCGCTGCATCCTTGTAGACGAAAGGCGTGTTGAACACGGCGACCACCGGCAAAATCTTGCCGAGCGAGGCGAAATCGTGGTGCCCCATTGCGATCGCGCCGGATTTGATCCCGTCGACCATCTCGCCGACGCCGCCGAGCTGCGAATTGGCGAATACCTGGATTTCGACGCGCCCATTCGTGCGCTCCTTCACGAGCGCGGCCATCTCGTCGGCAAATCGGGTCTGCGGAGCGCCGGCCACGCCGACATGGGCGTAGCGCAGTTTGATCTGCGCCTGCGCGGAAGATGCCACGAAGGCCGCGGCAAGAACGAAACAGAAAGCTGCGGAAATGGTGCGAAACACAGTTACCTCCCTCGGTTGTTTGGCCCCGATTTTTCGGTGGCCGGCAGTTCAGTTGAAATCGGGCCTCTTTCAGTCGGTGCCGTCGTAAACTTTCAGAATCGCGGACGTGTCCAGTTCGGAATAGCCGCGATGGACGAGCATGCGGTAGAGACCGAGGGCTTCGCCGGTCATCGGAAGCGGCGCCTTCAGCTCTCCGGAAAACTCCAGGACCATCTCCAGGTCTTTCAAAAGCTGCCGCGCATAGCCCTGGGGCTTGAAGTCCCGCTCCGCCATGCGCGGATAAAGCTTTTGCAGCAGCGTGCTGTCCGCATGCCCGCCGCCCAGGCATTCGGGAATCCGCTTCGCGTCGATCCCCGCGCTTTCCGCGAGCACGATCGCTTCGGCCATCACGGCATGGCCACAGCCGACGATCAACTGATTGATCATCTTGGCGGCAAGTCCGCTGCCGGTCGGCCCCATATGCGTGAAGCGGGCCGCGATGTCCTTCATGAGCTCGGACGCGGCCGCGATGTCATCGGCGTCGCCGCCCGCCATGACGGTGAGCGTCCCGGTGCCCGATGCCGGCGGACCGCCGGAAACGGGCGCATCAACCCAGCCGCAGCCCGTCTTCGCTTTCAGACGGGCGGAGAAGGACTTGCCCTGCGCAACCTTGATGGTCGAGAAGTCCACCAGTACTTGCGGCTTTCGCATCACGGCCGCGACGCCGTGTTCCCCGAACACCGCCGCCTCGACGGCCTCCGTGGTCGGGAGATTGAGGAGCACAAGATCGGCATCGCGCGCCGCATCTGCGGACGAGGATGCCGCCGCCGCGCCGGCCGAGACCGCGGCGTCGATCTTGTCCTTGACGATGTCGTAGCATCTGACGCGATAGCCGCGGCCGCAGAGATGGCGGATCATCGGCAGGCCCATCAGCCCGACCCCGACATAGCCGATGGATGGTTTGGTCATGCGCCCTCCATCGCGTAGATGCGCATGGCGTTATCGCGGAAGAGGCGGCGCTGATCGCCGACGCTGAAATCCGCCACGATCTCCCGGAAACCGCCGAATATCTGGCCGAATGTCGCGCACAGGCTGTCGACCGGAAAGTTGCTGGCGAACATCGCCCGGCCGATGCCGAACAGCTCGATGACGGTCAGCACGATGCCGCGATTTGCCTCGGCGGTCCACCGCGCACCCCGCACGCCGATGCCGGAAATCTTCACCGCCACGTTCGGGCATTGGGCGAGCTTCGACATGGCCGCCTTCCAGGCCGAAAGGCCCTCAGGCGATCGGTCGGCCGGCAGCCCGGCGTGATTGAGGATGATCTGCGTGTCGGGATAGGCCTTGGCGAGATCGGCCGCTTCTTGAAGATGCCACCACGGGGTCTGCAGATCGAATCTCAATCCGAAGCGGCGCAGCAGCGCGTATCCTTTGCGCCAGACCGCATCGGTCATTCCCCCGGCCGCGCCGTCGCGAGGGGATGGGTTGGCGCGCGGCTTGTGCCGGATGCTGCGCACGAAAGTAAAAGCGGCCTGCCGCTCGAGCACGGCTTCGGCGCGGCCTTCATCCAGGCGCGCATGCGCGACGGCGACCGTGGGCAGGCCCTCGGTGCGGCGCAATTCCTCGATAAATCTCATTTCCGCGACAGGATCGGCGGGATCCCATTCGGCCTCGACATAGACCGAGCCGTCGATGCGGTAGCCCTCGGTATCACGGCGATAATCGGGGGGCAGGTAATTCCTGCGGATGGCGGAATAGTCGCCGTAGCGAAACGGAATCATCGGCTCGTCCTGAAGCCACGGATACCGGTTTCGCCCGAGATCCCAGAAATGCTGATGCGCATCGACGATGGGAAAGGACGGGTTCATCCGCCGCCACCCCTACTGACTCCTCCCCGGCCTGACCTGTCCATTTCTCCCCCCCGACTGCTTCTTGTTCTTCTTGTCAGGCCGCCGCCCTTCGCCTGCGTCGTTCGCTCGCCATCCGGATGGCGAGCAGCATGGCGGCACGGCTCGCGCCGAGATTGGCAATGCCCTTGCCCGCGATTTCGTAAGCCGTGCCGTGCGCCGGCGTGCAGATCGGAAATGGGAAGCCGCCGATCAGCGTGACGCCGCGGTGAAAGCCCATCAGCTTCATCGCGATCTGACCCTGGTCGTGGTACATGGTCAGAACCGCATCGAAATCACCATTCTGCGCGCGCAGGAACACGGTATCGGATGGATAGGGACCCTGCGCGTTGAATCCCTGCGCGCGGACCTTCACGAGCGCGGGCTCGATGATGTCGATTTCCTCGCGCCCGAAATTTCCTCCGTCGCCCGCATGCGGATTGATCGCCGCCACGCCGATGCGCGGTTTTTCGACGCCGGCGGCGCGCAGGCAGGCATCGGTCAGCTCGAGCGCGCGCTGGATGCGCTCGCTGGTGATGTTTTTCGACACTTCGCTCAACGGGATGTGCGACGTCACACGCGCGTTCCAGAGACCGTCGAGAATATTGAATTCGCTGGCCGGCGCGTCGAAACCGAGCACGTCGCGGATGAAGCGGATTTCGTCGTCGTAACCGGGATAGGCCAGCCGCATCGCAGCCTTGTTGAATGGGGTGAAAAACACCGCATCCGCGTTGCCCGCGGCCGCCATGCGCAGCGCGTGGCGGAAATTGTCGGTTGCGAATTTCCCGCCGGCGAGCGTGGCCTTCCCGATCGTGATCCCGGCTAGGTCGGCATTTTTCAGATCGACGAATGCCGGGCGTCCGGTGTCCGGCCCGATCGCGCTCTCCGCCGGCACCACGGCGACGTCCGGCGTCAGGCGGGCCACTTCCGCCCCCATGGCGAGCACGCGCCTGTCGCCGAAAACGACGAGCCGCGCGCTGGATCGGATATCCGGCTCGGCCAGCAGCCTAGCCAGGAGTTCCGGGCTGATCCCCGCGGGGTCGCCCATCGCGACGGCAATGACCGGCAAGTCCGACGTCATAAGTCCACTTCCCTTCCCAGTTAAGCTTGGCATAGCTGTATGCAGCATGCAACATACGGGTGTTGAAAAGCGCGCCGCACCTATTTGCATCGCGATGGCGGCGGCGCCTTAGATGGACTTACGGGAGGAAAGAAGCCACGTGAGCCCAGGACCAGGCGACAAGCAGGCGGCGATTGCGACCGGCTTCGACGACGTTCCCCGTATCGTGCGCCGAACGCTGCACAGCGAAGTGCTCAACCAGCTTCGCGACATGATCATCGAGGGGCGGCTCGCCCCCGGCGCGCGCATCAACGAGGGGCGGATCGGCGCCATCCTTGGCGTCTCGCGCACGCCGCTGCGAGAGGCGATCAAGAGCCTGACGAGCGAAGGCCTCGTCGAAATCGTTCCGGCCAAGGGCGCCGTGGTGCGCCGCTTCACCGAGCACGATCTCGTGCAGATTCTTCAGGTTCTCAAGGTGATCGAGCAGCTCGGAGCGCGCCTGACATGCGAGCACGCAAGCGACGAAGCAATCCGGAAGATAAAGGACATCCACGACCGGATGATGAAGCTCTACAAGGACGGGAAACGTCTCGAATATTTCAAGCTGAACCAGGCCATTCACACGAGCTTCGTGCAGGCATCGGGGAATATCTTTCTCGCCGAGATGCACGAAACGTTGCAGGCGCGCATCAAGCGCCCGCGCTATGTCGGCAACAGCGACCCGTTAAAGTGGGCCAATGCCGTGGCCGAGCATGAAGACATGATCGAGGCCCTGATGAAGCGGGACGGCGAAAAACTCGCCGACGCCATCGGGCGGCACCTCGACGCGACCGTTTTGCGGGTCAGGAATGTCTTGTAAGCAGATCCATCCGCGCTGCGGCTGATTGTCCGGCTGCGGCTTTCGGAGAGAACTGCGCCGAACAGGCCGGCGGCCCGATCGAGGCCTGTCAAGATCGGCAGGCTTGGTGGGCGCACAAGGATTCGAACCTTGGACCTACTGATTAAGAGTCAGCTGCTCTACCAACTGAGCTATGCGCCCGGGGCCCAGCTACAAGCGCGGGCGGCGTCCTGTAGCAAAGTGAAATGGCCAAGTCCAGCCGTCGGCGCACATTGTCCGAGCGCGTCGCGGCCCGCCCGGCTCCGCCCCTCGGCCGCCGATGGCGTGGCCGCATCCGGCCGCGCCGCGGCTCGCCCTGCCGGGCTTTGAGAAAAGGGAAAGCCGCCGGTTGACCCGGCGGCTCCCTTTGGGCGGCAGCGGCATGGAGGGGGGCTGGGTTCAGCCGCCACCGCTTGAAGACCTTTAAAAGCGTTCCAGATGGGAACGGCGCCATCCGCCGCCCTCACCCCGCGCAGGTAAGCCTCGAACAAGAAATTGCAAGCGCCGCTTCTGATTGTCGTCGAGACTTTTGTAGAGAGGCTCCGCCGCGTCGGCGAGGCGCTTCAGATTGGCCGCACGCCTCGTCAAGGCGTCGGCGCGCTGGCGCAGGAGCGCAATGCCGTCCCGCTGCGTCTGCTCCTGTTGTTCCTGCCCCTCCCGGCGCGCCTGGCGGCGGGCACGTCGCTCCTCCATCCGCGCTATGCGCTCCTTGGCCAAATCGCGAATTGCCGCCTCGACCGCCGGCCAATTCTTTTCCTGATCGGGCGTCAGCTTCAGCCCGGCCTTCAGGCCGGCGACGCGCGCGTCAACAAGTGCCTGCGCATCCTCCGCCGTCATGCGGCCGCGCGGGCCCATCTGCGCATAAACCAACGACGCGCTGCCTAGGGTCAAAGCAACCGCCCCGGCAACGATCACCTTCCACATGAAACACTCCCCGAAGATGGTCCTGGAGCGTGAATAAATGCGTGCGACCGCGCGAACGCAAATTAAAGTTTGGTCACGAATGCAAAAGCCCGCGGTATTTTCGCCGCGGGCTTTTTGTAATCGACGCACGCGGAATTCCTATTCGAATTGCGCTGCGACCGCTCCAAAGCCCATGTCCCGCGCGAGCGCGATTGCGACCTGCTTCTGGTTCGGATCGAGACTCTTCACCAGCGGACTCGCGGCCGCGACAAGTCGGCGCACCGCATTGGCCGACAGCACGGCGGAACCGACGCGACTCGTGACGCGTTGGATATACCCGGCGTCCGCGCTTGCTTCCTTGACCTGCGCGCGCGCGACCACGTCGCGCAAAACTGCCTCGACGCGCGGCCAATGTCTTTGCTGGTCGGACGTCAGATGCAGCGCCGCCCTGAACTGGGCGATTTTGGATTCGACGGCCTCATTGGTGCTCGCTGCACGCTCCTGCGGGTAGCTCTGCAGTTGATAATCCTGAGCGAACGACAACGATGTGCCGACCGTCGCGAGCACGATCGCGCCCGCGAGCGCTGATTTCAGCATTCCAAACCTCCAGATGGTCCCTCTTGTGCAGTGCGGAATAGCGGCTTCACGCGCCTGTCACAACCCGAAATCGCGAGGGTTCGCGTCAACTTGGATCAATTCAGGTTACCGGCTGACACATGAAACCCGGCACCCGCCTGGCGAGAACATGGCGGCATTGCGGCAAACGCGAACTAGCAAGGATTTGCGAGGCGTTCAGCGCTGGGAAGAGCGGCCGGCCGCCTGCGCCGCATGCATGCGCCAGATGGCCGACAGGATATCCGAATAGTCGTCGGTCCAGGGACGAACCGATCCGTCGGCAACGAGCTTCCTCCAGCCATTGCGGCTCGTCAGGACCGAGACATCGCTCTCTCGGCGCGCCAGCACGGCAATCAGCGAATTGGTATGCATTTTCTCAAGGAACTCGTTCGCCGTGGCCTTGGTGTCCTGGTTGAGAAAGACGGACAGCCCGTGCAAGGCAGCGACCTCGCGCACGACGCTCGCCAACTCGAGATAGCGGTTGGAAATGTGAAATGCCATGACGCCGCCCGGCGCGAGCTTTTCCAGATACACCGCGAGCGCTTCCCGGGTCAGCAAGTGAACCGGCACGACATCGGAAGAGAACGCATCGAGGATGATCAGGTCGAACCGGTCCCTGGCATCTCCAATCGTCAGACGCGCATCGCCCAGCACGATCTCGGCTTGCGGCGCGCAATCGGACAGGAATCTGAATTTGCTCGGATCCCGGGCGATCTGAACAACGACCGGATCGATCTCGAAATAGGTCCATTGCTCGCCCGGCTGCGAATAGCAGGCAAGCGATCCCGAACCAAGCCCCACCACCGCGACACGGTTCAAGGGGCCATGCGCGGCGCGAACGCCGTGAAGCACTTCGGCGAACAGGCCCTGATCATAATAGTAGGTGAGCGGTTCGGGCCTTCCCCTCACCGGCATTCCGGCGTCGTCGCGCAGGCGCTGCGCGCCATGCAGCGTCGTGCCGTGATAAAGCATGCGGAAGCGCCCATCCGCGCTTTCCACGACTTTGTGTACGCCGAAAAAGCTGCGGGCCGTTTCCGTCTGCACGAGACCGGGCCGGTAGGCCGCCGTCAGCACCAGAATGAGCACGGTGATGCCCACGAGCCTCGGCGGGCGCTCGGCTTGCAGCATGCCGACGGCAGCGAGAATGACGAGCGCGATCATCCAGAACCGCTCGGACTCGGCCGGCAAAGACAGGCCGAAGGCATAGGGGATGAGCGCGGCAACGCAAAGCGCGGCGAACATGACGCCGTTACGCAGCCAGTCCTTTGTGCCGCCATCGAAAACGCGCGGTCGGCAAAGAAGCGCGAGCACGATGAGAATCGGATATTCCCACAAATCGGGAAAAACAAAGGGCGCGGCCAGACCCGAGAAAATTCCGCCGACAACGCCGCCCACCGCGATCCACATATAAAACTCGGTGAGATGACCCGCCGCCGGGCGGCGAAGGTAAAGCTCTCTGTGGCAGATCATCGTCGAAATCACGAATGTGCCGAGACTGAGCAGGATCGCGACGAGCCAATAGGCGCGCGAACCACCCATGAGGCCGATGGCCAGGGGCAGGAGCACGATCGGCTGCAGGCGCACCATCCATGCATGCAAGTCCGCGCCCGTCGTCCGGAACGTCAGGACGAAAGTCAGAAGATAAAGGGCGAGCGGAATGACCCACAGGAAGGGCGCCGAAGCGATGTCGGTCGAGATGTGAGCGGTGACCGCCAGCAGCAATGCCGACGGAACGAAGGACAGGACCACCCATTTCGCGCGATCCGACCAGGCCGGCGCGGCGTCATCGTCACGCGCGTCTGCGTCTTGAGGAGACGCCATGTTACGGGTCATCAGGACCGCGCAGGCCGCGATCAGAACGCCGAGCAGCCCGAATCCCTTGCTCCACAGCGCCGACTGATCCCGCAGGGTCATGAGAGGTTCGAACAGCGCCGGATAAGCCAGCAACGCGGCAAACGAGCCGAGATTGGATGCGCCATAGAGAAAATAGGGATCACGCGCCTGCAGATGGGATGTCTGCGCGAACCACGCCTGCAGAAGCGGCGCGTTTGCCGCGACGGCAAAGAACGGCAAACCGATGGATGCACCAAACAGCCCGATCAGCCAGATCGCCTGATACTCCGCCGGCGGCCGGCCCAATGCCGTCGCCACCGCGATGGGCAGCGAGACAAAGGCGAGCGCGATGACGCAAAGATGCGCCAGCGCCGCGCGGCGGGGATCGAACCAGTGCGTGAGCACATGGGCGTAACCATAGCCCGCCAGCAGCACCGCCTGGAAAAACACCATCGCCACGGACCACACCGACGGCGATCCGCCGAGCATCGGCAGCACCATTTTCGTGAACATCGGCTGCACCGAGAACAGAAGCGTCGCCGACAGGAAAATCGTCGCGGCGAAAGCGGGCAGCAGAAGCCCGGCCGAACGGGCCCGGGTCAGGCGAGCGGCCGGCTCGAGAGCGGACATGAGGATTTCCGTTTTGAACCCCCGTATCTTTATCGGTCTGTCTGAAATTTCGCTTAACCCCCGAGCACAAAAGTTAATGGCCGGGCAAAGCCCGGCCATTCAGCGAAATGGCACGGTCAGCCGATCCGCTATTGCGCCGAATGCTGCGCATGCGCCCGGGCGCCGCGGGCCTGCAGCTTGTTGAGCGCCCCGAGATAGGCTTTCGCTGACGCCACCAACGTATCCGGATCGGCGCCCTTTGATGTCACCGACCTGCCCTGATCGGACAGTCGTACCGACACTTCCGCCTGCGCGTCCGTGCCCTCGGTCACGGCGTGGACCTGATACAACTCGAGAACCGCCTGATGCGGGATCAGCGTCTTGATCGCGTTGAAGATCGCATCGACGGGACCGTTGCCGGAGGACTGCACGGTTTGGTGCTTCCCGTCGGTATCGAGCGTCAGCGTCGCCGATTGCGGCCCCATCGTGCCTGCGATGACGGTCAGCGAGACAAGCTTGATGCGATCCTGGGCGGTCGCGATCTCCTCATCGACCAGTGCCTCGATGTCCTCGTCGTATACATGCTTCTTCCGGTCGGCCAACGCCTTGAAGCGATTGAATGCATCTTCGAGCTGATTGTCGCCGATCTCGTAGCCCATCTCCTTGAGCTTCGAGCGGAAGGCGGCGCGGCCGGAATGTTTGCCCATGACCAGCGAGGTCTTTGAAACGCCGACCGATTCCGGCGTCATGATCTCGTAGGTCTGAGTATTCTTGAGCATGCCGTCCTGATGAATGCCGCTCTCGTGCGCGAAGGCGTTTCGGCCGACAATCGCCTTGTTGTACTGCACGGGGAACGAAGTGGCGGCGGACACGAGCTTCGAGGCGCGCGTCAGCATGGTGGTGTCGATGCCGGTCCAATACGGGAATTTATCGTTGCGCACCTTCATCGCCATCACGACCTCCTCGAGCGCGGCATTGCCCGCGCGCTCGCCGATGCCGTTGATGGTGCATTCGATCTGCCGTACGCCCGCGCTGACGCCGGCGAGCGAGTTGGCAACGGCCATGCCGAGATCATTGTGACAATGCACCGAGAATATCGCCTTGTCGGAATTGGGTACGCGCTCGCGCACCATGCGGAAGAGCGCCGCATATTCCTCGGGCACCGTGTATCCCACGGTGTCGGGAATATTGATCGTGGTCGCACCCGCCTTGATCGCCGCCTCGACGCAGCGGCACAGAAAGTCGTGCTCCGTGCGCGTGCCGTCCTCGGCCGACCATTCGACGTCATCGGTATGGCTGCGCGCCCGCGTGACTTGCGCGATTACCATTTCGAAAACCTCGTGCGGCTCCTTCTGCAGCTTGTATTTCATGTGTACGGGCGAGGTGGAGAGAAAGGTGTGGATGCGGCCGCGCTTCGCCGGCCTGATGGCTTCGGCGCACCGGTCGATATCCTTGGGGGCGGCACGAGAGAGACCGCAGACGACCGCGTTCCTGGTGCGTCGGGCGATTTCCTGCACCGCCGCGAAGTCTCCCTCCGAGGCAATGGGGAAACCGGCCTCGATGATATCGACGCCCATGCCATCGAGGAGCTCGGCCACTTCGAGCTTCTCCTCGAAGGTCATGGTCGCGCCGGGGCATTGCTCGCCGTCGCGCAGAGTGGTGTCGAAGATGACGACGCGGTCCTTGTCGGACTTCGCTGGCGTGGTCATTGATTGGGTCCTTCTTCCTGACGGTGGCGCGCCCGGATCGTTCGGGCGCTCTGGGGTTTGCTCGTTCGTCCCCTGAGTGCCCAGGCGCGCGCGCCCGGCCGGCCCTCAGGGGCAGGTAAGAAGGAGCAGACCACCGAGAATGAGGGCAGCAGCGGGCAGAGGCTCCAACGCCTCCCCGTCCAGCGCACAGATGTCAAAGCGCCGCGACATGCCTGCAACCCTCGCCAAAGGATCTCCAAGGTCGCGAAGAATGGTTACCGCCGCGTTACCTCGGGTCCCGGATCAGGCCTATGTAGCGGATCAGGAGGCATTACCGCAAGGGCGCCGGTCCGCGGCCTCCGGCCGGCCAAAACCGGCGGGAAACCGGCCTCAATCCTTGCCGAAAATGAGATCGGGCACGAAGGTCACGGCATCCGGAATGAAGATCAGGATCAGGGTGACGATGCTGACCGCGATCATGAAGGGGATGGATTCGCGGGTATAGCTGCCGATCGGGCATTTGAGGATCGAGCAGACGGCGTACATCGCCGCGCCGACCGGCGGGGTGAAATTTCCAATTGTCGCGGCGATGATGAAAACAAGCCCGAAATGGACCGGGTCACCGTCGAGTTCGCGGATCAGCGGCAGAAAGATCGGTGTCAGCATGATGATCAGCACCGACCCGTCGACGAAGCAGCCGGCGATCAGGATGAAAATCAGGATGAGCACCATGACGCCGTACAGACTGTCGGTGATCCCTAGCATCGCGCCAGAAATCACCTCCGGGATGCGTTCGAAAACGATGCCGTAGCTGAAGATGCCCGACAGCGCGATCAGGAACATGACGGCGCCGACATCGGCGAGGCTTCCCTCGAGCGCCTCGGCAAACGAGGCCCGTTCGAGCTTGCGATAAACGGCCACACCGATCACGACGGCATAGACCACCGCGAAGGCGCCGATCTCCGACGGAGTGAATACCCCCATTCGCAGGCCGAGCAGCAGGAAAACGGGAAAGAGGATGGCCCAGATGCCGCCGCGGAACGCGGTCCCGACTTGCCGCAGCGTCGGGCGGCGCATCAATTCGGCGGAATAGCCTCGCCGCTTCGCGGTAACCGAGATCGTGATCGCGAGGGCGACCCAGAGCATGAACGCGGGGACGAAGCCGGCTGCGAACAGCCGGCCGATCGAAACCTGCCCGACCGTGCCGTAGAGAATGAATCCGATGCCGGGGGGAATGATCGGCGTCAGCAGCGACCCGAACGACAGAACGCCGGCGGCATAGCCCCTGGAAAAGCCGCGTTTGATCATGCCGTCGCCGAGAATCCGCGTCTGCATGGCGGCGTCGGCGATGCAGGAACCGGACACCCCACCCATCAGCGCGGCGAGCGCGATCGAGACCTGCGCCAATCCGCCCCGTAGCCGCCCGGTCAATACCGAGGCAAGGTTGAGTAGTTCCTCGGTAATCCCCGACTTGTTCATGAAATTGCCGGCCATGATGAACAGGGGCACCGCCAGCAGCGCGAAGTTCTGTGTCTGCGTGACCGTCAACTGGACCGGGATGGTCGCCGGCAATTCCGGGTGCAGCAGGAAGAACAGCGCGCCGGAAATGCCGATTGCAAATGCGACGGGCATGCCGATCAGCATGAACGAGACGAAGGCGATCGTGACGATCAGCATGGTTCAGGAAATGTTGGGGGCGGCTTGGTGAACACTCCGCCGGCCGGTTGCAAATTCGTCGCGGAGCTTCAGACACGCGGTCAAAAGCAGGAGCATGCAGCCGATCGGCATGCTCATCGTCACCCAGGAATAGCTGATTTCCGAGATACCCTGGAAACTGCGGGTGCGGCTGATCCACGACAGCCACAAGCCGTAGCCGATCCCGTAGATCAAAAAGAGCACGATGATCGAATAGCTCAGCGCGCTGCAGGCGCGCCGCCATGCCGCCGGCAGCCGCTGGGTCACGAGCTCGATCGACATCAGCGCGTTGCGCCTCCAGGCGATGTCCGCGCATAAAAAGCAGGCCCAGGCGAAGAAGGCGGTCGCCATGTCGCCGGTCCAGTTCATCGGGTGGCCAAGTGTGCGGGCGACGCCGCTGAGGAAAATCAGGAGTACCATAAGAACAAGCAGCGCTCCCGCGAGGACGGCTTCAAGCCGCCAAAGGAGAAGAAGAAATTTCTGCATGACAGGCCCCGCGGGAGCGCGTCGCACCTTGCACTTTATTTCCCGATTTCCTTGTGCACCGTCTTCTTGGCGTCGATGATGTTGAGCGCCTCATAAGCTTTCTCGCCGGCCTTGCGAAAGGCGGCAAGATCGACGTCCTCGATCACCGTCATCCCGCGGCCCTTGAGCTGCTCCTTCACCTCGGCCTCGAGTTTCACGATGCGCTGAGAGGTCTCCTCGCCCGCCTTCTGGCATTCCTCAACCAGCGCCGACTGATAGTCTTTCGGCAGCGAATCGAAGAATTTCGACGAGATGACCTGAAAATTGATCAGCATGATATGCTTCGTCTCGTTGGCGTATTTCAGCACCTCGTAAAAGCGGCCGCCCGGAATGTTGTTGTAAACGAGTTCCACGCCGTCGATCGCCTTCTGCTGCAAGCCCGGATACATGTCGCCGAAATTCATCGCCACCGGCGCTGCGCCAAGCGCGCGGATCGATTCCTGCCAGATCGGAGCCGGCGGCGTACGGATGCGAAGGCCGGCAAGATCGCCTGGATTCCTGATCGGCTTGTTGGTGAAGAAATGGCGATAACCCTGGACCCAGTTGAAGCACACGACCTTCAGGCCGTGCTTGCTGGCCAGTTCGTTCTGCCAGCCGATCACAGTCTTTGATTGATGCAGCTTCGCGACGTCCTCGAGCGTCTCGGCGAAATAAGGCCCGTTCATCACCGCGATGCCCGGCACATAATTGCCGAGGCGGGCGGAGTCGGTGTTCTGGCCGACATTGGCGCCTTGGCGGATCTGCTCGATAATGTCCTCCTCCTTGCCGAGCTGAGACGAATGGAAAACTTCGATCTTCAGCCCGCCTTTGGTCCGATCCGCTACCGCTTTCGCCCATTTCTGGAAGCCTTCGTGGTAAGGCTCCTTTGGCCCAAGCACATGATTGAATTTCAGCGTGTATGTCTGCTGCGCCTGCGCCGCCGCAGAGCCGAGCCCCAGCGCAACCAGCGCGGTGCAGACCGACACTATTCCCTTCCGTGATCTCATCGCCCTCTCCTCTCCACGTGATTTTGACGCGCTTGGACACCCCGCCGCTTCCGGCGGCGCGCATGCACGCCATTTTGGGACCGCACGTTTCCTCCACGAACCGGCGCTCTTGTCGGGCGCCTCACAACTAAGATATCAGATACTAGATGGCAGGCAAGATCGGTAGCCGCGGCCCTTCACCGCGCGACCGGCGGTGCCGCTAGGATGAGCGCGTCGAATCGTGCGGCCCAGCCGCCGGGGAAACGGGATGACGATCACGCGTCCGAAATCGCTGACCGAGCTGGTGGTTCATGAACTGCGGGAACGGATCATCGACGGCCGGCTGAAGCTGGGCGAAGGCCTGTCTGAACAGGCGCTTGCCGCCGAACTCGGCATTTCCAAGACGCCGGTTCGTGAGGCCCTGCTGCAATTGAAGCTGGAGAAGCTGGTCGATGTCCTACCGCAGCGGGGCACCTACGTTTTCCAACTCGCCCCCGACCAGGTCGCGATGGTGAGCGAGTTGCGTGAGATCCTCGAAGTGGCCGCAGCAGCCGCGGCGATCAAACGCAATCATGTGGCCCTTGTCGGAAGGATGAGCGGGATTTTCGCCCGCATGAAGACCGCACACGAGGCCGGCGACAACGTCGCTTACCGCACCCTCGACGGGGAATTCCACCAGGCGATCATCGACCTGTGCGGGAATCCCTATATCAGCGACGCCTACAGCCAGGTCGGTTTCCGAACGCAGGCCCTGCGCTCGAGGCTTTCGGACGAGGCGGCGCTGAATCGGCTTTCCTTTCGTGACCATGCCGAGATGCTGCGGCTGATCAAGGCCGGAGACATTGCCAAGTTGCAGAAGCTGATGCGCGCCCACATCGCCCAGACCAAGGACATGTATCTGAGCGTCCTGGCCCGTCTGACGGCCCGCGAGCCGCCTGCCCTGCCGCCCCCGGCCAGAAGCAACACCGCGCGCGGCCGCCGCCGCACCGTGCTGCCGGCCCACTAGCCGCTGGCCGCATCGAGCGGCCATCCGGGCCCTCCGCAGCACGCCGGCGTTGCCCCGTTTTTATTCCCATGACACGATCCCGGCGTTTTCCGGGTTTGGAAGCCATGCCGCGCGTTCCCTGGGCCTCCTGGCCTGACGAAAAGCTCCTCGACCTGCGCCTGAAGGACCTCAAGCTGCGCATTGAGGGCACTTGGCTGCACAGGTGCCTGCGCGATCTCTATGCCGAGCTTGAAGAGCGGGGCATCAACCTGCGCCCGCACGCTTGGCTGTCGAACGAGTGGTTCAGCCCCGTCGATTCCCCCGGAATCGCCATCCCTTTTTTCCTCGCCCACCCGCGGCTGATGCGGCTCGAGCGGCGCAGGATCCTGGAAGTCGAAGGCGGCACCCGCTCCGAATGCATGCGCATCCTGCGGCACGAGGCAGGGCATGCGGTACAGCGCGCCTTCCAGCTCCACCGCCGCCGCAAATGGCAGGAATTGTTCGGGTCGCCGTCCAAGCGCTATCCCCGCTACTATCGACCCAACCCGGCGAGCCGTCGTTACGTTCAGCATCTGCGGCTCTGGTATGCACAGAGCCATCCGGACGAGGACTTCGCCGAGACCTTCGCCGTCTGGCTGAGCCCGCGCTCCAACTGGCGCAAGCGCTATGAGCACTGGCCGGCCCTGAAGAAGCTCGAATATGTCGACGAACTGATGAACGAAATCGCCGGCTCCAAGCCCAAGCTCAAAAGCCGCGCCGTCGTCGATCCCTTGCGCAGCCTGAAGGGGACGCTGCGCGAGTATTACAAGAAAAAGGAAAGCAATTACACGGTCTATCCGCCGAAAATTTACGACCGGGACCTCAAACGGCTGTTTTCCGACGACCCGCGGCACAAGCGATCGCCGTCCGCCGCCGAATTCCTCCGCCGCAACCGCTCCCGCATTCGTCCGGTCGTATCCAAATGGACCGGCGAATACCAGTTAACGATCGATGCAGTATTCGATGACATGATTGCCCGTTGCCGGGCGCTGAAACTGCGCGCCGTCGGCTCGGAACGACAATTGCGCATGAATTTTACCGTGCTGCTCACCGCCAAGACCGTGCATTCCCTGTACGGTTCCTCACGCAAGAAGTTCGCGCTGTGAGACATCTCCGCATCCTGCTACTGCTCAATCCGGACCATACCCCTCCGGACTCGCTGAAGGGTTACAGCGAACAGGAAGCGCTTCTTTTCAGGACCGGCTATGACGTCGTGAACGCGCTGCGCGGCAGCGGACACGATGTGCAAATATTGAGCGTTCAGAACGAGTTGCAGCCGATCCGCGACGCCATCGAGAACTTCAAGCCGCATGTCGTGTTCAACTTGCTCGAAGAATTCCACGAACAGACCGGCTATGACCAAAACGTCGCCAGCTATCTCGAATTGCTGCGCATGCCCTATACCGGCTGCAATCCACGCGGTCTGATGCTCGCGCGGGCCAAAGACATTTCGAAGAAGCTGTTGCACTATCACCGCATCCCGACGCCGGCCTTCGCGGTCTTCCCGATCAGGCGGGCTATCCGCCGGCCGGTCCGGCTCACCTTTCCGCTTATCGTCAAGAGCCTGAGCGAGGATTCGTCCGCCGGGATCGCGCAGGCGTCGGTCGTCGACAGCGACGAAAAGCTCAGGGAGCGCGTGACCTTCATTCACGAGCAGATCGGCACCGCCGCGCTCGTCGAACAGTTCATCGACGGCCGCGAGCTTTACGTTTCGGTGCTCGGCAACGAGCGCCTGCACGTTCTGCCTATCTGGGAGCTCGATTTCGGCGACATGGCCGAAAGCGCGCACGCGATCGCGACCGAGCGGGTCAAGTTTAATGTCAATTACGGCAAGCGGCGGGGGATCGTGCAGGGACTTGCCAAGAATCTGCCCGTCGAGACACGCGAACGAATAGAGAATATCGTCAAGCGCATTTGCCGCACGCTTGAGCTTGACGGGTATTCGCGCATCGATTTCCGTCTTGCCCCCGATGGAACCCCGTATTTTCTGGAAGCAAATCCAAATCCGGACATTGCCCAGAACGAGGTCTTCGCGCGCGCCGCCGCACGCTCGGGCATTTCATTTCCAGAATTGCTTGACCGCATCATAGCGCTCGGATTGCGCAGGGCCAAGCTGCACCGCACCGCCTGAAGCGGTCTACTTGCTGTGCTTCGGCCAGCCAGATGTGAACGTGACCACGGCTGGCTTCTGCGCTTCCGGCACGCAACGCACCAGGCCTTCGATCTTGACGCCTCCCGCCTGATTGTCGAACAGCAGACGATCGCACATGGAATCGCCGCGCGGCACGAGGATCTTGCCGGGTTCGGTGCGGATGCGCTCGGCCTCTGCAACCTGGCGCGCGAGCGCGCGCTCGGCTGCCTCTCGGATATTCGTGCCGGCGAAAAATACCGCAAGGCCGATGGCGCAGGAGAACCCGGCTGCCATCGCAAGCGTCACGCCAACCCGCGACTGTGACCTGCGGACGACCTTGCGCGGCCTTGGCCGCACCAGCTCGTCGAAGGCTGCCTTGAGCTTTGCTCCTGGAATCTGCACTTCCGAGCGGAATGGCGGCCGCTCACCGCCGGCGCGCGCGACGATGCGTTCCGAGACAATGCGGTTCGAGTCGTCGTGCTGTACCTCGTAAATGGCAACGCTGCCGTGATTTGCCGTCAGCGGCCCCTGCAGCTCCTTGAGGCGCACGGAAGCGGCGGCCTCGCTGGAATAGGCCGAATCGAACCACCAGCAGGTTTTCTTCGCCTGCACGCGGAATTGCGGCTGGGTGATGCACCACGTTACGTCATAGCGCACACCGGTGGCCGTCAACTGGCTGTCACTTGTGCCATAGGTGATACGCATGATGACGTCGCCGCGGCTAGGAGCACACCGGCCTTAGCGCAGCACCATTTCCGAATCGTTAAGAAATTCGCCGGACGAATCGCCGTCGCAAGCAAATTTACCGGATGTGGCTCATCTCTTGTTGTTTCCGCGGCCTTTGTCTTCCGCCAGCAGATCCGCCCGGGCGCGCTTCAGTTCCGCAAGTCCCGCGGAATCGAGATTTGGAAAATGCAAGTCGAGGTTTTCCAATGCCTCGATGATTGCTCCGGCGACGACAATTCGCGTAAACCATTTGTTGTCGGCGGGGACGACGTACCAGGGCGCATAGGAGCGGCTGGTATTGCGGATCATATCCTCGTACGCGTTCATGTAGGTGCCCCACAACTTCCGCTCTACAACGTCGCCGGGCGAAAACTTCCAGTTTTTGGACGGGTCGTCGATCCGCTCCAGGAAACGCCGACGCTGCTCCTCCTTTGACACATGCAAAAAGAATTTCAGGATCAACATGCCGTTGCGCGCGAGATGGCGCTCAAAGGCGCGGATATCCTTGAAACGCTGGTCCCAGATGTCCTTGGTCACAAGTTGCGGCGGCAGCTTCTGCCGCGCCAGAATTTCCGGATGCGCGCGGACGACGAGCACCTCCTCATAATAGGAACGATTGAAAATGCCGATCCGTCCGCGTTCCGGCAGACACAGCGTCGTTCTCCAGAGAAAATCGTGGTCGAGTTCCTGCGGCGTCGGCGCCTTGAACGAAAAGACCTGGCAGCCTTGCGGATTGACGCCGGACATGACGTGCGCGATCGCGCTGTCCTTGCCCGCCGCGTCCATGGCCTGGAAGATAACGAGGACGGCCCAGCGATCCTGCGCGTAAAGCCGCTCCTGCAATTCGGAAAGGCGCTTCACGCCGGCCGCCAGCATTTCCTTTGCTTCTCGTTTCTCGAGCGACATGCCGCAGGTATCGGCGGGGTCGATATCACGCAGGCGGAATTTTTCCGCGTCGTCGATGCGAAACCGTTTTGTCACCTTGCCACCGTTCATGCCGGATCATCCATTCAGGCTCTGCCCGCTCCAGATATGGCGCACGAAATTGACCGCGTAATCCTGCGTGCGCGGATCGAGGTCGTCAGGCTGCCGCACGACCACGACATCTGACAATTCCGGCTGTTCCTGCCCGGCAAGAAAATCGCCGATGCGCCGTTTCACGACATCGGCGGGCTCGTGAGCCTGCATGATTTTCATCATGGCGATGCGCGGCGGCAGGTGGACCGCGTACCAGCCCGGATCGAGATCGAACGCTTCAATCGACAGCCCGGTCTCCTCGGCCAGTTCCCGCGCAACGCTGCGGGTCAAATCGACCTTTCCGTCGGCGATATCGTTGCGGTCAGGTGTGCCGCTCGGGAAATAGACCTGTCCCGCATTGGCCGTATGCGCCCCCATGACTCCCATGACAAAACCGCCGTCGGACCCGCGCAACACGGCCTGAGCGAAGCAATTGCGGACGGTCCGGTCCGGCCATCCCCAGTCCCGCCAGGCCAGCAGGCTCGCAAAATCGGTCTCGAAATACGAGCCGGTGAACGAACCGTTCCCGATGAGGAAATCATGCATCAGCAGAACGCGGCCGTTCCATAACGGCTTCTCCCGCGCCGCGCGGGCGAAATGCGAAGCGATCTCGCCGCGGCGGCTTTCCGCGAAACCCCATGGTCGCGGATCGAAAGTCAGATCGACCCGATCGATATAGGATACGGTCATGCGGTGATTGCGCCTTCGCTGACCGTAACGGCATGACCGGCAATGGTCGCGGCCTTCAATACGCCGCTCTCGAGGGCAAGGCCAAGCTCGATCACGCTCGGCCTTTTCATTTCATAGCCCTGTTCGATCAGGAGCCGGTGGACGCCGTCCGGCCGCCCGGTGGCCGCCACGCCGGCGAACGCGGCAACGGCCGATCCGGTTGCGGGATCTTCGGGTATGCCCATGCCTGGCGCGAACATTCGCGCATGATAGTCGTGCCCGCGCCCGGACGTCTCGCCGCAGAACAAAAACGCACGCCCAGGACCGCCATTGCCGACAAGCGCATCGAAATCGCTTTGCGGTTTTGCCCGCGCCATCGCATCGAGCCCGCGGAGCGGAACCAGTGTGAACTCGAGGCCGGCCGACCAGCGCGATGGCGTTCCTGCGACATCGTTTGCCGAAAGGCTAAGCGCGCGCGCCACATCCGCTGCCGCGGGCGCCGACGCGGATTTTTCCGGCAGGCGCGGGAGCGCGAAGCGCGCATAACCCTTACCGTCGCTCAGCGTCTCCACCTGGCAGGAAACCGGCCCGATACCTTCCTCCAGGACGACCCCCGCCTTCCCCTTGCCAAGAAAAACTGCGGCACCGACCGTTGGATGGCCCGCAAACGGCAATTCGTTGGCCGGCGTGAAAATGCGAAGCCTCGCATCATGGCGCGGGTCCTGCGGCGGAAGAACGAACACCGTTTCCGGCAGATTGAATTCCCGGGCGATCGCCTGCATCGCGGCCGTATCGAGCCCGTCGGCATCACGCACGATCGCGAGCGGATTGCCGGCAAAGCGATGCTCGGTAAATACATCGAGGGTAACGTAGCGGCGGGCCATCATATCGCTGCCTGGGTCGTGGAGGACGCCGTTTCCTTAGCCGATCCTTTCCGCCTCGAATACCTGTGTGGGGGACACCAATTCGTCCTGAGCCTCGACCAGGAGTAATTCACGCGCCCCTTTCTCGGCGGTCCGCCTGAGAATACCGAAAACCGAGGATGCCGCCTTGCTCATCGCTGCGGCGGCGGAGCGGCTGTGTAGATAATGCGCTAGGAACAATGCTGCGATCAAATCGCCGGCGCCGTTCGCAAAGCAGCGCAATCGTGGCGTGCGCAGCCGCGAAATGCGATCCTTGTCGGATGCGACGAGATCGAGGCTACCCATGGGCGTGTCGTCCGTCTGTGCCGAGGTGATGAGAATGATGCGTGGGCCTAGCCCATGCAGTTCCTTCAGCGCCGCGCGCAAATCTTCGTGGCTGCGCGCGTCCCGGCGCGTGAGGTGCTGCAACTCGAAATGATTGGGCGTGGCGAGGTCTGCCGCCGCAAGCGCGCGCTCCTTCATAAGGCGAGGAATGTCGGGTTGAACGAAAACGCCCCGTCCGTCATCGCCGATCACCGGATCGCAGCAATAGAGCGCCGCCGGGTTGGCGCGCTTCACCCGCGCCACCGCGTCGAGAATTGCCTCCCCGGTCGCCGCCGATCCGATATAACCAGAGAGCACGCCGTCGCACGCCCCGAGCACGCCTCGCTGCTCAATGCCGTCGAGGATGTCACGAACCTCGCCGGCATCGAACACGCGGCCTTTCCACGTCTCATAGCCGGTGTGATTGGAAAACTGCACCGTGTGGATCGGCCACACCTCAATACCGAGCCGCTGCAACGGAAAGACTGCGGCGCCATTGCCGACATGGCCGTAGGCAACATGAGATTGAATGGATAGGAGGTTCATTGCGTGCATTCCCTCCTCGCCGCTCCGACGGAGAGAAGACTCCGGGCGATCGACGCGCATAAGGCGGGCGAGAGCGACCACTAACCGCTCTCACCCGCATTCCGGTCTGGTCCTCGCAATCCGCGCTGTCTCGGGCGGGACAGATGGGCGCTTTAGTTCGTCTTGCCGGCGGCGTCGATGAACTGATTGGTATAGGTCTTCGACAGATCGACGTTCGCCTTGGCCACTTCCGGCGACGATTGACTGAACACGTCGAGCACGGCCTTGGCGCCCTTCGGGTCCATGCGGCCGGTCTCCGAATACATCGGCAATGTGTTTTTCAGCGCCGCGAGATAAAGCGCCTTGTCCGCGCCGATGAGTTCGTCCGGCATCTTCGCCATGATCTCCTCGGGCGTATGGGTATGAATCCATTTGAGCGTGTTCAGCATGGCCCGCGCGAGCGCCTGCGTCTCCTTCGGATGCGCGGCGATCCATTCCGCCTTTGTATAGAGCGCTCCGCCCGGATATTCGCCGCCGAACACCGCGAGCGTGTCGTGCTGCGTCCGGGTGTCGGAGAGAATCGTCAGGTCCTTGTTCTTGCCCTGCAAAAGCGTGATGGCCGGATCGAGCATGATCGCCGCGTCCACCGAACCCTGCTCCATCGCCGCGACCGCGCTGGCGCCAAGGCCTATGCCGACGACGCCTACGCTATCGGCATCGACGCCGTTCTTGCGCAAGATGTATTTCAGAAAGAAATCGGTCGAGGATCCGGGCGCGCTGACGCCGACCCTTTTGCCGGCGAGGTCCTTGATCGTCTTGATCGTCGCCGTCTGTTTCGGCGAAACGACGAGCGCGAATCCTGGATAGCGATCATACACGATGAAAGCCTGCAGCGCCTGATTCTTGGCCGCCAAATTGACGCAATGATCGAAATAGCCCGACACGACATCCGCCGAGCCGCCGAGTACCGCCGTCAGCGATTGCGAGCCGCCCTTGAAGTCGACGGTATCGACGTTCAGCCCGGCCTTCTCGAACTCGCCGAGCTGCTTGGCAAGAACAGTCGGCAAATAGCAGAGGCAGGACGAGCCGCCGATTGCGATCGTGATCTTGTTCTGCGCGAAAGCCGCGCCTGCCGTCAGCGTCAGGGCGGCAATGCCTGCAATCACGCCGCGCATGAATGTCCGTGCGATCATCGTTTCCTCCGCAATGTTTTGATCGGCCCAGGCAATTCCAAGGCTCGCTTGGCGAGCAAGATAAAGGACGGCCGCGTGGCTGGAAAGGAGCTTTCCGTCCGCCTTTCGGTCAAGACGTGTGCGGAATTTTTGCCCGCGGTAAGTCCCTGGACAAACCCCCGCCGGCCGGGTCCGGAACGAGGGCGTGATCGGAGCGACTAGTTCCGCGTATCCGCCGCCATGGGCCGCCAGACCAGCAGACGCCGCTCGACCATGCTCACCACCATGTCGATGACGATGACGAATGCGGCGAGCACGACCATTCCCGCGAAAACGCCGGCGATATCGAAGGTGCCTTCGGCTTGCAAAATCAGATAACCGAGGCCCGCAGCCGATCCGAGATATTCGCCCACCACCGCCCCCACGACGGCGAAACCGACCGATGTATGCAGCGAGGAGAACATCCAGGACAACGCTGAGGGCCAGTAAACATGGCGCATCAATTGCCGTTCGTTCATGCCGAGCATGCGGGCATTGGCTAGAACCGTGGGACTGACCTCCTTGACGCCCTGATAGACGTTGAAGAACACGATAAAAAAAACGAGCGTGACGCCGAGCGCGACCTTCGACCAGATGCCGAGCCCAAACCACAGCGTGAAAATCGGCGCAAGCACTATGCGGGGCAGTGCGTTCACCATCTTCACGTAGGGGTCGAAGATCGCCGCGATCGCCGGCTGCCGCGCGAACCAGAACCCGATCAGGATGCCGAATACCGATCCAATCGTGAAAGCGAGCATCGATTCGGCGAGCGTGATCCATAAATGTCGCCAGATCGTCGCCTCGGAAAACCACTTGATGATGCGGGCGGCCACGTCGGCCGGGGTCGAGAAAAAGAAAGGCGGCACGAGCGGTTTGCCGCCCGGGCCTGGAATAGTGGTCAGCAGATGCCAGACGAGCACAGTCACGGCCGCGACAAGGATCTGCAACGACAGGAGCTTGATTCGACTCATGAAGCGTTCTCCCCCGTGCCGCGCCAAGCAGACAGGTGTGCGGCCATCACCCACCCCCCGTCTGCGCATAGCCTTTCAGCACCTCGGCCTTGAGGACCTGCCAGATATCGCGATGCAGCTTGTGAAAATCCGCGGCGAGTTTCACTTCGGCAATGTCGCGCGGCCGCGACAGCGGCACTTTCCAGTCGCCGATGATGCGCGAGGCGGGCCCTGCCGACATGATCACCACGCGATCGGACAGGGCGATCGCTTCCTCAAGGTCATGCGTGACAAAGAGCACGGCCTTGCGGTCCGCGCTCCAGAGGTCGAGCAGAAGATTCCCCATGATCTGCCGGGTCTGCGCGTCGAGCGGACCGAAGGGTTCGTCCATCAGCAATATCTTCGGATCGCGAATCAGCACCTGGGCCAGCCCGACGCGCTTTCGCTGTCCGCCCGATAGCATGTGCGGGTAGCGCCCGCCGAATTGCGCAAGCCCCACGCGCGACAGCCATTGCTCCGCGCGGGCGCGCGCCTGCTGCGTCGGAGTCCCCGCCGTTTCCAGTCCGATTGCGATGTTGTCGCGCGCAGTTTTCCACGGAAACAGCGAGTCCGACTGGAAAAGATAGCCGGCCTGCCGGTTCAGGGCGGTGAGCGGCGCTCCGTAGATCGCAACGCGCCCTTCGGATGGCACAAGCAGGCCCGCGGCGGCATTGAGCAGGGTGGACTTCCCGCAGCCGGTCGGGCCGACGATCGAGACGAATTCGCCGTCGGCCACGGAGAGCGAGGCGCGCTCGACCGCCCTGTAGGTCCCTCCTCCGCCGACACGAAACGCGATCGTGACATCGGACAAATGAACGGCTGGCGCCTGAGCGGGCGTCATGGTGCGGACAATTCCTCATTCGAAGCTATTCAGCACGCCTGAGCGGCGGCGCACTATACAGAATTCGGGAAAGGAAGCGATCGCCGATCAGGCCGCCGCAGTGCAAAAAAAGCCCGTCACCGTGGGCGCCGGTGACGGGCATCGCGTGGGCGGGCGCTTTCAGAGCCAGCCCGCAGCCTTATAGGATCAACGGCCTAGTCCTCAAGCCGGTCGCAGAATGTCTCCCGCAGGAAATAGGCCGAAACGAAGCTGATGAACCCAGTGAGCGCGATGTAGAGCGCGATCGGCAGGGTGTTGCCATAGGTGGCGAACAGCCAGGCCGAGATCAGCGGCGCCGGTCCCGACGTGATGATACCCGCGATCTGATACGGAAGCGAAGCGCCGGTGTAGCGAACCTTCGTGCCGAACAATTCCGCGAACCAAGTGGATTGCACGCCATAGGTCGACGCTTGGCTCAAGGCAATGCCGCAGATATAGGCGAGCACGACATAGGTCGGCTCCTTGGTTTCGACGAGCTTGAAGAACAGGAAGCCGTAGATCATCACGAAGATGGCGCCCAGCAGGTAGATCGTGCGGCGCCCGAAGGCGTCGGACAGCTTGCCGAACAGCGGCAGGGTCACGAGTGCGACTGCGCAGCCGGCCAGGATGCTGTTGAGGAAAAGATCGCGCGGCAGGCCGAGTTGCTGCGTGCCATAGGCTAGCATGAACACGTTGATCACATTGAAGGTGATATCGGTCGCGAACCGCGTGCCGATCGCAAGCACAATCTGCTTTGGATAGGCCCGCAGCAATTCGACGAACGGGGCGCTGACGACCTTTTTCTTCTGCCGGATCTGCTCGAACAACGGCGATTCCATCACACGCAGGCGGATGAAAAGACCGATCCCGATGAGAGCAATGCTGACGAGAAAGGGAACACGCCATCCCCAGGAGAGGAATTGATCGTTCGGCAGACGGGATGCCGCCGCGAAGACGGCGGTCGAGAGCAGAAGGCCGATCGGCACGCCCATCTGAGGCAACGCCCCGAAGAAGCCCCGCCGGTTCGCCGGCGCGGTTTCCACGACCATCAGCACCGCCCCACCCCACTCGCCGCCGACGCCGAGGCCCTGGCAGAAGCGCATCAGGATCAAGAGTGCCGGCGCCCACACGCCGATATTCTCATAGGTGGGGAGCAGGCCGATCACGAAAGTGGCGATGCCCATGATCATGAGCGTCGTCACCAGCGTCGCCTTGCGTCCGATCCTGTCGCCGAAATGGCCAAACACGATCGCCCCGAGCGGCCGGGATACATAGCCGATCATGAACGTGCCGAAGGAGGCAATCGTGCCGACGATCGGATCAAAGCGCGGGAAGAACAATTGCGCAAAGACCAGCGCGGAGGCGGTGGCATAAAGAAAGAAATCGTACCACTCGATCGCGGTGCCGACGACCGACGACACCATCACTCTGCGGAACATTGCATTTTCAAGCGGATCGGACGTCGTGATTGCAGTCATGTTGCCCTCCCGAAATGTGTATCGACGTTACCAGTGCAATTCCAACGGAAAGCGGTCGAGCGTTTCGATCCCGCCGGGACTGAGGCGCACGATATGCTCGATGCGCAAGCCTCCGACATTCGGCACGGTGATCGTCGCCTTCAGCGTGAACACCATGTTTTCGCGCAGGATCGTGGTGTTGCCCGGGCCGATCCAAGGAGCTTCCTCCTCCGGATCCATTCCAGTGCCGTGGCCCGTGCCGTGTCCGCGCGCTTCACTGGAAAATTTCTCGTAGCCGGATTTCACTAACGCCTGTTGGATCACCGCGTTCAAATCCTGCGCCTGGATGCCTGGTCGCGCGGCTTCGAGGCCCGCTTCCACCGCCCTAGCCGCGGCGGCCACGATGGCCATTTTCTCGGGGCCTGCCTTTCCGTAAGTGAACCCGCGCCCTCCGTCGGCGACATAGCCGCGATAGCGCGCGCCGATATCGGTCATCACCAGATCGCCAGGTTCGATCAGCCGGTCAGTCGGGCGCGCCAGATTGAAGGCCGAGCGCGGCCCCGCCTGCACCATCGAATCGTACGCGGTGCGGTCGGCTCCGCCCGCCAGCATGGCGCGATCGGCGATCAGTGCCAGGTCGCGCTCGCTAAATTGTTTGCCCGTCGCGAGCGCATCGCGGATCGCGGCCATGGCGGCATCGGTCAAGGCGGCGGCACGGCGCAGGAGGCGAATTTCGGCCTCGCTTTTGATCGCCTTGATTTCCGCCAGCACCGAGGTCGGCACGAGCCTGACCGGCTCGAGTCCATCTTTCAGACGATCAAGAACGCTCGCCGGAATATAGGCCGCGCCGGCAAGCCCGACGGTTCCCTTGGGCCCTCGGCCGGAAAACCGGCGCAGCCGTTCGCCCATCTCGCGAAAATCGCAAACCTCGAAGGCCGTGACGCTCCGCGCATAATCGAGCGTCTGCGCCGAAACGAACAGCACCGGTTCATCCTCGGCGCCCAGAAAGAAAACCGCGTTGGCGATGTCGGAGACGCCGTCGAGCGGGCGAAATTCGGTGAAATAGGTGACATTGGCTCCGCGCCAGCAATCCCCGAACGCGGCGAGCCCGGACAGCCCCGCCCCGCGCAGAGCCGCTCGGACGGTGGCGATCCGCTGGCGAAACTCCTCCGCCGAAATTCCTTCGATGTCGCTCGTCGAAACGGGGGCACCCATTACGTCCCATCCTCCCGGGGCAAAAGGCCGGCTGGCGCGGTCTTGGTTCTTGCCCGGGGTATAGAAATCGCGTTCCGTGCCAACAAATGAATTGATGGCAACGACGTATATCGGTCGTTTATAGTTCGCTCCCGGAGCACCGGGATGCATGGCAACGACGATTGGCTTACGCGCTCGCGCCTGAGCCCCAAGCAGCTCGCGCTGCTCGTCCAACTGGACGAGAAGCGCTCGGTCCTGCACGCCGCGGAAGCCGCCAACCTGACCCAGCCGGCTGCCTCGAAGGCCTTGGGCCAGCTCGAGGAGGCACTCGGCGTGCCTTTATTCTCGCGCCATGCCCGCGGCGTCGTTCCGACGCCCTATGGCGAGATTCTCGTCCGCCACGCGCGCAGCGTGCTGGCCGAGCTGAAACAGACCCACGACGAACTGGAAGCCGCGCGCGTGGGCCTGAGCGGAGAGGTCCGGATTGGAACGGCCATCACCTCCGCGACGACCCTCGTCCCTGAGGCGGTGATCGCATTAAACCGAAGATCGCCCAGGGTGCGTGTCGGAATTGAACTCGGATTCAGCGAGGCCCTTGTCCGCCGCCTGCTTGCACGGCGTCTCGACATCGTCATCGCCCGCCTGCACACGCCGCAAACGTCGTCCGACGTGCATTTCGAGGCGATCGCGGAAGACGCGCACGACATCGTCGTGCGCTCGGGGCATCCGCTTGTCGAATACGAGAAGCCGACGCTTGCCGATACGATCAGCTTCACATGGGTCCTGCCGCCCGCCGGCAACGTGATGCGCGACCGCCTGAATGTGGAATTTCTCAAGGCCGGGCTCGACCTCCCCGGGCATGTCGTCGAGACGCCGTCCCTGCCGGTCATCGTCAGCCTGCTGCAGAGCAGCGACATGATCGCACCGCTTGCGACAGAGGTCATCCGTCCCTATTGCGAGAGCGGGGCGCTGACCACCCTGCCGATCCCGATCGACCTCAGGCTCGGCGTCAGCGGAATTATTACGCTGCGCGGGCAACGATTGGCGCCTGCGGCACAGGCGATGCTCGAGGCGCTTCGCGCCGCCGCTGGAATTTCCGCCAGGAATGGCTGAGGTCAAAGCCCCTTGATCAGATCCGCATCGATCAGCAGCCGGTTGAACCGGCGGGCCTCCGCGCCGTTCTTGCAGCGGAAGAACAATCCGCTGCAGCGGCGCATCACCGTCTTCTGCTCGGCAAAGGTCGCGTCAAGCGGAAGGCCGGCCGCTTCCAGCACCACCAGCGGCAGGTAAGGCGCGTCGAGAAGACCAAGCGCATCGGACAGATCGGCGGGACGATAGTTTACCCCGTCGATCGCATAATAGGTCGTGAAATACCGCAGATCGCCCTGCATGATATGGTGCGCGATCTCGGAAAGCGGCCGGCCCGGCTCGATGAATTTCGACGAAATATACGGTTGATGGTCGCCGAAGCGGACGATCAAAAATTCATCGTCCGGAAATTCGCGCGCCAAGCGCTCGCGGAAATCCCGATAGTCCTTGGCGCTCATCACCTGCCGGCGGATATATTCGTCAATCTCCGGCGTATTGCCGAGCGGAATCCAGCCGGGCGTCAAATCTGGCTTATAGGTCTCGTCCCACGGAAAGTGGTTCGCCACAGTATATACAAATGTGAAAAGCGGACCCTTCTTACGCTCGCGCGCGATGATCTTGATCGCTTGATCGTAATAGAAGCTGTCCGGCTCGACGTCGTTGGCGCCCATCTCGCCCTGGTCGTAGAGCTTTTGCACGCCGGCTGATGCCTGGAAGCGCCGCGCGTTCAGGAAGGCGCCGTAGGCCGGGTACAGGCTGAAGGTCTGATAGCCGCAATGCCGCAGCGCCTGCGGCAAGCCGCGTCGGACATGGTCGGCAGCGATGCGCGTCACGTAGAACATCAGCTTGCCGAAGGATTTAGCGGAAAGTCCGGTCAGCACGTTGTATTCGGTGTACCAGGTCGGGCCTCCCGTCGACTCGACTGCGAGGCGACGAATCCTGCCGTCCAGCGATTTGAAATGATCCCGGTAGTTTTCCGGCACCTTGATCCCGGGGGCCGCGGTGACGTCGAAACTTGACTCATCGAGCACCAGGACGATGTGCGGCGGCTTTTTCGCAAGGATGCACGCGTCGTTTGCCGTCGATTTCAGATGACCCGCGAGATCAGGGTCGGATTCGATCCAGCCGCTGGTCGACAATTGCAGCATTGCGGTGACGCCCGAACGCACGAAACTGGACACGTGGTTGACTCCCTGGAACGGATCCGTGGGCTGTTCGGGAACGGCAAGCGACAGGACGGCGATGATCGTCATGCATCCGGCCGCGCCGGCGGCGCTCGCGCGGCGGCGCAGGCGGAACGGGTCTCCCTTCCAGATCAGGACAAGAAGGGGAATCGCGGCAATCGCACCAATGAAAAGCCCGAGCCGCAGCGACGGGGACACCGCCAGAAGAAACTTGAACGTATCGGTATCGACGATCAGAAGGTCGAGAAACGTGATCGTCATCCAGGTAATCTCGAACTTGAAATAGGAAAGCTGGATGATCGTCTCGACGACGACGAGAGAAATCAGCGCGGCAATCGCGGGCCGGCCGAGCACCGTCAGCCAGAAAAAATTGAGGAGTGCCCAGGTCAGAAGGAAGATCGACAGCGCATTCGGCCCCACTTCGGTGCGCACCATCGCGACCAATGCGATCGCGTGAAGGGCTAGGATGAACAGGAGGCGGATCCGGCGCGAGCGCGGCGTCAGGCTCGCTGCACTTTCCTCAACACGCGGAAGATAATCTGCAAGCGACATGACCCTGACGCATCCGCGGACCGTCTCCCTCCCGTCGGAGCCGTGATGCGGATGCTGTCATGAAACTGTAATAAAGCGGTTATTGCAAGCGGCGTCCGGCCGAAGGGTGCGGCCCAAGGCCCGCGACGTCCCTCGATCCGGCCAAAAAGGGACCCGCCGGCCTGTTGCCCGCAAGTCGAGAGCAAGCCCACCCCCAAAAAAGATGGCCGGGACAAGCCCGGCCATCGCGATTACCCTTGCGGCAGCGGGTCGTTTCAGTTCCGGCTCTTGTCGACCAGCGCGCCCTTCTTGATCCACGGCATCATGGCGCGCAGCTTCTCGCCGACCTGCTCGATCGGATGCTGCGCGAGCCGCGCGCGGGTCGCCTTGAAAGAGGTCTGGTTGACCTTGTTTTCCAGCATCCATTCGCGCGTGAACCGGCCGCTCTGAATATCGGCAAGCACCTTTCTCATTTCAGCCCTCGTCGCATCGGTGATGATGCGCGGACCGGTGACATATTCGCCGTACTCGGCCGTATTGGAAATCGAATAATTCATGTTGGCGATACCGCCCTCGTAAATGAGGTCAACGATCAGTTTCACCTCGTGGAGGCATTCGAAATACGCCATTTCGGGCGCGTAGCCCGCCTCGACCAGCGTCTCGTAACCGCCCTTGATCAATTCGACGAGGCCACCGCACAGCACGACCTGCTCGCCGAAAAGGTCGGTCTCGCATTCTTCCTTGAAGGTCGTCTCGATGATACCGGCCCTGCCGCCACCGATCGCTGCGGCATAACTCAGACCGAGATCGTGCGCGTTGCCAGAGGCATCCTTGTGAATGGCTAGCAGGCACGGCACGCCCCCGCCGCGCTGGTATTCCGAGCGCACGGTGTGACCTGGCCCTTTCGGCGCGACCATCAGCACGTCGATGTCGGGCCGAGGCTCGATCAGATTGAAGTGCACGTTGAGACCATGCGCAAACATCAGCGCGGCACCATCCTTCATGTTGGCATGAAGCTGGTCGCGATAGATGTCCGCCTGCAACTCGTCGGGCGTCAGCATCATCATCACGTCGGCCCACTTGGCGGCCTCGGCGACTTCCATGACCTTCAGCTTCTCGCCCTCCGCCTTCTTGACGCCCTGCGAGGTCTTGCGCAACGCGACCGCGACGTCCTTGACGCCAGAATCACGCAGATTGAGAGCGTGGGCATGGCCCTGGCTGCCATAGCCGATGATCGCGACCCTCTTTCCCTTGATCAGGTTCAGGTCTGCGTCGCGGTCGTAATAAACGCGCATAATACTGGTTCCTCTTCCCCTAGCTTCGTGATGGGCGGCAACAACGGCATTGCGGCCCGAAAATCAAGGCTCGATACGGTTGGCCATGCCGCCAAGGCATGGCGTATGACCCGCACCATCCGCTGCCCGAATCTTCAACGGGGCGTGGCGGGCCAAGGGCTCTGTTGTGGCTGGGCTTGCGTCTGGGCCTGGAGCCCAGGCTTTGCGGCCGGCTTCACGGGCTTTGCAGGCTTCGGCGCCGGTTGCTCCGCCGCACGGACAGCCGCCCAGGGATCGTTAGAAACCGGCGCAGCCCCCTTGCCGTTCTGCGTCGCGTCGCGATACGCGCGATCGATCTCCTCCTCCTTGAGCTGCTGCATCTGGTCCTTTTTCTTGTCAAATGCGCCCAGATTGATGGCCGGCGCCTGCGCGAAGGCCACGCCCCCGAGCGAAAGAACGATGGCTGCTGCGATCAATACGCGCATGGATCCCTCCCTAGGATTTTGCCAGAATAGCATGCCGACGCGCGGGGCGTCACATGCCCTCCGGCCCGCGGCTGATCGCCACGACGCCGGTCCGCGACACCTCAACCAGCCCAAGCGGCAGCATCAAGGCGACAAATTGCTCGATCTTGTCGGTGTTGCCGGTGATCTCGAAAACGAAGCTTTCCGTCGTTGCGTCGATGACGCGGGCGCGGAAGGCATCGGCGAGGCGTAGCGCCTCGACCCGCTGCTCGCCCTTGCCGCGCACCTTGACCATGGCAAGCTCGCGCTCGATCGAGCGGCCCTCCACCGTCATGTCGTGCACACGATGCACCGGCACTAAACGCTCGAGCTGGTGTTTGATCTGCTCGATCACCATCGGCGTCCCAGTTGTGACGATGGTGATGCGGGACAGGTGCTTCTGGTGCTCGGTTTCGGAAACCGTCAAAGATTCGATGTTGTAGCCGCGTCCGGAAAAGAGTCCGACCACGCGCGCGAGCACGCCCGGCTCGTTGTCGACCAGAACGGTGAGCGTATGCGCCTCGTCCTTTTGCGAGACCGGCGCGGCCGGGTAATGGCTAGAACTCGGGAGAGCGTTCACTGTCCTGGCCTTTCGATCAAACCAATCTTCATCTCATCCTCACAGCGCCGCCTAGACCAGCATCTTTCCTTCCTCGGTCACCGCCTCTTCGATCGAAACCGCGGCATCGCCGAGGATCATCTCGTTGTGCGCGCGTCCGGAGGGGATCATGGGGAAGCAGTTTTCCGCCTGGTCGACGACGCAGTCGAAAATCACCGGCTTGTCGACCTCGATCATTTCCTTGATGGCAAAGTCAAGTTCGGACGGCTTGGTGCAGCGGATACCGATCGCGTGATAGGCCTCGGCAAGCTTCACGAAATCGGGCAGAGCCTCCGAATAGCTTTCCGAATAACGGCCGCCATGCAGCAATTCCTGCCACTGCCGCACCATGCCCATATACTGGTTGTTGAGAATGAAAATCTTGATCGGCAGCCTGTACTGAACCGCCGTCGAGATTTCCTGCATCGTCATCAGCACCGAGGCCTCGCCGGCAATGTCGATGACCAGCGAGCCGGGATGCGCCATTTGCACGCCGACGGCGGCCGGCAGGCCGTAACCCATCGTGCCGAGTCCACCCGAGGTCATCCAGCGGTTCGGCTCCTGGAAATGATAAAACTGCGCCGCCCACATCTGATGCTGGCCGACCTCGGTGGTGATGTAGGTATCGCGGTCCTTGGTCAATTCATAGAGCCGCTGTAAGGCGTATTGCGGCTTGATGATCGTGTCGGAGTTTTTATAGTTCAGCGATTTTCGGCCGCGCCACCTGTCGATCTGCTTCCACCAGGCCGCGAGCGCCGCCTTGTCCGGCTGCGCCTGCGAATTGCGCCACAGCCGCGTCATGTCTTCCAGCACATGCGCGCAATCGCCGACGATCCCGATGTCGATCTTGACGTTCTTGTTGATCGAGGATGCGTCGATGTCGACATGAATTTTGCGCGAACCGGGCGAGAACGCGTCCAGTCTGCCGGTGATGCGGTCGTCGAAGCGCGCGCCGATGCAGATCATCACGTCACAATCATGCATGGCCCAGTTCGCCTCGAATGTGCCGTGCATTCCGAGCATGCCGAGCCATTGCGGATCGGCGGCCGGATAGGCGCCCAGTCCCATCAACGTCGATGTGATGGGAAAGCCCGTCATCTTCACGAGTTCGCGCAGAAGGTGACTTGCTTCCTTTCCGGAATTGATCACGCCGCCGCCGGTGTAAAAGACCGGCCGCTTGGCGCGCGCCATGAGATCCACCGCGGCCCTGATCTTGTCGAGGTCGCCCTTGACCTTCGGCTGATAGGTCTTGTGCTTGATGTTGCTCGGACCGGCATAGACGCCCTTTGCGAATTGCACGTCCTTCGGAATATCGACCACCACCGGGCCGGGGCGGCCGCTCGCCGCGACATAGAAAGCCTCGTGCAGAATCCGCGGCAGGTCATTGACGTTCTTCACCAGCCAATTGTGCTTGGTGCAGGGCCGGGTGATGCCGACGGTGTCGCATTCCTGGAACGCGTCGTTGCCGATGAGATGCGTCGGCACCTGACCGGTCAGTACGACGAGCGGGATGGAATCCATCAGTGCGTCGGTCAGGCCGGTCACGGCATTGGTGGCGCCCGGTCCCGAGGTCACCAGGACGCAACCAACCTTGCCGGTCGATCGCGCGTAGCCCTCGGCGGCATGGACGGCGCCCTGCTCGTGGCGGACGAGGACGTGCCGCACCTTTTCCTGGTGGAAAAGCGCGTCGTAGATCGGCAGCACGGCGCCGCCAGGATAGCCGAAAATGTGCTCGACCCCCTGATCCCCCAGCGCCTGGAGGACCATCTCGGCCCCGGTCATTTCCTTCGTCATTGTCCTGCTCCACCAAGATTCATCGTGTCGCCCGCACTGGGAATCAAAAAGGGCCCCGAAGGACCCCTCGCGCACCGCCAGCCATGAGTGATCGATCACCCGTGGGCGGTGCGCCTTCTTACAATAATAAGCGAAATAAAATTGCGCGACACGGTTTTGTTCCGATCAAAGGTTGCGCGGACCATAGTGTTATGGGGCTGCCGGGTCAAGGCACTTTCCAAAAATCGGACTACGCCAGCTTTGGCCTGCGCGCCATTATGGGACGATAACGTTCAAAGGCCAAGAGCAAGGGGGCGAGGCATGCGGAAAGTGCTGACCATGGTGATGGCATTTACCCTGATGGCCCCGGCCCTGCCTTCTCTGGCCCAGACACCGACGCCGAGACCCGCCAAAAGCTGGGACGTGATTGCGGGCAACTGGAAGCGCCTCAAGGGCAGCGTGAAGCGCCGATGGGGCAGATTGACTAACAACGATATCGTCGAGGCCAACGGCCGGCGAGACATCCTGGCGGGCAAGATCCAAGCGCGCTATGGCATCGACAAGGCGAAAGCCGACGCCGAGATCGACGCGTGGCTGAAGGCGCAGAGATAGCGGGCGCTGTCCCGCTGAGCGCCTCAGCCCGGGGGCCGGGAAAGCGAGCGAAGGACGAAATCGGCCGCCGCGTCCGGCCTGACCCAGTCCCACCCCTTCATCTGGTTTCGGAACCAGGTCACCTGCCGCTTGGTGTAGCGGCGCGTGTCCATTATCGCCCCGGCTGCGGCCGCCTCGATCGAGATTTCGCCGTGCAGATGTCTCCGCAACCAGGGCACGCCGTGGGCCTTCATCGCCGGAAGGGTTTCCGGCAGATGGCGGGCGTCGAGCACTCTCACCTCGTCCAGGGCCCCTGCTGCCAGCATGGCGGCGAAACGCTTCTCGATATTGCGAGCGAGTTGCTCGCGGCCGACATCGAGAAAGATTTTTACCGCGCGCTGGGGGTCGATCACCGGCGGCATGCCGTCGCGATGCCAGTCCGAAATCGTGCGTCCGGTCGCCTCAGCAACTTCGAGCGCGCGAAGGATGCGTGACCGATCGCGCGGCATCAGTCTGCCCGCCGCCGCCGGATCGCGCGCCTGCAATTCGCGGTAAAGACCCTCGATCCCCTCGGCCTCGAGACGCCGGCGGAAACGGTCGCGGATTTCGGCTGGAGTCGCGGGGATAGCGGCGAGCCCCGTCAGCAGCGACTTGAAATACAGGCCCGTGCCGCCGACGAAGACCGGGATGCGTCCGGTCCCAACGACGTCCGCAAGCGCCGCTGCCGCATCCCGGCAATATCGGCCGACGGAATAATTCTCCGACTCGTCAACATGCCCGTAGAGCAAATGCGGCACGCGCGCCTCGTCCTGCGGCGTCGGGCGCGCGGTGATGATACGCAGATGCCGATACACCTGCATCGAATCGGTATTGACGATGGCGCCGCCGATCTTTTCGGCCAAAGCGAGCGCCAGCGCCGACTTGCCGCTCGCCGTCGGCCCTGCGATAAGCACCGCGCACTTGTCCGGGCTCGCCATGACCTGCATCGCAACCTTGATCGCCTCCGGCTCGCTGCGCGATCATCACATCGCGCAAGCGCAAGCCGCCCTGCCTTCGCCCGGCGCGCCCGAATGGCTCGAACCCGGCACCGCCGCTGACATTCCCTTTACCCCGGATGCGGCGCTCGACCAACGTGCGGTGAGCAATCGCTTGCGCGCGGCGCTGGCCGGCGCCCCGGTCGACATCGCGGTGCAGCCGCTGGCGCACCGGCGCAAGAAGCTCTTGGTGGCCGATATGGACTCCACCATGATCGGCCAGGAATGCATCGACGAGCTCGCCGATTATGTAGGTCTGAAGGACCACATCGCCGCCATCACCGAACGGGCGATGCGCGGGGAAATCGCCTTCGAACCCGCCTTGAGAGAGCGCGTCGAAATGCTCAAGGGCCTTCCGGTATCGGTGGTCGAGGAAGTCATCACCCATCGCATCGCGCTGACGCCAGGCGCGCGCACGCTCGTGCGAACGATGCGGGCGCGTGGCGCCTATACGTGTCTCGTTTCAGGCGGCTTTACGATATTCACCGCCGAGATCGCGCGCATGATCGGCTTTGATGAAACGCGCGCCAATACCCTGCTGATCGGGAGCGACGGGCGGCTCCTCGGCGTCGTGCAGGAGCCGATCCTTGGCCGCGAGGCCAAGCTCGAGACGCTGCGCGAACTCACCGCCAAACTGGGATTGTCGCCGCACGAGACGATGGCCGTCGGCGACGGAGCCAACGACCTTGCCATGATCGAATGCGCAGGCCTCGGCGTCGCGTATCGCGCCAAGCCGAAGCTCGCAGCCGCCGCGCATGCGCGGATCGATCATTGCGACCTGACCGCCCTTCTTTACGTGCAGGGCTATCGCCGTGCGGAGTTTGCGACCTGATCGGCGCAACTTCGGACCGAGCGAATCCGCCGGCCGTCAGGGCGGCTATTGCAGGCTCAACGCGACGAAGCGCACCTCGCCCTCCGCATTGGCGACGAGCAGCAAAGCCGTCTTCTTGCCGTCCTTCTTGAGTTTGTCGATTTTCTTCTGGAAGTCGTCCGCGTTGCCGACGGCTTCCTGCGCTACCTCGACGATCACGTCTCCGGCGGAAAGACGCTTTTCGGCGGCATTGGACGACGCCTCCACCGCGGTGATGACGACGCCTTTAACCGAGTCCTTGATCTTGTAGCGCTTGCGCAAATTGTCATCGAGCGTGGCGAGATCGAGACCAAGCGATTTCTTGACCGCGGGCTTTTCGGGCTGGGCGTCCTCCTTTACCGACGCCTTCTGAACTTTTTCGTCCTCCATGCGGCCGATCTTGACCGTCTTCGTCTCTTCCTTGCCCTTGCGCACGACGACGATTTCGACGGATTTTCCGATCGGCGTATCGGCGACCCTGCGCTGCAGGTCCTTCACTTCCTTGATCTCCTGACCGTCATACTTGATGACGACGTCGCCGGGCTCGATGCCCGCGGGCTTGGCCGGCCCCTTGTCGTCAAGCCCGGAAATCAGCGCGCCCCGCGCGCCGCCCTTCAGCCCGAGCGATTCCGCAAGCTCGTCGGTCACCGTCTGGATGCGCACGCCGAGCCAGCCGCGCCGCGCCTCGCCGAATTCACGAAGCTGGTTGATCACCGGGATGACGGTCTTCGACGGCACGGCAAAACCGATGCCGACGGAGCCGCCCGAGGGCGAGTAGATCGCCGTATTGACCCCAACCACGTCGCCGTCGAGGTTGAACAGCGGACCGCCCGAATTGCCGCGATTGATCGCCGCGTCGGTCTGGATGTAGCTGTACGGCCCCGAATCGATGTCGCGATTGCGCGCCGAGACGATGCCGGCGCTGACCGAGCCGCCCAGCGAGAACGGATTGCCGATCGCGATAACCCACTCTCCAAGCCTGAGCTTGTCGGAATCGCCGAACTTCACCGCCTTCAGCGGTTTGGCCGGCTTCACCCGCAGCAGGGCGAGATCGGATTTCTGATCGCGCCCGACAATTTCGGCCTTTAGCCTCGTGCCGTCGTTCAGAATGACGGTGATCTCATCGGCCTCGGAGATCACGTGATTGTTGGTGACGACAATACCGCTTGCATCGATGATGAAACCAGAGCCCAGCGAATTGACGCGTCGCGGCGAGCTGTCGCCGGATCCGGGGCCCCGCCGGTTCTTGAAGAATTCCTCGAAGAATTCCTCGAAGGGCGATCCGGGCGGGACGCTCGGCATGGTGTCGCGATTGCCGCGCTCGCCGCCGCGCCGCTCGCCAAGCGTCTGCGAAGTGGAAATGTTCACGACGGCGTCGATGACGTTCTCGGCCACCTCGGAAATCGATTCCGGGCCGCGTGCCTGCGCCGGCGCCATGCCGAGCAACAATGCCGTGGCCGCCAGCGCCATGACGGGTCGACGGACTCGGTCGGGCATAAAGAAAGGTAAGCCGGCCATGGGCGTCAAATCTCCGGGAAATAGGGAACTTTGCCGCACACTGCCCCCGGCGGGGAATGCGCGCAAGGGCATTGCGTGCGGCGTGAATTGAGGCAGAGATTGCGGCGGAATGGCGACTAGCCGCGAATGATCCAGACCAGCAGCAGGCCCGCGAGCGCCGAACCAATCCCCACCATCCGAAGGGTCTGATCGGGCACCTGCGTGACGCTTTCCATTGCCCGCTTCGCCACCTCCGGAAAGGCCGCGAAAACGAGCCCCTCAAGCACGAAGACCAGGCCGAGCGCGACCAGAAAATCCGTCATGCGGCCGCGCCTCGCCCGTTTCCGCCGGTCAACGCGCGGGCGCCGTGCCCGCAGGCGCAGCCGCGCCGGCAGGAGCCTTCTGGGTGCCGCCCGCGCGCCCGGCCGGATCCACGAAATAACGGAAGAACTCGGAATCGGGCTTGAGCACGAGGCGCGTGTCGTTGGCCTTCAGGCTCGCCTCATAGGCCTGCATCGAGCGATAGAAGGCAAAGAAGTCGGGGTCGCGGCTGAACGCGTCGGCGAAAATCTTGTTGCGGATCGCATCGCCCTCGCCGCGCAACTGTTCCGCCTTGGACGTGGCCTCGGCGATCAGCACGGTAACGTCGCGGTCGGCACGCGAGCGGATTTCCTGAGCGCGCTGGGTACCCTGCGCGCGGAATTCCGCCGCCTCGCGCTGACGCTCGGTCTGCATGCGCTGATAGACCGCCTGGCTGTTCTGGTCCGGCAGGTCGGCGCGGCGGATGCGAACGTCCACCACAGTGATGCCGAAGCCCTGCGCCTCGCGATTGAGCTGCTCCTGCACCCGGGCCATCAGCGCCGCGCGGTCATCCCGCACGACATGCGTCAGCGTCGCCTCGCCGAGCACGCGCCGCAAGGCGGAGTTCAGCAAGGTCGAAAGACGCGAATTGGCGCCGTCGATGGATCCGACCGTTTGAAAGAATCTCAGCGCGTCGTGAATGCGGTAGCGCGCGAATGCGTCCACCACGAGCCGCTTTTGATCGGACGCGATCACTTCCTGGGCCGCGTTCTCCAAATCGAGAATGCGCTTGTCGACATAGATGACGCTGTCGATCAGCGGCCATTTGAAGTTCAGGCCCGGCTCCGTGATCACCCTGACCGGCTGACCAAGGCGCACGACCAGCGCCTGCCGCGCCTGATAGACCGTGAACAGCGACGAATAACCGAGAATGACGGCTATGATTGCGAGAACGGCGAGGACGCCGCCGGCTATGCCAAGTCTCATTGGTTGCCTCCCGTCGTCGCGCGGGGGCGCTGCTGCGGCGGCTGTTGCGAACCAGGCCGGTTCAATTCGCCGAGCGGCAGATATGGCACGACCCCTCCTCCGCCCTGCGTGTTGGCGTCGAGGATGATCTTGTCGGCGGCGCCGAGCACGCGCTCCATGGTTTCGAGATAGATGCGCTGACGCGTCACGTCGGGCGCCTTCTTGTATTCTTCGTAGATTTTCAGAAAGCGTGCGGTCTGGCCGGTCGCCTCCGCAACCGTCTGTTCCTTGTAGGCCTCCGCGGCCTGGGTGATCTGAGCGACGCGGCCGCGCGCCTCCGGGACGACACGGTTGGCGTAGGTCTGCGCCTCGTTCTGCGCGCGCTCCAGGTCGGCGCGCGCCGCCTGGACGTCGCGGAAGGCGTCGATCACTTGGGCCGGAGGATCGACCTTCTGCATCTGCACCTGCGTGATCTGCAGACCTGCCTGATAGCTGTCGAGCGTCTGCTGCATCAGGTCGTGAACCTGCTGCTCAATGTTCTGCCGCGCGCCGGTGAGGATCGGCTGGATGTTGGATCGCCCGATAATCTCGCGCATGGCGCTTTCAGCAACCGCCTTCACCGTCGAATCGGGATTCTGGATCTTGAACAGATAATCGGCGACGCCGGCCGGCTTCACGACATAGAAGACCGAGAAATCGACATCGACGATGTTTTCGTCGCCGGTCAACATCAGGCTTTCCTCGGGCACGTCGCGGATGGTCGTGCCGCGGCGGGAGTCTTCGACGAGCCGCATGCCGATATCGGTGCGCTTGACCACGGTGACCTTCGGGGTCAGCACCGTTTCGATGGGATAAGGCAGGTGATAATTCAGGCCGGGCTGCGCGTCCCGCACATGTTTGCCGAACCGAAGCACGACGCCCAGCTCATCGAGCTCGACCCGGAAGAAACCGGACAATCCCCACAGCACCAGCGCGCCGAGGACGACGAGCGCGACGCCGCGCCCGCCGAGATTGCCGCCCGGCAGGATATTTCGCAGCTTGTCCTGGCTGCGCCGCAAAAGCTCTTCGAGGTCCGGCGGGGTCGAACCGCCGCCGGATTGCGGACCTTGCCCCCACGGGCCTTTCGGTCCCGATCCCCAGGGCCCCCCGCCCTGATTGCTCCACGGCATGAAAATCTCCTTGCAGGCCGGTGGGTTAACCCGGCAATTCGGAAAGCTGGCAGGGTTATAGGGGAGCGCCGCTCCCCTTACAACGCGCGTTCGTGCCGCGCGTCTGCCTCTTCGGTCCGGCGCACATAAGTGACGAAAGTGAAGTCGCAATCATCCTGCGGCCCCCTGGGCTGCTTTCGTCGCTCGGTCTCCTTCCACTCGCCCGGGTCGATGGGAGGAAAGTAGGTATCGCCCTCGGGTTTTGCATGCACGATGGTCAACGCGAGCTTGTCGGCCAACGGCATGGCCTGCCGGAAAATCTCGGTGCCGCCGATGACCGCGATGGAATCGGCGTTGCGGGTTGCCGCCTCATCGCGCGCGAGCTTTAAGGCGCTTTCGATACTGCGCGCCACGATCACGCCCGGCGGCGCGAAGCCGGCATCGCGCGTGACCACGATATTGGCGCGCTCCGGCAGCGGCCTGCCGATCGATTCGTAGGTCTTGCGCCCCATGATGATCGGGCGGCCCACGGTCAGCGACTTGAAATATTGCAGGTCGGATTTGATGCGCCAGGGCAGCCGGTTGTCGCGGCCGATCACGCCGTTCTCGGCGATGGCGGCGACGATGACAAGCGGGATCACGTCCGCCTCGCGAGGTTGGCGAGCGCCTCGCCCGACACGCGGCAGAGTGTCCAGTCGTCGAGCATCACGCCGCCGAGCGACCTGTAGAATTCGATCGACGGCTTGTTCCAGTCGAGCACGGCCCATTGCAAACGTGCGTAGCCACGTTCCGCGCAGATTTTCGCGAGATGCGCCAGCAATGCCTTGCCGATCCCTTTGCCGCGATAGGCCGGCTTGACGAAAATATCTTCCAGATAGATCCCGTACCTGCCGCGGAACGAGGAAAAATTGAGAAACCAGAGCGCAAAGCCGGCGGGCGCGCCGTCCCATTCCGCGATTTCGCAGAACACGGTCGGATTGTCGCAAAACAGAGCATCTGCAAGCATCGGCGGCGTCGCCACCAGCTCATGCAGCAATTTTTCGTATTCGGCGAGCGCGCGCACGAGATCGAAAATGACCGGGGCATCCTGCGGCCTTGCGGGGCGGATGGCGAGGCTCACACCGCAACCTTCGCCGCGATATGCGGATGCGCGTCATAGCCCTCGAGCCTGAAGTCTTCATATTGGAAGGCGAACAGGTTGTTCACGGCGGGATTGATGATCATCCGAGGCAATGCGCGCGGCGCGCGCGCAAGTTGAATGCGCGCCTGCTCGATGTGATTGAGATAGAGATGGGCGTCTCCGAAAGTGTGAATGAACTCGCCGGGTTTCAGACCCGTCACCTGCGCGACCATCATGGTCAGCAGCGCATATGAAGCGATATTGAACGGCACGCCGAGAAAGATGTCGGCCGAACGCTGATAAAGCTGACAGGACAGCCTGCCGCCAGCGACATAGAACTGGAACAGACAATGGCACGGCGGCAGCGCCATCTTGTCCACCTCGGCCGGATTCCACGCGGACACGATCAATCGGCGAGAATCCGGATTCGCCCGGATCATCTCGACCACGTTGCCGATCTGGTCGATCGTCTTGCCGTCCGCGGCGGGCCATGACCGCCATTGCGAGCCATAGACCGGCCCGAGATCGCCGTTCTCGTCCGCCCATTCATCCCAGATGCGGACCCCGTGCTCCTTGAGATAGCGGATATTGGTCTCGCCGCGCAGAAACCAGAGCAATTCGTAGATGATCGACTTCAGATGCAGCTTCTTGGTGGTCAGCAGCGGAAAACCCGCCCCGAGATCGAACCGCATCTGATGGCCAAACACCGAAAGCGTGCCGATGCCGGTGCGGTCGCGCTTTTCCACGCCCTCGCGCAGCACGTGATCCATCAAGTCGAGATATTGGCGCACGGGTTTTCGCGGTCCTGAATCGGCGTCCAGTGTAGCGCCGGCAACCTCATGTCGTCATCGCCCGACAAAAGCGCAATAATGAGCCTGCGCCACCCGGGCCGGCCCCCTTGCCTCCCCTATTGCGGGGATCCGGGCAAGCCTGGCCCGAGGATCATGTGAATAACTCCGGCGCCGCCAGCGGCGTCACAGCCAGCCCATCGCCCCGATCAGCCCTGCCAAGCCGAACAGCCAGAGCGGATTTAGCCGGGTGAAATAGGCAATGGCCGCGGTCACGCCGGTCACCGCGAGCGCCGCGGCGCTGCGGTCGGCGGTCCGGATCAGGATCCATGCGCTCGCCGCCAACAGCCCGATCGACAGCGGCACGAGGCCGGCCTGGATTGCGATGCGCCAGCGGGCCTCGCGGAACCTTTCCCAAACATGGCCGATATAGAATGCCAGGACGCAAGTCGGACCGCACATGGCGGCGGTCGCCACGAGCGCGCCCAGTATGCCCGCCACGTGATAGCCAATCAGCGTCACGATAATGACGTTCGGGCCCGGCGTAAGCTGGGCCACCGCGAACATGTCGGCGAACTGGCGCTCGCTCATCCACCCCTTTACTTCCACGGCGAGGCGGTACATCTCGGGCATCGCCGCCGTCGCGCCGCCGATGGCGAAAAACGACATCAGTGCAAACTGCGCGGCCAGCGTCAGCAGAATTCCGTCGTCCTTCATGCGCGCAATCGCCAATAGGACAGAGCGGCGCTCAGCGGCGCGAGGATGCCGAGGACATAGGGCAGCGGCCATCGCAGCACGCCGACGGCAATGAAGGCCGCCAGGGCCACAAGCGGCGCCGGCCCGAACGGCTTGCGGAATATCGGCGCCGACATTTTCGCGATCACGGCGACGATCAGTCCCGCCGCCGCGCAGGTGACGCCCTCGAGCGCGCGCTGCAACAAGTCGATTTCGCCGTAGCGCGCGTACAGTATGGCAAGCACGATGACGACGGCGGTCGGCGGGGCAAGAAGGCCGAGAAAGGCCACCACCGCGCCGAGCGGGCCCGCGATCCGCGACCCGAACACCGCCGAAAAATTGACGATATTCGGTCCCGGCAGGAATTGAGCGAGCGCGAAGGCCTCGTTGAATTCCTCCGCCGACATCCATCGGCGGTCTTCGACGATCATTCGCCTCGCCCATGGCAGCACGCCGCCAAAGCCGGACAGCGACATTTTTGCGAAGGTGAGAAAGAGTTCGAAGGGGCCGGACGGCAGAAGCGGCGGTCTTGTCTCGAATTGTGTCGAAGCGTCGGAAGAATCGGCTGCGATCGGCGGCATGCGGGAACGGTAGCCTCGCCCGCTGGGCCGAACCAGCCGCAATATTGCAATCCGACCATGACAATGCTCGCCGGCGATCGTCGGCCCGCCATTCGGCGATGCGGCCGCGAGCCCGCGGCGCGAGCGGCCCCGGCGGCGGGCGCGGTCCTAGGAACACTTTCCGACAGAGCGCGGCGCCCGCCCCACGCGCTCTTTTTATCTCAACCTTTCGCCCCTATATTCCGGGTGCCGGCGCAAGCTGGCTATGGCGATAAACGGGCGTCGTAATAAACCTTTCGGACCCGGGGGCGGTACCCGGCGCCTCCACCCGTGCGGCTCGATTACGAAAATCCCGTCAGGCGGGATTGGTCCTTTCGAAAGTCTGGACTGCGGGGCCGCACCGGCGGGGGCGAAATAGGATCGACGAGGGCGTAAAAGGCGTGCTTTCGCTCGGCATGGTTCCGCCGTTATCGGGCCAAACTCATAGTTGCCAACGACAACTATGCTCCGGTTGCTCAGGCTGCGTAACGCAGCTTGAAAGACCGACTTGAAGCCCTGATGGGTTAAGCTCCGTCAGGCGGGGTTCGGGGGCACCTGGCAACAGAAGCCCCCACTTCTTCGTTACATTTCCAGGCACAAAGCTGGCCTTCGCCGCGCAAGCGGTTAGATTCAAGAGCCGGTCCTTTTTGAGTCTCGTCCGGGAACACCGATGGCCACCGATCACATCCGCTACGACGTTCTCGCGCAGGAGGCCTTGCGCGGCGTGGTTCGCACCGTATTGGCGGACGCGGCCGCTCGGGGCCTGCCTGGCGAACATCATTTCTATATTTCTTTCGATCCGCGCGCCGAGGGCGTGAAGATGTCGGAGCGGCTGCGCACCCAGTATCCCGAGGAGATGACTATCATCCTGCAGCACCAGTTCTGGGATCTGGTGGTCACCGACGATCGGTTCGAGGTGGGTCTTTCCTTCGGCGGCATTCCGGAGCGGCTGTCCATCCCCTTCGATGCGATCAAGGGCTTTTTCGATCCCTCTGTGCAGTTCGGCCTGCAATTCGAAACAATCCACGACGACCAGATCACACAGGATACCGGCAAGGAGCAGCCGCGCGCCCTGCCCGTCCCCGCCAATCCGGCCGAATCCGGAGAGCGCCCGGCCGTCGCGCCGGACTCGCCGCCGGAGCCCGAGAACAAGTCCGGCGGCGAGGTGGTGCGGCTCGACAAGTTCCGGAAGAAGTAAGCGTCGCCGCCATGGCCAGGACGCGCGTCGAAACCGACAGCTTCGGCCCGATCGAAGTGCCGGCCGACCGCTACTGGGGAGCGCAGACACAACGATCGTTTGAGAATTTCCGCATCGGTACCGAGCGCATGCCGCGACCGCTGATCCATGCGCTCGGCATCGTCAAGCGGGCGGCGGCGGAAACCAATGTCGAACTCAAGTCGCTCGACAGGCGCCGCGGCAGCGCGATCGTGAAAGCCGCGCAGGAGGTGATCGACGCCAAGCTCGATGATCATTTTCCGCTGGTGGTCTGGCAGACCGGCTCCGGCACCCAGACCAACATGAACATAAACGAGGTGATCGCCAACCGCGCCAACGAGATGCTCGGCGCTCCGCTCGGCTCGAAGTCGCCGATCCATCCGAACGATCACGTCAATATGAGTCAGTCGTCGAATGACTGTTTCCCGACGGCGATGCATATCGCCGCGGCGATGGAGATCGCCTATCTTCTCGATCCGGCCCTCGCGCACCTGCAGGACGAATTGCAAAAGAAAGAAAGGCAGTTCGCCAAGATCGTGAAGATCGGCCGCACCCACACCCAAGATGCGACGCCGCTCACGCTCGGACAGGAATTCTCCGGCTATGCGGCGCAGGTGAGGTCGGGGATTGCCCGCATCCGGCTTGGCCTGAAAAATCTTTATCCGTTGGCGCAGGGCGGCACTGCGGTCGGCACCGGGCTCAACGCCAAGCCGCGATTTGCAAAGCTTTTCGCGCAACGCGTCGCCAAGATTACCCGCCTGCCGTTCACATCCGCGCCGAACAAGTTCGAGGCGCTTGCCGCCCACGACGCCTATCTTTTCGCGCACGGGGCGATCAACGCGGCCGCGGCCGGGTTGTTCAAGATCGCGAACGACATCCGCCTGCTCGGCTCGGGGCCCCGCTCCGGCCTCGGCGAATTGATTCTCCCCGAGAACGAGCCCGGCTCCTCGATCATGCCGGGCAAGGTCAATCCCACTCAGGCCGAGGCGCTGACCATGGTGTGCTGCCAGGTCTTCGGCAACCACGCGGCGATGACGGCCGCCGCGTCGCAGGGACATTTTGAGTTAAATGTCTACAAACCGCTGCTGGCGAATTGCATGCTGCAATCGATCCGGCTGTTGGCGGATGCCGCGCGATCGTTCGCGGACAATTGCGTGAGCGGCATTCGCGCCGACGAAAAGCGCATCGCTGAGCTGATGCAGCGCTCACTCATGCTCGTGACCGCGCTCGCACCGAAGATCGGGTACGACAACGCCGCCAAGGTGGCGAAGGCCGCGCACATGCGAGGTACGACTCTGCGAGAGGAAGCCGTCCGCGCCGGCTTCGTAACCGAGGAAGAGTTTGATCGGCTTGTTCGGCCGGAAAAAATGACCCGGCCGGGATAACCGCCCGTCAAAAAATTTCACTTTTCGTTCAATGCACTACGCGCGTCTATCCCCTGTATCTCTTTCTTGGCCGAGTTCCGCCTTGGTATCGGCGCAATCGCCCTCGCCTATTCGTGATCGAGGGGCGTAGCTGCCCCGATTATGCGGGTCTGTCGGGGTAATGGGCGACATTCTCAATCTACGCACGGCGCGCAAGCGAGTAGCGCGCCAAAAGGCCGATCAGGCAGCCGAGCAAAATCGGCGCGCATTCGGACGTTCGAAATCCGAGCGCAAGCTTGCGGCCGCGCGCGAGGCCAAGGCCCAACTCGCACTCGATCAGCACCGGATTGGAAATGGAGAATCGGAATGAAATCACCGGTGGTGAAACGCTCCATCGTGATCGCAAGCCACAAGACGAGCGTCAGTCTTGAGGATGCGTTTTGGAAGGGACTGAAAGACATCGCGACGAGCCGCGACATGACCCTGTCGGAAATGGTCGCCGCGATTGATTCCGAGCGCCGCCACGGCAACCTGTCCTCCGCCATCCGGCTATTCGTTCTCGATTATTACCGGACGCAGAGCCAGCTCTCGCAGAGCATCGTGCCCGGCGACAGTGACAAATCCCGAGAGGCGGACGCGGCTCGCGCCCCTGCTCCGGCGTCGCGAACCATTCAGACGTCAGCGCTGTGAATTGAACGGATCAAGGTAACGGTCGCGCTCCGACAGCCCACCCGCCCGCGGGGCGGGCGCGGGCTTCGGCGCAGGCTTGATGTTGATCGGAGGCGGCAGCGGTGCGGCCTTCTGCCCGGGCCCCGCGGCGGGCGCCGCCGAGGCCGACGGGGATGAAACGGACGGAGAGGGCATGCGGCCCGACCGTTCGGCCTCGATCTGCTCCAGACGTTTCGATTGCTGCTCGACCGCGCGCAAAGCAAGCCAGCCGGTCAACGTGGACACGTCGGTCGTGCGGCGCGGCGCCGACAGCGGCCCCTTCAGCGTTACGGTCAACTCCGGACGGCCCGCCGTCGTCACGGCGTCGGTCGCCGTCAGAACGAGGCGCGCATCGAGCGCCTGGGTGACGAGATCGAGATTGCCGGACACCGCCAGATCCGCGCCGTCCCCATGCGCGATCACGGTACCGAGCCGCGCCTGCCCGTTGACGATGCCGATCACGCCCTCAAGGTCCTTCACCCCGAGACGTCCTGCTTCGAGCGTGGGGCCGACGACGTCGCGCAGTTTCGCGGCGTCGAGCGGCATGCCCTGATCGATCGCGCGCATGGCGACCGCAAAAGCGCGTGGATCAAGCTTGCCGATCCCGGCCTGCCGCAGCGACACCGTTCCGTTGCCGTTGAGCGATCCGGCCAGGGCTTTCGGGGTAAGGCCGGAACCCTCAACTTCGACCTGCGTATCGAGACGCCCCGAGACTGGCGCCCCCTCGCGGCCCGTGAGCGCGGCCGCATCGGCGTCCTTGAGCGCAAAATGCAATTGCGCGTTCACAGCATCGCCCCTACGTCGGAAACTCGCCGTACCCGACAGCCGGCCGCCGGCCACCTGCCCGTGAATGTCCTCAAGCCCGATTTCCGAGGGCGACACACGCAGCACGCCGCTCAGGTCGCTCGCGCGCATTCCCCCGCTGAGCACGGTCTGCGCGGCCTTGAATTCGACGCGGGCGGTCAGGTCGGGCAGATTGGTCCTGGCAAAGGGATCGGTCGACCATGCGCCGTCGGGGGTCGACGGCGGCAGACCGATTGCCGTACCGATGACCGATGGCGCGTCAAACATGTCGGTTTCGATCCGGCCGCTGATATCGAGCGGCCGCCCGAGCCTGATCGAGAGCTGTCCGCGTATGCGGGTATCCGGCAAACCCGCCGACAGATCGCTCAGCGTCGCGGTTCCGTCGGCCACGGCAAGGCGTGACTGCAGCGTGAAAGGCAAGGGCAGCGTGCGACCGTCTCCCTTGGTCACCATCAGGCCGGATGTCAGCATGAAACCGCCGTCGCGGCCGGCTCGCGCGGTGCCGTGCGATTCGGCGTGCAGATCGCCGACGGCAAGGCGCGCGCTCACATTCAATTCGCCGTCCGCGGGACCGGCGATTTGAAGCTTCGCCTCGCCCGGACCGGCCTGCCCCCGCAAAAGAGCGTCGAGCCCGAACGCCTGAAGCAGCGCTGCGCCGTCGTCGGCATTGGCATCGGCATCGACGCGAATGCGCGCAGACCCGAGCGCCGCCGGATCGCCTCGCCCTTCGGCGCGAACATTGACTCGCAGCGCGCCCACTTTTCCCTCAAGCGTCATGCGCGCGAGCGCCAATCCGTTGGGCGCAGTATCCTTGCCAACATCGAGACTTGCGCGCAGCTTCGCCGGGCCGAGCCGCTCCGTGATGCGGCGCACGTCATCGGCCGATTGCGGCGCGAATTTCGCAGCGAGCGCATCGATTCCTGTCCAGGCGCGCGCATCGACATCGAGGACGATGCTGCCGCGCGGGCCGGTATGGCCCATCTCAATGCTGCCGCTGCCACCGAGACCCACGCCGCCGAAATCGGCGATCGCCAATTGTTCGACGCGCAGGCCCTGATCGTCGTATTTCACACGCGCGCGGATCTCCTTTGCGTCGATGCCAGCGAGCGCCATGCCGCCGAGATCGACGGCAAGTGCTATTTCCCCCGGCCGCTCGAGATTGCGGTCGGCAAACATTGTCCGGGCGAAATCGATAAGCTCGTCGACATTGAGGTTCGTCGCTCGCAATTGCGCCTCGACACGCGCCTTGCGCCCACCGCTCGCGAAGCGGTACCCGGCGCTCCCCTCGACAGCGCGGCGATCGATTTCTGCCTGCATCGCCTCGATCGTCACCGCCTCTGCACCGAGCGTGACGTTTCCGCGCAGGCGAACCGGCCACAGCGCGGCAATCGGCAGGTCGCTGCGCCCGTCGAGCCAGGCGAGTAAGGCGCGCGGATCGCCGCTCGTCATGTCGACCGGCCCGGAGAAGGACATGTCGCCGCCGATCTTTCCGGCCAGTTGAACCTGCGTCTGTCCGGGCGCGCGAAATTCGATGTGATCGAGCGACCAACCGGTCGTCCCCAAGCGCAGGTCACCGCGCAGGGACTGAAGCATCGCCGCACCCAGCGTGACATTATCGATGCCGATCCCGATTTTCACAGGCCAGGACGGTCGCAGGCTCGGGACAAACGAATCCTTCAGCGACGCCAGGATCGAGAACGGCGTCGCGGGCGGCGCATCGCCGGCCGCGGCCAGGCGGTCGAGATCAAGCTGGCGCGCCGACAGCACGCCGTCGAGACGCGGCTCGGCGCCGAACTTCATCTCCGCCGTTCCCGACAGCTTCACCGCGCGCTCATCCGGTCCGTATTGGAATTCAATGCCCTCGAGCAGAGCGGAGGAAGCGGTTGCCTTGACGCGCGCGGACAGGCGCAGCGGCTGGTTCGCCACGGCCTCGCCGCCGGCCAGCGCCACGCCCGGCGCGCGCGCGACGGTGATCGCACCGTCGAACCGCGGCTGCCCATTCTCGAAAGCGACCGCGCCCTCACCCTCGGCATTGAGCGGCCTGTCGGCCGGATCGACACCAAACTTGATCTTGATGCCCCCGTCATCGAGCCGCGAGGTTGCCACACGATAGCCATAGAGATTGCCGTTGAGGATGAAGGCGCCGTCGCCCTTGAAGGCGCCGGCCAGAGAGCGGACCTCGCCGTGGAACCAGAACCGCTCGAGAGCGGCGCGCGCACCGGACGCCGCGTCCGCCAGGGTGATCCGCGCCTCGTCGATATTGAGGCGATCAATGGCGATAGATTCGAATCCAAGCCGCGATGCGAGACGCGGGAAGACAGCCCGGCCCTGAGGGTCGAGACCGACGGTGATCTCCGGTGCGACGAGCCGCGTCTGGGCCGCGCGCAATTGCCCGCGCATGAGCGGACCCAGCGCAAATTCCACTCCCAGCGCGCGCGCCTTCACGGCATTGGCGGTGCCGGGCGCGCCGATCTCGATGCCGCTCAGGACGAGGGTCGGCGAAGGTAATATCCGCAGATCGATCGGGCCGCTGACGCGCACAGGGACGCCGACGAGGCGGCTCGCTTCCGCCTCGAATTGCGCGCGGTAGTTATTCCAATCGACGAAAAGCGGTCCCACCAGCGCGGCGATCAGCGCCAGGATGATTGCAATTCCAAGTCCAAGCAGGGTCGTCTGCACGAGCAGTCCTGGGTTTTCCAAAAGGTGGCACGACGGCTCAGGCCGCGCACCTGCGGGAAAGCTGGAGCGAAAGGCAGTTTCGCATGAAAGTCCGCGGCCATACCACCACGGCCGCTCCCGGGCACCTCGCGGTCCGCATTTCAACCGGACATAGGGATGCCGCGCGCCAAAACTATGTCAGCGGCAGCACCTTCCCCGGATTCAGGATGTTTTCGGGGTCGAGCGCGCGCTTGATTGCGGCCATCGCCGCAAGCGCCTCCGCGCCGTGCTCACCGCGCAGATACTTGATCTTGCCCTGCCCGACGCCGTGCTCCCCGGTGCACGTTCCCTCCATGGCGAGCGCCCGTTCGGTGAGGCGGTGCAGAAAGCCCTCGACCGCCTCGACCTCCTTCGCGTTGCCCATGTCAAGTAGCGGCATGCAGTGGAAATTTCCGTCCCCGACATGACCCGCGATCGGCGACAGCAGGCCCGTCTCCTCGATGTCGCGCTTGGTTTCGCGCACGCATTCGGCGAGACGGGAAATCGGCACGCAAACGTCGGTCGCCACACCGACCGTTCCCGGCCGCAGCGCCCGCGAAGCCCAATAAGCGTCGTGCCTGGCCTGCCAGAGCTTGGTGCGCTCTTCCGGCTTGGTGGTCCATTGGAAAGGACCTCCGCTGAATTCCCTGGCAATCTCGCCGAACATTTCCGATTGTTCGCCGACACCGGCCTCGGTCCCGTGGAATTCGACGAACAGCATCGGGACTTCCGGCAGACTCAGCTTGGAATAGGCGTTGCACGCGCGAACCTGCACCTCGTCCAGCAGGTCGATACGCGCCACCGGGATCCCCGACTGGATGGTCAGAATGGTCGCGTTGCAGGCGGCCTCGACCGAGGGAAAGGGGCAGATGCCACCCGAGATCGCCTGCGGGATGCCGTACAGCTTGAGCGTGAGCTCCGTGATGATGCCGAGCGTGCCCTCCGAACCAACGATCAGGCGGGTGAGGTCATAGCCTGACGAGGATTTTTTTGAGCGGCGCGCCGTCGTCATCACCTCGCCATCGGCCTTTACCACCTTCATCGCCAGCACGTTGTCTTTCATCGTGCCGTATCGCACCGCGTTGGTGCCAGAGGCGCGCGTTGCGGCCATGCCTCCGAGCGAGGCGTCCGCCCCCGGATCGATCGGGAAGAAAAGTCCCTGGTCGCGCAGGTGTTCGTTCAACTGCTTGCGGGTGACGCCAGGCTCGATGACGCAATCGAGGTCGTCGGCATGGACCTTCAGGACCTTGTTCATGTCGCGAAAATCGATCGATACGCCCCCGAACGGCGCGTTGACGTGGCCCTCAAGGGATGTGCCGGTGCCGTAGGGGATGACCGGCACGCGGTGCCGCGCGCAGACGCGCACGACGTCCTGCACGTCGGCAGTATCCTGCGGAAACACGACGATATCGGGCGGCTGGTTCTCGAGCCAGGTTAGAGTATGGCCGTGCTGCTCGCGCACCGCTTGCGAGGTCACCGCCCGGTTTCCGAAGCGCGCCGTCAAATCCCCGACGGCCGCGGCGATCGCCTGCGGATCGCGATTGGGCTGCTTGTGAGGAACATTCATAAGCGCTTCCTTGCCGCAAAAACAGTGCTTTTTCCGCCTTTGAGGTCCATTATAGCCTAAACTTATCGGGACTTAAGCCGTGACAGGCATGTGATGCTCGGTCGCCTCGAACTCGAACCGGTCTTTTTTGCACCCTTCGTCTCGTCGGTGATGCAGGTGGAGCCTGCATGGATCGATTACAACGGCCACATGAACATGGCCTATTATAACGTCTTGTTCGACCGCGCGGTGGATGAGGTCTATGCGCTGGCCGGCATCGACGAAGCCTATGCCCGCGCGCGCCGATGCTCCAATTTTACCGCGGAAATCCATTTGCGTTATCTGAGAGAGCTGCACTCCGGCACACCGGTACGCGTGACTTTCCAGCTGCTCGATTTTGATTCCAAGCGCCTGCACTTTTTCGAACAGCTTTTTCACGCAACCGAAGGCTGGGTTTCGGCCACCTGCGAATGCCTGTCGATCCACGTCGACATGGAGCGCAAGAGGGCCGCGCCGTTTCCCGACGACGTGCGAAGAACGCTCTCCCTGATGCAGGCATCGCATGCGAGCCTTCCGCGTCCCGAGGCGGTAGGCAAGCGGATCGAGATGCCGGAGCGGCGCTGATCGGCGTTTCGGCGGCGGCCGCTAGTGGCGGCGGACGCCACCGAAACCGCCAAGCTCGGCAGCTCCTCGCGGCAACCCTGTCCTGCGGCAGCGGGGCGTTTCGCGGCACGCCGGCGGGGGCCCACCGCCGACTTTTCTGGCTGTCCCTAGAAAGCCCCGCTCCCCCTCCCGTTTTGGGGGCATGGATGCCATCTTAAGCGCATAGATTCGCGCGACTTTGCGCTTCCGGCCGGCACGGCCGCAACTGGAGCCGGAATGGCCGATCCCAAAGCTCAACGCCCCTTCGACATGCCCGCCCCCGCCCCCGGCGGGATCGCCGCGCGCGCTATGGCGCATGCCCGAGGAGCTGCCACCTATCTCGACGATCTGAACCCCGAACAGCGACTGGCCGTCGAGACCCTCGACGGTCCGGTGCTCGTGCTGGCGGGCGCCGGGACCGGCAAGACGCGCGTTCTGACCACCCGCATCGCCCACATCCTCTCCCTCGGCCGCGCGCGCCCATCCGAAATTTTGGCAGTCACCTTCACCAACAAGGCGGCCAGGGAAATGAAAATGCGCGTCGGCACCATGGTCGGGGAAGCGGTCGAGGGCATGCCCTGGCTCGGAACCTTCCATGCCATTGGTGTGAAGATCCTGCGCCGGCATTGCGAGCTGGTCGGCCTGAAGGGGGGCTTCACCATCCTCGACGTGGACGATCAGATCCGGCTGTTGAAGCAGCTTCTGGAAGCGGAGAATATCGACGAGAAGCGGTGGCCCGCGCGGGTGCTCGCCGGAATGATCGATGGCTGGAAAAATCGCGGACTGACGCCCGACCAGGTGCCGCCCGGGGAAGCCGCGGTGTTTGCCGCTGGCCGCGGCATGAACCTCTACACGCAATACCAGGAGCGGCTGAAGACGCTGAATGCGGTCGATTTCGGCGACCTCCTGCTGGAGAACATCCGCCTGTTCCGCGAACACCCCGACGTGCTGCGCGACTACCAGCGGCGCTTCAAGTTCATTCTGGTCGACGAGTATCAGGACACGAATGTCGCGCAATATCTGTGGCTTAGATTGCTGGGACAGAGCTCGTTTGCGCCCGCTGTACCGGCGAAGGCGATCCCCTCTCCCGGCTCACCGGCAGAAAACGGGACGCATAGCGGAGCCGAGAGGCAGCCGGAATCGGCGCTTCCGGCAGGCATGGAGCCGGAGCGAAAAGTCAAAAACATCTGCTGCGTCGGCGATGATGATCAGTCGATCTACGGCTGGCGCGGGGCTGAGGTGGACAACATCCTGCGCTTCGAGAAGGATTTTCCCGGCGCCAAGGTGATCCGCCTCGAGCGCAATTATCGCTCCACCGGCCATATCCTTGCCTGCGCGTCGCATCTCATCGCCTTCAACGAAGGGCGGCTCGGCAAGACGCTGCGCACCGAGGACGTGCTCGGGGAAAAGGTCACCGTCACCGGCGCCTGGGATTCGGAGGAGGAAGCCCGAGCGATCGGCGAGGAAATCGAGGATCTTCAGCGCCGGAAACATCCGCTCAACGAAATCGCGATCCTGGTCCGCGCCTCGTTCCAAATGCGCGAATTCGAGGACCGTTTCGTCACGCTCGGGTTGCCTTATCGCGTGATCGGCGGCCCGCGCTTCTACGAGCGCGCCGAAATTCGTGACGCGCTCGCTTATTTGCGCGTCGTGCATTCGCCCTCGGACGACCTGGCCTTCGAGCGTATCGTCAATGTGCCGCGACGAGGGCTGGGGGACGCGACCTTGAAGGCGCTGCACGATCACGCGCGCGCCCGCCGCATCCCGCTGACCGAGGCGGCGGCCAACATGATCGAAACCGACGAGTTGAAGCAGAAGCCGCGTGGGGCGCTGCGCGATCTCCTGACGGCCTTCGAACGCTGGCGCAATCAGGCGCGAACCCTGCCGCATACGGAGCTTGCCGAAATCGTGCTTGACGAAAGCGGCTATACCGAGATGTGGCAGAAGGATCGCTCCGCCGACGCGGCCGGACGGCTCGAAAACCTCAAGGAACTGGTGCGCTCGATGGAGGAATTCGAGAATCTCGGCGGCTTCCTCGAACATATCTCCCTCGTGATGGACCGCGACGCCGCTGAGGACAGCGAGGCGGTGTCGATCATGACGCTGCATTCCGCCAAGGGTCTCGAATTCGACACCGTCTTTCTGCCGGGCTGGGAAGAGGGTCTTTTTCCGCACCAGCGCTCGCTTGACGAACAGGGCCGGGCGGGCCTCGAGGAAGAGCGCCGGCTTGCGCATGTCGGCCTCACGCGTGCGCGCCGCCGGGCCAAAATCTATTTCGCCACCAATCGCCGCATTCACGGACTTTGGAATTCGACCATACCCTCGCGCTTTCTCGACGAATTGCCGGAAGCGCATGTGGAGGTCACCGAAAGCAAGGGCGGTTTCGGCGGCATGAGCGGCTATGGGGGCACGGGCGCATCGCGCTTCGATACATTCGGCGCATCGTCCTCGAGCTACACCACGCCTGGCTGGCAGCGCGCGCAGAAACGCCAGGCGCGCATGGATCGCGGACGCCTGGACGATGAGGGCTTTGCCGAGGAGGGATCCGGATATGCCGCCGGCGCCCGGCGGCGCTTCGGGGACGCGGACGACGATTTCCACGAGTCCCTCGCGCGGGACAAGTCCGCGCAGGGGGCCGCCGGTGCGCGCCAAGGCTCGCATCCCGGGCGCGGCACCGGCACGTCGAAGGGACGCTTCGCCGCCAGACGCGAACCGCTGACCATCGAAGGAGAACTGGTCGCAAAATCGACGGGCACCATGTCGCCCTATTCGGTCGGCGATCGGGTGTTCCATTTGAAATTCGGCAACGGCAACGTCGTTGCGATCGACGGCAACAAGCTTACCATCCAGTTCGACAAGGCGGGCGAGAAGCGCGTGGTGGATTCGTTCGTCGAACGGGTGTGATGCCGGCCAAGAGCCGACGATGAAGACAAATAAAGCCCGGACCTTGGTCCGGGCTTCGTGTTGTAGGTAGTGGCCTTTCCGGCGCCTGTTCGCGGCGCAGTCAAGCCGCGCTTTTCACTTCGATCTTTTTCTGTTGCGCGGCGGCCGGCTTAGGCACCACGACCTTCAGCACTCCTTTCGACAGGCTCGCCTGAATCTTGTTGGTGTCGACCCCGGCCGGCAATTCGAAGCTGCGATAGAAAGATCCGTAGCTGCGCTCGATCGAACGATAGCCGCCCTCCTTCTCCTCTTTCTCGGCCTTCTTCTCACCGCGGATGGTGAGAACGTTGTCGGTGACGTTGACCTGGACGTCCTTTTCCTCGAGCCCGGGCAACTCGGCCGTCAACTCGAATTCCTTGTCCGTTTCCTTCACGTCTGTCACCGGCATTAGCGTATTGCCACCGAAGGCGCTGGTGAAAGACGAAAATCCGCGGCTGAATTCATCGAACAGACGATCGATTTCCCGCTGCAGCGACATTACCGGATTGTCGCGCTGCGTGAGTCCGGCATTGCGGCCGACAGGAATCAGGGATTTGAGATTCATCGCGTCCTCCTGTTGTGGGTACGAAAATTGACGCTTCAGCCAACCGCACCCGCGCGGATCTCACATTGACTCAAGTCAAACGGGAAAACCGCCCGGCTGCGGCGCCTCGTCCGGCGAAATGCAGAAGTCCTCCCCTGGTTCCACGCCCGCGCGCGGTTTCCCGCAATTTAATCCAATAGTGCTAGCGAATTTTCATCATCGTGTACCGGCGGTTACTACAGAAAGGGCGTACCTCCGTCGGCCAGCGACCGGCGTCGACCGCCCTGCCCCATTCCGCGCTGGTCAGCACCTGCGGCGAGTCGATTTCGTACATCGCATGGTAGGTCGGCCCTTCGAGCGGAATGTCGTTGGTCTTGCCCCCGACCGATATCGCGAACGGCTCGGCTCTCGCCCGCGTCACCGCGCGCACGCCCGGCACCTTCAAAAGGTTGGGCACGTGTTCGGTATCGTAGACCTCGTTGAACAAATCCTCCTTGTCCGCCCGCACGTCCATGCTCGCGATATAGAGATATCGTGTTGTAATCGGCACCTGGGCCCTCCCTGCTGCATGCCGGGACTTGCAAGCCCCGGCTGCGGCGACAATAAAGTCGGGCGTGTCCGGCACAAGGCCGGGCATGAGGATCGAGGGGGTCTTCACCCGGGGAAACGCATGCCGATCAGCGACCAAATCAAGTCACTCATTTCGACCGCATGGGCGGATGGCTATCCCTGCCTAGTTGCCACGGTGGGGCCAAAGGGACCCAATATCTCGCCGAAAGGCTCGATGATCGTGTTCGACGACCAGCACCTCGCCTATTGGGAACGAAGCAAACGCACCGCGCTCGACAATCTCTCGCACGACAAGCGGGTCTGCATCATCTATGCGAACTTCAGAGCGCAGCGCGACGGCCTGATCGAGTCGGGCTTTCTGCGCTTTTACGGCACGGCGACCCTGCACGAAAGCGGCCCGATGCGGGAGGCGATCTTTGCCAGGCTCACCGAGCGGGAACAGAAGCATGACGGCGCGGATGCCGGTATTGGCGTGATGGTCAGGATCGAGCACGCCGCCGACGCGCGCGGCAAGCCGATCGTCTGAGCCCCCGGCCGGCCGAAGGCGCGTTTTCGGCGCCGCCGCCGCGTCGCGCGGGGAGGGCAAGGAAAATCCGGGCGGGATCGAAACGGGAATGCCCGCGGCCTGTCCGCCACGGATGCGAATGAACCCGACCGCCCCCGGCGTTGGACATAACGCGCTCGTTATCGGCGCGACACAGAAAGGGCGCAAACTCACGCCTTCATTCATCCCGAGATGATTTCAGGGTGTTGCCCGCCGGAAGGGATTGTTCATGCGTTTATCCTCCCTGCTGCTCGCGCCGCTGACCGCCTTGACGCTCAGCTCCGCGGCGAGCGCCGCCATCGACGTCCATATCGACAAGCCGACGCAGACGATGACCGTCTCGCGGGACGGCGAATTGCTCTATCGCTGGCCAGTATCGACCGGGCGACGCGGCTACGACACGCCGAGCGGCACCTTCCGCGCCTTCCGGATGGAGAAGGATCACTTCTCCAAGGAATGGGACGACGCGCCGATGCCCAATTCGATCTTCTTCACCAAGAAGGGGCATGCGCTGCACGGCTATCTGGACACCAAGAATATCGGCCGGCCAGCCTCGCACGGCTGCGTGCGCCTGCGGCCGGAGAATGCCGCCACCCTCTATGCGCTCGTCGAAAAGGACGGCGTCCTCAACACGACCGTCACGATCACGGGTGAAACGCCGCCATTTTCGTCGCCTGCGCTTGTGCGCAATACGCCGCGCAATCCGGCGTCCGAACAGGAATATCAGCCGCAGGATGCGAATTATCCGCGCCGTTACGGAGATCAGGAGACGCAACAGCCCCCCGCGCGCTACGGGCAGCCCCGCTACTCCTACGACGACGGCGCGCCGCGCTACGCCAGACCCTACGATCCGCGGTATAATGGGTATCAACGGCGCTACGATCCCCGCTACGATGATGACGAGGATGCCCCGCCTCCGCCGCCGCGCCGCGGATTTTTCCAGCCGTTCTTCCCGTTCGGATCCGACTGATCCTCACGTCGCACCCAGCCGCCCGAGCGCGGGGACGTGCTTGATGAGATCGGCGACGACGTTTGCACCCGCTTCCTTGCGCACGCCGCTAAGCAGCACCTCTCCGGCCGTCTCGAGCTGCGCCATCGTTATTCCGGTCGCCATCAGCTCGGAAAGAAGCGCGGCGGCGTCGCCGGTCTTGCCGCCGATCGCAGCACCCAGCCGCCCCACAAGTCCGCCCAGACCGCTCGTCGCTGTGCCGGCCGCCTGAGCCTGCGCAATGATCGCCGGGGCGTCGGGAAAAGCCGCAAGCACTTTCGCAGCGGCGCCCTGCGGCGCTTCCTTCTGAATGAAGCCGAGAATGATTCCGACGACCAACGTAGCCGTTCGGCTATCGATGCCCGCCTTTTGCGCCATCGCATTGATTATTTCCTGCACTCGCAATTCCTTTCGAATTAGGTGGAAAAAAATCGAACTTATTCTGCAGCGCAACAGGCCGGGAGTCGAACGCCTTGCGCTGCCTGTGGGGAACGGAAGCTTCCGCACGGCAAACAATTTCGACGAAATGTTGTCCTTGGCCGGAAACCCGGTCGAAAGAAAAATCCTCGCAATCGCCGCCGCCTTATTGACGGGGTATATCGGCCTGCGCCACTTCCATATCGATTTGCTTCGTGAGCGCGAAATGAGGCCGCGGTGTCGACCCGGCAAGAATTTTTCCAAAATCCAATGAGGGACTTCCCAATGACACGTACATTCTCAGCCGTTCTTTCGGCCGCGGCACTTTCGGCCCTTCTCGCGCTCGGCTCCACCGCCGCCCTGGCGCAAGCCAAGACCGCCAAGGCGTGCGAAGAGGAATGGACTGCGCGCAAGGCGGAATTGCAGGCGGCCAAGACAAAGAAGAAGGATTTTATCGCCCAATGCCGCGCGGGCACGGCGGCGGTGACCGCCCCGGCCGCCGCGCCCGCGAAGCCCGTGGCTGCGCCCGCCGCCGGTTCGGAGCCCGCAGGCAAACCCGGCCGCGAGGCGATGGTCGCACGCGAACGGGCCTGTGGCGCGGAGTGGAAAGCCGACAAGGCTGCCGGCAAAATTCCCGCCGGGCAGACTTGGCCGAAATACTGGAGTGAATGCAACAAGCGCAAGAAAGCGCAGGGCATGTAACGACGCCCTCGCGGCGCGGAAAAGGATGCGGCGGCGCCATGCGCCGCCGTATATTCCGGGCAAACGACGGTTGCTGCCGGCGGTTGAACCGGCGGGACCGTTCAGCTTCGTGGGAATGCGATGATCCGCAAGCTCAAGTCAGGCGGCTACCGCCTCTATTCTCGCAAGATCAATCCGAAGACCGGACGCCGACGCAATCTCGGGACTTTCCGCACGCGTTCCGCGGCTGAAAAGCACGAGCGCGAGGTCCAGTATTTCAAGCGCCATTAGGCGACCTAGTAGCCGACGACACGCTGCCGGCAGGCGGGCCTTAGCTTGGCGGCATGCATCTGCAGGCAGGAATAGACGGCCATATCGCCGTCCTTGAGAACGGTCCTGCAAAAGCGCCGCGCATCGGCGGTGCATGCCTTGCGATCCTGCGCATTGCCCTGCGACTGGGCGAAGGCACCGGCCGGCAAAAGGGCCGCGGCAAGCAGGGCGGCGAAAAAAAGCGGTCGCGTCATGATGACTTCCTTTGATGAGGGTGCCGGATGGATTAGGCCGCGGCCGCCGGCCGATCAAGCCGGCTGGAATGCCGGAATGCCACAGGGCACCCTCGCCTCATGGCTTCCGGCGGGATGGAAACCTGCGCCGTATCCAGGCTAGCGCCCGCGCCGACGGCCCATGCAGAATCGGGACGTCCTTTGCCACCAGGACTAGGCCGAGCGGCAGCATCCAGATGCCGAGGACGGGCAGGAAGCTGAGAACCCCGCCGACGATGAGAGCTAACCCCGCCGGAACCCGCCGCCAGGCGGAAGCGCGCAGGAGGTCGCGTAGCCATCCCCGGAACGGCTCCGGCAGGCGGTCGCAGAGGTGATCGAGTTCCCGGTCGAGTTCAAGGGCAAGGGGCTGCATCGCTATTTCTTTTCCAGCAGCGCGGTGCCGCTCGAGCGGATCGCGGTTTGCGCGAGATCGGCGAATTTCTGCAGGAGCCATGGCAGCGTCACGGTGAGCACGACCCTGTCCTCTCCGACATCGACCTTGCCGCTCGCGCCCTGCCCGAGCGCGCGCACCCGGAACGCCATGGAATCGCCGGTCCAGGTCTCCTCATCGACGACGAGAACGGGAAAGGACTGGGCGGCGCGCCCGAGCCCGCCCTTCAGGCGACGGACGGCTTCATCCTTGCCCAGCCGATGCGGCAGCGAAACGACGAGGGGTTGCGTCATAGCGACGGCATGTAGGCACCCCCTCCGCGCTTGGTAAGGTGGACCGGCCGCGGCAGGCAGGCGCATACCGTCCCCCGTGCCGGTGGAAACTTTCCGGATGCCGGCCCGGCTCCGCGGCCCGCGAAGTTGCGTGAAGCCTGTGGGGAAAAGGACGGGGGCGAATTGCGGCCGATGCAGGATCGCCGGGGATTCCGGCCGCGACCGGCTCTGTTGATATCCTGTAGATTCCGACCGTGATGACGGCCTCTGGATAACGGTGCTATCCCCAACGGTGCCGTGCCTGTGAACTTCGGGGAATTCTCGCCATCCGCCCGCCCCAACCATCGCGCGCCCTTCTCGCCCGCTTCCCGGCCGACGAAGCGTCGGCGCGCCGGCTCGCCCAGGTCATCGAGGACGATATCGAGGGCCTTGCCGTCTCAGCCTTCGATGCCGGAGCGGCCTGGACAGTCGAAGTCATCCTGGGCGGCGACGATGATCGCGCAAGGCTTATCGGCCTGATCCGGTCGGTTGTCGGCGAGGAGAGTGCCGCGGCGCTGACCTTCGAGCCGCTCGCGGAAAAGGACTGGGTCGAAGCGAGCCTCGCCGGATTGAAACCGGTCCGCGCCGGCCGCTTTTTCATCCACGGGGCGCACGATCGCGCCCACGTTCCACCGAACGCGATCGCCATCGAGATCGAAGCTGCGCTTGCGTTCGGCACCGGGCATCACGGTACCACGCGGGGCTGCCTGCTTGCATTCGACCGCCTGTTGCGGCGGGCAAGGCCGGAGCGGATCCTCGATGTTGGAACCGGCACGGGGATTCTGGCCATCGCCGCCGGCCGCGCTCTGCGCCGCCGAGTTCAGGCGACCGATATCGACCCGGTGGCGATATGCGCCGCGAAGGCAAATGCAGCCGCAAATCGCGCGGCCTCCCACGTCGGGCTTTCGCTAGCGTCGAATGCGGGGCGAAGGAGCGGCCGATATGACCTGATCTTCGCCAACATCCTCGCCGGCCCGCTCATCCGTATGTCGGCTGGATTGGCCAGCATGCTCAATCGTCGCGGCACGCTGATCCTCTCCGGGCTACTTGCCGACCAGTCGACGGCCGTGGCCTCTGCCTATCGCCGGCAAGGCCTCGTTCTTGAGCAGCGGATACAACTCGACGAATGGACGACGCTGATCATGCGCCGCCGATAGGCCCGCGCAAAAGCGAGCGCCCCGGATGACGGCCCGGGGCGCTTCACGTCACGATGTATCAGGCCGATCAGTGGACGAAAGGTAGTTCGTCCTCGTTCTTGGCGTTGAGCTTGAGCGCGGCAATCTCGAATTCGCCGGGCAGCAGATGGCGATGCATTTCGAGTTCGCGTTCGGCCTGCTTCAGGCGGGCGGCGACCAGCGCGTCGTAGAAGCGGCGCAGCCAGCCCTTTCCCTTCGGCGCAGCCTTGGCCGCAGTCTCGAGTCGGTTATGCGCGCCATAGGTGATTGCAGTCATGGTGTCTCTCCATAAGTCCAGTTTGGAACCGACAACCTCGGTATTCCCCCTGACTTTCTGCACCGCAACATAGTCTGCTTCGCACTTGCGAAGAACGTATGGGACAGCATGACTTCCCTGCTAAACCCGCATGATGCCTTCATATTTCAGTAACAATCCGACCCGATTCAGCGTTCCAAGCGGCTCTTTGAGGTATTTCCTGTTGCGACGCACAAAAGTTGCGTGGTATGGGCCCTTCGCGATCGGAAATTCCGCCGTTGCTGGCGCTATGACCCCCTCCTAGATTGCCGCTGCATGTTCGAGGCCCGCTTCCAGTCGTTTGACGACAGCGCCGATTCGGGAGCGTCCGCCTCCCGCCTCGCCGCGCTGCGCGCGGAGCTGAAAAGGCGCGGGCTTGACGGTTTCGTCTGCCCCCGCGCCGATGCGCATCAGAACGAGTATGTCCCCCCGTGCGAGGAGCGGCTTGCCTGGCTGACCGGCTTCACCGGTTCGGCCGGCTTTGCCGCCGTGCTGCCGGACCGCGCCGCCGTCTTCGTCGATGGCCGCTATACCCTGCAGGCGGCGGACGAGATCGATACCTCCCTGTTCTCGATTGAGCATCTCGTCGATGCGCCGCCCGACCAATGGCTCGAGAAGAACGTCCCCGCCCGCGCGATCATCGGTTATGACCCATGGCTTCATACGGCGGACGGTGCCGAAAAGCTGACCAAGGCCTGCGAGGCGGCCGGAGCTAAGCTCGTGCCGGTCGAGCAGAACCCGATCGACGTGATCTGGAACGACCGTCCGGCCCCGCCGCTCGCGCCCATCTCGCTGCACGACCTGCGCTATGCCGGCGAGGATGCCGCCGCCAAGCTCGCGCGCGCGCGCGCCGAGATCACAAGACTCAAGGCCGATACGCTCGTCGTATCCGACCCGCACAACATCGCATGGCTGTTCAACATCCGCGGCGGCGACGTCGCTCATACCCCGCTGCCGATTTCCTTCGCCATCGTTCCGGCGGAGGGACGCCCCACCATCTACATCGACGGCCGCAAGCTGACCAACAGCGTACGCGACCGCCTGGAATCGCTCGCCGACATTCACGAGCCGGCCGAATTCAGGACGGCGCTCGCCTGGCTCGGCGCCGCCAAGCGCAACGTTCGCATCGATCAGGCGACGGCCGCCGACGCGCTTGTCTCGCTTGTCGCAAAGTCCGGCGGCAATGCCATGCGCGGCCCCGACCCGATCACCGCGCTGAAGGCGGTGAAAAACGAGACTGAGATCGGCGGCACGCGGGCCGCGCATACGCGCGACGGGGCGGCGGTGGTGCGCTTCCTCTCCTGGTTCGATCGCGAGGCTCCCTCCGGCAAGCTGACCGAGATCGAGGCGGTCGAGGCGCTGGAAACCTTCCGCCGCGACACCGGCCTTCTGAAGGATGTCTCGTTTCCGACCATCGCCGGCGCGGGGCCGAACGGGGCAATTGTGCATTATCGCGTCACGCGCAAATCCAACCGCCGCATCGCGCCCGGCGAACTTTTCCTGATCGATTCCGGCGCACAATACGAGGACGGTACGACCGATATCACCCGTACCCTGCCGGTCGGCGCGCCCAGCGCCGCCATGCGCACCCACTTCACCCTCGTGTTGCGCGGGCATATCGCCATCGCCACCGCGCTGTTTCCCGACGGCGTGAGCGGCGCCCAACTCGATACCTTCGCGCGGCAATATCTTTGGCGGCACGGACTCGATTTCGATCACGGCACCGGACACGGGGTCGGAAGCTACCTCTCCGTGCACGAGGGGCCGGCACGCATTTCCAAGCTCGGCACGACGCCACTCAAGCGCGGCATGATCCTTTCCAACGAGCCCGGCTATTACCGGGCAGGCGAATACGGCATTCGCATCGAGAATCTCGTGCTGGTCACGGCCGCCCCGGCGGTTCCGGGCGCGGAGAAAAGACTCAACGCTTTCGAGACTTTGACGCTGGCGCCGATCGACCGCCGCCTGATCGATCCGGCGCTGATGACCGAGGCCGAAATCGCCTGGCTCGATGCCTATCACGCGCGCGTCGCGGCCATGCTGTCGTCACAGCTCGCCGGGGCGGATGCGCAATGGCTTGAGCGCGCCACGCGCCCGCTGCGCGCTGCATGAACGCAACCTCTGCGCCAATCGCTGCGGCAATTGTCCGCCGGCCGCCCGTCATCCGCCCGCAAGTCTAAGCCATTCGTCCTCGGTGAGGACCGTGATGCCGAGCTTCCTGGCTTCCGCGAGCTTCGAGCCCGCCCCGGGCCCGGCCACGACATAATCGGTCTTCTTCGACACCGACCCGGCGGCCTTAGCGCCGAGCCGCTCGGCCAAAGCTTTGGCCTCGTCGCGTGTCATCTTCTCCAGCGAGCCGGTGAAAACCACCGTCTTGCCCGCGATTGCGCTGTCGCGCTTGGGCCTTTCCGCATCGAGGATGGTCACCTGACCGGTGAGGCGTTCGACGATCCCGCGATTATGGGATTCCCCGAAATAGGCCTTCACGCTTTCGATCACGGTGCCGCCGATCTGATCGAGCGCATCCATTTCAGCAATGGCCTCGCCGTCGCCTTTGGCGACCTTCAGGCAGGCCTCGTGGAAGGCATCCCAGGAGCCATAGCCGCGCGCCAGCGCGAGCGCCGTCGTCTCGCCGACATGGCGGATACCGAGCGCGTAAATGAACCGATCGAGCGAGATTGTCCGGCGGCGGTCTATCGCCTGGAACAGATTGCGGACCGAGGTTTCGCCGTAGCCTTCCTCCTTCAGCAATTCGTTCCTGTGCTTCCTTTCGAGCGTGAAGATGTCGGCCGGCTCGCGGACCCATCCTTTGTCGAAGAAAAGCTCCACCTGTTTTTCGCCCAGCCCCTCGATGTCAAAAGCGCGCCGCGACACGAACAGCATCAGGTGCTGGATTTTCTGGAACGGACAGGCGAACTCGCCGGTGCAGCGGGCGCGCGCGCCTTCCTCGCCGGTCGCCGTCTCCTCGCGCACAATGTCGGTGTGCAGAGGACACGGGCACCTTTTCGGAAACTGGTAGGGCTTTGCGCTTTTCGGACGCTTGTCGATGACGACGTCGACGACCTGCGGGATGACGTCACCGGCACGCTGCACCACGACCGTATCGCCGATGCGGATATCGCGACCCTCGCGCAGCGTCTCCCCCTTGCCGCCGATGCCCCTGATGTAATCCTCGTTGTGCAACGTCACGTTCTGCACGATGACGCCGCCGACGCCGACGGGCTCGAGCTTACCTACGGGCGTCAGCGCGCCGGTACGGCCAACCTGGATCTCGATGTCCTTGAGTACGGTCGTCGCGCGTTCGGCGGCGAATTTGTGCGCGATCGCCCAGCGCGGCGTGCGGGAAACGAATCCCAACCGCTCCTGCCAGTCGATGCGGTCGATCTTGTACACGACGCCGTCGATATCGTAGTCGAGATGCGAACGCTCCGCCTCGATCTCGCGATGAAACGCGATCAGCCGATCGAGCGAATGATAGGTCTTGGTGAGCGGATTGGTCTTGAACCCGCAATGTTCGAACCATTTGATCATGCCGGATTGCGTGTCGGCCGGCATCTCGCTCATCTCGCCCCAAGCATAGGCGAAAAAGCCGAGCGGGCGCGAAGCGGTGACGGCCGGGTCCTTCTGGCGCACGGATCCCGCGGCCGAGTTGCGCGGATTGGCGAAGATCTGTCCGCCGGTTTCGGCCTGGCGCTTGTTCAACGCGAGAAAGGCCGATTTCGTCATATAGACCTCGCCACGCACCTCGCAGACGCGCGGCACGTTCCTGCCCTTGAGACGCTGCGGCACGTCCTTCACCGTCCTGATATTGGCGGTAACGTCCTCGCCTTCGGCCCCGTCGCCGCGCGTCGCGGCGGTGACAAGCTCGCCCTGCTCGTAGCGCAGCGACATCGACAGGCCGTCGATCTTCGGCTCGGCGGTGAATACCACTCTCTCCTGCTCGCCGAGCCTGAGAAAGCGCCGGACGCGCGCGACGAACTCGGCGACGTCTTCCTCGGTGAAGGCGTTCTCCAGCGACAGCATCGGCACGGCGTGTCGGACCTTGGCGAAGCCGCGCACCGGCGCCGCCCCGACCTTTTGCGTAAGGCTCGTCAGCGTCCTCAGATCGGGAAAGCGTTCCTCGATCGCGGTATAGCGCCGTCGCAACTCATCGTATTCCGCGTCGGAGATGGTCGGCGCGTCTTGCTGATAATAGCGCCGGTCGTGTTCGGCGATCTCTGCCTCGAGCCGGGCGTGCTCCGACTTTGCCTGCCGCAATGTCAGTTCTTCGACCGGGATTTTTGCGTGATAACGAACGGCCATGCTCACTCTCTCGATGCCGGCAGCCGGATACGCTCCGCCGCGTCAGGTGCCATCACCCGATGGCCGGCCATCGCGTTCAGTCGGGGGAATGTAAAGGCGCCGATGCGCGGCACAAGGCCGAGCCGCGGCGTTGTGGATGCTATCCCGCCGCCCGGATCAGCCGTTCGGCCGCGGCGCGCGCTTCCTCGGTGATTTCGGCACCGGACAGCATCCGCGCGATTTCCTCGCGGCGCTTGTCCGCCGAAACCTCGATCACGCGCGTGGCCACACGCTTGCCCCGGTCGAGCGCGTCCTTGGCGATGAGATAATGCCGGTTCGCGCGCGCGGCCACCTGCGGAGCATGGGTGACGGCGATGGCCTGCACATCGCGCGCGAGCTTTGCCAGGCGCGCGCCGATGGCGTCGGCGACCGCGCCACCCACGCCCGTATCGATTTCGTCGAACACCAGCGTTGGCGCAGAACCGCGATCGGCGAGCACGACTTTCAGTGCGAGCAGGAATCGCGCCAATTCGCCGCCGGAAGCGACCTTCATCAGCGGCCCCGGCCGCGTGCCCGGATTGGTCTGCACCCAGAATTCGATGCGGTCGATGCCGCCCGGCCCGGCCGATGCCGGATCGGTCTCGATCTGCGTCGAGAAGGTCGCACGTTCAAGCTTGAGCGGCTTGATCTCAGCATTCACCGCCCTGTCGAGCGTGGCGGCCGCCTTCCGCCGCGCTTCCGACAATCCTCGCGCCGCCTCGTCAAAGCGCCGGTCTGCCTCCGCAGCTTCCTTTTCCAGTAGCGCCAGCCGTTCAGCCCCGGCATCGATCAGCGCGAGGTCGGCGGCATACTTGGCCGCCAGCGCGGCGAGACTGTCGACCGGCGAGTTATATTTACGGCCCGCCGCCCGTAACGCGAACAGGCGCTCCTCGATCCGTTCGAGTTCCAGCGGATCGTGATTGGCTGCGGCGAGGGCGCGTTCCAGAAGCGCGCGCGCCTCTTCGATCGAGGTCAATGCCTGGTCGAGCGCCTTGACCGGCGCGTCCAGCAAATCCGGCGCCTGGGCCGCACGCCGCTCGAGTTTGCGGATCGCCATGCCGAGCGCGGGAACGGGCGAGGCAGGGCCTGCGAGGACCTCGTGCGCCTCGCGCAGGTCGCCCGCGACCTTTTCACCCTGCATCATCGCCGCGCGCCTGTCGGCAAGCTGGGTTTCCTCCCCAGTCTGCGGCGCGAGCGCGTTCAGCTCCTCCACCGCATGACGAAGATAGTCGGCCTCGCGCTTGGCCCGTTCGACCTCGGCGCGATGCGCCTCCACCGCGCCCGCCGCCTCGCGCCGCGCCTGCCAGAGCCGCTCCACTTCCCGCGCCTGCTCATCGAGCCCCCCGAACGCATCCAGCAGCCGCCGATGCGTCGCGGCATCGACCAGCGCGCGCTCGTCGTGCTGGCCGTGAATTTCGACCAGCGTCGAGCCGAGATTCTTCAAGGCCTGCACGCTGACCGGCTGGTCGTTGATGAAGGCACGAGTCTTGCCGTCGGCAAGCTGGATGCGGCGCAAGATCAGCGCGTCTTCGGCCTCGATGCCCTGTTCCTTCAGCATCTGCCATGCCGGGTGATCTTCCGGCACCTCGAACATCGCCGTGACCTGCCCCTGCTCGGCGCCGTGCCGCACGAGGCTCGCATCGCCACGTGCCCCGAGCGCAAGCGCGAAGGCGTCGAGCAGGATCGATTTGCCCGCGCCGGTCTCACCGGTCAGCACGGCAAGTCCTTCGGCAAAGTCGAGATCGAGGCGATCGATCAGGACGATGTCACGGATCGAAAGTCTGGCCAGCATGGATCAGTCTATCCCCGCCGCCCGCGATTCCCGGCACAGGCCCACGGCGCGAATCGCAAGAGTAAAGACGCAAATTGCCGGGACAAGTCCCGGCAACCTTATTTTGACGGAATTGGCCGTCGGGGGACCTAGCCGACGCCGAGTTTTTTGAAGGCCTTGGAAATCCACGACCCCTCGTTCTCGCTCGGCGCGACCCCGCCGCCTTTCACGAGATTATAAGCGTCCTTGTACCAGGGACTGTCGGGAAAGTTATGGCCGAGCACGGCCGCGGCGGTCTGCGCTTCCTGCACGATGCCGAGCGACATATAGGCTTCGGTGAGACGCATCAGCGCCTCTTCGACATGCCGCGTCGTCTGATATTTCGTCACCACCACCTTGAAGCGGTTGATGGCGCCGACATAGTCTTTCTTCTTTAGGTAATAGCGGCCGATCTCCATCTCCTTGCCGGCGAGATTGTCGCGCGCCATTTCCATTTTTTTCTTCGCGCTTGCCGCGTATTCGGTGGTCGGATATTTGCGCGCCACCTCGTCGAGGGCGGCGAGCGCCTTCTCCGTCCGCGCTTGGTCGCGCGTGATGTCCGGAATTTCGTCGAAATAAGCCGAGCCGATGAGATATTGGGCGTAGGCGGCGTCCGGGCTGCCTGGATGCAGCGTCACGTAACGCTTGGCGGCATTGACCGTCTCGTCGTAATCGCGCCCCTCGTAATAGGCATAGGCCGACATCAACAGCGCGCGCCGCGCCCATTCCGAATACGGATGCTGGCGATCAACTTCCTCGAACTTCTTGGCGGCGGCCTTGTAGTCCTTCTTCTGCTGCAGAAGGTACAGGCCTTCATTGTAGAGCTTGTCGGCCGGATCGTCGGGAATGTTGACGTCCTTGTCGCCGAACATGCTGCAGGCGCCAAGCGCGAGCGCAACCATCGCCGCCGCCGCAAACCCGCGCAAGCGGCCACCGCGAACCCTTACCGAACGATGCGAAGAAACCGCCATCGCCGTCACAACCCCCGAACGCTCCAAACGCAAGACGTCCGCGCGCCCCGCGCAAGGACCCTCGTTTTTAAGCAAAAATACCCCGCCGGGCCAGCATCTCGCCCGACAATCGGCCGGTAATAAGGCGGCGGCGTTAACCTGTTCAGGACAGGTCCGGCGCGAAAGCCGGTGCGACCAGCCCGGTCGCCACGTCGGCATGGCCCCGCACCCGGCGCACCGGAACGGCATCCGCATCGACATAGGCCCAGGCCGTCGGATCGGCCATCAACGCGCAAAGAACGGCATGGTTGAGCTTATGGCCGCCTCGGACGGAACGATAGGCCCCAAGCAGCGGCGCTCCGGCGAGCGCGAGGTCGCCGACTGCATCGAGCGCCTTGTGGCGCACGAATTCGTCCGGATAGCGCAGGCCCTCCGGATTGAGCACGCGGGTCTCGGTTACCACCAGGGTATTCTCGAAGGAGGCGCCGAGCGCGTAGCCGGAATTCCACAATTTCGCGACGTCGCGCATGAAGCCGAAGGTACGCGCGCGCGACAATTCGCGGCGGAAAGTCTCCGGCCCGACATCGATCGCAATGGTTTGCCGGCCGATAAAGGGGTTCTGGAAATCGATCTCGATATCGACGTGGAAGCCGCGTGAATAGGGTTTCAATTCACCGAAGGATTCGCCATGACCGACGCGCACCGGCTTACGGATCTCGATATAGCGGCGGGGCGCGGAAAGTTCGGTGAGTCCGACCTGCTCGATCGCCGCGACGAAGGGGGCGGCACTGCCGTCCATGATCGGAGCCTCAGGCCCGTCGATTTCGACCAGGGCGTTATCGACGCCGAGACCGCGAAGCGCGGCAAGAACGTGTTCCGCGGTGCCGCAGACAGGCCCGGAGCGGTCTCCCAGCACCGTCGCCAGCTCGGTCGCCGTGACCGCGCGATAGTCGGCCAGGACTTCGCGTTCGCGGCCCTGCTCGTCGGTGCGGGTAAATACAATGCCGGTATTGGCGTCGGCGGGATGAAAGGTCAGCGTAACCGGGAGCGCGGAATGGACTCCGATACCGCTGATCGAAACCCGGTGCCTTAATGTGGTCTGCCGTACGGCTTTCATTCAGCATCCGCGGCGCGGCGGGCGCAAACCCGCCATTCGCGCGGCTCCCCCTATTCGAAGCCACCTTTTCGCCCCAACACGCGTACCCGGGCGAAACCCCTTACCGGCGAGAACCTTAACGACGGCCCGGAAGCCCTCCAAATAACGGTTTCTTACCAAGTGTTACCTTGGATTAGCCGTAATCAGGTCGCCTCCCCGCCGCAGATGCAACCTCAATGCGGCATCTCGATACCGATATCGCGGGCAGCCGTGAAGCCTTCCGATTATCGTTTATAAATCAGTACCTTGGATACGAAAAAAGCCCCGGCCGAAGCCGGGGCTGTCGTCTTTCGGGGTCCGCGCAGGGGTCAATTGGCCTGGCGGCGCAGGAAGGCTGGGATGTCGAGGTGATCGTCCTCCGGCGAATTATGCACAGGCGATTGACGGCCGTGGGGATCGAGCCCCTGCGGACCACGGCGAGCATAGTCGGAAACCGGCTCCCGATTCTCGAGCGGACGCGAGGCCGGGCGAGGCGGGATTCGTTCGAGCCTCGGCGGCATCGGCGGAGCCTGGCGGACGCTTGGAGGAGCCATCTCGGGTTCTGCCTCGTCCTGGCGGCGGCCGAGCCCCACTGAAGCCAGTCGCTTCAGAAGCGTCATGCGCTGCTTTTCGGGATGCTCGTGTTCGGGCAGTTCGCCGCGCTTGGCCCTGATCTCGCGCTGGGCCGGCAGCGGCAGCTCATCAATCCGCGGCATGCGCGGACGATGGGCGATATGCTCGGGGAGCGGGGGAATGAAGGTCGAAGGCACCTCGCGCTCCGGCGCCGGCGCTTCCGGCTCGACAAAGAGCGAAGGCTTGGGCGGCAGCGGCCTGATCGTGACCTCGTCGGCAGCGGGAGCCGGCGCGAGCGCCGCAGCCACCGCCGCGGTGGCGGCCTCCTCGATCGCGCCCGGCGCATGGGGGCGGGGCGCTTCGGGCTGCTGGATGCGAAGCTTCTTGGCGATCTCGCCGATCTTGTTTTCCGCCGCCGGGACGGGCTTGGCGGTGGTCGCGGCATCGGTTCCGGTCGCCACAACCGAGACACGAATGATGCCCTCGAGACTCTCGTCGAAGGTCGCGCCGACAATGATGTTGGCGTCGCGGTCGACCTCCTGGCGGATGCGGGTCGCCGCCTCGTCAACCTCGTAGAGCTTGAGATCCTTGCCACCTGTAATGGAGATGAGGAGGCCTCTGGCGCCCTTCATCGAGGAATCGTCGATCAAAGGGTTGGAAATGGCGGCTTCCGCTGCGCTCAGCGCGCGGTTTTCCCCCGACGCTTCGCCGGTCCCCATCATCGCCTTGCCGGCAGAGCGCATGACCGAGCGCACGTCGGCGAAATCGAGGTTGATCAGCCCTTCCTTGACCATCAGGTCGGTAATGCAGGCGACGCCGGAATAAAGGACCTGGTCGGCCATCGCGAAGGCATCGGCGAAGGTGGTCTTCTCGTTCGCGACCCGGAACAGGTTCTGGTTCGGAATGATGAGAAGGGTATCGACGTTCTTCTGCAGCTCGGCGATTCCCGCCTCGGCGAAGCGCATGCGGCGCTCGCCCTCGAACTGGAACGGCTTGGTGACGACGCCGACGGTGAGAATCCCCATGTCATGGGCGATGCGCGCGACCACCGGGGCGGCGCCGGTGCCGGTGCCACCGCCCATGCCGGCGGTGACGAACACCATATGCGCGCCGTTGAGATGGTCGCGGATCTCGTCGGCCTCCTCCTCGGCGGCGGCGCGGCCGATTTCAGGCTGCGAGCCTGCGCCGAGGCCTTCCGTCACCTGCGCGCCGAGCTGGATCACCCGCTCCGCCTTCGACATGGTCAGGGCCTGCGCGTCGGTATTGGCGACGACGAAGTCGACGCCCTGCAATCCGGCCGCGATCATGTTGTTGACCGCGTTGCCGCCGGCGCCGCCGACTCCGAACACGATGATCCGCGGCTTCAGCTCGCGGATATCGGGAATTTTGATTTCGATCGTCATGAGAGCCTCTTGAATGCGCGGGCGTTCGGAACGCCTCCGTGACGGCCGGTCTGCCCTCGGCCGGTGCGGGGATCCTGTGGTTGTGCCATTGCTTGGGTCATCAGAAGCTCTCCCTGAGCCATCGTCCGACCCGCGCGAGATAGCCGCCCGTTCCTGTTCTTAAATGCCGCGTTCGCCGCGGTTCGAAATGTTCGAGATGCGCCACCTGCGGGTACACCAACAAGCCCGTGGCGGCGGCAAATGCCGGCCCCTTCGCCGTATCTTCGAGGCCCGACACGCCGAGCGGCCTGCCGATCCTCACCGTACGGTTCAGGATGTGAGCGGCCAATTCGGACATGCCGGTCAACTGGCTCGCTCCGCCGGTCAGAATGACGGTCCCGTGCGGATCGGCCGAAAAAGGAGACGCGGCCAGACGGTCGCGAACCATTTCCAGAATCTCCTCAACGCGCGGCCGGATGATCCGGACCAGGGCCGAGCGCGAAACCGCCTGCGGAGGATCACGCGGGTCGTCGCTCACCGCTGGCACCGCGATCATGTCGCGCTCATCGGTTCCACCGGCCAAAACAGTGCCATAAAACGCTTTGATTCGCTCGGCATCGGCGACCCGGCATCCCAAGCCCCGGGCCAGGTCCATGGTCACGTGCTGGCCGCCCAGCGCGAAGCCGCTCGCGTGCAGGAAGTGGCCGCCCCCGAACACCCCGATCGTGGTCGTGCCGGCCCCCATATCGACCACCGCCACCCCGAGATCGGCCTCGTCGTCGGCCATGACCGAAAGGCCCGCGGCATAGGGGCTGGCGACCATCGCCTCGACCGAAAGATGGCAGCGCTCCACCGCCAGCATCAGGTTGCGCGGCGGGGCGACATCGGCCGTGACCGTATGCATGTCGATACTGAGATTGCGGGCCAGCATACCGCGCGGCTCGCGCACGCCGCGCACACCGTCCACCGCGTAGGCGATCGGCAGCGAATGCAGCACCACCCGCCCTTCCCGCGCCGAGTGATCGCTGCCCGCCGCCATCAGATTGTCGATGTCTGCTTCCGACACCGAAGACCCGGCGACATTGACGCTCGCGGTAAAGTTCTCGCTGCCCATGCGCCCGGCCGAGATCGATACCGCGACAGATTCGAGCTGGACGGCGGCGGAACGCTCGGCGAGATCGACGGCGCGCCGGATCGCCTCCTCCAGCGCCGTCAGATTGGCGGCGGCGCCGCCCTTCACGCCCGCGCTCTCGATATGACTGTAGCCGAGCACGTGCACGGAATGGGTGCGGCGGCGGAGAAACTCGCCGTGATGCGGCTCGAGCCGTCCGATCATGCACACGATCTTGCTCGTGCCGACGTCGAGCGCGGCGACGAGCGCCGGGCGGCGCGGCGAAATCGGCTTCATCTTCGGGGTAAGGCCGTACTGGAGGGAGTTCATGCCTCCCCTCCCTTCTTCTTGGCTTTCCGGTCCTTCACCGCTTCCTCGCGCGCCTGCGCCGCCTGTTCGGACAGGCGCACCGTGATCCGGTCGTCGAGGCGCAGATCGATCGAAGCGATGTCGCGCGACAGCAATTTCTTCTCGCGATCGAGCGTCACGAGAGTGTCGAGCGCCCCGGCCGGATCGTTTTCCGGCAGGCGGATGTCGAGGCCGTTATTGAGCTTCAGGTTCCAGCGGCGTTCCGCCACCAGGATGGATGCGCGCACCTGATCGCGGATCGCCGGATAGCGATCGAGCAAGGCGAGGAAATCGCCGGCCTGCTTGTCGGCGCCACGCCCGACGACAAGCGGCAGCTTCGCATAGCGCGTATCGACATACGATTGCAGCGCCGTGCCGTCCTTGGCGACGACCGCGATCTTCCCGTCCTTTTGCCAGAGCGCGAAGCCGTTCCGCTCCACGATGCTGACATGCAGGTGATCGGGATAGAGCTTCAGCACGGTGGCTTCCGCGATCCAGGGATTGGACTTGAGCCGCTCGCGCGCACCCTCCGCATCGAGGAACAGGAGCGAACGCTTCGACGTCACGCCGGCCAGGCGCAAGACCTCGTCGCGGCCCACTTCGCGAAGGCCCTCGATCGTGATCTCGGCGATGCCGAAGCCGGCGGCATTGGCGATCGCGTCGCGCGTATCGCGAATATAGGCGAGCCCGTCCTCGAGATGTTCGCCGCGGATCGTTCCGTAGGCGGCGCTGCCGCCTATGATCGCGGCCACCGCCACGGTGCCGGCGCCGCGCGGCAGGCGGGCCAGAAGGGGATGCAGCGTGCCGAACACGCGGCGGAAAAACGCGGACATGCGCGGGCGTTGCCCACCCGGCAGCGATGTCTCGAAACTTTTCCGCTGTCGCATTCCAAATCGCTCGTCGGTGTCCGCTGCCACATGCGAAAACGAGCTGGCCGCGCTCTTCCTGAAGCCGGCGTCCCTCCGTCCCCGCGCCACGGCAGCCGTAGCGAACCGCGCAAATCCCGCTCAACCGGGCCTGATACGCAGTCGCGGCCAGTCTTCGGCCCAGTTGGTAAACTTTTGGTAAAATTTGAGATGTTTCGGAGCGGTAAACGATTCTCCGTATCGGGCTACCGCTCCAGCGAGGCATCCTCGATCATCCAGGCGATCAGGTCATCGAACGGCGTGCCGGCATGGGCGGCAAGCTCGGGCACGAGCGACACCTCGGTCATGCCGGGTTGGGTATTCACCTCCAGGCAGGCAAGGCCGCTGACGCCCGGCTTCGTATCGTCGTAGCGGAAATCGGCGCGCGACACGCCGCGGCAGCCGAGCGCATGATGGGCAAGAAGCGTGAGCCTGCGCACCTCCTCGTACACCTCGGCCGGTATCGCGGCCGGCAGGATGTGGGTCGAACCGCCGGGCGCATATTTGGATTCGTAATCGTAGAAACGGCTCGCGTTCGAGATGATGTCGATCACGCCGGTCGGCTGCCCCTTCACCACGGCGCAGGTCAATTCACGCCCCGGAATGAACTGCTCGCACAGCAGCCGGTCGCCGAATTTCCAGTCCGCCCGATATAATTCCTGTGGCGGGCGATCGTGATCCGCGGTGACGATGAACACTCCGACGCTCGACCCCTCGGCGATCGGCTTCAGCACATAGGGCCGTTCCATCGCATGCTCCCTGGCCGCCGCCTCGCGCGACACGACCATGCCCCGCGGCACCGGAATGCCGGCAGCCGCCATCACGACCTTGGCGATATCCTTCTGCATGGCCAGAGCCGACGCCAGCACGCCGGAATGGGAATAGGGAATGCGCAGCACCTCGAGGATGCCTTGCAACGTCCCGTCCTCGCCCGGGCGTCCGTGCAGGACGTTGAGCGCGACATCGGGCTTCAATTTTTCCAGCACCGTGGCGATGTCATGCTGCACATCGACGCGGGTGACGCGATAGCCCTTGCGCTCGGCCGCGTCCGCGCATGCGCCGCCCGAGCGAAGCGACACTTCGCGCTCCGCCGACCAGCCGCCCATCAGAACCGCGACGTGTTTGCTCATAGGGGGATTCCGATCCGCTTGATTTCCCATTCCAGGTCGATACCACTGCGCTCCCTGACACGCTGTCGCACGGTTTCGCCGAGCGTCTCAATGTCGCATGCGGTCGCGTTGCCGAGATTGATCAGGAAATTGGTGTGCATCGGCGAGACCTGCGCGCCGCCGACCGTCAGGCCGCGGCAGCCGGCCTCGTCCACGAGCTTCCAGGCGCTGTGACCGGGCGGGTTCTTGAATGTCGAGCCGCCGGTCTTCTCGCGGATGGGCTGCGCGGTTTCGCGGTGGCGCTGGATCTCGTCCATGCGGGCGCGGATGGCGGCGGGATCGGCGACGCGCCCGGAGAATGTCGCCGAGGTGAAGATGATGTCGGCGGAAACGCCGCTGCGGCGGTATTCGAATTTCATGTCGGCGTTTGCAAAGACGCGCTTCGTTCCCTTGCGGTCGATCCCCACGGCCTCGCGCAGCACGTCCTTCGTCTCCGTGCCGTTGGCTCCCGCATTCATGCGAAGCGCCCCGCCGATCGAACCCGGAATGCCAAAAAGAAATTCAAGCCCGCCGATGCCCGCGGCCGCCGCGACCTCGGCGACCCGCCGGTCGAGCGCCGCCGCCCCCGCGCGCACGCGATCGCCCTCGGCCGTCACATCGCCGAAACCGCGCGCGCTGAGGCGAATGACGACGCCTTCGACGCCGCCGTCGCGGACAATCAGGTTGGAGCCGACCCCGACGGTCTGCACCGGCATCTCGTCCGGCAGATGGGCGAGGAAGTAGCGGAGATCCTCGTCGTCCGCCGGCGTGAAGAGAATTTGCGCCGGCCCGCCGACCCTGAACCAGGTGAGCGGCGCAAGCGGCTCGTTCGCCAGCAGGCGGCCGCGCAATTGCGGCATCCGCCGCTTCAGGTCCGGCGTGATATCCGGAAAGCTCAAGAGCCGCCTCCGAGCGCCTTCAATTCCGCCGGCAGCGCATAGGCCCATTGCGTGATATTGCCCGCGCCGAGGCACACCACATAATCGCCCGGCCGCGCCATGGCCTTCACGAGACCGGCGAGCTTCTCCGAAGATTCGAGGGCCGCGACATTGCGATGGCCGCGGGCGCGCAATCCGGCGACGAGATGATCGCGGTCAGCACCTTCGATCGGCTGCTCGCCGGCGGGATAGACATCGGCGACGATCACCGCATCGGCGTCGTTGAAGCAGGTGCAGAACTGCTCGAACAGGTCGTGCAGGCGCGTGAAGCGGTGCGGCTGCATCACGGCGATCACCTGCCCCTTGGTCGATTCGCGTGCCGCGCGCAGAACGGCGGCGATTTCCACCGGGTGATGGCCGTAATCGTCGATGATGGCGACGCCGTTCCACTCTCCGGTGCGGGTGAAGCGCCGCTTGACGCCGCCGAAATTGGACAGCGCCTTGCGGATCGCACCGTCGCCGATGCCCAGCTCGTGCGCGACGCCGATCGCGGCGGTTGCGTTGAGCGCATTATGCCGGCCCGGCATCGGCAGCACGATATCCGAGATCGTGTGCTCGCCGTTTCCGTCGCGGCCGCGTATCGTAACCGAAAAGCGGGAGCGACCGTTGGAATTGTCGAGACCGGACAGGCGCAGGTCGGCCTGCGGATTCTCGCCGTAAGTGAGGATGCGGCGGTCCTGCAGCCGACCGACCAGCGCCTGCACCTCGGGATGGTCGATGCACATCACCGCGAAGCCGTAGAAGGGAATGTTCTCGACAAAGTGCTTGAACGCATCCTTCACCGCCTCGAAAGTCTGGAAATGGTCGAGGTGTTCGGGATCGACGTTGGTGACGATCGCGATATCGGCCGGCAATTTGAGGAAGGTACCGTCCGACTCATCGGCCTCGACTACCATCCAGTCGCCCTCGCCGAGCCGCGCATTGGTGCCGTAGGCGTTGATGATGCCGCCGTTGATTACCGTCGGATCGAGGCCGCCGGCATCCAGCAGCGCTGCGACCATCGAGGTGGTTGTCGTCTTGCCGTGCGTGCCCGCGATGGCGACGCAGGATTTCAGCCGCATCAGTTCAGCGAGCATTTCGGCGCGGCGCACCACCGGCAGACGTTTGGCGCGCGCGGTGACGAGTTCAGGGTTGTTAGCCTTGATGGCGGATGAGACGACCACGACATCGGCGCCGTCGATATTCTCCGCGGCATGGCCGATCGCGACCTTGATGCCCTTGTCGCGCAGCCGCTTGACATTGGCGCTGTCGGATACGTCGGAGCCGGTCACGGTATAGCCGAGATTGACCAGCACCTCGGCGATGCCGCTCATGCCGATGCCGCCGATCCCGATGAAATGGATTGGCCCAATGTCGCGGGGAAGTTTCATAGATCCCTCAAAATCGCCGCGGCCGGCCCCTCGATGACACAAGTGCCCGCCCGGTTCGTCCACGTCCCAATGGCAGTCCTTTAAGCAAGACGCGGATGCCCGGCACAAGGCCGGGGACGGCGGAATCGCGAACAAACCTCGTTACGAAGCCGTCCCGGCGGCGCGCAGCACCAGATCCGCCAGCCTTTCCGCCGCGTCCGGTACCGCAAGGCCGCTGGCGCCCTGCGCCATCGCGGCGAGCCGCTCGGGATCGGCCGCGAGCGCGGCCAGCTCGGCGGCCAGGCGGTCCGGCGTGAAATCCTGCTGTCTGATCGCGATCGCGCCCCCCGCCTGCTCGAGAAAGCCGGCGTTGGCCGCCTGGTCCTGGTCGAGCGCGTGCGGTAGCGGCACGAGGATCGCCGGGCGGCCGACGGCGGCCAGCTCGGCCACGGTGGACGCGCCGGAGCGCGATACCACAAGGTGGCTTTCCGCCATGCGCGCGGGCAGATCGGCAAAGAAGGGCGCGATGACCGCCTCGACTCCGGCCCGCGCGTAGATCCTCCTGACGCGCTCGATATCCTCTGTCCGCGCCTGCTGCACGACCTTGAGCCGCATCTGCAGGTGCGGCTCGAGTCTCTCGACCGCCTCGGGCACGATATCGGCCATCACCCGCGCGCCCTGGCTGCCGCCGAACACGAGCAGCCGGAACTCGTCGTTGCCGCGCGACATCGCGTAGGGCCTCGCCGCGGCGATGACCGCCGGGCGCACCGGATTGCCGGTATGGGTGGCTTTCGCCGCGAGCTTCGGGTCGGAGAACGAAAGACCGGCAAAGCCGGTAGCGATCGCCGTGACGCGAGGGGCGAGAAAGCGGTTGGCGCGCCCCATCACTCCATTCTGCTCATGGATCACGGTCGGAATTTTGCGCAGCGTGGCGGTAAAAACCGGCGGCACGCTCGGATAGCCGCCGAACCCGACCACCACGGCCGGCCTGACGCGGCCGAGCATCGCAAAGGCCTTCACCGTTCCGGCGCCGAGCGCGGCCAGCGTCCGCGCCAACGACAGGGGATCGCGCCCGCGAAAGGTCGCGCTCGGGATCACGTGCACGCTCGGGAAATGCTCGCCGAACTTCTCGGCGCGTGTGTCGGTCGCAAGCGCAACCTCGATGCCGCGCTTGCGCAGCGCCACGCTCAGCGATTCCGCCGGGAACAGGTGTCCGCCCGTGCCGCCCGCCGCGACCAGCACGAGAGGACGGGTCACGCCGCGCTCCCGGCGGGCGCAAGCCGCCGGCTGGCGAGTTGCTCCGCCAGCGGGCGCTCGCGGGTCAGCGCGAGCAGCATGCCCATCGCATAAGCGAGCGACAGGAGCGACGATCCGCCATAAGAGATAAACGGCAGCGTCATGCCCTTGGCGGGAATGAGATGCAGGTTGACCGCCATGTTGATCGCCGATTGCGCGCCGAACAGAATGGCGAGACCGGCGGCTGAGAAACGCATGAAGGGATCCTCGTTGCGCAGCGCGCGAGCGAGCGCGCGCACCACAATGAACGTGAACAAGGCGACGATAACGAGGCAGAGAACGATGCCGAATTCCTCGGCGCCGACCGCGAAGATGAAGTCGGCGTGGCTGTCGGGAAGAATGCGCTTGACCGTGCCCTCGCCCGGGCCACGGCCGAACCAGCCGCCGCGCAGGAAGGATTCCACCGCGTTGTCCACCTGGAAGGTATCGCCCGACGACGGATCGAGGAAGCGGCGGATGCGCCGCGCCACATGCGGCACGGTCATATAGGCGATCGACAATCCGGCGGCGCCGGCCAGCATCATGCCCGCGATCCAGATCAGCCGCATCCCGGCCATGAAGAAGAGCGAGCACCAGATCAGCGCGATCAGCATGGTCTGGCCGATATCCGGCTGCAGCACGAGCAGCGTGATGACAAGCGCGAGCAATCCGAGCGCCGCTGAATTCGCCGGCATCTCGGGCCGGCGCGAGGACTCCGCGAACAGCCAGGCGATGAGCACGACAAAGGACGGCTTCACGAATTCGGACGGCTGGATATTCATCCCGAGCACGACGATCCATCGCCGCGCGCCCTTGATTTCCGCGCCGACGAACAGCGTCGCGAACAGAAATATCGTGGAGACGACGAAGACGATCAGCGCCAGCCGGCGGATCTGTCGCGGCGACATGAAGGAGACGCCGAGCATGATCGCGATCGCCGGGACGAGATACATCACCTGGCGGTTGACGAAATGGAACGGATCGAGCCCGAGCTTGGTGGCCACCGGGGGGCTCGCGGCCAGCAGCAGGATGATGCCCGCCAGCATCAGCGCCCCGAGCGCCGCCACCGTCAAGCGGTCGATCGTCCACCACCACTGCGCAAAGGGCGTGCGCTCCGTGCGCGAGACCATGCCAAACCCCGTTTCCCGTTCTAGTCCTCGCCCGGTTGTGGTTTACGTTTGCTTAAGATGCCGCCGCCCGCCTCTCTATTGTAAGGGAGGGGCCGGACGCGGGCGCCTATGCAAGCCCCCTGACGAGTTCGCGGAACGCATCCCCGCGCTTTTCGAAATTCTGGAACTGGTCGAACGAGGCGCAGGCGGGCGATAGAAGCACCACGCCTTCTCCTGTCGCGGCCGCGTCGCGCGCCGCCTGCGCGGTCGCCTCGCCGAGCGTGCCCGACATCTCATAGGGGACCTTGCCCTCGAGGGTACGGGCGAATTCGCGGGCCGCCTCGCCGATCAAATAGGCCTTGCGGATGCGGGGAAAGAATTCGCCAAGGCTTGCGATTCCGCCCTCCTTCGGCTTGCCGCCCGCGATCCAGAAAATATTGCCGTCGAACGATGCGAGCGCGCGGGCGGCCGAATCGGCGTTGGTCGCCTTGCTGTCGTTGACGAACAGCACGCGGCCCCTGCGGCCGACCTCCTCCATGCGATGCGCAAGGCCGGGAAAACTTCGCAAGCCCTCCCGGATCTCGCCGTCGGCAAGGCCGAGCGCGGAGCAGGCGGCGAAAGCCGCCATCGCATTCTGCGCGTTGTGCGCGCCGCGCAGCGACCCGATCCCCTGCAGATCCGCCACCTCCTCGGCATCGGTGCCGGCCACGCGATAAAGATGCGACGCCCCGGCGACGTAGCCACGCCGGATCAGACCCGTGGTCGAGATCGGCGTGATGTCGCGCTTCTTTTCGGTCAGCCGCTCCACGATCGCGCGCCCGTATTCGTCGTCGACGCCGACGACGGCGTGCCGCGCGCGTTGCGGCACGATTTCCTTCAGCGCGGCATAGTGCTCCATCGTCCCATGCCGGTCGAGGTGATCGGGCGTGACGTTAAGCATGATGCCGATCGTCGGGTCGAGCGAAGGTGTCAGCTCGATCTGATAGGAGGACATCTCGACGACATGACAGCGGCCGGCCTTGGGCGGCTCCAGCGCCAGAACCGGCGTGCCGAGATTGCCGCCGACCTGCACATCCCAGCCGGCGGATTTGAGAATATGCCCGGTCAGCGCCGTGGTCGTCGATTTCCCGTTGGTGCCGGTGATCGCGACGAAGGGCGAGCCGGGCGCCTCCTTCGCGCGCTGGCGGCAGAACAATTCGATGTCGCCGATGATCTCGACCTTGTGCGCTTGGGCAAGATCGACGGTCCAATGCGGCTTCGGATGCGTCAGCGGGACGCCCGGCGCTAGTACGAGCGCGTCGATTTTCGACCAGTCGGCCTGCCTCAGATCCTGCGTGGGGATGCCCGCCTCGCGCGCGGCATCGACGCTCCTTGCGTTGTCGTCGAAGGCGACCACCGAGGCGCCGCCCGCGGCCAACGCACGGCAGGACGCAAGCCCGGAACCGCCGAGGCCGAAAACGGCGACAGACTTGCCGGAAAAGGACGTGACAGGCGTCACGCAGCTACCTCAGCTTGAGCGTGGACAATCCGATCAGCGCGAGGATGATCGAAATGATCCAGAAGCGGATCACGATTTGCGGCTCGGTCCAGCCCTTCTGCTCGAAATGATGGTGAATCGGCGCCATCATGAATACGCGCTTGCCGGTCAGCTTGAAGGACGCCACCTGCACGATCACCGAGACCGCTTCCAGAACGAACAGGCCGCCGATGATTGCGAGCGCGATTTCGTGCTTGGTGGCGACGGCAACCGTGCCGATCAATCCGCCGAGCGCCAGCGAGCCGGTATCTCCCATGAAGATCGAGGCAGGCGGTGCATTGAACCACAGGAATCCGAGACCGGCGCCGACCACCGCGCCGCACAGCACCGCCAGCTCGCCGGCGCCCGCAACATAATGGATCTGCAGGTAATCGGCGAACACGACGTTGCCCGCCAGATAGGCGATCATGCCGAACGACATGGAAGCGATCATCACCGGCACGATGGCCAATCCGTCGAGACCGTCGGTCAGGTTTACCGCGTTCCCAGCGCCGACGATGATGAAGGCGCCGAAAATCACGAAGAACCAGCCGAGATTGATCACGAATTCCTTGAAAAATGGAAACGCGAGCGAGGTGGCGAAGGCGGGGCGGCCAAGCTGCGAGAAGGCATAGCAGGCGGCGGCGGCAACGAGCGCCTCGGCGACGATGCGCAGCTTGCCGGAAAAGCCCGCATGCGTCTGTTTCGTGACCTTCAGATAATCGTCGTAGAAGCCGATCGTGCCGAAGCTCAGCGTCACGCCGAGCACGATCCAGACATAGGGATTGGAGGGATTGGCCCAGAAGACCGTCGCCAGGAACACAGCCGACAGGATCATCAAGCCGCCCATGGTCGGCGTCCCGACCTTCGTCGTCAGATGCGATTTCGGCCCGTCAACCCGTATCGGCTGTCCGCGGCCCTGTTTCAGTCGCAGATGGTCGATGATCGGCGAGCCGAGGATGAATACGAACAGCATCGCCGTCATCATCGCGCCGCCCGTGCGGAACGTGATGTAGCGAAACACGTTGAGAGCCGACAGCTTGTCGGATAAATCGATCAGCCAATAAAGCATCGGATCAACCCTAGGCTCCTTCGAGCTCGCCTCTGCCGGCGAAGACGCGTTGAAGCGCCTTGACGATCGGGCCCATCCTGGAGCCGTTCGATCCTTTCACCATGATCGCGTCTCCGCCGCGCACCGATTCCAGAACGAGCGGCTCAAGACGCTGCGAGTCCTCCGCATATCCGCCCCGGCGCTCGGAGGGAAGGGCCTCCCACAGCTTGTGCATGGCCGGCCCGGAGCAGAAAACGAGATCAATCCTGTTGTCCAGCACCGGCCCGGCAAGATCGCGATGCATCGGCCCGGCCTCCTCGCCCAATTCCAGCATGTCCCCGAGAACGGCGATGCGCCGCCCGCGCGCGCCGACGGGCGTCTGGCCGAGCAAGGCGAGCGCCGCGCGCATCGAAGCGGGATTGGCATTGTAGCTTTCGTCGATCAGCAGCGCCTCGCCACTCGGCAAGGTCAGCCGCGTGCGCGTTCCGCGCCCCGGCGCTGGCTCGAACTCGGCGAGCGCGAGCGCGGTTAGCGCCAGATCGGCTCCGACGAGAGAGGCGGCGGCAAGCACGGCGAGCGAATTCATGACGAGGTGCAGTCCGGGCGCACCAAGCTTGTAGGCGATCTCGTGACCGAAAATCTCGGCCCGCACCGTCGAGCCGCCCGGCTGCAGCGCGTAATTGACCAGGCGCGCATCGGCGCCGGCGGCCGAGCCGAACGAGACGACGCGCCCCACACCTGCCCGTTCCGCGAGCGACTTCAGCCGCGCGTATTGATCGTTGTCGCGATTGAGGATGACCGCGCCGCCCGGCTCGAGGCCCGCGAAAATTTCCGCCTTGGCGTCGGCGATCGCTGCCACCGACCTGAAATATTCGAGATGGACGGGCTCGACCGTGGTGACGACCGCGACATGCGGGCGCACCAGCCTGGACAGCGGCTCGATCTCGCCGGCGTGGTTCATCCCGATTTCGAAAACGGCGAAGCGCGCCTCCTGCGGGCAGCGCGCGAGCGAAAGCGGAACGCCCCAGTGGTTGTTGTAGGAGGCTGCGGATGCGTGCGTCGGCCCTTCGCGCGACAACACGAGGCGCAGAGCCTCCTTCGTGCTGGTCTTGCCGACCGAGCCGGTGACCGCCACGATCTTCGCCGCCGAGCGAAGGCGTGCGGCGCGCGCAAGATCGCGCAGCCCCTCGAGCACGTCGCACACGACCAGAAGCGGGGCGTCCTTGGGCAGCTTGCGGCGCCGGTCCTCGGCAACGACCGCAAGCGCGGCGCCCGCCTTCAGCGCGGCCTCCACGAAATCATGGCCGTCGCGGACATCGGACAGCGCGAAAAAGGCTTCGCCCGGCCGGATGGTCCGGCTGTCGATCGACAGGCCGGCGACCGCGTCCGGCAAGGCGCCCTCGACGCGCGCCTGCATCGCCGCGCGCATCGCGTCTGTCGCCCACAGAGTCATCAGAGCTTTCCCCCAAGCGCCGCCGCGACCGCCTCATGATCGCTGAAGGGCAGCACCCGGTCTCCTACAATCTGGCCGGTTTCATGGCCTTTTCCGGCGATCAGAAGTACGTCCCCTTCCCGAAGATCGGCGATCGCCGACCGAATGGCCTCGGCGCGGTCGCCGATCTCGCGCGCGCCGGGCGCTGCCGCCAGGATCGCCGCGCGGATGCTCGCGGGATTCTCGCTGCGCGGATTGTCGTCGGTGACGATCACCCGGTCGGCCCGCCGCGCGGCGATTTCTCCCATGATCGGGCGCTTGCCCGGATCGCGGTCGCCGCCCGCGCCGAAAAGCACGACGAGCTTGCCCCTGGCATAGGGCCGCAGCGCCTCGAGCGCCTTGGCGAGCGCGTCGGGCTTGTGCGCGTAGTCGATGAAAATGGAGCCGCCATTCCTGGACCCGACCGGCTCGAGACGACCCTTGGCGCCTTTCAGAGTCTCGACCGCGGCCAGAACCGTCCCGGCCCTGCTTCCCATCGCGATGGCAAGACCCGCGGCGACCAGCGCATTCTCGATCTGGAAGGTGCCGACCAGCGGCAGGCGCACGCGATAGGCGCGCCCGGCATGATCGAGCGAGAGGATCTGCGCGTTGGTCTCCGTCTTCACCTCGCGCAGGGCGAGATCCGTGCCCGCGCGCCCGACCGAAAAAACGCGCAATCCGCGCGCGCGCGCCGCCGCCGCAACTCTTTGGCTCTCCGCGTGATCGGCGCTCACCACCGCCGCCCCGCCGACGGCGACCAGTACCTCGAACAGGCGGAGCTTCGCGCGGAAATAGGATTCAAGGCTGTCGTGATAGTCGAGATGATCGCGGCTCAGATTGGTGAACGCGCCGGCGGCTATTCTCAAGCCGTCGAGCCGGTGCTGGTCGAGGCCGTGCGATGACGCCTCGATCGCCAGATGCGTGACGCCCTCCCCCGCCAGGTGGTCGAGCGTGCGATGCAGCTCCACCGGATCCGGGGTGGTCAGCGAACCGTAGGTCTCCGTCGTCGGCGAGACGACGCCGATCGTGCCCACACTCGCCGACGGATGACCGGCGGCGGTCCAAATCTGGCGGGTGAAGGCGGCCACCGATGTCTTGCCGCTCGTTCCGGTCACCGCCGCGATGACATCGGGCTGCCGCGGATAGAATTTCGCCGCCATCAGCGCGAGCGTGCGGCGCGCATTGGCCACCTTGACGAAAACGGGCGACGCGCCGCCCGGATTGTCCGGCAGCCGGATCTCGCGATCGGACACGATCGCTGCCGCGCCGCCGGCGACCGCCTGCTCGACGAAGCGCAGGCCGTCCGTCCTTGCGCCGGCCAGCGCGACGAAAGCGAAGCCGGGCTTGATCTGCCGGCTGTCGGCGGAGATGCCCACGATCTCGCGCGAGCGTTGCGCGGCCGCTTCGGGCAGGAGATCGGACAGCTTCATGGCGCGTTGATCGGATTTTACCCGTGCCGCGGCAAGTGAAAAGATATCAGCGGATGCTCGACGTGGCCTGCAAAATCTGCTGCGCCGACGGCAAAACATCGAAGCGCGGCTCGATCCCGAGCGGCAGCGCCACGCGCGTGATCACGTTCGCCGCAACCGGCGCCGCGTTCCAGCCCGACGTGGCATAGCCGTGGGTTTCCGGAAGCGGCTGCGGCTCGTCCAGCATAATGAGCACGAGATACCGCGGCTGATCGGCGGGCAGAATGGCGGTGAAACTCGTCAACAATTTGGTCTTGGAATAGCGGCCGCCGACGACCTTTTCCGACGTGCCGGTCTTGCCGCCGACATAAAAGCCCGGGACGTCCGCCTTCTTGGCGGATCCCACTTCCGCGTTCAGGCGCATCAGGTAGCGCATCTTGTCGCTTGTTTCGGGCTTGATCACGCGCGTTGCAAGCGCGTCGGCCTCCTCCTGGGTGCGCTTGAGAAAGGTCGGCGGAATGAGCTTGCCGCCGTTGACCAGCGCGGAAATCCCCATCACCGCCTGCAGCGGCGCGACCGACAGGCCATGCCCGAAGGCGATCGTCACCGTGTTCAACTCGCCCCAGTGCCTGGGCACGAGCGGCTCGGCGCTTTCCGGCAATTCCGTGCGCAAGCGGTCGAGCTGGCCGAGCTTTTTCAGGAAGGCCTGATGGCCCTGCACGCCGATCTGCAGCGCCATGCGGGCTGTGCCGATATTGGAGGAATAGGTGAAGATTTCCGGCACGGTCAGCACACGCTTCTGGGCGTGATAGTCGTGGATCGTGAACTTGCCGTATCGCAGCGGCATGCGTGCATCGAAGCTCGAACCGAGCGTCACCTTGCCCGAGTCGAGCGCCATCGCCAGCGTCAGCGCCTTGAAGGTCGAGCCCATCTCGAACACGCCGGTGGTTAGCCGATTGATGCGCGTCTTGTCGAGCGCCTGGCGCGGATCGTTCGGATCGTAGTCGGGGATCGACACCATCGCGATGATCTCGCCGGTGCGCACATCGGCGACAATGCCGGCGGCGGCGGTCGCCTTGTATTTCTCGCGCCCAGCGATCAGTTCGTCGCGCAGCGCATGCTGCACGCGAAGATCGAGCGCAAGCTCGATCGGCTTCTGCTGCCGGTCGCTGGCGAAGCCGGCGAGATGCAGATCGGCAAGGCCGCTCGAGTCGAGCCATTTCTCGATGCCGGCGATACCCTGGTTGTCGATGTTGACATGGCCGAGCACGTGCGAGACTTCCGGCCCGTTCGGATAGACGCGCTTGTTCTCGGTGAGAAAGCCGATGCCCGGCAGTCCGAGGCGATGGATGTCCTGCTGCTGCTTGGGCGTGATCTCGCGCTTCAGCCAGACGAAGCCCTTTTTCGAAGAAAGCCGTTCGCGCAATTCGGCGGCATCGAGATCCGGCAAGGTCGCAGTCAGCAGCTCCACCGCCTCGTCCACGTCGATGATGCGGCGGGGCTCGGCGAACAGCGAGGGCGTGCGTACATCGGTGGCCAGAATTTCCCCGCGCCGGTCGAGAATGTCGGGACGCGCGGTCGCGACGTTGTCGGCGGTGGCGATCCGGCGGGCGATCTGCGCATCCGAAGTCATCGCAAGCAGAACGAGACGCCCGCCGATGACGGCGTAGATCAGCGCGAAGGCGGCGATCACCAGGCCGATGCGCGCGCGCGCCTTCATCGCGCGGTCCACGTCGCGCCCATAGAGCAGCGGCCGCACGAAATCGAAACGGCCTTTTTTCGCCGCGGCCATCAGCGCGCCTCCGTTGCCACCGACCCGGTCGCCGCCGGTGCCTCGTCGAATTTTTCGATGATGGCGCCGATCGGGTCCTCGATGTCCGGCGTTACGAGCTGCGGCGGACGCTCGGGCAGGCCGTCAAGCTTGTCGTATTGCGCGGCCTCGGCGGGCTTCAGCGCGAGGTGACGTTTGGCAATGCCCTGAATGCGCGCGGGATTGTCGAGCTTCGCCCATTCGGCGCGCAGCGCGGCGATGGCATCGCGCTCGCGCCGGATTTCGTCCCGCAGCTTGGCGAGATGCTCCGCCTGCACAGTGGCCTCGAACTTGATCTTGTAGACATAGGCTGCCGCAGTCACGAGCGCGGCGATCACGAGGATATTGAGAAGACGCATCGCTATCCCCGCATCACATCCGCAAGAGACGGCAGGCGCGGTAGCAGCGCCAAGGGGTCGAAATCGCGCGGCGGAGCGGCGCTGCGCAAAGCGGCGCGCAATTTGGCCGAGCGCGCCCGCGGGTTGCGTCCGATCTCGCCGGCATCGGCGACGACCGGCTTTTTGGTGAGTGGCAGGAATGTCGGGACGGCCGCATCGGCCGGCGGGCTGTGCCGCGATACCGGCGCGCGCTTGCCGCGCTCGGCGAGGAATGTCTTGACGATCCGATCTTCCAGCGAATGAAAGGAGACGACGACGAGGCGGCCGTTCTCCTTCAGAATCCGCTCCGCCGCCGCCAGCGCGCGGGCAAGCTCCGAAAGTTCCTCGTTCACGAAGATGCGCAGCGCCTGGAAGGTGCGCGTGGCCGGATGAATCTGACCGGGCTTGCCGCGGACGACGCGCGCGACGATCTCCGCGAGAGCCCGCGTGGTGGTGATCGGCGCCCTCCGCCGCTCCGCCACGATCGCCCGCGCCACAGCGCGCGAATGGCGCTCCTCCCCGAGAACGAAGATGACGGCGGCAAGATCGCGCTCGCTGATGCGCGCGATCACGTCCGCAGCGCTTGGGCCCTGCCGGTCCATGCGCATGTCGAGCGGGCCGTCGAGCCGGAATGAAAATCCGCGCTCCGCCTGATCGAGCTGCATTGACGAGACGCCGATGTCGAGAACGACGCCGTCCACCGACGCGTATCCGAGAGAGCGCGCGACCTGGTCGAGCGCGGAGAAACGGTCCTCCGACAGCGTCAGCCGCCCGCCCGATTCCGCGACAAGACCGGCGCCGAGGGCGATCGCGGTCTGGTCGCGGTCGATCCCAATCACCCGGCAATCGGCGGCGGCGAGAATGGCGCGGCTATAGCCGCCGGCGCCGAATGTGCCGTCGATGTAGATCTCGCCGGCGCGCGGGGCGAGATATTGCAGCACCGGACCGAGCAGGACCGGGATATGCGGCCCCTCCGCAGCGGGACCGGTGTCGCGATCATTCATCGCGAAGCTCCAGACTTGGCCGTGCAGCCCCGCTTCTGCAGACGGGCCCGACGGAACGAAACGAAGACACATCACGTGGGCGGGCCGGTTGAGGAATAAGGTCCTTGAAGACCACCCGTCAGCGGATGGCCGATGCCCATTCAGCGTTGTTCGCATTAAGGAATCGTTGACCCTGCGGAACCCCGCAATACCGGGCGATTCCCTCGCGGGCGGTCGGAACGGGCCTCCCGGCGCCGCGTTGGCTTTCAGTCAGGCGCGCATTCGCCGCGCCCGCCCTTCTCAAGACATAATTCAAGGAGGCTCACGATGCTCAAGAGATTGATCGTTTCGACTGCGCTGACCGGCGCGATGATCGGAATGGCCGCCGCGCAAGGCGCGCCGCCCGCGACATCGGCCCCGTCCGCGCCGAGCGCGGCGAGTTCCGCCCCCGCGTCCGGGGCGCCGCAGGCGGTGGGCGCGCAGAAACCCGATCAGTGGCTCGCCACCAAGTTCACCGGGACCGACGTCATCGGCACCGACGACAAGAAGATCGGCGACGTGTCGGACATCCTGTTCGACCATAACGGCAAGATCGAAGCCTATGTCGTCAGCGTCGGAGGCTTTCTCGGCGTCGGCTCCAAGGAAGTGGCGCTCGCGCCCTCGTCCTTCACCGTCGTCAAGGGCGAGAATGGCGGCTACGACAAGCTGAAATTGTCGATGAGCGCCGACCAGCTCAAGTCTGCCGCGAACTTCGAACGCTACAGCCCGCCGCGCGCGACAACCGGAGCGGCGACGCCGGGCAGCAGTCCGGCAAGGGCGCCGTCCTCGACCAACCGCTAGCGGCCTGCGATGCCCGCGGCGCCGGGCGGCGCGGAGCGATCCGGGCCGCCCTTCCGTTTTGCCGCCTCATTCAAATTGGTATGGTCCGGCATGTCCTTTCTGCCGGATTCCTTCATGGTCGCCGATGTGATTGCCTCGCCGAACCACGGCGAGCGGGCGCGCGGGCGCGCCCCCGACATGATCGTGCTTCACTATACCGGCATGCCGGACGCGAAGGACGCGCTGGCGCGGCTGTGCTCTCCCGACAGCAAGGTGTCGGCCCATTATTTCGTGTTCGAGGACGGGCGCGTGGTGCAGATGGTGCCGGAAACGCGCCGCGCCTGGCACGCCGGCGAAAGCGTGTGGCTCGGCGAAACCGACATCAATTCCTGTTCGATCGGGATTGAGATCGCCCATCCGGGCCACGATCCGGACTATCCGGATTTTCCGCAAGCGCAGGTGGCCGCCGTCGCCTCGCTGTGCCGGGGCATTATCGTGCGCCGTGACATTCCCGCGCGCCGCGTGCTTGCCCATTCCGACGTCGCGCCGGGACGCAAGCGCGATCCGGGAGAAAAATTTCCCTGGGCATTCCTGCACCGGATGGGAGTGGGCCACTGGGTTCCGCCGTTGCCGATCGTCGAGGGGCCGGACCTCGTCAAAGGCGACAGAGGCCCGGTGGTGGGAACGCTGAAATCGCTGTTCGCCGAATACGGCTACGGGGTCACGGAAAATGACGAATTCGACGGCGGCATGCACGACGTGGTGGTCGCCTTTCAGCGCCATTTCCGGCAGGAAAGGGTGGATGGGGTCGTCGATTCCTCGACGCTGATGACGCTGCGGCGCCTGCTCGACGCGCTGCCCGAATCGATGGTCGTGCAGGATCGGCCGGAAAGCCCGGTGGACTTGACCGCGGAGCAGTCCGACCCCATTGCTTAAGAGTCAGTCGGCCGGACGGCCGCTCCGGCAAGTCCCGAAAGGGCGCCGGGGAGGAAAGTCCGGGCTCCACGGATCAGCGGTGCCGGATAACGTCCGGCGGGGGTAACCCCAGGGAAAGTGCCACAGAAAAGAAGACCGCCCGGACGCGTTGCGTACGGTCCGCGGCAAGGGTGAAACGGTGCGGTAAGAGCGCACCGCGCTTCCGGCAACGGAAGCGGCACGGCAAACCCCACCGGGAGCAAAACCGAATAGGAGCGGCGCGCGGCCTGTTCCTGCAAAGGAACTTGCCGCAGATCGGTCCGGATCAGCCGCTCGGGTAGGTCGCTTCAGGCCCAGGGCAACCTGTGCCGCAGAGGAATGGCCGTCACGCGGGGCATTCGCCTCGCCATACAGAACCCGGCTTACAGGCTGGCTGGCATCTTGATGCGGGGCGTCCGGCGGAAATCCGCCGGGCGCCTCTCCAATTCTACAACTCGTCAATCCTCACCGCCCCGCCGCTGCTCGCCGCCTTCTGCACGGCGACCGCGCATTTCAGCGTCATCATCCCCTCATAGCCGGAGACGAGCGGCCTCTCCTCGCCGCGGATCACACGGCAGAACTGGCGCACCTGCAGCTTCAGCGGATCCTGCTTCGGCGCGACCACGCGCTGCACGACAAAAGGCTCCCACCAGCCGAACTTGTCCTCGTTGGTCCAGAATTCGAGCCGCGGGATCGAAAGCGAGCCGTGCGTGCCGCCGATGAAGTAGCAAGGCTGATCGGTCGCGGGATAGACTGGATTCTCGCCCGTCGTCTGTTCCCAGCTCCACGGCGCCACCACCGTATCGGTGACGTTGACGGTGCCGAGAAGCCCGCTCCTGAATTTGATGTTGACCACAGTCGTCTCGTCGACCGAATAACCGCGCACGGCGTTCGACTGGAACGCCTGCACCATCTCCACCTCGCCGCACAGGTAGCGAAGCAGATCGATGTCGTGAATGAAGTTGAGCAGCATTGGCCCCGCCCCGATCTCGCGCCGCCATTGCGGCTCGAAATATTCCGGCGGCTTCATCAGCCAGAAGAAGGCATGCACCGTGACGAGCTTTCCGAGCTTGCCGGATTCGACAATCTCCTTGGCGCGCTGGATCATCGGATTGTGGCGGCGATGGTGGCCGGTGAGCAAAGGCACTCCCGCCTCTTCCGCGGCCGCGACGAGCTTCTGCGCGCCGGCGATATCGTCGGCGAGAGGCTTTTCGATCAGGCACGGCAAGCCCGCCGCGATCGCCTGCAATCCGTGCTCGACGTGAAGCTGGTTCGGCGTCGCGATCATCACGCCGTCGGGACGCCCCTCCTTCAGCATCGCGGTTAAGTCCCGATACCAGGGCACGCCGTATCGCGCGGCGATTTCGCCGCCCACCGGCGACGGATCGACGACGCCATGCAGCTTCGCCTCCGGTTCGAGCGCCACCTGCTCGATATGACGCTTGCCGATCATGCCCGCGCCGAGAACGGCGATCGAGGTCACACGCATGGACTGAATTCCCCCTCAAGCGTGGCGGCCCCGCCGCCTTCAGCCGGCCGACTCGACCGCAAATCCTTCAGGCGGCTCGCCGCGCCGGTATTTTTCGATCATCGTCACATAAGCCGCTTCGAGATGACGCGTAAAGCGTCCGGTATCGAATAGCGGGCATGCCGCGCGGGCGCCCGTAAGCTTCGCTCTGAGCGCGGCGAGAGCGGCGGGGTCGCGCGCGAGCTTCAGCGCGAGCGCCTCGTAGTCCTCGAGACTCGGCGCGATCAGCTCCGGCAATCCGGCCGCGCGCAACAGGCTGGCGGCGACCCGGCCCGCGAAGGTCGCGCCGGGACAGGTCAGGACGGGCAGACCCGCGAACAGCGCGTCGCTTGCCGTGGTGTGCGCGTTGCACGGCAGGGTATCGAGGAACAGGTCGGCGGCTCCGTGCCGGGCGATATGCGCATCGAGCGGCAGGCGCGGCGCAAACACGATCCGGCTTGCATCGACGCCCCTTGCCTGCGCCTCGCGGCGCAAATTGCGCTCGGCCGCGGCCCTGCCCCCGAGAAGCCACAGCACGCTGCCCGCGACATTCTCCAGCAATCTCATCCAGACGGCAAAGATGTCCGGCGTGATCTTGTAATTGTCATTGAAGCAGCAAAAAACGAATCCCTCCGCCGGCAGGCCGAGACTGACGCGCGGAGGCGCCGGCGGCGGCGGATTGCGCCTGCAGTCGTTCACTTGGTAGCTGTCGGGCAGATAGACGACCTGCTCGGAGAAAAATCGACGGTCTGATTCCGGCACGACGATACGGTCGGCGATCACGTAATCGAAGCACGGCGCCCCCGACGTTCCGGGAAAACCGAGATAGGTGACCTGCAGGGGCGCAGGACGATCGGCAAATATCCCGAGGCGCGCGTGTTCGGTCCAGCCCTTCAGATCGACCGCGATGTCGATGCCGCGCTCGCGCACGAGATCGGCGACGGCGCGGTCGGACAGGGACCGGACATCCAGGAAATGGTCGAAAGCGCGCGACAGGCGCTCTCGCATCGGATCGTGCGCATCCGGCCCGTAGGAAAGGCCGAATATCTCAAAACGGTCGCGCGCATGGGATTCGAACAGCCCGGCGGCGAGCTGGGCGGTGGCGTGCTGATGAAAGTCGGCCGACAGGTAGGCGACGCGGATACGGCCAAGAGAATGTCCGGCCGCGCGCCGCGGCGCCGTACCGGGCATTGCGGCGGTCGCGAAACGAGACGCGCAAGCCAACTGGTCTTCCGGGGAGGCCGAAGGAATTGCGAGCAGGCGGAACGGCGACACGACCGGCTTTCCCGCCCGCAGTCCGCCCAGCAGACGCTCGCAGTCGGCAGAGAAATCCGTCCATTCGCAAATCTGCTGTCTCGCCGACAGGCGCGCGCCCTGGGCATAGGGCAGGTCCGGATCGAGCGAGATTGCGCGGTCGAACGAGCGCAGCGCCTCGTCGTCGCGCCTCGCGTCGAACAGCGCCTGCGCCCGCGAACACCATGCCTGCGCATGGCCGGGCGCGATCTTCAGCGCGGCGTCGTAGGCGGCGATGGCTTCGTCGAACCGCTTCAGCTTGGCGAGCGCGTCGCCGCGCGCGACCCAGGCCTCGACGGCGCCGCGATGCAGGTTGAGCGCGCGATCGAAAGCCTGAACAGCGGCGTCGTGACGCTGCAAGTCCTTCAGCACGTGACCGCGCAGGATATGCGCCGGCGCGAAAGCCGCCTCGGCGGCGATCGCCCGGTCCGCGCCCGCGAGCGCCTCCTCCAGCCGCCCGAGCCTGCGCAGCACGGCGGCGCGATTGCACAAATCCTCGACCGATCCCGGCCTGAGGGCGAGCGCCCTGTCGTAGCTTTCCAGCGCCTGCGCGTCGCGGCGCAATTCGCTCAGCAGATCGGCGCGGTTGCCGTACGCCTCGGCGAGATTCGGATCGGCCTCGATCGCCCGCGCATAGAAGGCCAGCGCTTCCTCACGCCGGCCCAGGCGCGCGCGCGCCAGCCCCGCGAAATTCAGCGCCCGGGCGTGGCGCGGCGCAAGCGCCAGCACCTTTTCAAAACGCGCCACCCCTTCGGCCATGTCGCCGGCCTGGCAGGCAAGCACCGCGAAATGATAGAGCGCGTCGACATGGTCGGGCTCGGCGGCCAGGATGCCGCGCAGAGCGCGGTCCGCCTCGGCGAGCGCGCCCTGGCGCTGGAACGCGATCGCCTTTTGCAGCAGCGCGGCGCTTTCGGGATTCACGCTCAATCCATCGCCACCACCGGCTTGGGGCGGTAGGGTTCTTCGAGATACTTCATCTGGCCGGCGTCGAGGTTCATGTCGAGCGCGCGGATCGCATCGTCGAGATGCTGCATCTTCGACACGCCGATCACCGGCGCTGTCATGCCCTTCTGCGCCAGCACCCAGGCGAGCGCCACGCTCGCCATCGGCGCGCCGAGCTTGCCGGCCAGATCGGCGACACGATCGGCGATGGCGTGATCCTCTTTCGTCGCGCCGAGCTGCATGCGCGCCGTCATCTTATCGGTCTTGCCGCGCGTCGTCTCGCTGCCGGCGCGGGTATTGCCGGCCAGAAAGCCGCGCGCGTTCGGCGAATAGGGCGTGAGCGCGATGCCTTCGGCGACGCAGAGCGGATGCATCTCCCGCTCCTCCTCGCGGTAAATGAGATTGTAGAGATTTTGCATCGACACAAACGGCGCCAATCCGCGCTCGCGCTGCATGGTCAGCATCTTTGCGAATTGCCACGCATACATCGAGGACGCCCCGAGATAGAGCGCCTTGCCCGCCCGCACCACGTCGTTCAGCGCCGCGAGCGTCTCCTCGACCGGCGTGTCGGGATCGAAACGGTGGATAATGTAGAGATCGACATAATCGGTTTTCAGCCGCCGCAGCGATGCGTCGATCGATTCCATGATGTGCTTGCGCGACAGGCCCTTCTGGTTCGGCCCCGGCCCCATTGGACGGCAAACCTTGGTGGCGATCACGACCTCGTCCCGCCGCGCCATCTCCTTCAGCGCATTGCCGGTGATAATCTCGCTCACCCCGGCGGAATAGGCGTCCGCCGTGTCGAAGAAATTGATGCCCTTTTCGAGCGCCGCCTTGAAGAAGGGGCGAGCGGCATCCTCGCCGAGCGTCCATTCGTGCCATTTCGGATCGCCGTAGCCGAGCGTGCCGAGCGATAGGCGCGAGACCTTCAGGCCGGTGGTGCCGAGACGGACGTATTGCAAGGAAACCTCCCCAATTCTTCCTGAGACGTTGCCGCGTTGAGCATTCCGATCAGCGTGAAAATATCGAAAACGGGCAGCCCGGTCTCACGCGACACCGCCGCGCGGTGCGGCGGGAAATTGGTGCATTCGAGCACGATCGCGCCGATGCCGGAATGCCGGAGCAGCAGCGCGCGAGCCGCCGCGATCACATCGCGCTCGCGCGCCTCGATGCTGTCGTTGACCGGCAGCCCGCGCAGCGCGCGGCGGAACGTGCCGTCCTCGGCCACGCCCTCGAACGGCGTGTCGGGCGAGGCGCCGGCGGCGGCGAAATGCGCGGGCGTGAGATCCTTCGCGGAAAAGGTGAGCACGCCGACCCGCCTCCCCGGCGGCAGCATGCGCGCCACGAGCGGGATCAGCATCAGGGCGGAGGTCGCGACCGGCACCGGCAGCGCCGCCGCCAGCGCCGCCTGATGCAGGACGAGAAAGCCGCAGCCGGTCGTGATCGCATGCGCGCCGCGCCCGATCAGGCGCCTCGCGCCGGCGATGAAGGGTTCGACCATCACCGGCTCCTTCGCCTGCACGATGAGATCGACGGTCGCACCGGCGATGCGTTCGTGCAGAACCGGCATGGTGAAGCTTTTCGGGTTGCCAATATCGCCGACGAATCGCTCAAATCCGGTGTCGAGCATCAGGACGCCGATGGTCATGGTCACGCTCTGCGGTCAAAACGAAACGGGCCCGACGATACGCCGGGCCCGTTCGGTCAGCAACGAAGCCGTCTTACATCTTCCTGTAGGCGTCGACGATCGCCTGGCCCTCCGCGCCCGCTTTCTTCAGCCAGTCGGCGGTGAGCTGCTCGCCGATCTTCTTGAAGCCGTCGGCGAGCGCCGGGCTCGGCGGCGACACCTTCATGCCCTTGGCGGCGAGCTGATCGAGATACCACTGCGCCTTGTCCTGCCACATTTTCCAGCCGCGCTCCTCCGCCGTCGCCGCCGCCTTCAGGATCGCCTCCTGCGTCGGCTTGTCGAGATTCTCGAACGCCGCCTTGTTGACGAAGGTGTAGTCCTTCGGAATCCAGGCCTGGGTATCGTAGAAGTATTTCAGCGACTCCCACACCTTGGAATCGTAGCCGGTGCCGCCGGAGGACATGAAGGAATTGACGACGCCGGTGGCAAGCGCCTGCGGCAGCTCGGCCGCCTGCACCGTGACCGATTGCGCGCCCACGAGTTCGCCGATGCGCGAGGTGCCGACATTATACGCCCGCCATTTCAGGCCTTTCATGTCGTCGATGGTGTTGATCTCCTTGTTGGCGTAGATGCCCTGCGGAGCCCACGGTACGACGAACAGCAGCTTCAGCCCCTGGGCATCGAGCTTCTTCTCGATCGCGGGCTTGGAGGCGAGATAAAGCTTCTTCGCCTGCGGGAAGCTCGTCGCCAGGAACGGGATGACGTCGATGCCGAAGATCGGATCTTCGTTCTCGTGGATGGAGAGCAGAAGCTCGCCCATCTGCGCCTGGCCGGTCTGCACCGCGCGCTTGATTTCCGGCGCCTTGAACAGCGAGGCGTTGGGATGCACGGTGATCTGCAGCTTGCCGCCGGTCGCGGCGGCGACATCCTTGGCAAACAGCGTCAAGTTTTCACTGTGCGGATTATCGGCCGGATAGGCGGCGGGGAGATTCCATTTCGTCTGGGCGGCGGCGGGCAGCGCAAACAGTGCCGCCGCGCCGATCAGTGCTGCGGTGAGTAAACGAGATTTCATGAACGTGCTCCTCTCGTAGATTAATGAAGCCTAGCGTGATCAGTCGGGAAAAGCGAGCTTGGGAAGAAACAGCACGATCTGCGGAAATTCGGTGATGATGAACACCGCGACGAGCAGCAGCAGGAAGAAGGGGAACGCCGCTCGCGCGACGGTAAAGGTGTCGCGCCCGCTCATGTTCTGCAGAACGAACAGATTGAAGCCGACCGGCGGGGTGATCTGCGCCATCTCGACGTGGATCACGAGATAGACGCCGAACCAGACAAGATCGAGCCCGGCCTGCTTCACCATCGGCAGCACGATCACCGCCGTCAGCACGATCATCGAGATGCCGTCGATCAGGCAGCCGAGGATGATGTACATGATGGAGAGATAGAGCGCGAGCGTGCTCGGGGTGAGATTCTGTCCCTGCACCCACTGGGCGAGCGCAGCGGGAATGCCGGTATAGGCCATGGCGGCGGTGGTGAAGGCGGCTCCCGCCAGGATCAGCATGATCATGCAGGTGAGCCGCGTCGCGCTCATCACGCTCTGCCAGAACGTCTCGCGCGTCAGCGTTCCGCTCCACCACGCCAGCAGCAGCGCCCCCGTCACGCCGAAGGCCGCGCATTCGGTGGCCGTCGCGACGCCGAAAATCAGGGTGAAGAACACCGCGAGGATCAGCGCGACGATCGGAACGAGCTTCGTCGATTCGCGGATCTTTTGCCGCAGCGACATCGGCGGATCGCGCGGGGGAATTTTCGCGGGATTGAGCAGCGACCAGACGATGATGTAGCCGGAATAGAGTGCCATCACCAGCAGGCCGGGCAAAAAGCCGCCGAGAAAAACCTGCAGCACCGACACGTTCGCCGTCACCGCGTAAACCACCATCGGAATCGACGGCGGGATCAGCAGCCCGAGCGTGCCCGAGCCGGCGAGCGAACCGAGGCTGAGATTCTTGTCGTAGCCGCGCTTGTCGAGTTCCGGCAAGGCGATCTTGCCGATCGTCGCGCAGGTCGCGGCGGACGAGCCGGACACAGCGGCGAAGATGCCGCAGCCGATCACGTTGCAATGCACGAGCCGGCCCGGCAACCATTGCAGCCACGGCGACAGGCCGCGAAACATTTCCTCCGACAGACGCGTGCGGAACAGGATTTCTCCCATCCAAATGAATAGCGGCAGGGCGGCGAGCGCCCAGGACGCGCTCGCGCTCCATACCGTGGTCGCGAGCACCTGCCCGATCGGGACCTGCGTCGTCAGGATCATCGCCAGGAAACCGACGAGCCCGAGCGCCACCGCGATCCACACGCCCGCAGCCAGCACCACGAACATGAACGCCAGGAGGACGAGCGACAGATTGACCAGCCCGAGGTCGAACATCACAGCCCTCCCTCGTTGGCGATGCGCTCGACCATCTCGTCGGGCGATTGCGGCTTGGCTTTTTCGTAGCTCGGCATATTACCACGCAGCACATGCACCATCTCGTCCACCATCGAGATCGCGAGGATGACGAGGCCCGCGCAATAGCCGAGCTGCGGAATGAACAGCGGCACGGTGACGACGCCCTGCGACATGTCGTTGAAGCGCCAGGAATCGTAGGTGAGCTGCACTGCCTGCCTGGTGAAATAGAGGATGAAAGCGGTGGCAACGCCGAGCGCGATGACCTCAGCGATCCATTTCGTCCGGCCGTGAAACTGTTCGAGCAGCAGGCCGACGCGGATCATCTCGCCGGAGCGGAAAGTGTGCGCGAGGCCGAGAAAGGCCATCGCCGCCATGCACCAGGATGCGAAGTCGTCGCCCGAGCGGATATTGATCCCCACCTCGCGCCCGAGCGCGAGCCCCATCATCAGCAGAAAGATGACGATGAGGAATCCGCCGGCGGCGTATCCAGCATAAAGATAAAGCCGATCAAGAACCGTACGTATCATGAGCCCCCCAGCGGCCCCGCAAGCCTAACGCGTTTCCCGGCGCCGCGTCAGGCATCATTCGTCCAACGAAAACAGCGGCTCGCCTTCCCCCTCACAGGCTGGCCGCCGCGCGCGCGGCCTGGTCGTAATGGCCCGACAGCGCGCGCATCAGGCCCGCGATCTCCGAAAGCCGCCGCTCGTCGGTTCCGGTTCCCTTCACCGGCTCGACCAGCAGCGCCTCGCGGATCCTGCGGTATTTCTGGATCACGCTCTCTCCTTTCGCGGTCAGCGCGACGGTCTTTTCGTTGCCGCGCTTGCCGGTCACCAGAAGCTTCAGCCCGTCGAGCTTTTTTAGCGCATAAGTGACGAGATGCGTGTCCTCGATGTTGAGCACGAGACAGATGTCGGCAACGCGCTTGGCGCGGCCACGATGCGCGATCGTGTGCAAAACAAGTACATCGAGTGGTGAAAGATCGGGCACGCCGGCGGCGGCCATGCAATGCACCATCCAGCGCTCGAAGGCATGGCCGAGCAGGATGAGACCGAATTCCAGTTCCGAGAGCGACGGCATCGCACCCGACGCGAGATGCGCGGACGAAACAATCGGACCAAGCTTTGCGTCCGCGTGCGGGCTCACACGTTTTCCCCTCACCGCATGATCGGCCGAGGCTAGCCCGACCAAATAATTTGTCAACAATTCGTTGACGAATTATCCGCCGACTGGTTTGCTGGCCGCTACAGGGGGCAGGCATGGCCGGCGGAACTTGGGAATTCTGGATCGATCGCGGCGGCACCTTCACCGACATTGTCGGGCGCCGGCCGGACGGCTCGCTCGTCGCGCACAAGCTCCTGTCGGAAAATCCCGAGGCCTACCGCGATGCGGCGGTGCAGGGCATTCGCGATCTGCTCGGGCTGAAAGGCGGCGACCCGATTCCGCGCGGCCGCATCGGCGCCGTGAAGATGGGAACGACGGTCGCCACCAACGCCCTGCTCGAGCGCAAGGGCGAGCGTACATTGCTCGTCATCACCAGGGGCTTCCGCGACGCGCTGCGCATCGGCTACCAGGCGCGCCCGAAGATTTTCGCAAGACACATCGTCAAGCCCGACATGCTGTATGAGCGCGTGGTCGAAGCCGACGAGCGCGTGCGCGCCGACGGCACGGTCGAGCGGCCGCTCGATCTCGCCGCCCTGATGCCTGAACTCGAGCGCGCGCGCGCCGACGGCATCCGGGCGGTGGCCATCGTGTTCATGCACGCCTATCGCTATCCGGCACATGAAAGGATGGTCGCGGAGGCCGCGCGCACGATGTTCGCGCAGGTATCGGTCAGCCACGAGGTTTCTCCGCTCATCAAACTCGTCGGCCGCGGCGACACCACCGTGGTCGATGCCTATCTGTCACCGATTTTGCGCAGATACGTGGAGCAGGTTTCGCAGGAGCTGGACGCCGGCGCCCCCTCTCGCGCGGAGATTGCCGCGCGCGCGTCGCTGCCGTCGCGCCGGTCCCGCACCGCCCCCCGCTCGCTCCCCGCGGGGGAGAGGGAAAAACGGCTGATGTTCATGATGTCGTCGGGCGGCCTCACCGCCGCAGAATTATTCCAGGGCAAGGACGCGATCCTGTCCGGTCCCGCGGGCGGCGTGGTCAGCATGGCGCAGACCGCGCGCGAGGCGGGCTTCGACCGCGTGATCGGCTTCGACATGGGCGGCACCTCGACCGACGTCTCACACTATAACGGCGAATACGAGCGCGCCTTCGAGACCGAAGTCGCGGGCGTGCGCATGCGCGCGCCGATGATGCTCATTCACACCGTCGCCGCGGGCGGCGGCTCGATCCTGCATTTCGACGGCGCGCGCTTTCGCGTCGGCCCGGACAGCGCGGGCGCCAATCCGGGACCGAAAAGCTATCGCCGCGGCGGGCCGCTCGCTGTGACCGACGCCAACGTCATGGTCGGCAAACTGATCCCTGATTTCTTTCCGAAAATCTTCGGTCCGAGCCAGAACCAGCCGCTCGACGACGCGGCGGTGAAGGAAGCTTTCGCGAGGCTCGCAAAGGAGGTCGGCGGAAAGTCGCCCGAGGAAATCGCCGACGGTTTCATCAAGATTGCGGTCGAGAACATGGCGAACGCGATCAAAAAGATCTCCGTGCAGCGCGGTTACGACGTGACCCGCTACGCGCTCAACTGCTTCGGCGGCGCGGGCGGCCAGCATGCGTGCCTCGTTGCCGACGCGCTCGGCATGACCAAGGTGCTGATTCATCCCTTCTCGTCGCTGCTTTCGGCTTATGGCATGGGCCTCGCCGATATCCGCGCCACGCGCCAGCAGGCGATCGAGGAACGGTTCGGCGCGAAGGCGCTCGCCGCGATCCGCGACACCGGTCGGAGACTTGCCAAGGCGGTGAGGGAGGAGGTGGAAGGCCAGGGAGTGCCGGTGCGCGACATCAAGGTGATCGTTCGCGCGCATATCCGCTATGCCGGCACCGACACGGCGCTGGTCGTCACCGCGGGCACGCTCGCGAAAATGAGGTCGGCCTTCGAGAAGGCGCACAAGGCGCAGTTCGGGTTCATCGACCGCAAGAAGGACCTGGTGGTTGAGGCGGTGTCGGTGGAGGCAATCGGCGGCGGCGCCGCCTTCCGCGAGCGAAAGCACGCCAGGGCGCGAAGCCGACTGCCCTCGCCCGCGCGCATGACGCGCTTCTTCTCGGGCGGGCGGTGGCACGAGGCCGGCGTTTACACGCGCGAGCAGCTTTCCATCGGCCACCGGGTGAAAGGCCCGGCCATCGTCATCGAGCCGCACCAGACCATCGTGGTCGAGCCCGGCTGGCAGGCCGAGATCACGGTCAAGAACCACCTCGTCCTGTCGCGCATCGCGAAACTGAAGCGGGCGAGCGCGATCGGCACGCGCGCCGACCCGGTGATGCTCGAGGTGTTCAACAACCTGTTCATGTCGATCGCCGAGCAGATGGGCGTATCGCTGCAGAACACCGCCTATTCGGTCAACATCAAGGAGCGGCTTGATTTTTCCTGCGCGGTGTTCGCCGCCGACGGAACTCTCGTCGCCAATGCCCCGCACATGCCGGTGCATCTCGGCTCGATGGACCGCTCGGTCGAGACGGTGATCCGCGAGAACAGGGGCAGGATTCGCCCCGGCGACGTGTATGTGATCAACGCGCCCTATAACGGGGGCACGCATTTGCCCGACATCACTGTCTGTACGCCGGTCTTCGACGACCGGAAAAGAAAAATCCTGTTCTGGGTCGCCTCGCGCGGGCACCATGCCGATGTCGGCGGCATCTCGCCCGGCTCGATGTCGCCGAATGCGACGACAATCGAGGAGGAAGGGGTGCTGTTCGACAATTTCAAGCTCGTCGACCGCGGCCGATTCCGCGAACGGGAGCTGAACGAGCTGCTGACGACCGCGAAATATCCGGCGCGCAACCCGGTGCAGAACGTCAACGACATCAAGGCGCAGATCGCCGCCAACGAGAAGGGCGTGCAGGAATTGCGCAAGATGGTCGCCCATTTCGGCCAGGCTACGGTCGACGCCTACATGAAGCACGTGCAGGACAACGCCGCCGAAAGCGTGCGGCGGGTGATCGACCGGCTGCATGATTCGGAATTTTCCTACGAGATGGATCAGGGCACCGTGATCCGGGTTAAGATCACGGTCGACAAGAAGAAGCGCGAGGCGACGGTGGATTTCACCGGTACCTCGCCGCAGCAGCCGACGAATTTCAACGCCCCCGCCCCGGTGACGCGCGCCGCCGTGCTCTATGTCTTCCGCGTGATGGTGGACGACGACATCCCGATGAATGCCGGATGTCTGCGCCCGATCAACATCATCATTCCGAAACGCTCGCTGCTTTCGCCGGAATATCCGGCGGCGGTGGTCGCCGGCAATGTCGAAACTTCGCAGGCGGTGACCAATTGCCTGTTCGGCGCGCTCGGGGCGATGGCGGCGGCGCAGGGCACGATGAACAACCTGAATTTCGGTAACGAGAAATATCAGTATTACGAGACGATCTGTTCGGGCTCGCCGGCCGGACCCGGATTCCCCGGCACCGACGCGGTGCACACGCACATGACCAATACGCGCCTCACCGATCCGGAAATTCTCGAATTCCGCTACCCGGTCGTGCTCGAGGATTTCCACATCCGCAAGGGCTCGGGTGGACGCGGGCAATGGAACGCGGGCGACGGCGTCCGCCGCACCATCCGCTTTCTCGAAAAAATGGAATGCACGATCCTGTCCGGCCATCGCCGCGTACCGCCCTTCGGCCTCGCCGGCGGCGAAAGCGGCCAGGTCGGCGAAAACGCGGTGCGCCGCAAGGACGGCTCGATCGAGAAATTGAAGGGCTGCGACGCCACCGTGATCGACGCGGGCGAAGCCATCATTATCCAGACGCCGACGGCCGGCGGCTATGGCGATCCGCGCGCAGGGAAAAAGTAGGGCAGCCGATTCCCGCGCGAAAAAACGAAATGTATCGCAAGCCGGACGACCGCCGTCATTGCGCTGGATCATATTGTAACGATGGGCGGCGGCGATAGCGTGCGCGGCGATGCACACTCCTTCTCCAGGCGATCCGCGAATACATGCCGCCCCGCTGGCCGGCATCGTCAATCGTCTGGCCGGCGCGATCCCGGTCGCGCTGTTGCAACCCATTCTCAACACGATCGGCGCGCATATCGCGCGCCAATATCCGTATCTGTTCCAGCGGCTCGGTCCGCATGCTTACAAGCGCTTCTTGATCGAGCCTTCGGACCTGCCGTTCGGGCTCGTGCTCGCACCCGACCCGGCGCGGCCCGTGCTCGAAGCCTATCGGCTGCCGCACAGGCCGCCGCATGATTGCTGCATCCGCGGCCGGTTTCTCGACCTGTTCGGCATGATGGACGGCGCGCTCGACGGCGACGCGCTGTTCTTCGCGCGCGACCTGCGGATCACCGGCGACACCGAGGCCGTGGTCGCGCTGCGCAATGCCCTCGACGATCTCGAGGGCGGGCTCATGAACAGCATCGCCGGCGCATTCGGCCCGCTCGCCAAACCCGCCGACCTCGCCGTTGCGGGATTGCGCTCGCTGCGAGCACGATACGCACATGCCTGACGGCTGCACCCTCAGGCCGCCCGAACTCGTCTGCCCCGCGGGCACGCCATCGGCGCTGCGCACGGCGATCGACGCGGGCGCCGATACCGTCTATTGCGGGCTGCGCAACGCCACCAATGCCCGCAATTTTCCCGGGCTCAATTTCTCCTTCGACGAATTGCGCGAGTGCATCGCCTATGCGCATGCGCGCAACGGGAAGGTGCTGCTCGCGGTCAATACCTTCCCCCGCGCCGGCCAGTTCGCGCTGTGGCGGGAAGCCATCGACGCGGCGGCGGATCTCGGAGTCGATGCGGTGATCGTCGCCGATTTCGGCGTCGCCGCCTATGCCGCGCGCGCCCATCCGGGGCTGCGCCTGCATCTGTCGGTACAGGCGGGCGCCTCCTCGCCCAAGGCCATTCACTATTACTGCGAGGAATTCGGCATCAAGCGCGTGGTGCTGCCGCGCCTTCTGACTGTGGCCGAGATCGCGGAGATTCATCAGCAGATTCCCTGCGAGATCGAAGCCTTCATTTTCGGCAATATCGGCATGATGGCCGAGGGCCGCTGCAGCCTGACCAATTACGTCACCGGGGTCTCGACCAACATGGACGGCGTCTGCTCGCCGGCGGCGGATGTGCGCTACGAGGAGACCGATGACGGCGGGATGACATCCCAACTCGGCGGCTTTCTCATCGACCGCTTCGCCTGTGGGGAAAATGCCGGCTATCCCACGATCTGCAAAGGCCGCTACATGTGCGCCGGGAAGTCGCAAGGCTATTACGCCTTCGAGGAGCCGCTCACACTCAATCTCTCCGCCCTCCTGCCCGACCTGATCCGCGCCGGCGTGACCGCGCTGAAGATCGAGGGGCGCCAGCGCAGCCGCGCCTATGTGAAGGCGGTCGTGTCCGCCTTCCGCAAGGCGGTCGATGACGTCGCCGCCGGACGCACGCTCGCTCTGACAAACCTGCTCGCCCTGAGCGAGGGGCAAAAGGAAACGCAAGGCCCCTATCGCGGCAAGACATGGAGATGACGATGCCGGATCATGCCCGGCTCACGCTCGGCCCGGTTCTGTTCAACTGGGCGCCGCCGGAGTGGCGCGATTTCTATTTCCGCATCGCCGATGAGGCGCCGGTGGACGATGTCTATCTCGGCGAGACGATCTGCTCCAAGCGCGCGCCTTTCTTCACCCCGCTTTACGAAACGGTGATCGAACGGCTGCGCGCGGGAGGCAAGACCGTGTTTCTCTCCACGCTCGGGGAGGTCGTGCTGAAGCTCGACCGCCAGCTTGTCGAAAGCACCTGCGCGGCACCCGACATCACGATCGAGGCGAACGACGCCTCCGCGCTGCATTCGCTGCGCGGCCGGCCGCACCATGTCGGCCCTTTCATCAACGTCTATAACGAGGAAAGCCTTCGCTTCCTGGCGGAGAGGGGAGCGCGCAATTTCTGCCTTCCGGCCGAATTGCCCGCCGGCGCGGTGCGCGCGCTGTGCGCCGCCGCCGCCGATGCCGGCGTGTCCGTCGAGTTGCAGGTTTTCGGGCGGATGTCGCTTGCCTTGTCGGCGCGCTGCTACCACGCCCGCGCGCACGGCCGCACCAAGGACAGTTGTCAGTTCGTCTGCGAGAACGACCCGGACGGCCTGCCGCTGCGGACGCTGGACGGACGCTCCTTCCTCGTCATCAACGGTATCCAGACGATGTCGTACGACTATCTGAATCTGATCGACGCGGTGCCGGATTTGCAGTCGATGGGCCTGTCGCGCTTTCGCCTGTCGCCGCACAGCTGCGACATGGTGACGGTCGCCGCGATCTTCCGCGCGGCGCTCGACGGCGACATGGAGGTGGCCGAGGCGGCCACCCAGCTCCGCGCGCTCGATCTCCCGGCGCCGTTCTCGAACGGCTTCTATCACGGCAAGCCGGGGCATAGCTGGCACGCCCCGGCGCGAGACTGACGCCCCGCGCGGGCGCGCCCTCGCGCTTGCGCCGCTAGACCTGCTGGATCGCCGACAGCATCCAGGCGCCGCCTGGCGCGCGGCGGAAGGTCCATACTTCCGTCACCTGCTGCGGGGTGTCGTCTCCCTCGATCACCGCGCCGGTCTTGCGGTCGATCATCTTGTCGACGAGAGAGAAGCGCATGGCCACCGTCGCGTATTCGGCCCCGTCCTCGCGCCAGGCTTCCGACAGGTCTCCCTGTTCGAGCTTGACGCCGGAAATGCGGTTCTGCACGCCGCGGCCCGCATTGTCGGCGAACTGCTCCGCGAGATAGGACAGCATTTCCGGCGTGACGCGGCTGCGCAAGGCGGTCAGATCCTCCTCGCTATAAGCCTGCTGGATCTCGCCGAGCAGCTTTTCGAACTGGTCGAAATCCCGCGCCGTCAGATCGAGCTTGGCCGGAACGAAGAATTCCGAGCCGGTCTTGGCGCCGATATCGACCGCGCCGTTGCTCGGCGCGTCGCCGTAGATGTGGCGCAGCGAAGGCCCGTTCGCCGCCGCCGGCTCGCCACGGCGCTGGAACCAGCCCCACAGCAGGCGCGCCACGATCACGACCAGCGCGACCTGCAGCAGAAGCCCGAGCAGCGCGGCGAAGCTACCGAGGCCGGCGAGAAAGCCGTTGCCGAACAGCAGGCCGAACAGGCCGGCCCCGAGAAATCCGGCAACGAGGCCGCCGAGCAGGCCGGGCCTGTTGAGAAATCCGCCGGGCGCGGCCAAAGAGCGCGCGCCCGGCGCCGCGGCCGAAGGCTGCTGCGTCATCGAGCGGTTGATCGGCGCGGCGTTCGGGGCCGTGCGCGTGGATGGCGGCGCGGAAAAGGTGCGCATGCCGCGGCTGCCGAAACTCGAACCGCCGCCGACGCGCGCGTCGGCCGCGCCCGCGGCGAAAGCGAGGGCGGTTACAACCGCGACCAAGCCAATCCAGCGGCGAAAATGGAATTTCATCGGACGCCTCCCATAAGCCCCGGCAGGGGCGCACGTCATATTGGTATGCGACGGGCGCCTGTTAAGTGCTGCTGCATGGTGTCGCAGCAAAAAGCACGACCGGGCTTGCCGGAAGCTTAATGGCCGCCCGCCCCGGCCGGCGCGGGCTTGGGCCGCTTCATGATGACGCCGAGCATCGCCAGCGCCACGAACAGGCAAGCCAGGATGAAGAACAGGTCGGCAAATGCCATCACGGTGGCCTGCTGGCGCACCATCAGCGCCATCTGCTTCAGCGCCATCGAGGGAGCCGCGCTGCCGAAATCGGATAGGCGCGCGGTCATGTTGTTCAGCGTCTCGACCGCCGGCACCCGCGCCCAGTTCACCGTCTCGTGCAGCCGCGCCAGATGCAGGTCGATCTGGTCGTTGAGCAGTGTGTTGATGGCGGCAAGACCGATCGCCCCGCCGAGATTGCGCATCAGGTTGAACAGCCCGGAGGCGTTCTTGATCATCTGCGGGGTGAGCGTGCCGAGCGCGACATTGGTGATCGGCACGATCGACAGCATCATGCCGACGCCGCGGAAAATCTGCGGCCAGAGCAATTCGTAGAAATCCCAGTCCCTGGTTAGCGAGGTCATCAGCCAGGAGCCGAAGGAGAAGATGAGGAAGCCCGCCATCAGCATGTAGCGCGGATCGACCTTCGTGGTGAGCCGTCCGGCGACCGGGGCGGTGAGAAACATGGCGAGCCCGGACACGAACATCGTCTCGCCGATCATCAGCGCGTTGTAGCCTCGGATCTGCGCGAGATAAATCGGATACAGATAGGTGAGACCGTAAAGCCCGATGCCGAGCACGAAGGAAAACATGCTGCCGATCGTAAAATTGCGGTCGGCGAAGGCGCGCAGATCGACGATCGGAACGCGCGCGGTCAGCACCCGCGCGAAGAAGACGACCGCCGACACCATCGACACGGCGGCGAGCCAGAACACCGCCTCGTCGTCGAACCAGTCGTTTCTCGGGCCCTCCTCCAGCACGTATTCGAGCGCGCCGAGAAATCCGGCCATCGACAGCAGGCCGACCCAGTCGAATTGTTCCAGCAGCGAATAATCGGGCTTGTCGAAATCCACGAGCGCGATCACCGCCGTGGTCACGAATATGCCGGGCACGACGTTGATGAAGAACAGCCAGTGCCAGGACAGCGCATCGGTGAGATAACCGCCGACCGTCGGCCCGATCGTCGGGGCGAGCGTCGCCACGAGCCCGATCAGCGGCGAGATCACCGATTGCCGCGAGCGCGGGAAAATCAGAAAGGCGGACGCGAACACGGTCGGGATCATGCCGCCGCCGATGAAGCCCTGGATCGCGCGCCAGAGGATCATCTCGTTAATCGACGAGGTCAGCCCGCACATCAAGCTCGCGAAGGTGAAGCCGGCGCAGGACATCGCGAACATCGCGCGGGTGCCGAGCGCGCGCGACAGATAGCCTGAGAGCGGAATGGCGACCACCTCGGCGACGAGATAGGCCGTCTGCACCCACGAAATCTCGTCGCTCGACGCGGCGAGGCCCGCCTGGATGTCGGTCAGCGAGGCGGAGACGATCTGGATGTCGAGGATCGCCATGAACATCCCGAACACCATCGCGATAAAGGCGACGAGCTTGGTCGGGTCGATACGCTCGTCCGCGCTCGCCGCGTCGGCGGAGGCTCGGCCGGATCGCGGGAGCGCGGACGAAGAGGCGGAGGTACTCATGGGGACCTTCCTCCGCCGGAATCAACGATTGGCGCCGGATGAGGCCAGCGGAGGGATCGGCATCTGCGCGGAGGCCGGCCGGCCGTCGGCGTTCTCTAGGCCCTTGGTGTTGACGCTCACCACCACCGACATGCCCGGCCGCAGGATCTGCTGGGCGGCGACGTCGGCCGGGACGCGGATGCGGACCGGCAGGCGCTGCACGATCTTCGTGAAATTGCCGGTCGCGTTCTCGGGCGGCAGCAGCGAAAAGACTGAGCCGGAGGCCGGCGACAGGCTTTCAACCGTGCCGCGGATGTTATGACCGGGCACCGCGTCCACCGCGATGTCGGCGGGTTGTCCCGGTCGCAGGCGAGCAAGCTGCGTTTCCTTGAAATTGGCATCGATGAACACGTCGTCGAGCGGGACGAGCGCGCCGAGCCGCTGGCCGGTCTGCACGAAATCTCCCGTCTGCACGGCACGATTGCCGAACACCCCGTCGATCGGGGCGCGGATCACGGTGAAGGAAAGATCGCGCTCGGCCTTGGCGAGCGCCGTCTTCAGTTCATCGAGCGTGCGGGCGGCTTCCTGCTGCTGCGATTTCAGTACATCGACGTTGGCCTGCGCCGCCTCGAGCGAGGCCTGCGCGCTCTGCACGGCTGCGTTGGCCTGATCGCGCCCGGCCAGCGCCTGTTCGTAGGTCTGCTTGCTCGCGAATTCCTTGCCTGCCAGCGCCTGCTGGCGCTCGAATTCGGATTGCGCGCGCTTCTGCGCGGCTTCGGCGGAAACAAGCTGCGCCCTCGCCTGCTCGACATTGGCCTGCTGCGCCAGCACCTGCCGGCCGATGCGCTCGACGCTCGCGGTCTGGGTGGCGACCTTCTCGCGCGCGGCGTCCACGGCGAGCTTGTAATCGCCATCGTCGATGGTGGCGATCACCTCGCCGGCACGCACCGGCGCATTGTCGCCGATCCTGATCGAGGAGACATAGCCGGAGACCTTGGCAGCGAGCGTCGTGTTGTGGGCGCGCACATAGGCGTCGTCCGTGGTCAGCAGATAACGTCCGATCGTCAGGTAATGGATGCCGTACCAGACCGCCGCCGTAAGGATCACCGCGCCCGCGACCGCGAAAATCAACGGCTTGCGGCCGCGCTTCCTCGCCCGCCCCCTGCCCGCGCCGTCGGGCCGCGAGGCCTGCGCCTTGTCGCCGGGAGCACGGTCGCTCGGGGCCGTTCCCTTATGAGCGGTTTCCGCAGCGGGCCGGCTGTCGCCGGCCGGCGCATCGTCACGCCGGCCCGCGGCATTGGAGTCTGGGCCCTGCCCCCGCCAGGCGGTCACGGCGCGCGCGCGTTCGGCCTGCAACACTTTGGATTGATTGATAAACCCGCCCTGCTGGTCGCGCTCCTGGTACATTCGCTGGCTCCATTCCCTGCACAGCAGGTCTGCTAAATTCGACTTGACCGAACGGTTCGGTCAATTAAATAAGTCTTCGTGGACATAATTGTCAATATGACCGAACGGTTCGGTCAGTTTGACCAAAGTATAAGGAGCGGCTGGGCAGGCCCGGAAACCGCTTCCCGATGAAGGAAATCATGCTCAATAGGAGCCGGGAGCCGGGCGATTCCGCGCTGAGGACGAAATGACCGACACCTTGCAGGCCGAGCGACACCTTTCCCGTTCCGACGAGGACGGCGCCAAGCGTCGGCAGATCATCGACGGGGCGCGTTCCATCTTTCTCGCCCAGGGGTTCGACGCGGCGAGTATGAACGACATCGCGCGCGCGGCCGGCGTGTCGAAAGGAACGCTGTACGTCTATTTCAAGGACAAGGAGCAGCTTTTCGAGGCGATCGTCGCCGAGGAATGCCGCGCCCATGCCGAGAGCGTGTTCGACACCGTCAACAAGGACGACGACGTCAAGACGGTGATGACGAATATCGGCATCGCTTTCGTCAACATGCTCTGCCGGCCGGAGAAGGTGTCGGCGGTGCGCACCGTCATCGCCATTGCCGACCGCGCGCCGGAGACCGGCCGCAAGTTCTTCGAGACCGGCCCGGCGGTGGGCCTTGCCCGTCTCAAGGCCTATCTCGACGACCAGGTTCGCGCTGGCACCCTGCAGATCGAGGATACCGAGATCGCCGCGGCGCAGTTCATCGAGTCCTGCCACGCGACCATGTTCAAGCCGGTGCTGTTCAATTTCGGCCCTCCCCCGTCGCAGGACCGCATCAGGTATTGCATCGGCATCGCCGTGCGCACCTTTCTGGCGGCCTACCAGCCGAAATAGGCGCTCCGCGGCCGACGAATGCCGGATCAGGACATATCGACTCAAACCGATTCAAAAGCGAAGGATTAACCGCACCGCGCTGGCGCGGATCGACACTACCCGGCGCGGGGCTATCATTGCGATATGGCCGCAACGATTCTGACGCGCAGCATCAGCCTCGCCATCCTCGTCATCATTGCCAACGCGATGATGCGCGCGGAGGCGGCGAATTATCCGGTTTCAGGCACCTGGACCTACGACAATCCCTCGGGCGAAGGACCGGCCAAGACCTGCGGTTCGCGCACGATGGAATTCCGCGGCGAGCAGCGTTTCGACCGGGGCGGCGGCGTACCGGGCTATCGCAATCTCAGCGTCAGCCGGGCGGGACCGGATTCGTTTTCGATTGTCGATCAGTTCGCCACCGGCCAGATCACCGCGCGCTCAACGTATACGCTGCGCAAGATCGACGGCGATCACATCGAGCTGCACATGCAGGCCGGCGGCAAGACGATCAGGCTGCGCCGCTGCGAGTGATCAGTCCTCGCCCGGGCCCCCGCGCGGCTCGTCGAGTTCCTCCATGATGCTCTCGTCTTCTTCCTCGAGCGGCCGCCATGTGCCTGCGCTCTTCCTTCCGCTCTTTTTCGTGTCCGTCTTGCCGACCGAGCCGGTGATCAGGCGGTCGCCGCGCCGCGCATAGCTGTTGCCGCCCGCGCGCGCGCGTGCCGCCACCACCTCGCCAGGAATCGCGCCGGGCTGGCAAATCACCCGTCCGCTCGCGCGCCGCATCAGGTCCACGTGGATGTGATCGTAGTGGAAGGCGTTCGAGCCGGGCGCGAGCACGGTCGAGAATTGCTCGCAGGCGGCCCCCTGAACGTCGTGCAGGAATCCCTGTTCCTCCGGATTGCCCCGCCATCCGTCCCTCACCGTGATCCTGCGGCCGTCGGCGAGCACGAAGGCGGCGATGTCGAGCGCGTTGCCGAAAGCGTGCTCGGAAATGCGCGCGTTGCGTTGCCCGTTCATGCCGCGGCAGGAATAAGCGGAGATCTGCTTGATCTCGACCACCGGCTGCCCGAACCAGCGAAGCGACGCCGGCTGCACCGCGTCCATCATCCAGCGGTCGAGCGCCGAGACGATCGGACAGGCGAGCGTGGCGGCGGGACTGACCTCGACCGGGCCGATCGCCGTGCTGGTCATCGGCCGCGTGCCGAGCGGCACCGGCTGCGCCGGCGGATAGGCTTCGCGCTGGCGCTCCATCGGTCCGGGGGCGGCGAGCCGGTCCTCGTCCTCGTCTTCCTGCGGCAGAGGGTCGGGCCGGTCGAACACGGACGGGCGGCGCGAGCCCGGCGGCAGCGACGCCGGCGGACGCCCATAGCGGCCGACCGCGGGCGCGGATTGGGCAGGCGCGATCTGCAGAGGCGTGTCCCGCGGCGGCACGCTGCGGCCAGATGGATAGGCGCTTCCATCATAGCGTGTCGGCGGCGACGGCTCATAGTCATAGGACGAGGAGCCCGCCGCCCGTGGTTCGCCGACCGGCCAGCGTGGACTCCCCGGGATCTGGGCGGGCGGGCGCGGCTCGTCGCTGTAGCCGAGAACCCTGCTCTCCCCGAGCGCGGAGACCTTGAGGGGAAAATCGGCCCCGCACATGCCGGGGCCCTCGATCGGGGTGATGCGAACGCGCTCCGGGCCTTCCTTGACGGCCCCGGACTTCAGGCAGGCGACCTCGGCCTCGCGCCGCCAGGGCTCGCGCTCGGCGGAAAAGAAATTCCGGCCGCAGGCGGAAAGCGCAACGAGGACGACGGAAAACACAGCATACAATCGCAATTTCCGCGTCATGAAGCGGAGAATGCGAAGGGTCCTGTTAACGGCTCTTCAAGGCTGCCGGTCGCATTCCGGTTAACCTTACCGGATCGTCACCGCCCCATCGCCGCGCCGGCCAGGGGAGAAATCACGGGCAAAATCAATCCTGGGTTGCTGCCCCTGATCGCCCCGCACCAACGATTTCAACGACTTGGTCTTGGATATGGTTCCCAGCGTGAAAAATTTAGAGCAATAATATCAAGCCCTTGCCGGGTTCCTCCACACGTTTTCTTGATCATGGCCGGCAACTCCGGGGGTCGTGCCGCGTTTGTAGCTTCCGGGCCGGCCCAGCGGTCTGTTACAATTGTTACAGTAACAAAGGAGGCCTCAGTGGACCTAGCCTTGAAGCTGAATGTTCTCGCTCTCTGCGCCGCCTGTCTGTTTGTCGGCGCGGTGCTGCTCGGGGCGTTCTGAATTCTCAAAGGAAGAAGACCACCGAACGTCACCGACACACCAGTAACGAGTTAGACCGGACACCGGAGGGTCTTGCCTCCGGTGTTCGCGCTTTTCGGCCCCCTTGATCTCAGCCGGCCCGCCCGGCAACCGCTAGGCTACCGCCGCCTTGTCCGCCGCGTTCGGATTGTAGTGCAGGATCGGCGCCAGCCATTTCTCGCATTCGACGACCGACCAGCCCTTGCGCCTCGCATAGTCCTCGACCTGGTCGCGCTCGATCTTGCCGACCCCGAAATAATGAGATTGCGGATGGCTGAAATAGAGCCCGCAGACCGACGCGCCGGGCCACATCGCGAAACTCTCGGTGAGCTTCACGCCGATGCTCTCGCCGTCGATCAGGCGGAACAGGGTCGCCTTTTCAGTATGATCGGGCTGGGCGGGATAGCCGGGCGCCGGGCGGATGCCGCGATATTTTTCCGCGATCAGTTCCTCGCGCGTAAGGTTCTCGTCCGCCGCATAGCCCCAGAACTCCCTGCGCACGCGCTCGTGCAGCCGTTCCGCGAAGGCTTCCGCAAGCCGGTCGGCCAGGGCCTTGATCATGATCGCCGAGTAATCGTCGTTGGCGTGCTTGAAGCGGTCGGCGATCGCGTCCTCGCCGATCCCCGCCGTGACGACAAAGGCGCCGATATAATCGGCAAGACCGGTCTCCCGCGGCGCGATGAAATCGGCGAGCGCGAGATTGCCGCGTCCCTCGCGGCGCGCGAGCTGCTGTCGCAGCGTGTGTAGCGTCGCGATCGGCCGCGTGCGCGCCTCGTCGAGCACCACGATGTCGTCGCCCGCCGCATGCGCGGGCCAGAACCCTGCGATCGCCGACGCCCTGAACCAGCCCTCGCCGACGATGCGTTCCAGCATCTTCTGCGCGTCGTCGTAGAGAGAGCGTGCCGCTTCGCCGAATTTCCTGTCCTGGAAGATCGCCGGATATTGGCCCTGCAATTCCCAGGTCTGGAAGAACGGCGTCCAGTCGATGTAGCCGGCAAGCTCCGCGAGCGGGTAATTCTCGAATTTCCGCGTGCCGAGGAAGGCGGGCCGGGGCGGACGGTAATCGGACCAGTCGAGGGCCAGGCGATTGGCGCGCGCATCGGCGAGCGACAGGCGCTTCTTGTCCTCCTGTCCGCGCGCATGCGCCTCGGCGATCCGCGCATATTCCTCCCGTACTTCCTGGATATAGGTGATCCGGTCACGCGACATCAGCGACTGGGCGACGCCGACGGCGCGGCTGGCGTCGTTGACATACACCGCCTGCCCACGCCGGTAATTCGGATGCACCTTCACCGCCGTATGCACGCGGCTCGTGGTCGCCCCGCCGATCATCAGCGGCAAGTCGAAATTCTGCCGCTCCATCTCGGCGGCGACGTGGCACATCTCGTCGAGCGACGGCGTGATCAGCCCGGATAGGCCGATGATGTCCACCTGCTCGGCCTTCGCCGTTTCCAGGATCTTCGCCGCCGGCACCATCACGCCGAGGTCAATCACCTCGTAATTGTTGCACTGGAGCACAACACCGACGATGTTCTTGCCGATGTCGTGCACGTCGCCCTTGACGGTGGCGAGCAGGATCTTGCCGGCGGCATTGCTCTGGCCCTTGTCGTTCGAAGCCTTCTCCGCCTCCATGAACGGCATCAGATAGGCAACCGCCTGCTTCATCACACGCGCGGATTTTACGACCTGCGGCAGGAACATCTTGCCCGAGCCGAACAGGTCGCCGACGATGTTCATGCCGTCCATCAGCGGCCCCTCGATGACATCGAGCGGCCGCCGGGCCCGGGCGCGCGCTTCCTCGGTATCCTCGGTGATGAAGTCGGTGATGCCGTGAACGAGGGCGTGCGACAGGCGCTTCTCCACCGGCCATTCGCGCCAGGCGAGATCGGCTTCCTTCTTCTCTTGCCCCGCGCCGCGGAATTTCTCGGCGAGCGCCAAAAGCCGGTCGGACGCATCCGGCCTGCGGTCGAGCACCACGTCCTCGCAGGCCTCGCGCAATTGAGGATCGAGATCGTCATAGACGGCCATCTGGCCGGCATTGACGATCCCCATATCCATGCCGGCGCGGATCGCGTGATAGAGAAAGACCGAATGCATAGCTTCGCGCACGCGCTCGTTCCCGCGGAACGAGAAGGACAGATTGGAGACGCCGCCGGACACATGCGCGTGCGGTAGGTTGCGGCGGATTTGCCGCGCCGCCTCGATGAAGGCAAGGCCGTAGCCGTTATGTTCCTCGATGCCAGTGGCGACGGCGAAGATGTTCGGGTCGATGATGATGTCCTCGGGCGGAAAACCGACCTTGTTCACGAGCACGTCATAGGCGCGCCGCGCGATCTCGACCTTGCGTTCGAGCGTGTCGGCCTGCCCCTTCTCGTCGAAGGCCATGACCACCACGGCCGCGCCGTAGCGGCGCACGATCCGGGCATGTTCGATGAAGGCCTGCTCGCCTTCCTTCATCGAGATCGAATTGACCACCGGCTTGCCTTGCACGCATTTCAGCCCGGCCTCGATGACCTCGAATTTCGATGAGTCGATCATCACCGGCACGCGGGCGATGTCGGGCTCGGACGCGATCAGGTTGAGGAAGGTGGTCATCGCCTGCCGCGAATCGAGCAGCCCTTCGTCCATGTTGACGTCGATGATCTGCGCGCCGTTTTCCACCTGGTCGCGGGCGATCGAGAGGGCGGCGGCGTAATCGCCGGCCATGACGAGCTTTTTGAATTTCGCCGAGCCGGTGACATTGGTGCGCTCGCCGACATTCACGAAAGGAATGTCCCGCGTCAGCGTGAAGGGCTCGAGCCCCGAAAGCCTGAGCAGCGGCTCGACCTGCGGGATTTTGCGCGGCGCCTTGCCCTCGACCGCCCCGGCAATGGCCGCAATATGCTCCGGTGTCGTGCCGCAGCAGCCGCCGACGATATTGACGAGGCCCGCGCTCGCGAACTCGCCAAGCAGCGAGGCCATGTATTCGGGACTTTCGTCATAGAGGCCGAATTCGTTCGGCAGGCCGGCATTGGGATAGGCGCAGACGAGCGTATCGGCGACGCGCGCAAGCTCGGCGATATGCGCGCGCATCTCCCTGGCGCCGAGCGCGCAATTGAGCCCGATCGACAGCGGCGCGGCATGGCGCAGCGAATTCCAGAAAGCCTCCGGTGTCTGGCCGGACAGCGTGCGCCCCGACCGGTCGGTGATCGTGCCGGAGATCATCACCGGCATGCGGATGTCCCGCGCCTCGCAGGTCTCGGCGATGGCGTAGAGCGCGGCCTTGGCGTTGAGCGTGTCGAAGATCGTCTCGACAAGAAAAATGTCGGCGCCGCCCTCGATCAGCCCGCGCACCTGCTCGGCATAGGCCTGGCGCAATTCGTCGAAGGTCACCGCGCGGAAGCCCGGATTGTTCACGTCCGGGGAGATCGAGGCGGTGCGGTTGGTGGGGCCGAGCGCGCCGGCGACGAAACGCGGCCGGCCGTCCTCCCGTTCGGCGATGTCGGCGGCCGCGCGCGCCCGCCGCGCACCCTCGACATTCAGCTCGAACGCAAAATCCTGCATGCCGTAATCGGCCTGCGCGATTGAGGTGGAGGAGAAGGTGTTGGTGGAAACGATATCCGCGCCGGCACGGAAATAGGCGAGGTGGATGTCGCGGATCGCGTCCGGCTGCGTCAGGTTGAGCAGGTCGTTGTTGCCGCGCACCTCGCGGTTCCAGGCGTCGAACCGCGCCCCGCGATAGCCCTCCTCGTCGAGCTTCAGCGCCTGGATCATCGTGCCCATCGCGCCGTCGAGCACGAGAATGCGGCTGGCCGCGAGGTCACGGAGCCTTTGTTCGGTTTTTGATTTTTCTTTTTTCACGACGCACACTTTTCGGTTCCGTCAGGGCCTGGCTTGTCCCCGCCATCCAGACAAAAGACGTGCAAGGCCCATCCCGGCACATGGCCGCCCATGACGACGTTCATTGGGTTGCCTCCAGGCGCGGCCGCAGCCCGAGCAGATGGCACACCGCGTAAACGAGGTCGGCGCGGTTCATGGTGTAGAAATGAAAATCGGTGACGCCGCGGTCGAGGAGGTCGATCACCTGCTCGGCGGCGACCGCCGCGGCGATCAGCTTGCGCGTCGCCGCGTCCTCCTCCAGCCCTTCGAACCGCTCGGCGAGCCAGCGCGGGACCGAGGCGCCGGTGCGCTCGGCGAAGCGGCGCGCCTGCGTGAAATTCTGCACCGGCAGGATACCGGGGACGATCGGGATTTCGATGCCGCGCGCGCGCACGCGATCGAGGTAGCGAAAATAAAGATCGTTCTCGAAGAAGAACTGGGTCATGGCACGCGTCGCGCCTGCATCGACCTTGGCTTTCAGCATGTCGATATCGGCCTCCACGCTCGGCGAATCCGGATGCTTTTCCGGATAGGCGGAGACCGACACCTCGAAATCGCCGATGCGCCGGATGCCGGCGACGAGATCGGCGCCGTTGCGATAGCCGCCCGGATGGGGCGTGTATCTGGCTCCCGCCCCGCCCGGCGGATCGCCACGCAGCGCCACGATGTGACGCACGCCGATATCGTGATAGCGGCGGATCACCGCGTCCACGTCCTCGCGCGTCGCCGCGACACAGGTCAGATGCGCGGCGGGCGTCAGCCGCGTTTCGTTGAGAATGCGCTGCACGGTGGCGTGCGTGCGCTCGCGCGTCGAGCCGCCCGCTCCGTAGGTCACGGAAACGAATTGCGGTTCGAGCGGCGCGAGGCGGGTGATCGCCTCCCACAGCGTGCGCTCCATCTCCTCGGTCGCCGGCGGGAAAAACTCGAACGACACGCCGATACGCCGCGCCCCGTCTGTTCGTACGAAGCGGCTGGCGCGTTCCGTCGCCGGAATCCTCGCATCCATCACGCCACCTCGCGCACGGATTGAGGCCGCGTCGCGCGCGGATCGCGCGCGAGCCATAGCGAGACGGCGATCTTGCCCTCGGCGCCTGGCGGAATGCTCTGGTGCGAGGCGACGGTCAGCCCCGCCGCCGCCATCCATTGCTCCACCGTCTCGGGGGCGAAGCCGAGCCGGTGATGCGCGTGCTCCTCGCGCAGGAATTCGAGATCGTGCGGAGCGAAATCGACGACCAGCAATCGTCCGCCGGGGCCGAGCACGCGCGCCGCCTCGCGGATCGCGCGTGCGCCGTCGGTCAGGAAGTGCAGCACCTGATGCAGGATGACGGCGTCGAAACTGCCGTCGGGCACCTCGACGTCGTAGATATCGCCCTGGCGCACGCTGCAATGCCTTAGTCCAGCGCGGTCGAGCCGCGCGCGCGCGAGCGCGAGCATATCGGCCGACAGATCGATGCCGAGCCCGCGCCCGATCGAGGGGCCGAACAATTCCAGCATCCGCCCGGTGCCGGTACCGAGATCGAGCAGCGCGTGGATCGGCTTGCCGCCGAAGGCGGCGAGGATCGCCGACTCCACCGCCTCGTCGGGCGCGTGCAGCTTGCGGATACGATCCCACTCGGCGGCATGCCGCCGGAAATATTCCTGCGCGGCGTCGGCCCGCGCCTGGCGGACCGCCGCGAGCCGCTCGCGGTCGCGCGTCACCACCCGGTCCTGCGGATCGAGGCGCGCGATGAGTTCGCGCGCCACCTCCGCGCTCGCCCCGCTTTCCGCCACCCGGAAAAAAGCCCAGGCCCCCTCGCGATGCCGCTCGACCAGATTGGCCTCGGCCAGCAGCTTCAGATGCCGCGAAATTCGCGGTTGCGACTGGCGCAGGATTTCGGTGAGGTCGGAGACCGTCAGCTCGGCTTCGGCGAGCAGCGCGAGGATACGCAGCCGCGTGGTTTCCCCCGCCGCCTTGAGCAGCGTATTGAGCGCGTCGAACTTGAGCGGAGCCGCCATGCCGATCCCTTTGGGCACCTGCCCATCATATAAAGATATGTTTATGAGCTTATCCAGCCCCGTGCAAGCCCCGGGAGGACCTCTTGGCTAACGATCCCTATGCCATTCGGCCAGGCGAGGTGGCCGTGGCGCCGCCGCCCGCGGCCGACGCCCAGGTTTATTTCATCGGCCGGATAAGGACCCCCTGGCGGCGCCGCGAGGACTGCCCGAAGAATGGGCGGGAATCCGACGCCGTCTGCACGGTGGAGGTCGATCCGCGCTGGGCCGAGGCGCTGACCGAGGTGGAAAGCTGCTCGCACCTGATCCTGCTTTACTGGATGGACAAGGCGCGCCGCGATCTGGTGGTTCAAGCCCCGCGCCACTACGCGACGCCGCGCGGCACTTTCGCCCTACGCTCGCCGGTGCGGCCAAACCCGATCGCACTCAGCGTCGTGAAGCTGGAAAAACGCGAGGGCACGAAGCTGTCGGTCACCGGTCTCGACTGCCTCGACGGCACGCCGCTGATCGACATCAAGCCGTATTTCGCGTCGGTGGATGCGGTGCCGGATGCGTCCGTGCGATCGCCATGACGCATCGTTAATCGTTTCGTTCCATCGACGGAACAAATGCCGTCCCGGCATTGGGCTGGCGGTGACGAGAACTCCCGATCACGCGCGGCGTTTGGAACCGATAAACCTTGAGGGCGCTTAATCCCGGCCGGGAGGGAACGGACCGGATTGGTGTCATGCGTATCGATTCTCGATCATTCGTTCTTGCGAGCCTTGCCTGCCTTCTTTCCGTCGCCTGGCCCGCTCCCGCCTCCGCGCAGACTTTCGCCTTCGCTCCCGTCACCGATCCGGGCGCCGCATTTCAGCAGGTGATGCCGGAGGAAGATGTCGCGCCCGCACAGGCGCCGCGCCAGGAATTGCGGCGGCAGATCGTCCCTTATGCGACCGGTGAGGCGCCGGGCACGATCGTCATCGATACGCCGAACACGTTTCTCTATTACGTGCTCGGGTCGGGCCGCGCGATCCGCTACGGCATCGGCGTCGGCCGCGAGGGCTTCACCTGGGCCGGCGTCAGGACCATCGAGCGCAAGACCGAATGGCCGGACTGGTATCCTCCGGCCGAGATGATCGGGCGCCAGCCCTATCTGCCGCGAATGATGGCAGGCGGTCCCGGCAATCCGCTCGGCGCGCGCGCCATGTATCTCGCCGGAACGGTCTATCGCATCCACGGCACCAACGCGCCCGACACCATCGGCCGGCAGGTGTCATCGGGCTGCATCCGCATGCTGAACGAGGACGTGATCGATCTCTATCAGCGGGTGCAGGTCGGCACCAAGGTCGTGGTCCTGCCGATGCATCGCGCGCGCCCGGCCGAGCGCGAGGCGCGCGGCAGCCGCCACGCCGCGGCGTCACTCCCGCCGATCCACTGAACGCTTTACATCTGTCTTTCGCTCTGGATGATGGCCGTTCCTGATTGAACGGATGTCACCATGCGCATTGCAATCATGGCCGCCGGCGCGGTCGGCGCCTATTTCGGAGCGCGCCTGGCGGATGCCGGGCACGAGGTCTTTTTCATCGCGCGCGGCGCGAACCTCGAAGCGATCCGGCGGAACGGCCTGCAGATCAAGTCGCCGCTCGGCGACATCACGATCCGAAACGCCAGGGCCACCGACGATCCGGCGACGATCGGACCGGTCGATGTCGTGCTGTTCGCGGTCAAATTGTGGGACACCGAGAGCGCGGGACGATTGACGCGGCCGCTGGTCGGCGCGGACACGCGGGTGATCACCGTGCAGAACGGGGTCGATAGCGCCGAGCGGCTCGCCCCGATCCTTGGCGGCGACGCGGTGATCGGTGGCTCGACCTATATCGTCACCACCATCGCCGCGCCCGGCGTCATCCGTCACGGCGGCAAGGCCGCGCGCATCGTGTGCGGCAGGCTCGACGGGCGCGCCGATCCCCTACTCGAGCGATACGGCAAGGCGCTGCAGGCGCCGGGCATGGAGCTGGAAGTCACCGGCGCGATGGCGCTCGAATTGTGGAAAAAATTCGTGCTGCTCACCGGCACATCGAGCATCACCGCGGGCACGCGGATGCCGTTCGGCGCGGTGCTCGCCGATGCCGATATCCGCGCGCTGTTCCTGACCCTGATGGGCGAAGCCGTCGCGGTCGGACGCGCACGCGGCGTGGCGCTGCCGCCGGACTATGCCGGGGAGGCGCTGCGGATCGCCGAGAGCTTTCCGGCCGACATGCGCGCCTCGATGGCGCACGACCTCGACCGCGGCAACCGGCTCGAACTCGACTGGCTCGCCGGCAAGGTGTGCTCGCTCGGGCGGGAACTCGGCATCCCGACCCCAGCCAACGAGGCGGTTTACGCGCTCCTCAAGCCGCACCGGATGGGCCGGACAGGCTGAGGCCGCGCGGACGGCCGCGTTGACACTGCGATCTATCGGCATACATTAAATTCAGTTCCGAGGGGTGCCCGCGCAGGGCTGAGAAACACCCTTTGAACCTGATCCGGGTCATGCCGGCGAAGGGACAGGACATGCGACGATCTTCATCAAATCCGCACATCAACATTATCGGCGCCGGTATCGCCGGCACCTGGCAGGCTCTCCTGTTCGCCAAGGCCGGGCACAGGGTGACGATCCATGAGAAAAGCGGCCCCGATCTTGCCGACTCCACCAGCATGCAGGCGGGCGGGATGCTCGCGCCCTGGTGCGAGCAGGAGGTATCGGAGCCGGTGGTGACGCGCCTCGGCGTGCGCTCGCTCGATCTGTGGCGCCAGCATGTTCCGGATGCCGCCTTCAACGGCTCGCTGGTGATCGCGCATCCGCGCGACCGCGCCGATTTCGATCGTTTCGCGCGGTTGACCGAGAATTACGAGCGCGCCGACGGCGAACGCGTCGGCGAGATCGAGCCGGCGCTGGCCGGCCGCTTCCGCGACGCGCTGTTTTTCCCCGAGGAGGGCCATGTCGAGCCGCGCCGCATCCTGCCCGCGCTGCATCGCCAGCTCGCCGAAAACGGCGTCGCGATCGAATTCGGCAGCGAACGCGAGCCCGAGGAACTGGACGGCATCGTGATCGATTGCCGCGGCCTGGCCGCGCGCGAGGACGGCGAGGCGCTGCGCGGCGTCAAGGGCGAGACAATCGTGGTAGAGACGGACGAGATTGCGCTGTCGCGCCCGATCCGCTTCATCCATCCGCGCTGGCCGCTTTATCTCATTCCCCGCGCCGGCAATCGCTTCATGATCGGGGCGACGAGCATCGAGAGCGAGGACGATCGCGTCAGCGTGCGCTCCGCGCTCGAATTGCTGAGTGCGGCCTATGCGGTGCACCCGGCCTTCGCCGAGGCGCGGATCGTCGATTTCGGCGCCGGGCTACGCCCGGCCTTCGCCGACAATCTCCCGCGCATCACGATATCGGGCCGACGGATCGCGGTGAACGGGCTATACCGCCACGGCTTCCTGCTTGCGCCGGCGCTTGCCGAACTCACCCTCGCCTATGTCACGCGCGGGGCGATCGACAACGAGGTGATGCAATGCAACTGATCGTCAACGGCGAGCGGCGGGACATCCGCTCCGCGCGCCTCGACGCGCTGCTGAACGAACTCGAATACGAGGGCACCCATCTCGCCATCGCGGTGAATTACGACGTGATCCCGCGGGCGAAATGGAGTGAGACGGTGCTGAAGGACGGCGACGAGGTGGAAATCCTCACGCCGCGGCAGGGAGGCTGACGCGATGGTTCCGGCGACAAACGCCAAGGAAAGCGGACGATCCATGTTGAATTTCTACGGACAGGAATTCGCCTCGCGCCTGCTCGTCGGCACCGCGCTCTATCCGTCGCCCACGGTCATGCAGGCGGCGATCCGCGCCTCCGGTGCCGGGATCGTTACCGTGTCGGTGCGGCGCGAAAGCGCGGGCGGCAAGACCGGCGACGCCTTCTGGTCGCTGATCCGCGAACTCGAGGTGAAGGTGCTGCCCAACACGGCGGGCTGCCGCTCGGTGCGCGAGGCGGTGACCACCGCCAGACTCGCGCGCGAATTGTTCGGCACCTCTTGGATCAAGCTCGAGGTGATCGCCGATGACGAGACGCTGCAGCCCGACGTCACGGGCCTCCTTGAGGCGGCGGGGATTCTCGTGAAGGACGGATTCGATGTCTTTCCCTACACGACCGAGGATTTGAGCGTGGCGATGCGGCTCGTCGATGCCGGCTGCCGGGTGGTGATGCCCTGGGCCTCCCCGATCGGCAGCGCGCGCGGCATCGTCAATCGCGACGCGCTGAAACTGCTGCGCCAGCGCCTGCCGGATGTGACGCTGATCGTCGATGCCGGCCTGGGGGCGCCCTCGCATGCCGCGCAGGCGATGGAACTCGGCTATGACGGCGTGCTTCTCAATACAGCCATCGCCAAGGCCGCCGATCCGGCGGCGATGGCGGGCGCATTCCGGCGCGCGGTCGAGGCGGGCCGCGCCGGCTTCGAGGCGGGCCTGATGGATGCCCGCGATTTTGCTTCCCCCTCAACCCCCGTCGTCGGGACACCGTTCTGGCATGCCGTATCCTGACCGCTTCTATCCGGTGATCGACACGCCCGCCTGGGTCGGGCGGCTGGCACGGCTCGGCGTCGGCACGATCCAGTTGCGCGCCAAGAATCTGGACCACGCGCAGGCGCGCGCCGTCGTGCGCGAGGCGCTCGCGCAGGCGAGCCGATACGGCGCCAAGCTCGTGGTGAACGATTACTGGCGCGCGGCGATCGAGGAAGGCGCGCGGCACCTGCATCTCGGCCAGGAAGACCTCGCCGAGGCCGATGTCGCCGCGATCCGCCGCGCGGGCCTCACGCTCGGGCTGTCAACCCACGATGACGCAGAACTCGACAACGCGCTCGCGCATGACCCCGATTACGTGGCGCTCGGCCCGATCTTCCCGACGACGCTCAAGGCGATGCGCTTTGCCCCGCAGGGGCTCGGCAAAATCGGCGTGTGGAAGAAGCGGATCGGCGCCCGGCCTCTGGTCGCCATCGGCGGCATCAAGCTGGAACAGGCGGACGCGATTTTCGCCGCGGGCGCTGACTCCATCGCCGTCGTCAGCGACATCACCATGAATCCCGACCCGGATGCGCGCGTGCGCGCCTGGCTCAGTCAGACACAAGCCGTTCCGGCCTAGAAGGAGAACCGACATGAACAAGCCCGTCACCGCCGGCGATCTCGTCACTCCGAGCGTCACGACCGGACCGCTGCCCTCCTCGCGCAAGGTCTATACTGCGCCGGACGCGGCGCCCGACCTGCGCGTGCCGCATCGCGCGATCATGCTTGACCTTTCCTCGGGCGAGCCGCCTCTGCCGGTTTACGACACCACCGGCCCCTATACCGACAACGACGCCGTCATCGACGTGGAGAAGGGTCTGCCGCGCACCCGCATCGAGTGGGTGAAGGAGCGCGGCGGCGTCGAGGAATATGAAGGCCGCCCGATCCAGCCGGTCGACAACGGCAACGTCTCCGGCTCGCATCTGGCGCGCGATTTCCCCAACACGCCAAAGCCGTGGAAGGCGCTCGACGGCAAGCCGGTCACGCAGCGCGAATGGGCGCGGGCCGGCGTCATCACCAAGGAAATGATCTACGTCGCCGAGCGTGAAAATCTCGGGCGCAAGAGGGTGCTCGAACAGGCGCAGGAGAAACTGAAGGACGGAGAGAGCTTCGGCGCGGCGATCCCGCCCTTCATCACGCCGGAATTCGTGCGTGAGGAAGTGGCGCGCGGCCGCGCGATCATTCCCGCCAACATCAATCATGCCGAGCTTGAGCCGATGATTATCGGCCGCAACTTCCTGACGAAGATCAACGCCAATATCGGCAACTCGGCGGTGACGTCGTCGGTGGAGGAGGAAATCGAGAAGATGGTGTGGGCGATCCGTTGGGGGGCCGACACGGTGATGGATCTCTCCACCGGCCGCAACATCCACAACACGCGCGAATGGATCATCCGCAACTCGCCGGTGCCGATCGGCACCGTGCCGATCTACCAGGCGCTGGAGAAGGTGAACGGCGACCCGGTCAAGCTCGACTGGGAGGTGTTCAAGGACACGCTGATCGAGCAGGCCGAACAGGGCGTGGATTATTTCACCATCCATGCGGGCGTGCGCCTCGGCTACATCCACCTCACCGCCGACCGCGTCACCGGGATTGTTTCGCGTGGTGGAAGCATCATGGCGAAGTGGTGCCTCGCCCATCACAAGGAATCGTTCCTGTACGAACGCTTTGACGAGATCTGCGAGATCATGCGCAAATATGACGTGTCGTTCTCGCTCGGCGACGGGCTGCGTCCCGGCTCGATCGCGGACGCCAACGACCGCGCGCAATTCGCCGAGCTGGAGACGCAAGGGGAGCTGACGCACTACGCCTGGTCGAAGGGCTGCCAGGTGATGAACGAGGGCCCCGGCCACGTGCCGATGCACAAGATCAAGGTCAATGTCGAGAAGCAGATGGCGTTGTGCGGCGAAGCGCCATTCTACACGCTGGGCCCGCTCACGACCGACATTGCGCCGGGCTACGACCACATCACCTCGGCGATCGGCGCCGCGATGATCGGCTGGTTCGGCACCGCAATGCTCTGCTACGTGACGCCGAAGGAGCATCTCGGCCTGCCCGACCGCGACGACGTGAAGGAAGGCGTGATAGCCTACAAGATCGCCGCGCACGCGGCCGATCTTGCCAAGGGCCACCCGGCCGCGCAGCTTCGCGACGACGCGCTGAGCCGCGCGCGTTTCGAATTTCGCTGGGTCGATCAGTTCAACCTGTCGCTCGATCCCGACACGGCGATGAAATACCACGACGAGACGCTGCCGAAGGAAGCGCACAAGGTCGCCCATTTCTGCTCGATGTGCGGGCCGAAATTCTGCTCGATGAAGATCACCGCGGACGTGCGCGAATACGCCACCAAGCTGAACGATCAGAAGGTCGGCATGGAGCAGATGAGCGAGAAATTCAGGCTGATGGGCAGCGAGGTTTACGTCGAAGCGGACAAGGCCAACAGCGAGAAGGCCAAGCAAGGCAACGCCGCGCTGTAGCAATTCGGCCGGCCCTGCTTGCCTTCGATTGATCCCGGTGAAACAGAGACCGGTTAGCTTGGTGGAGGGATCGCCGGGCGGCGGCGCCGCATGCCGACACGCGCCGGGGGCGCAGGCGGCGGCTCGCCGGTTATCGGGCGCGGCGTCGCCTCTTGCCCGCGCGGCGCGCTTCTTCTTAAATCGGGGTCATATCGAGCGCGCCGCAGGCGCATTCCACCAACGCGAGAGGATCATGCGCGATGGGCAATGAATCGACGCTGTCGCTTCCCGAGATCGAGAACCGCATCGCCATTCTGCGCAACAATATCCGCCAGCTCACCGAGCAGGCGGCGGCGGCTTCCGGGGCCGGCGATGAGGAGCGCAACGCCGATCGCATCGCCGAATTCCAGGACGAGCTCGACCAGCTCATCAGGCAGCGCGACGAGTTGCAGAAGAAGCGGCCATAGCCGCGCGCAGCCTGTTCGCGCCGCCGCTCACTTCCAGCGGCAGGAGCGGGTGCGGATTTCGTTTGGCACGCCGCCCGTGCAGGTGATCGCCCGCCCGCAGGGATGTACGCCGGTCACGCTGCTGCCGGTCCGGATGCTGTTGGGCGGCCACACGGCAAGGCTCGCCCGCGTCGGGTCCTTCGGGCAGCCGGCGGCCTGCGCCGACGTCACGGCGGCGAAAAGAAACAGCGTGGCGAGCAGGATGAAACGCATGGCGAAATCTCCCCTTTCGCAGGAAGCATAGCCGCGGCCGGGCGCCTTGTCCCCTTTCCCCTTTTCCGGTTTGCTGCGGGCGGCGGAGCGCACGGGGAGCCCCATGAAGGAAATCGGCGGCAACGTCGCCCATACGGTGGATTTCATCCAGGGCGCGATCACCATCATCCTCGCGCTCGCGCTTGGCGAGGCACTGAAGCTGTTCGTCACCCCGCATGAGGACAAGCCGATGCTGTGGGACCGGCTGCCCGGCCTGCTCGCCTTCCTCTTCGCCTTTTTCCCCTTCTTTCAGGGGATGAGCCAGTATCTCTATCTCACCTATCTCAATCCTGTGACCGCCCCCGCCTTCTATCCCGGCTATCTCATCTTCGACGCGGTGATGCTCGTGCTGGAGGCGGCCTGCTTCTTCGTGATGTCGCGCGCGCTCGCGCCGAGGCACTGGCGTCATTTCTACGGCGCGGTGCTGGCGCTGATGCTGATCGACATCGGCTGGACGGCGCTGACCGCGCATCGCGGGATCGAGGTGCGCGCCTGGCTTTATATCGACATCGTCGTAGTGGCTGGGGTGGCGCTGATGTTTCTGTGCGAGCGCGGCAGGCCGCTGTCGATGCGCCCGGTCTATGCCGGTCTCGCGCTGCTGATGACCTCGACCGCGGTCAGCTATTGGCTCGAGCGCAACATCTATTTCCCGTGAGAGCGGGCAGCGACGACGGCTGACGCAAACAGAGGGCCGGGCGATGCCCGGCCCTTTTCGCCGCAAACCTGAGCGCGCTCAGCGGAAGGAGATCGCGAGCCCGGAGAGATCGGCGTTGATCTGCAGACCGACCTGGCGACCGACGAGGTTGAGGGTCGCCCCCTTTTCGTTGCGCAGCACGATCGCCTGCCCGCCGACGCCGACGGCCGCACCGGCACCCGCCGCGCCATAGGCGCCCGGCACCTGCGAGGCCGAGGTAATGTTGCAGACGGTGCCGCGGAAATTCGTCTCCGAGGCGCCGAACACGAAACCGGCGCTGATGCCGCCGATTGATATCGGATAAGTGCGGCCGTGGAAGGTAAAGGAGCCCGACCCGCCGGAGCCGCCGACCACCCATCCGGCCTTCAGCACGGAAAAGCGGATATTTCCGCAATCGGCCTGGGCCGCGCCGGCAGCGCCAATGAGTGCGGCAAGTGCTGTGAACGCAACGCGAATTCCCGACGATAATCGCATGAAAGCCTCCCCTAGCTGCGAGCGCGACTCAAACTGCGGCAATTTCAGGTGATTTGCCGGGATTTGCAAGATAGTGCTAGATCTAAAATGTCCATTGCGCGCCCAAATCGGCGTTCGCGTCTCTGCCGGCATGTCGCGCGTGCCCCGCAAAAAATTTCCTGCTTTCCACGGCTCCCATGAAAAAAGAACGCTTGCTTGCCTTCAGCGACGGCGTGATCGCCATCATCATCACCATCATGGTGCTGGAGCTGAAGGTGCCGCACGGCGCCGAATGGACGGATCTGGCGAAGCTGCTACCGGTTTTCTTGAGCTACGTGCTGAGTTTCATCTACATCGCGATCTACTGGAACAACCATCATCACCTCATGCATACCGTCTCGCACGTGAACGGAGCGATCCTGTGGGCGAACGCGCATTTGCTTTTCTGGCTCTCGCTCATTCCCTTCGCCACCGGCTGGATGGGCGAAAACCATTTCGCCCCACTCCCCGTCGCGCTTTATGGGGCGACCCTGCTGATGCCCGCGCTCGCCTATGTTCTGCTGCAGATGGCGATCATCCGCACGCACGGCGAGGCGCGATCGCAGCTTGCCCGGGCCCTCGGCTCCGACATCAAGGGAAAGATTTCGCCGGTTTTCTACCTCGCTGGCATCGCGCTCGCCTTCGTCAATCCATGGATATCGTGCGCGATTTACGTTCTCGTCGCGCTGATGTGGATCATTCCCGATCCGCGCATCGCGAGAGCCGTGACGGATTCGGACGGGTAGCAAGCGCGCGACATCGGGGCGCGGAGAGACACGCGCCTTCCCGACGCGAGCCTTCATCCTTCGAGCCGCGCGGCTTCGCCGCGCTCCTCAGGATGAGGATCGGCAGAAGGCTTCGCCGGCATTATCAGGATGAGGATCGGCAGGATGGCTGGCCGTGGCTCTTTCCCGCCGGCCGGTCGCGCGGGGCTTGACGTTCCCAGCCCACAGGGATATATTCCTAACACCTCACTCGGCCGAGGGCGTCTTCCGGAAGACGGGCCGAAGACGGAGTGGGGGGCGGCGC
>DASZTD010000023.1:0-46626 GCA_035548355.1 Pseudorhodoplanes sp.
TTTGTCCCCTCTCGGTCGACGAGGGTTGGGCGACGGCAAGGGGATGACCGAGCATCACGATTACTGGGCCCGCGATCGCCGCGCGGGCGAGCGCGTCGGCGAGCGTCGCGGCGGTCGCATGGATTGTCCGCTCGCGGGGCCGCGTGGCGCTGGCGACAGCGACGGCGGGCGTGTCAGGGGCGAGGCCGGCTTGCATCGCGCGTCTGATGAAGGGGCGCAACGTCTTCACCGGCATGTAGATCGCGGTGGTGGCCGCCGCATCGGCGATACTCGGCCAGTCGATATCGTCCGGAAGATGGCCATCGCGATCGTGCCCGGTAACGAATTGCAGACGCCGCGATTTGCCGCGGCCGGTGAGGGGCACACAAAGTCTCGCCGCCGCTCCTTGCGCCGCGCTGATGCCCGGCACGATTTCGACCGGAAGGCCGGCGGCGCGGCAGGCGGCAATCTCCTCGCCGGCGCGGGCAAAGATCAGCGGATCGCCGCCCTTGAGACGCACGACTTGGCGACCCTGTTTCGCCAGCCCGACCATCAGCGCGTTGATCTCGTCCTGCCTGCAGGAAGCGCCGTGGCCGGTCTTGCCAACGAGGATTTTTTTCGCCTCGCGGCGCGCAAAATCGAGCACCTCGTCGGATACGAGATCGTCGAACAGGATGACATCGGCGGACTGCAGGGCGCGCACGGCGCGCAGCGTGAGCAATTCCGGATCGCCCGGACCGGCGCCGACCAGCGTCACCGCGCCGGCATCGGGCTTCGCGCCGCCGATACCGGCCATCACATCCTTGAAAACCGCTTCCGTCGGTTCGGTATCAGGCGAGGCAATCGCCCGCAGGGTGAAGGCGCGCCAGAAGCTGCGCCGGCCGGCAAACGACAGACCCGATTGTTGCACGGCAGCGCGCCAGCGCGCGGCCGCCGCGGCCCAACGGGCAAAGCCTTGCGGCAACATCGCTTCGAGCTTGGCGCGGACGGCCTGCGCGAAAACCGGCGCCGCCCCATCGGTGGAAACACCGATGACGAGGGGAGAGCGATTGACGATGGCGCCGAAAGAGAAGTCGCAAAAGGCCGGCTTGTCGATCACGTTGACGGGTACGCCGCAAGCACGCGCGGCGGCGGCGAAAGCCTTCGCATCCGCCTCGCCGTCGAAGGCGCCGATGGCCATGGCCGCGCCGTCGAGATCGCGGGGCGTCCACGAGCGCCCGATCACGCGCACGCGCTGATCCTCATGCGCGGCGTCTCGCATCTCCCGGCACGGCGCCTGCGCGTAGACGTCCACCCGCGCGCCGGCGGCGGCGAGAAGCTCCGCCTTCCATGCGGCGCCTTGCGTGCCGCCGGCGACCACGACGCGCTTGCCCGCCAGCGAATAGAAGACGGGTAGGCGCGCGAGCGCACCCATGCGCGCGCGTTTGCGTTCAGACGGCTTTCGCTCGCTCATCGCTAACGATCCTTTTCAATTCAGGCAGGCAGGACCCGCAATTCGTGCCGGCACGAAGCGCCTTGCCGACCTCCTCGACATTGTCGGCGAGGCCGCTGGCGATCGCCTTGCGGACGGCATTCGCGCCGATGCCGAAGCAGGCGCAGACGAGGGCGCCGGCGTCGGGGACGCCGTCGGCGGTTTTCCCGGAAAGGAGCACGCGCCGCTGGGCCTGCGGCAGTTCACGGGCTTCGAACATGGCCTTCATCGCGTCCCAGGACGGAGCGGATTGCGCCGGGCCGATGAACAGACACGCATCGATCCGTCCTCCATTGAATCGGATGACGCGATAGCAGCCGCGTTCGGCGTCGAGATATTCGGCGGCTGGTTCCGGTCCGAAAATCCTCGGGACCATGCCCTGCCACGAAGCCGGGTCTTCGTTGCTGGCGATGAGAAATCCATGGCCTTGCGCGAGCGGCACCTTGCTCCACCACGTATGCGCCGGAAGTTCGACCGGATGGCGCGACAGCACGAAGCCACGAAAGGCGAATGGCGCGGGTTCGATCGCGACCGGCGTAGCCTTCGCTTCCGGCTGCCCGGAATGGGGATCGGTGTCCGCCGTCACGAGATCGCCGACGCACGTCGCCGATGTCGATCGACTCCAGTGAATCGGCGCGAACAGCGAGCCGCGTCTTTGATCGTCGCTGACCACGACCTTCAGGATGCAGGAGCCGTGATCGGAACCAAGACGCGCGAAATCGCCCTGCTGCAGGCCGGCCGCGTCCGCATCCAGCGGATGAATTTCGACAAAGGGTTCGGTGATATGCGCGCCAAGGCGCGGACTGAGGCCCGTGCGAGTCATGGTGTGCCATTGATCGCGAATGCGTCCGGTATTGAGACGGAACGGAAAACGTTCCGACGTCCGCTCCCGCGGGCCCGGCCTGGCTGGAACATGAAATCGCGCCTTGCGATCGGCCGTGAAAAACCCGCCCTGCGCGAAAAATCGTAAACCCTTCACGCTGGCGCCTTTGGGCGCCGGCCATTGGAACGGCGGCAGTTCGCAAAATTCGCTGTCGCTTACATCGGCATAGGCCCCGATATCGAAGTCGCGCGAGCCGTCATTCTCGAAGGCCGACAGGGCGGCATGTTCGCGGAAGATATCGGCGGCGCAGCGATAATCGAAACCGTTGAAACCCATCCGCCGCGCGACTTGCGACACGATCCACCAATCGGGCCTGACCTCGCCGGGCGGGGCGAGGAATGCCCGTTGTCGCGAAATGCGCCGCTCGGAATTGGTGACGGTGCCGTCCTTCTCGCCCCAGGCGGCGGCCGGCATGAGCACGTGCGGCTGGCATGCGAGCGTGTCGTTGGCGCGAACATTCTCGGAAATTGCAAGAAAATCGAGCTTGCGCAGGGCCTGCGCCATCCGGCCCGCGCGCGGCAGCGATACGGCCGGATTCGTCGCCATCACCCACAATGCCTTGATCTTTCCGCGTTCGATCGCTTCGAACATCTGCACGGCTTTCAGACCTTCGCTTTCGGCCATGCGCGGAGCCCGCCAGAAGCGGCGTACGCGGTCGATGTGCTGCGGCTCGAAGGTCATGTGGGCCGCAAGCTGATTGGCGAGGCCGCCGACCTCGCGGCCACCCATGGCGTTGGGCTGGCCGGTGAGCGAGAAGGGACCCATGCCGGGCCTGCCGATGCGGGCGGTCGCAAGGTGACAATTGATGATCGAGGTGACCTTGTCGGTTCCCTGCGCCGACTGGTTCACGCCTTGCGAATAGCAGGTGACCGTTTTTTCCGTTTGGGCAAACAGATCGAAAAGGTGTGCGACATCGGCTGCCGGCAGGCCGCAAAGCTTTGCCGTGGTCTCGACGCTTCCAGCGAGCTGCCGCGCCGCGGCAAGCGCGTGGGCAAAGCCTGACGTATGCCGCTCGATGTAATCGAAATTGAGCGCGCCGCGATCCGAAAGATGGACCAGCAGGCCCGAGAACAGGGCTGTGTCCATGCCAGGCTCAATTGGCAGGAACAGGTCCGCGTCCTCTGCAGTTGCTGTCCGGCGCGGATCGACAACGACGATCCTTGCGCCCCGCTGGCACTTGTTCTTGATCATGCGCTGATAGAGGACGGGGTGACACCAGGCGGCGTTGGAGCCGACGAGAATGATCAGGTCGGCGAGGTCGAGATCTTCATAGATCCCGGGCACGATATCGGCGCCGAAAGCGCGACGATGGCCCGCCACCGACGACGCCATGCATAGGCGCGAATTGGTATCAACATTGGCAGAGCCGATAAATCCCTTCATCAGCTTGTTGGCGACGTAATAGTCCTCGGTGAGAAGCTGACCGGAGAGATAGAAGGCGACGGCGTCCGGGCCGTGCGCGCGCGCGATCCGCCCGAGCCCGTCGGCGACCGTGTCGAGCGCCTGCTCCCAGGAAACCTCCGTCAATTCATCGTTCGCCACGCGCATCATCGGATGAAGCAGGCGGTGATCGAGCGAGAGCGTGTCGCCGAGCGCCGAGCCCTTGGAGCAGAGCAGGCCGCCATTCGAGGGATGATCGGGGTCGCCGGCGACAACCGCGCCTCCATTGCCGTCGGGTCTGGCCAGGATGCCGCAGCCGACACCGCAATAGGGACAGGTCGTGCGGACGGCGGCGCAAGCGGGCGGCAATGCGTTCATCAATAGACGTCCTGCTGGAAACGGCCGCTTTTCTTCATCTCGCCGATGAAAGCGACGGCTTCGGCGGCGCTGCGCGCGCCGTGCTGCGCCACGATATCGACCAGGGCGCGCTCGACGTCCTTGGCCATACGCTTGGCGTCGCCGCAGACGTAAATGTGCGCGCCTTCGGCGATCCATGACCACAAATCGCGGCCGACCTCGCGCATGCGGTCCTGGACATAGAATTTTTCCGCGCCGTCGCGCGACCAGGCGAGGGAAAGGCGGGTGAGGACGCCGATCGCCTTCATCGCCTTCAATTCATCTTCGTAGAAGAAGTCATGCTCGGAGCGACGATGGCCGAAGAACAGCCAGTTTCTGCCGCGAGCTTTGGTCGCCATGCGCTCGTGCAGGAAGGCGCGGAACGGGGCGATGCCGGTGCCCGGACCGATCATCACGATCGGGGTCGCCGGGTCGGCCGGCAGGCCGAAGCCATGCGCGCGCTGCACATAGACCCGGACCGGGTCGCCCGGCGCGAGGCGTTCGGCGAGGAAGGTGGAGGCGACGCCGAGGCGCTGACGCCCGCCGACCTCGTAGCGCAGGCAATCGACGGTGAGGCAGACGCGGTCCGGCGACGAGCGGGGCGAGGAGGAAATCGAATAGAGTCTCGGCTGCAGCGGCTCGAGCGCCTCGACAAAGGCTTCCGGGTCGGGCCGCGCGCCGGCGAATTTTTCGAGCGCGGCGAGCACGTCGAGCGTCGCCGCATCCCCGTCCGGATCCTCGCCGGCGGCGAGCGCCTTGGCCTTTTTCCGCCGCTCGCCGCCGGTGATATAGGATAGGAGCTGGAACAGCGAATCCGGGGCGGGAGACAGCGACACGTCCCGCGCGAGCGCCTCGCGCAGCGTGCGGCCACCGACCGGCAGCTCGCCCGGCGCGCCGAGCGCCCGCAGCACCGCCTCGACAAGCGCGGGATCGTTGACCGGAAACACGCCGAACGCATCGCCGGCCACATAATCGACGCCGCAGCCCGCGAGATCGATCTCGACATGCCAGGTCTCTTTCTCCGAGCCGCTCTTGTTGAGCCGCGTGCGGCCGAGGAATCTCGCGACGACCGGATTGTCGCGCGACCGCCCGGCCGGTGCGGTCGCGGCGGCCTTCGCGTCCGCCCCCGCCGCGGGTTCCGCCGCGACCGGCGCGGGCGCTCGCGCGCCGATCTGCGCGTGCAAAAGTTTCACCATGCGCGCGGTTTCCTTGCCGCCCGGGACGCACAGATTGAGCCGATCCTCCTTTCCTTCGAAGATCGCCCGCGAATAGGTCGCGCAGTCATAGCCGCATTGCCCGCAATCCTGCTGCGCCATCGCCGCCATCAGCTTCATGCGCAGCGGGCGGTCCTCGGCGAGCTTCATGCGCTCGGCGAGCGGCAGGGCCTGGTCGTGCCAGGGCGTGTCGCCCTCCTCGTCGGCGGCGGCCGGCTGAAGCAGCGCGGCCGCCTGCTCGCCCGACAGCGGCGTGATCCCGCGGCCGTCGAGCGAGACGAGGCCGGCGAAGAATCCGTTCAGCCAGGCGCGCTGCTCCTCGGAGAAGGGCGCGGTCTCCGGCACCAGCGTCGGAATGGGAGGCGGAAGGGAGCGGGTCATTCGCCGTCCTCCGCCGCGCACAAAGCCTTCAGCGCGTCGATGTCGTGCCGCCGCGAGAAGGCGAGAAACGTTTCGGCGGGCGAGGCGCGGTTCCGCAGATAGGCGCGCAGCATGCGCGCGACCGTCGCGGGCGCATCGCCGGCTTTCACATCGCGGAAAATCTCGCGGCCGAGCGCCGCCTCCGTGCCAAATCCGCCCCCGACATGGACGTGATAGCCCTCGGCCGCATCCGTATCCTCGCCCGTCTCCACCTTGCAGGCGATCAGGCCGATATCGCCGATATAGTGTTGCGCGCAGGAGTGATGGCAGCCGGTGAGATGGATGTTGACCGGCGTGTCGAGCGCCACGCGCGCCTCGCACCACGCCGCGATCTCCTCGGCATGTTCCTTGGTATGCGCGGCGGCGAAACGGCAGCCGGTCGCGCCGGTGCAGGCGATCAGCCCCGCGCGAATGGGGCTCGTCCGCGTGGCAAGGCCGATCGCTTCTATTGCCGATATCGCGTCGGCAATCCTTTCGTCGGGCACGCCGGAAATCAGCAAGTTCTGCCAGACGGTGAGACGCAGATCGCCGTCGCCGAATTGCGCGGCGATGCGCGCGAGCCCGCGCATCTGATCGGCGGAGATTTTGCCGACCGGAAAGACGACGCCGATCCAGTTTAGCCCGGGTTGCTTCTGCCGGTGCACCCCGACATGCGCGAGGCGGTCGAAGGGCGGGCGGGGCGCGACCGCGCCATCGGGCGCGCGCAGGAGCTTGCGGCCGAGCCTGTCCTCGACGGCGGCGAGAAACCTGTCGAAGCCCCAAGCGTCGAGCAGATATTTGAGCCGAGCCTTGTTGCGATTGGTGCGGTCGCCATGCTCGATATAGACGCGCACGATCGCGTCGGCGATTTTCGTCGCCTCCTGCGGCCTGAGGATAACGCCGGTGTCGCGCGCGAAATCCCTGTGGCCGGTGATGCCGCCGAGCGCGAGGCGGAAATAGATGCCGGGTTCGACGCCGAATCCGTCCTTTACCTCGACCGCCTGGAAGCCGATGTCGTTGGTGTCCTCCAGCACCGGAATGCGGCCCGCGCCGTCGAAGGCGACATTGAACTTGCGCGGCAAGCCGTAGAGCGCGCGTTCGTTGAGGATGTGGAAGTGCCATTCGCGCGCATAGGGGCGCGTGTCGAGCAATTCCTGCGGGTCGATCCCCGCCGTCGGCGTGCCGGTGACGTTGCGGATATTGTCGGCGCCGCTGCCGCGCGTGCAGAGCCCGAGGTCCTGAATGTCCTCGATCACGGCGACCGCGTTCCTTGGCTCGATCTCGCGAATCTGCAGGTTCGCGCGCGTCGTCACATGCGCATAGCCGCCGCCATACCGCTCGGCGACCGAGGCGAGCCCGGCCATCTGCCAATGCTTGACGATGCCGTTCGGGATGCGAAGCCGACACATGTAGGACGATTGCGCCGGGGCGACGTAGAACAGCCCGTAATAGCGCCAGCGGAAATTGTCGGCGGGCTTCGGCGGCTCGTTCCTGTCCGCCTGTTCCTTCAGCCGATCATAGGCGTCGAAGGGATGCAGCTCGCGCTTGAATTGTTCCTGCTCGGCGAGCTTTCCGCCCGCCGCCGTCACGCGGTCCTGCGCCCGGGCATGCACCGCGTCCGGGCCCGCCGGCTCGCCGCCCGCGCTCGCCGGGAGCACCCCGCGCGCGGCGCGCGCCGCGGTCAGGCCGGAGGCGAAGCCTTCGAGATACCGTTTCTGTTCGGGGCTGAAGTCGCTCGACATGCAAACCTCACGCGGCCTTGCGTTCGGCCAGCGCGCGGCCGAACATCATCTCGCCGCGGATCGCCTCGATCGGCGCGCCGCTGCGGATGAGATCGAGATACCAGGGGCCGTCGGCGGTATCGCCGAACAGCACGGCGCCGGCGAGGCGGTCGCGCGCCACGACGAGCTTCCTGTAGATGCCGAGACCGGGATCGGTGAGCAGAATCCGTTCGGTGCCCGGCGCGCCAAGAAAATCGCCGGCAGAGAAGACGCGGACGCCGGACACTTTCAGGTTGGTGGCGCAGATGCTGCCGGCATAGCGCGCGCGGGCGCCGGAAAGATGCGCGGCGAGAACCGCCGCCTGCTCGTAGGCTGGCTCGACGAGCCCGTAGCAGGTGCCGCGATGCTCGGCGCATTCGCCGATCGCGAAAATATCCGGCCGGCTTGTCTGCAGCGTGTCATCGACAACGATCCCGCGGCCCACGGCGAGCCCGGCCTCGCGCGCGAGCGCGACATTCGGCGCGACGCCCGCCGCCACCACCACGAGGTCCGCCGGCAGCAAGCGGCCGTCCTTCAGCGCGACGCCGATCGCCTGCGGCGCCCCTTCGATCGCCGCGGTCTCGGCATCGAGATGCACCTCGATTCCCTTGTCCTCGACCGCGCGCTTGAGCATCGCGGCGGCTGGTTCGTCGAGCTGCCGCTCCATCAGCCGGCCCATCAGGTGCACGACCGAGACGGAGAGGCCGGCCTTGGCGAGCCCGTAGGCGGCTTCGAGCCCGAGCAATCCGCCGCCGATCACCACCGCGCGTTTTTGTCGGCCCGCGGCCTCCTCGATCGCGGTGACATCGCCGAGATCGCGGAAGGTGAGCACGCCGGGCCTGTCGATACCGGGCACGCGCGGGCGGATCGGGCGCGAGCCGGTCGCCAGCACGAGTTTGGAAAAGGGCAAGGTGGAACCGTCCGCGAGACGCACGCGGCGGATCGCGAGGTCGATGGCGGTGGCGGTGCGGCCATAGAGCAGGGTCACGCCGCGATCGCGCCACCATCCGGCGGGGCGAAGCTCGATGTCGGCCCGCGACATTTCCCGCGCCAGCACCGAGGACAGCAAGACGCGATTATAGGCAAGCCGCGGCTCGTCGCCGATCACGGCGATCGCGTAGCGGCCGAGCGCGTTCCCGGCGAGTTCCTCGACGAGGCGCATCGCCGCCATTCCATTACCGATCACGACGAGCGGTTCGCTCATCAGAAAGTCCTTTCCGACTGTCTGGATCGCCGCGTCGTTGCAGCAGGCCCGCGCCTTTGCGGGCGGTATTGGTTCGTTTACGCCGCTTCCACGAAGCGATGGCGCTCGTACAGAAATTCGAGCACGCGCTGGCGGCACTTCAGATAGACCGGGTTGGCCGCAAGCTCGAGCCGGTTGCGTGGGCGCGGCAGCGGCACATCGAGCACTTCGCCGATCTTCGCCGCCGGCCCGTTGGTCATCATCACGATCCGGTCGGACAGCAGCACGGCTTCGTCCACGTCGTGCGTGATCATCATGATGGTGTTGCCGAGCTTCTGATGCAGATTCATGATCGAATCCTGCAAATGCGCGCGGGTGAGCGCGTCGAGCGCGCCGAAAGGCTCGTCGAGCAAGAGGACTTTCGGCTCCATCGCCAGCGCGCGGGCGATGCCGACGCGCTGCTTCATGCCGCCGGAGATTTCGGCGGGCCGCTTGTCCTTCGCATGCGTCATCTGCACGAGATCGAGATTGTGCAGCGTCCAGGCGTCGCGCTCGGCGCGCGGCTTGGTGGAGGAAAAGACCTTGTCCACGGCCAGCCGCACGTTGTCATAGACCGTCAACCAGGGCAGGAGGCTGTGGTTCTGGAACACGACCGCCCGGTCGGGACCGGGCGCATCGACGAGCCGGTTTTCGAGAATGACCCCGCCATGCGTCGCGTCAGTCAGGCCGGCGACGATGTTGAGCAGGGTCGATTTCCCGCAGCCGGAATGGCCGATGATCGAGACATATTCGCCCTTGTCGATCGTGAGTGTGATCTCCCGCAGCACGTCGGTCTCGGCCGAGCCGCGGGTGAAGATTTTGTCGATGTGATCGAGCTTCAGATAGGGTGTCATGATCGGTCCGGTCAGTTGGCCGCCGTGCCACGGGTGACGAAGGTCGCGACCGAGGCGACGATACGGTCGAGGATGAAGCCGGTGACGCCGACATACACGAGCGCGAGGATGATCTCGCTCATGTGCGATGAATTCCACGCATCCCAGATGAAAAAGCCGATGCCGACCCCGCCGATCAGCATTTCGGCGGCGACGATCGCGAGCCACGACAATCCGATGCCGATGCGAAGCCCGGTGAAGATGTAGGGCGCCGCCGACGGGATCATGATCTTCCAGAAGAATTCGAACTGGTTGAGCCGCAGCACGGCGGCGACGTTGCGGTAATCCTGCGGGATGTTGCGGATGCCGACGGCGGTGTTGATGATGATCGGCCAGATGGCGGTGATGAAGATGACGAAGATCGCCGCCGGATGGCCCTGGCGGAAGGCGGCGAGGGAGAGGGGAAGCCAGGCGAGCGGCGGTACCGTGCGCAGCACCTGGAAGATCGGGTCGAGTCCGCGCATCGCCCAGACCGATTGGCCGATCAGCGTGCCGAGCGCGACGCCCGCGACCGCGGCCATCGCGTAGCCGAAGGCGACGCGCTGCAGACTCGCCGACATGTGCCAGAACAGGCCCTTGTCGAGCCCGCCATTGTCGAAGAAGGGATCGAGGATCAGTTCCCTCGTGTCCTTGAACACCTTGGAGGGTGGGGGCAGCGTCGCGCCGGTACGGCTGCACAGGATTTGCCAGACGATCAGGGCCAGTCCGATCGTTACCAGCGGAGGCAGCACGCGCGCGGCGAGGTTTCCGAGCGCCGTCAGCAGGCGGGTCCTCACGGGCATGCGCCTGAAGGCGAACGGCAGGATGGCCGCGGCCCTGGCCGGCAGCGCGACGGCCGATCGGGTTTTGACGGCGGGCATGTTCATCGTCGTTGTTCTCCGTGGGGCGGGAGCGGGCCGCCGGCGAAGGCGGCCCGCGAGGGTCATCCGATTTCGGCGCGCTTGATCGGCTGGCTCTTGAGATAGGCGATCGGGTTGTCCGGATCGAAGACCTTGCCGTCGAAGAAGGTCTCCTTCCCGCGCGAGCTGGATGCCGGAATCTGGTCGGGCGGCAGCGACAATTCCTTCGCCGCCTCGCGCCAGAGATCCTCGCGGTTGACCTTGCGGATCAGACCCTTGACGTCGAAGCCGACCTCGAACTTGCCCCAGCGGATGTCCTCGGTGAGGAACCAGAGGTCGTGGCTCTGGAAGGGATAGGAGGCGAAGTCGTTCCAGTAGCGCATCATCTGCGGATGCTTCTCGACCACCTTGCCGGGAATGCCGTAGTCGAATTTTCCTTTCACGCGGTCGGCGATGTCGTCGACCGGGCAGTTGATCCATTGCCGCTTGGCGCAGATCGCGGCGACCTCGCCGTAATTCTCGGGCTTGTCGCACCAGATCTGTGCCTCCATCACCGCCTTGAGGATCGCCTGGGCGGCTTTCGGATTCTTGTCGACGAAGGATGCGCGCATGCCGAGCGATTTCTCCGGATGCAGATTCCAGAGTTCGCCGGTGGTGATCGCGGTGTAACCGATGTCCTGATGGATGAGCTGCAGGTTCCACGGTTCGCAGACGCAGAAGCAATCCATCGTGCCGACCTTCATGTTCGCCACCATTTGCGGCGGCGGCACCACGATGGTTTCGATGTCCTTGTCCGGGTCGATGCCGCCGGCGGCGAGCCAGTAGCGGATCCACAGGTCGTGGGTGCCGCCCGGGAAGGTCATCGCCGCCTTGACCGGCTTGCCCGCAGCCTTCTTCGCCTCGAGGGCGGTGCGGAATGGCTTGGTGTCGAGGCCGACCTTCACCTCGGCATATTCCTTGGCGACCGAGATGCATTGGCCGTTCAGGTTGAGCCGCGCCAGGATGTACATCGGCGTCGGCACGTTGTTCTGCGTCACTTTGCCGGCGCTGATCAGGTAGGGCATCGGCGTCAGGATATGCGCGCCGTCGATGCCGTTGGCTTCGCCGCCGAGCACGAGATTGTCGCGCGTGGCGCCCCATGACGCCTGTTTGGCGACCTCGACGTCGGGCATGCCGTATTTGGCGAACAGGCCCTTTTCCTTGGCGACGAAAAGAGGCGCGGCGTCGGTGAGGGCGATGAAGCCGAGCACCGCCTTGGTCACTTCCGGCGCGTCGGCGAAAGCCATCGGCACGCCGAACGGAAATTGCGAATTGACCGCGGCGAAAAGGGCGGCGGTGCTGCCGGTGCTCTTGAGGAAGCCGCGGCGGCTGAGCCCGCGGCCCTTGCGTCCCTGTCTGTGCGTCATCGTTCTCTACCCCTCTGTGTCACCCGGCCGCTTCGCCGCTCCGCCGGACCGGTGCGGCAAACAAAAAGCCGCAGCCCGAGGGCGCGCTCGCGCGCGCTTCTTCCTCAGGACAGCGGCGTTGCTGTCGGTCCGGCGGCGGACTGGTGGGCGCCGTCATCGGCACCCATGACCATTGCATTTCAAGCTTCGTGCCAACTGGGCGATTGCGGATAGGTGCAGCGGTTCAATGGGTTATGCGGAAGGCGCGAATCTCGCTGGCCCCGCCCGGGCGCTCATTTGGAGGCAGGCTGAACCTTTATTGTGCAGCGCGGCATCAGCGCTTGATCGTCCAGGCGGCAAGATGGGCGGCGATGTCGCAAGGGTCGAAGGGGGGACCGGCGAAGGCGCCGACACCGTCGGCGGGTTCGCCTTCGGGCAGCGGCCGCGGCGGGCCGACGGCGTCGTCATAGAGCGCGGGGTTGAACACCTCCTTCGCGCCGGCGAGCAATTCGTCCGACAGCGGCGCCTGTCCCCAGCGCACCATCTGCGCGTAGAGCCAGGCCGCCTGCACCGGATCGGGGCGCGGGGCGGCGTTGCGGCCGATCATCAGATATCGCTCGCTGCTGCGCACGGCGCCGTCCGGGGCGATCTTCAGCCGGCCGTCGAGGGTGCGGCGGATCACCTCGGGATCGACCCCGATCCGTGCCGGGCCGGCGAGGATGCGGCAGACCTCGTCGCGATGGGCCGCGTCCTCGGCGAACATCGCCGCCTTCTGGTGCGCGCGGATCAGCCGCGCGACGATGTCTCGATGCTCCGCCGCCCAGCGCGCGCGGACGCCGAGCACTTTCTCCGCCGCGCGCGGCAGGATTTCGGAGACGAAATGCAGGATATGGCCGATGCCGAGATCGACCGCGACCGAGTTCCAGGGCGCGCCGACGCAGAAGCCGTCGACGTGTCCGTTCTGCAGGCTCTCGACCATGTAGGGCGGGGGTAGCACCACGAGCCGCACATCCTCGTCCGGATCGACGCCGCCCGCCGCCATCCAGAAGCGCAGATGATAGTTGTGCGTGGAGAAGGGAAAGGTCATGCCGAAGGTGAGCGGCTCGAGCCCCCGCCTTCGCCGCGCGGCGACGACGCGGGCGAGCGCGCGCGCGGAGGCGAGCGGATCGGCGATGCCCGCGCCCGCTTCCTGCGTCAGCGCGGCATGCAGCGCCGGCGACACCGTGATGGCGTTGCCGTTGATGCCGAGGCCGAACGCCGCGCGGATCGGCACCTTCACATGCCCGAGCCCGAGACTCGAGGCGATCGCGACCGGGGCGATCAGATGAGCGGCGTCGAACAGGCCGATATTGAGCTTGTCGCGGATATTCGACCACGACACCTCGCGCACCAGCTCAACATCCAGCCCCTCCTGCGCGCAAAAGCCCATATCCGCCGCGACGATCAGGGCGGTCGCATCGGCAAGCGGAATGAAGCCGATCCGCAATTTGTCGCTCATTTCAGGATCTCCGACGCGGTGATGATGGACTGCGCCACCTCGACGATCTTCTTCTTCTCGCGCATCGCGGTATTGCGCATGAGCACATAGGCGTCCTCCTCGCTGAGCGACTTGGCCTTCATCAGGATGCCCTTGGCGCGGTCGATCACCTTGCGGTCCTCCAGCGCCGTCTTGGTGCGCTCAAGCTCGTCCTGCAGGCGCGAAAAGGTGTTGAAGCGGGAGATGCAGAGATCGAGGATGTATTTCATCCTCTCCTTCTTCAGCCCGTCGACGATATAGGCCGAGACCCCGGCATCGACCGAGGCCTGGATCGAGGCGCTGTCGCTCTGATCGACGAACATCGCGATCGGCCGTTTGACGATGCGGCTCACTTGGAACATCTGCTCGAGCACGTCGCGGCTCGGATTGGCGAGATCGATCAGGATGACGTCGGGGTCGATCTGGTAGATGCGCTGGAGCAGGTTGTGGGTGCTTTGCAGGTGCAGCACCTGGGTAAAGCCGGCCTCGCGCAGCCCATCCTCGAGGATGGCCGCACGGACCGGACTTTCATCGACGATGACGATCTTGATTGGCGGTGCCATGCCCGAAAAAACGCGCGCGAATAGGAGGACGCGTCCGGCACCGGTCCCTGGCTATTGCTTTGCCCGTCCGCGCGTGTTTGTCAAAGCAAAAACGCGCCCGTACTCAGGCGCGGGGAACCCACTTCATGATATGGGTGCCGACGAGGCAGACCTCGCCGGTATGCTTGACCACCTCGACCCTGGAGCGGCTGCGCGCCTGGCCGGGGTCGATCTCCTCGACGGTATAGCGGGCGGTCAGCGTGTCGTTGATGAAGACCGGCTTGAGGAAACGGATCTTGTCATAGCCGAGCGACACCGGCACGCCCGCGGCGCCGCGCTCGACCGAGCGGCGCGACATCATCGAGGCGGTGGTCGAGAGAAGGCCCATCACCAGGCAGCCATGGGCGATGCGCCGGCCGAACATCGTCGTGCGCGCATAATGCTCGTTGACATGGATCGGGTCGAAATCGCCGGTCATTCCTGAAAACATGGCGATGTCGGTCTCGCCGATGGTCTTGGAAAATTCCACGCTTTCCCCGACCTTCAGATACGTCTCCATCATCGGGCAATCTCCGGCATGAGAAATCGCGCGAGCATGTCGGCTTGCGCCTGGTACATGGCGACGCCCGTCGAGATCCGGCAGCCACAGGCGCGCGCATGCGCGAGCAGGGGGGTAATCTCGGGCTTTGTGATCACGTCCGACACGATAAGCTGCGGATCGAGCCGCCCGAGCGGTGCGGGCATCTGCGTGCCCGGATACATGCCGACCGGCGAGGCATTCACCAGAATATCCTTGCCCGCGGCATCGGCCTTCCCGACCGTGAACCGGCAGCGATTATGCGCCCTGCCGAGCCGCGCGGCGACCGCCGCGGCCTTGGCGGCATCGACATCGACGATGGTGATGTCCGCCACGCCGGCATCGGCGAAGGCGTCGATGATCGCGCTGCCCGCGCCACCGGCACCGATGACGACCGCGCGCTTACCCTGCGGCTCGAAACCGGCCTCGCACGCCGCTTGCAGCAATCCCTTGCCGTCGGTCATGTCGCCGGCCCAGGCGCCGTCGGCCTCGCGCCGCACCACATTCACCGCGCCGATCCGCAGCGCCCCCGGCGACAGGCGATCGACATAGGGCATGGCGCGGACCTTGTGCGGCACGGTCAGCACGAAGCCGTGGAAATTCGACATCGCCTTGAGGCCGCGGATCACCGTGTCGAACTGCTCGATCGAGGCTTGGATGGGCACGCAGATGCCGTTTTGACCGGCGGCGCGAAACCGCATGGTGATCTGCTGCGGCGAGCGGACCTGGTCGATCGGATCGCCGATGATGCCGTAGAGGCGCGTCGCGCCGTCAACGATTTCAGGAATGCTCATTTTGGCTTTTCAGCTTTCGCCGAGGATGAAACTCACCAGCAGGTCGGCCTGCGCCTTGGTCATCGGCAGGCCGCCGAGGCTGCGGCAGCCGCACTGCCGGGCAAGCGCGAGGAGGGGGGTGTCGTGGGTGATCACGTCGAACACGTACACGTTCGGGTTGATCTTGGCGAAATCGACCGGCAGGCCCTGGCCGTTCATGCCGACCGCGGTTGCGTTCACCAGCAGATCGATGTTGTCCTGCGTCGGTTTGCCGAAACGCACGCCGCCATGCCGGTGGTGCTCGCTCACGCGCGCGGCGAGTTCCCGTGCCCGCTGCTCGTCGATGTCGTACACCGTCAGGCTGCTCACGCCGCACGCGGCGAGCGCATCGGCGATGGCGCTGCCGACGCCGCCCGCGCCGACCATCATCACGCGCGCGCCCTTGACGTCGTAGCCATTGTTGCGCAACGCCAGCACCATGCCCTGACCGTCGAACATGTCGCCTGACCAGCTGCCGTCCTTTTCGCGGCGCATGGCGTTGATCGATCCGATGCGCCGGCCGGCGGGCATGAGGCGGTCGCAGAACGCGGTGATGCGTGCCTTGTAGGGCACGGTGATGACGATGCCGTCGAGATTGTTCAGCGCCATCAGGCCGCGCAGCGTCTCGTCGAACCGGCCGGGCAATACGTGCATCGGCAGCATGATCGCGTTGCGCCCGCGGCCGCGGAAATTGGCAGTGAGGATTTCCGGCGATTTCACCTGCTCGATCGGGTCGCCGATAATGCCGTAAAGGCGAGTCTTGCCGTCAACGAAGGCCGGTAGGGACTGTGCGTTCATTGCGCGGCCTGCGGCAGATCGAGACGGGGAGAACGCCGCCGCGGCGGGCGGGCGCGCAGGTCGCGGGCGAGATTCATCCGCCCGGCCTGGAACAGGCGCGCGTCCATCTTCGTCAGGCTGGGCGAGACGATCGGCCGGAAGGCCATGCGGCCCAGCACATCGCGCTCCAGATCGACCCCCGGGGCGATCTCAATCAACTCGACGCCGGCAGGAGTAAGCCGGAAGACTGCCCGCTCGGTGATGTAGAGCGCCCGCTGGCCGCGCTCGCGGCCATACTTGCCGCTATAGGTGATCTGCTCGACCGCTTTGACCAGTTTCTGCGAGAGACCGTCCTGTACGATCCGCACCTTGCCGTCGCCGAACACGATGTTGCTTTTGCCGGCGGTGAAGGTGCCGTTGAAGACCACGGTCTTGGCGTTCTGGCTGATATTGATGAAGCCGCCGGGTCCGACGATCCGCCCACCGAAGCGGCTGACATTGGCGTTGCCCTCCTCGTCCATCTCGGCAAACGAAAGGAAGGCGAGGTCGAGCCCGCCGCCGTCGTAGAAATCGAACTGGTAGGGCTGGTCGATCAGTGCGGCGTAATTGCGCGAGGCGCCGGCCTCGTGGCCCGATGCCGGCGCGCCGCCGATCAGCCCCTGCTCGTTGGTCAGGCAGATATCGTCGAGCACGTCTTCTTCCGCCGCGATATTGGCGATGCCGGTGGCGATGCCGGAGCCGAGATTGCAGATCGCGCCCGGATACAATTCCATCGCCGCGCGTCGCGCGATCACCTTGCGCGCGTCCAGCGGAAGAACCGGGATGTCGGCGATCGGGATTTTCAATTCGCCGGCATAGGCGGGGCTGTAATAGGTCTCGTAGGTCTGACGCTGGTTCGGATCGACGACCACGAGATCGACGAGGATGCCGGGAATCTTGACCTGCTTGGCGGGCAGGGTGCCGCCCTTGGCGATGCGCTTGACCTGCACAATCACCACGCCGCCGCAGCGGCGGGTCGCCTGCGCCTCCGACAGCATTTCGAGGAACACGGCTTCCTCTTCCATGGTGATGTTGCCGTCCTCGTCCGCCGTAGTCCCGCGCAGGAAGCAGACGTCGAAGTGCATCGGCTTGTAGAAAAGATAATCTTTGCCGCGGAACTGGACGAGCTCGACGAGATCCTCCTTCGCGCACTTGCTCTGGCGTCCGCCCTGCAGGCGCGGATCGACGAAAGTGTGCAGGCCGGTCTGGGTCAAGAGGCCGGGCCGGCCGGCGGCGATCTCGCGCATCAGCTCGGAAAGGGCGCCTTGCGGAAGCGTGTAGCCCTCGATCTTGTCGGCGATGGCGAGATTGGAAATCTCCGGCGAATTGACGAAGGTGCCGCAGACGATGCGCTTGAGCAGGCCCTCATGCGCGAAATGCCCGGCACCGAGATTCTTGCCGTCGCCCAATCCCACCGGATGAATGCAGGTGACGCCGCGCGGCTCGCCGCTTGCGAGAAAGCGGCGCTCGACCGCCGCCATCAGCGCCTCGGGCACCGCGTGGCCGCCGCCCGAACCGCCGATCAGAATTGTGTCGCCCGAACGGATGACCTGCACCGCTTCGTCTGCCGTGACGATCCTCATTTGAACTGCCCTGCGAAATGACATGCCGCGAACTGGCCCGGCTTGTGCTCCACCACCGGCGGGGCCGTCTCGGCGCAAATGCCCTGCGCGATCGGACAGCGGGTGCGGAAGCGGCAGCCGGAAGGCGGGTCGATCGCGCTCGGCGGCTCGCCTTGCAGCGGCATGCGCTTGCGCTTGCGTTCGACTTCCGCGTCCGGGATCGGCACGGCGGAAATGAGGTAGCGCGTGTAGGGATGCAGCGGATCGGCGAACAGCTTGTCCGCCGGCGCGATCTCGGCGACCTTGCCGAGATAGAGCACGACCACGCGATCGGAAATGTGGCGCACGACCGCCAGATCGTGCGCGATAAACAGGTAGGTGAGGCCGAAACGTTCCTGCAGGTCGATCATCAGGTTGATGATCTGCGCCTGGATGTTGACGTCGAGCGCGGAGATCGGCTCGTCGGCGATGATGAAGTCGGGCTGCACCGAAAGCGCGCGCGCGATCGAGATGCGCTGGCGCTGGCCGCCGGAGAATTCGTGCGGGTAGCGGGCGGCGGCCTTGGGACTCAATCCGACGACATTGAGGAGGTCGCCGATCCGCTCTCTCGTCTCGGCCGGCGTCGCGGTGATGTTGTGGAAGCGGAGCGGCTCGCCGAGGATTTCGCCGACCGTCATGCGGGGATTGAGCGAGGCGTAGGGATCCTGGAAGACCATCTGCATGCGCCGGCGCAAGGGGCGGATCTGGGCCTGCGAGGCGTTGGAGATGTCCTGGCCGTGAAAAATGACGCTACCGGCCGTCGGCTGATGGATGCGCGCGACGACGCGGGCGAGGGTGGACTTGCCGCAGCCGGACTCGCCCACGAGTCCCACCGTCTCGCCCTGCGCCACGTCGAGATCGACGCCATCTACCGCGTGCACGACCTTCTGCTTGCCGAAGAAGGTATCTTTCGGCAGCGGGAAATGCTTCACGACGTTGCGCAGTTCGAGCATGCGCTCGCCGCGCCGCAGCTTGGTGCCTTCACCGTGATCCATTCCCGCCTTGACCGTCGCGGGGGCGGCCACCTGCGTCTTTGGCTGCGGCAGGTTCTCGCCGGCCTGCGTCACCCAGCAGCGGGTTTTGCGGCCGGGCCTGATCTCGGTCAGCGCGGGGTGCTCGTCGCATCTGGCGATTTTGAACGGGCAGCGCGCGGCGAAACGGCAGCCGGGCGGCTGGTTGAGCGGATCGGGCGGGGTGCCCTCGATGGTGACGAGGCGGCGTTGGCCGGGCACGTGGCGGTCGATGCGCGGTACCGCGTTGATCAACGCCCACGTATAGGGATGGCGTGGATCGGTGAGGATCTGCTCGGTCGGTCCTTCCTCGACCACCTCGCCGGCATACATCACCACCACGCGCGAGCAGACATTGGCGATCACGCCGAGATCGTGGCTGATGAGGACGATGGCAGTGTTATAGTCGCGGTTCAGCTCGGCGAGCAGGTCGAGGATCTGCGCCTGGATGGTCACGTCGAGGGCGGTGGTCGGCTCGTCGGCAATCAGCAGCGACGGCTCGTTGGAGAAGCCCATCGCCAGCATGACGCGCTGGCGCATGCCGCCGGAGAACTGGTGCGGATAGCTGTCGATCGCGCGCTGGGGCGCGGTGATGCCCATGCGGCCGAGCAGCGTGACCGCCCGCTGCAGCGCCTGCTCCTCGCTTACCTTGCCGTGCACCAGCATGGTCTCGGCGAGCTGGCGGGCGATTTTCAGCACCGGGTTGAGGGAGGTCATCGGGTCCTGGAAGACCATGGCGATGCCGTCGCCGCGCATGGCGCGCAATTCCTCCGCCGTCATCTGTACGACGTCGCGGCCCTGGAACAGGATCTGGCCGCCGACGATGCGCGCGGGCTCCTCCAGAAGCCGCATCAGCGACAGCGCGGCGACGGTCTTGCCGGAGCCGGATTCGCCGACGATGCCGAGCGTCTCGCCCGGCGCGACCGAGAAGGAGACGCCGTCCACGGCCTTGACCACGCCTTCGTCGGTGAAGAATTGCGTGCGCAGATCGCGCACGTCGAGGATCGGGGTGGCGCTCGTCGGCGCGGCTTGTCCGGTGCCCGCGATTGTTTTCACGAAAGACATGTTAGCGCCGCCGGGATTTAGGATCGAGCCAGTCGCGGATGCCGTCGCCGAGGAAGTTGAAGCCGACGACGATGCTGAGGATGGCAAGGCCGGGGAAGGACGCGACCCACCATTGCTCGATCAGCTCGCGGCCCTCCGACACCATTGATCCCCATTCCGGCGTCGGCGGGATGACGCCGAGCCCGAGGAAGGAGAGGCCGGCGAAGGTGATGATCGCGTTGCCGATATCGAGCGTGACGAGAACGATCAGCGGGCCGACGGAATTTGGAATGATGTGGCGGATGAGGATGCGGGCCGGGCTCAAGCCCACGACCATCGCCGCCTCGACATATTCCTGCGAGCGCTGCACGATGATCAGCGAACGCGCGAGGCGGGCGAATTTCGGCCACCATACGACCAGCATGGCGATGATCGTGTTGGTGGCGCCGATCCCGAGAGCCGCGGCGATGGCGAGCGCGAGGATGATCGGGGGAAAGCACAGGACGAGGTCGGTCACGCGCATGACGATTTCCTCGATCCGGCCACGCGAATAGGCGGCGATGCCGCCGACCAGCGTGCCGAAGATCGCCGCCAGGATCACGACCACGAAGCCGGTGGTCAGCGAGATGCGCGATCCGTAGAGGAGGCGGGTCAGGACGTCGCGGCCGAGCGCGTCGGTGCCGAGCAGGTTGGCGGCGGAGGGCGGCTTCAGGCGGTTGGTCACGTCCACGAGATCGGGCGAGTGCGAGGTGAGGACCGGCGCGAAAATGGCGATCAGGATCCAGGCGAGGATGATGGTGGCGCCGAGGCTGGCGAGGCCGTAGCGGCGCCACCAGCGCCGGCGCTTGGAGGCGACCGGCGCAATCGAGACCGGCACGGCTGTCGCTTGCGCAAGGCTCATCGCACGACCCGTGGATCGAGCAGCGCGTAGCTGATGTCGATCAGGAGATTGATCAGCAGATAGGTGACGGCGACGACGAGGGTGATGCCCATGATCGCCGGGAAATCGAGCGCGGCGGCGCTGCGGAAGGTGTAGCGGCCGAGCCCGGGCCAGGAGAAGATCGTTTCGGTCATCACCGCGCCGGTCAGCAGGTTGGCGTAGGCAAGCCCGCCGAGCGTGACGACGGGAATGAGTGCATTGGGAAGGACGTGGCCGGTGACGATGCGCCGTTCCTTCAGGCCTTTGGCGCGCGCCACGCGGACATAATCCTGCTGTAGGCTCTCGAGCATGCTGGCGCGGGTCGTGCGCGTGATCAAGCCGAGCGTCGAGGCGGCAAGCACGGTCGAGGGCAGAACGAGGTGCGACAGCGCGTCCCAGAAGCTCTCCCAGTTCCCGGCCAGGACGGAATCGACGAGGAACAGGCCGGTAACGCGGTCGGGGGGAAAGGCGATCGGGTCGAGCCGGCCGGGCCCGGGCGCGATTTGCAACTCGCCGTAGAACACGGCGAGCACGATGAAGGCGAGCCAGAAGGTCGGCGAGGACACCCCGATCAGCGAGACGAACCGCGCCACGTGGTCGATCCAGGTGTCGCGGCGAACGGCGGCGACGATGCCGAGCGGCACGCCGACGACCACCGATAGCAGGAATCCCGCCGTGGCAAGCTCGATGGTCGCGGGGGCGTAATTGACGATATCGTCGAGCACAGGCCGCTGCGAGGCGATCGAGATGCCGAGATCGCCATGCACGAGACCCTTCAGGAACAGCAGGTAGCGTTCCCACAGGGGCAGATCGAGGCCCCACTTGGCGCGCCAGGCGGCGAGAAATTCCGGATTGGACGCGGCCATGTCGCCAAGCTGCGCGCGGACGGGGTCGCCGGGCACAGTGTTGGCGATCAGGAAGATCACGAGCGTCGCAAAAACCGCCATGATGGCGGCGGCGACGAGGCGCGACACGATGTACCGAGGCATCTTCCTCCCGCAAGGCTTGTTAAATCGCCTTTTGGATCGTTCTAAAATTCTGATGACGGAGTGTCAAATACTAACTACGATGTTGTCCAAGCTCGCCGCGCCGGCGCGGCGGCCCGCAACAATACGAAAAAGCCCCACCGGGACGGAACGTCACACCGCACTATTCATGAACAGACCTGATGGCAACGGGCGGCGCGCCGCCCGATCTTTCGTCGCGCGCGTATCGGCAACGGAGTTCCCGCGATGAGCGCGCGTCCTCGTGTATTCGTCACCGGCGCGCGCCGGGGTATCGGCCGCGGCATCGCCTTCGGCTTCGCCGAGGCGGGCTACGATGTGGTGGTCAACGATCTCGTCGATGACGAGGCGACCAAGGCGACGATCGCGGGTGTGCGCGAGCGCGGCACCAACGCGCAGTTCGTGCTCGGCGACATCGCCGATCTCGACGCCATCCCGGCGCTGGCCGAGCAGGCTTTCGCCGCGTTCGGCGGGCTCGAATGCCTCGTCAACAATGCCGGCATCTCGGTCAAGAAGCGCGGCGATCTGCTCGAGGTCACGCCGGAAAGCTACGACCTCGTGATGAACGTCAACCTGCGCGGCCCCTTCTTCCTGACGCAGGAAATCGCCAAGCGCATGATCGCGGCGCGCTCGGATCGTCCGCGTTCGATCATCAGCCTGTCCTCGGCCAACGCCACCCTGGTCGCGCCCGACCGGGCGGAATATTGCCTGTCCAAGACCGGCGTCTCGATGATGACGAAGCTCTACGCGGTGCGGCTGGCGGAAGCCGGCATCGGCGTTTTCGAGATCCGCCCCGGCATCATCCGAACCGACATGACCGCCGTCGTGAAGGAAAAATACGACCGGCTGATCGCCGGCGGTGTCACGCCGATCAAACGCTGGGGCGAACCGCAGGACATCGCCCGCGCGGCCGTTTCGCTGGCGTCGGGGAATTTCCACTTCAGCACCGGCGACGCGGTCCATGTGGATGGCGGCCTGCACATCCATCGCCTGTGACGCCTTGCGCCGGCTAGGACGAGACCGGCGCTTTCGGCCTGGTGCGCGTGTGGCGCGGGCCGCCGCTCGAGGCGCGCACCACGAGCTTCGGCTCGAGCACGACTTCGCGGCGGGGCGCTTCCGGCTGCACCATTCGTTGCAGCAGCAATTGCACCGCCGCGTCTCCCATCGCGTTGGTATCGATGGAGACGCTGGTCAGCGCCGGGCTCCACAGCGCCGCCTCGCTCACGTCGTCGCAGCCGACCACGGGGAAATCCTCGCCCGGCTCGCGGCCGATCTGCCGCAGGCCGAGCATCACACCGAACGCGATCAGGTCGTTGTAGCAGGCGACCGCCGTCGGCGGATTGCCGCGCGCGAGCAGGTCCCGGATCGCTTGCGAGCCGCCCTCGCGGTTATGCGAGCAGGTGACCATCATCGAGGGATCGAACGGTACGCCATGCGCCTCAAGGGCGGCGAGGAATCCCTCCCTGCGCTCGATGCCGGTCGAACTGCGCTCGTTGCCGCCGATCATGGCGATGCGCGTATGGCCGAGCGAGATCAGGTGCTCGGTTGCCAGGAACATGCCGCGGCGGTGGTCGTTGCCGGCGAAATCGACATCCGCCCCGCGCACGTGGCGCGAGATCTGCACGCAAGGCATCTGGAATTGCGCGAGTTGATTGAGCGACTGGGCGGTGGTGTTCTCGGCCGGGCAGATGATCAGCCCGTCGGCGTTATATTCGCGCATCGTTTCGATGAAGTGGTCCTGATGCACGGGGTCTTCCGCCGAGTTGCTGAGAAAGACCGAATAGCCGATGCGGTTCAGCGCGCGCTCGATGGCGGCGGCCAGCGCGGCGAAATACGCGTTCTCAAGCTCGTTGATGGCCACGCCAACGGTATGGGTGCGTTGCGTGCGCAGGCTTGCGGCGCCGCGATTATAGACGTAGCCCAGCGTGCGCATGGATTGCAGGACACGCTCACGCGTCGTCTCCGCCACCAGCGGGCTCTTGCGCAGCACGAGCGATACGGTCGCCGGCGATACGCCCGCGTGCTTGGCGAGGTCACGCAGTGTGAGGCGGCTGCGGCGAACCGGTTTGCGCGATGACGGATTCATTGCGCCGAATGGAATAGGGAGAAGAAGGACATGACAACCGAAATCACATACACCGTCGCCGACTCTGTCGCCGAGATCGTGCTGAACCGGCCGCAGAAGCACAACGCTATGACACCCGAAATGGCGGCCCGGTTGCAAGAGGTTTGCATGGCGGCCGACCGCGACGACGCCGTCCGCGCGGTGCTGCTGCGGGGGGCCGGCGACAGGGCCTTTTGCTCGGGCAGCGACCTCAATTCGCTCGCCAAGTATCCGAGCCCGTGGCACTTCCGCAATCGCGTGGTTTACGAGAACGTAATCCGCAACATCAAAAAGCCGGTGGTCGTGGCGCTCAAGGGCTGGGTCCTGGGCGGGGGCGGCGAGATGGCCCTTGCCGCCGATATCAGGGTCTGCGGGCGCAGCGCCAAGTGGGGGTTCCCGGAAGTGACGCGCGGCTGGGTGGGGGGCGGCGGCGCCTCGCAGATGCTGCCGCGCATCGTCGGCTACGGGCAGGCGATGCGCCTTTTGCTGACCGGCGACCATATCGATGCCGAGGAGGCCTACCGGCTTGGCCTCGTCGAGTTCCTGGTCGATGATGCGCAGGTCGAGCCGACCGCCCGCGCGCTCTGCAAGAAGATCGCCGGCTTCTCGCCGGTGGCGGTGCAGTCGGTGAAGGCGGCGGTGCGAGCGGCACTGTCCACTTCGCTCGAAGCCGGCTTGCGTTACGAGAACGAGATGAACACGCTGTGCTTCTCGGCGGGCGACCACATGGAAGGCATCAACGCCTTCAACGAGAAGCGGGCGGGAGAATTCAAGCGATGAAGCACCGCGTCGGTATTGTCGGCCTCGGCATGGCGCTGAAGCCGCATCTCAAGAGCCTGGAGGAGCTTGGCGATCGCGTCGAGATCGCCGCCTGTTTCACGCCGAGCGCCGAGCGCCGCAAGGCTTTCGCCGCCGCGAACAGGCACCCGGTGGCCGACAAGATCGACGCGATCCTGTCCGACAAGAGCATCGATGTGGTGTTCGTGCTGTCGCCGCCGGCGACGCATCTCGAGATCGTCGAGCAATGCGCCGCGGCGGGCAAGCATGTGCTGCTGGAAAAGCCGATCGACGTGACGACGGCGCGCGCCCGCGCCATCGTCGAGACGATGGAAAAAGCCGATCGCAAGCTCGCGATCATGCTGCAGCACCGCTTTCGCGCCGCCACCCGTAAGCTGAAGCAGGCGGTGGAAAGTGGCGATCTGGGCCCGCTCGTGTCCGGCTCCGCGGCCATTCGCTGGTGGCGGACGCCGGAATATTTCGCCCAGCCGGGGCGCGGCATGAAGGCGCGCGACGGCGGCGGCGTGCTCATCACCCAGGCGATCCACACGCTCGATCTGTTCCAGAGTCTCACCGGGCCGGTGGCGCGGGTCGCCGCCTTCGCGAAAACATCGCCGCTGCGGAATATCGACACCGAGGATGTGGTCGGCGCCGGCATTGAATTCGCCAACGGCGCGCTCGGGGCGATCGATGCGACCACGGTCGCCTATCCGGGCTTTCCCGAACGGATCGAGCTTGCCTGCGAGAAAGGCAGCGCCACGCTCGTCGCCGAGACGCTCGACATCTTTTACAAGGACGGCCGCCACGTCCGGCACGAGGGCGCGGAGTCAAAGAGCGGCGGCGCCGATCCGATGGCCTTCCCGAACGATGCGCACAAGGCGCTGATCGTGGATTTCCTCGATGCGATCGACACCGGCCGCGAGCCCGAAGTCAGCGGGCGGGCGGCTTTGCGCGTGCATCTCCTGATCGATGCGCTGCTGCAATCGGCGGAGCAGGGACGGGCGGTCGCTGTTCCGGCAGCCTGATTTCCGGTCGGGTTCGGACGGCGGAGCGGGCGAAAAAATGGGCGGCCGCGAGGCCGCCCATTGTTCTGATCGTCCGTCCGGCGTTCAGGCCTTCGGCTTGACGCCGTGCAGGTCGAGCATCCAGCCCGCCGCGGTAAGCGGGAAGGCGCCGATCGTGTTGCGCACGGCGATCTGGTAGGCCGGCTGGAACAGGATGAAGTGGTTGGCTTGGTCCACCATCAGCTTCTGCCATTGGACCCACATGTCGACGCGCTTCTTGGCGTCGGTCTCGACATAGGCTTGGAAGCAGAGATCGAAGGTCTCCTTCGGCACCTGCCAGTGAACGCGCTTGGCGACGCGATTCACCACCGCTTCGGCCCACAGCAGGTTGTCTACCGCCGGTGGATTCCAGAAAGTGAGGACGCCGCCCTTGGCCTTGCCGGTCGTGTATTCGGTACGCAGGTTCACCTGGTCCATCGGGCGCAGGTTGGCCTTGATGCCGATCTTGGCGAGGTCGGACTGAATCTTCTGGCCGAGATCCTGGTAGGTGACGCCTTGCACGGCGGCGTTGCCATAGGCGATCTCGAATTCGAAGCCGTCCGGATTGCCGGCCTTGGCCAGCAATTCCTTCGCCTTGGCCGGGTCATGCCTGAACCCGATCTGGCGGGCGATTTGCTCGGTCGAGCCTTCGACGCCGATCGGCAGGAAGTGGGCCGGGCGAAGCGCGGCGCCGCCGAGCATGTTGTTCTTGATGCCGTCATAGTCGATGCCGTAGCCGATCGCCTGACGGTTCTCCTTGATCGCGAGGAACTTGTTGAATTCCGGTTCCTGCGTGAGAGCCATATAGACGAAGTCGAGGCTGTTCAGCGGATCGAGGCGGACATCCTTGTCGCCCTTGAGCGAGGCGATCTGCTCGGGAATGAGATTGAACGCCGCGTCCACGTCGCCGCGGCGAACCGCGAGAAGCTGCGCGGCGCCGTCGCTGATGTGGCGGATGATGACGCGGGAATAGGGCAGCTTGCCGCCCCAGTAATGCTCGTTGCGAACGAGCACGATCTGCGCGTTGCGCTCCCAGCTCGCGATCTGGTAGGCGCCGGTGCCGCAGGACTTGCTGTTGAAGTAGGCCGCGGCCTTGTCCTTGTCCTTGGCGTCGGCGGCCGCGCTCGCGCCGTTGGCTTCGGCGACCTTGCGCTCCATCGCCACGAATTCGGGCGCGGCAAGGATGTTGAGGATCGGCTGCTCCGGCTTCTTGAGGATGATGTCGAAGGTATTCTTGTCGACCGCCGCCACCTTCTCGATGTTGGCGATGTATTGCGAGGGCTGATCCTTCAGATTCATCACGCGCTCGAAGGACCAGACCAGGTCCTCGACGGTCATGGCGTTGCCGGTGGCGAACTTGACGCCCTCGCGCAGCGTGAAGCGCCAGCCCTTGCCGTCGGGCGTGCGCGCCCATTTCGTCGCCAGCGAAGGCTTGACGTTGACGTAGTCGCCCGGGGTCAGCGTCACGAGCGAGTCATAGGCCGCCGCGACCGACATCGGCGAGGTATATTGCGCAAGGCGCGCGGGATCGAGCGTGATCGTGTCGGAAATGTCGATGCCGAGAACGAGCGTGTCCTTGCGCGACTGCGCGAAGACCTTGGCCGGCAGCATGCCGGTTCCGGCCGCCGCGCCGGAAATGCCCAATAGCTTGAGCGCCTGACGGCGGCTCATCCACCAACTCTTGTCGAAAGACATCTTGCAACCTCCCTGGTGCAGCTCTCGTTGAAGGCGTTTGGGCGAACGGGCGTTCGCCATGTCCCGGATGGCCGCCTGCCCCCAGTGCAGCACCCGCGAGTGGGCCGCAGACTAGTCGCAATTAGATCGGTTTAAAAGCGTTTTTGTCTGACCAGATCGCCGCATGGTCCGCTTAGGGTAAACTCGGTCGGCGATGGCGGCGCCATGATGGCGCCACGACACCCTGGCGGGGGCTTTCGCGAGCCGGAGGAGCACATAATGACCACGATGCCGCGCCGTCTCCTGTCCGCCGCGCTTGCGACGGCGATGTTCTTGGCATTCGCGCAGAGCGTGCATGCCGAGGACAACGCGGCGGCGAAGGAGCCGGCGAAGGGATTGCTGCGGCTGCTGCCGGCCGATGCCTCGAGCGACCACACGATCACGGTGGACGGCAGGCCGCTCCGCTACCGCGCGGTCGCCGGCACGCTGCCGATCTTCTCGGCCTCGGGCGAGCGGAAGGCGGCGATCTTCTACACCGCCTATACCATGCCGGACGCCGCGCCGCGGCGGCCGCTGACCTTCGCGTTCAATGGCGGGCCGGGCGCGGCTTCCGCGTTCCTGCAGCTCGGGCTCGCCGGTCCGCGCATCGCCGATTTCGGGCCGCGGGGACGCGACGGCGCCGCGGCGGCGCTGCGCGACAACGCCGGCACCTGGCTCGCCTTCACCGATCTCGTGTTCATCGACCCGGTCGGCACCGGCTGGAGCCGCACCGACAAGTCCGACGACGCCAAGGAATACTGGAGCGTCGGCGCCGACGCGCAGGTGATGGCCAAGGCGATCGCGCTCTATGCTTCGCGCAATGGGCGCGGGCCTTCGCCGAAATATCTGCTCGGGGAAAGCTATGGCGGGTTCCGCGCCGCCAAGGTCGCGCGGGTCCTGCAGCAGGACCAGGGTATCGTCGCGGCGGGCATCGTGATGCTCTCGCCGCTGCTGGAGACGGGCTACACCTTCGGCGGCGACCGCTACTCGCTCGGCTGCGCGCTGCAGCTTCCCTCGATCGTCGCCGCCGAGCTGCAATCGCGCGGCGCCTTCACTCCCGACAAGCTCGCCGAGGCCGAACGCTTCGCCATGACCGACTACCTCACCGCGCTCGCCGGGCCGCCTCCCGCCGGCGAGAGCGGGCGCGACTTCTACCGCCGCGTCGCCGAGATGACCGGGCTTCCCCTCGACGTCGTGGAGAGGGCGCGCGGCTGCGTGCGCGACGCCTATCTCAACCACCGGCGCGAGCGCGCGCGCCAATCGCTCAGCGCCTATGACGCGAGCTTCGGCGTCGACGATCCCTTTCCCGAGCAGGAGCGCCGGCGCACGCCCGACCCGGTTCTCGACGGCTTCACGCGCGCGCTTGGGGGATTGTTCGCCGACTACGCGCGCAACGAGCTTGGTTTCAAGACCGACATGACCTACGCGCTGCTCGCCGGCGATGTCGGCGGCAACTGGGATTGGGGGCGGGGAGGCCGCAGCGGCGGCCAGGGCGTGAGCGAGGACATCCGCGAGCTTCTGTCGCTCAATCCCTCGTTCCGGCTGCTCGTCGCTCACGGCAATGCAGACCTGATCACCCCGCACATGGTGTCGCGCTATCTCCTCGACCATATCCCGCAGATCGGCGGGCCGGGGCGGGTGCAGCTCAAGGTGTATTCCGGGGGGCACATGTTCTATCTTGCCGACCAGTCGCGGCTGGCTTTCACCGGAGACGCGGCGGCGTTTTACCGGCGCGCTGAATGAGCGAAACGGCCGCCGCATCCGCGCGTTGGCTTCACCGGGGCGCTGGACTATAGTCCGCGCCCATTCCTGCGGCTGCCCGCATCATTTCTTGAAAACCGGGAACGAGTCATGACGATCCATCAGAATTTCATCGCCGGCAATTGGTCGAAGGCGACCTCGGGCGTCCCCGACATCAACCCCTCCAACACCAAGGACGTGGTCGGCGAATATGCGCGCGCCAGCAAGGCGGACGCGGAGGCGGCGATCAAGGCGGCGAAGGCCGCATTCCCCGCCTGGTCGCTCGCTTCCCCGCAGGTGCGCTACGACGCGCTGAAGAAGATTTCCGACGAGATCCTGGCGCGCAAGGATGAGCTTGGAAAGCTGCTCTCGCGCGAGGAGGGCAAGACGCTGCCCGAGGGCATCGGCGAAACCGTGCGCGCCGGGCAGATTTTCGCGTTCTTCGCCGGTGAGGCGCTGCGGATGGGCGGCGAGAAGATCGCTAGCGTCCGGCCGGGCGTGGACGTGGAGATCACCCGCGAGCCGCTCGGCGTGGTCTCTCTGATCACGCCGTGGAATTTCCCGATCGCCATTCCCGCCTGGAAGATCGCGCCGGCGCTCGCCTACGGCAATTGCGTGGTGTTCAAGCCCGCCGATCTGGTGCCGGGCTGCGCGCACGCACTCTCCGACATCATTGCGCGCTCGGGACTTCCCGCCGGCGTGTTCAATCTCGTCATGGGCAAGGGCTCGGAGATCGGCTCGACCCTGATCGAGCATCCGGACGTCTCCGCCATCTCCTTCACCGGCTCGGTCGGCACCGGCCGCAAGCTCGCCGCCGGCGCCGTCGGCGCGACGCCGATGAAGAAATTCCAGCTCGAAATGGGCGGAAAGAATCCGATGATCGTGCTCGACGACGCCGACCTCAAGGTCGCGGTCGAGGCCTGCGTGCAGGGCGCCTATTTCTCGACCGGCCAGCGCTGCACGGCCTCCTCGCGGCTGATCGTGACGCAGGGGATCCACGACAAGTTCGTCGATGCGCTGACCGAGCGGCTGAAATCGCTTGTGGTGGACGACGCGCTCAAGCCCGGCACGCATATCGGGCCGGTGGTCGATCAGAGCCAGCTCGACCAGGATCTCAAATACATCGAGATCGGCAAGGGCGAAGGAGCCAAGCTCCACTGGGGCGGCGAATTGCTCAACCGCGAGACGCCCGGCTTCTATCTGCAGCCGGCGATCTTCACCGGCGTTGACAACAGGATGCGCATTGCGCGCGAGGAAATCTTCGGCCCCGTCGCCGCCGTCATCAGGGCCAAGAATTACGAGGAGGCGCTGGCCATCTCCAACGACACCGAATTCGGCCTGTCGGCGGGCATCTGCACGACGAGCCTCAAATACGCCAGCCACTTCAAGCGCAATTCGGAAGCGGGCATGGTGATGGTCAACCTGCCGACCGCGGGCGTCGATTATCACGTGCCGTTCGGCGGCCGCAAAGGCTCGAGCTACGGTCCGCGCGAGCAGGGCAAATACGCGGTGGAGTTCTACACCACGGTCAAGACAGCCTACACGCTGCCGTGATGACCGAAGTCTCGACCTTCAATCCCGAGGAGCTCGGCAAGCCGCACAGTCCCTATTCGCGCGCGCTGCGCGTGAAGGGGGCCTCCGATCTCGTTTTCATTGCCGGCATGGCGGCCTTCGACAGGGACGGCAAGCCGGTCGGCGGCGATGATTTCGAGGCGCAGTGCCGCCAGGTGTTTTTCAACATCGGAACGGCCCTGCGCGCGGCCGGCGCGGACTGGGACAATGTCGTGCAGTTCACGTCCTTCCTGAAGGACACGGCCGACATCCCGAAATATGCGGCGTACCGGCAGAAGAATTTCCCCGGCATGTTCAAGAAGGGGAATTTTCCGCCGAACACGCTCGTTCTCGCCTCGCGCTTCTCGCACGAGATTTTCCGCCTCGAAGTGCAGACGATCGCGGCGCTGTAAAGCGGCCTCATCCTTTCGGGAAGCATCGCCTCCCGAAGGAGGGCCGCTTGTTTCTTGGAGGTGCCCGCTTTGCGGGCCCCTCGGGATGATGGCTGAGGGCCGCCCCGCCGGATTGCTTAGGCCTCACACCATCGACGACATGCCGCCGTCCACCACGATCTGCTGGCCGGTGACGAAGCTCGAGGCGTCGGACGCCAGAAACACCGCCGCCGGCGCCAATTCGCGCGGCTCACCCCAGCGCTTCATCGGCGTGCGCCCGTTGACGAATTCGACGAAGACCGGATCGTCGAGCAGCGCCTTGTTCAGCACCGTCTTGAAATAGCCGGGCAGCACGCCGTTGACGGTGATGCCGTCCGGCGCAAGCTCGGCGGCGAGCGAGCGCGTCATGCCGACGAGCCCGGTCTTGGCCGCGACATAGGCGTGGATGCCAGGCCGCCCACGGATCGCGGTCAGCGAGGTCGTGAAGATGATGCGGCCGTGCTTGTTGACGCGCATGTGCTTCACCGCCTGCTGGGTCATGACGAAGCAGGAGGTGAGGTCGGCGTTGATCACCTGGTTCCATTCCGCCATCGTCCATTCCGCGATCGGACGGCGGAAGGTCATCCCGGCATTGGCGATCAGCACGTCGAAGCGGCCGTATTTCGCCATCACGTCGTCGCAGCCCTTGCGCGCGGCCTTTTCGTCGGTGACGTCGAAGGCAAGGAAGTCGGCCTTATAGCCCTTGCCGGTCAGTGTCTTGACGCATTCGCCGAGCGTCTTGGCGTCGCGGCCGTTGAGCACGACGGTCGCGCCGTTTTCGGCGAGACCTTCCGCCATCGCGAAACCAAGGCCGCGCGACGCGCCGGTGACGAGCGCGACGCGCCCGTCCAACGAAAACATTTTCGACATTTTTGTTTCTCCCGAGCGTTTCCTCAATGCGGCGACGTTACAGCGTCGCTTCGATGATCTTGCGCAATTCGGGCGTGACTTCCGGATCGACCCCGAACCACGCTTTGAAAGCCGGCCGCCCCTGATGCAGCAGCATGCCGAGCCCGCCGACAGTCGCGTTGCCCCGCGCCTTCGCGGCGAGGATCAGCGGGGTTTCCTTTGGATTGTAGATGATATCGGAGACATAGGCCGACGGCGGCAGCCTATCGAGCGGCAGGTCGAGCGGCTGCTGCCCGATCATGCCCTGGTTGGTGCAATTGACGAGAAGGTTCGCGCCTTCGAGCGCCTCGCGTCGCTGCTCCCACGGGATGACCTTGACCGGCTTTCCGCAATCGGCGGCGAGCTTCTCGGCGCGGTCCTGGTGGCGGTTGATCAGGCGGATTTCCGGCGCGCCTTCGTCGGCGAGCGTGAACACGATCGCGCGCGCGCCGCCGCCCGCGCCCATCACCACCGCCGGTCCCTTTTTGACGTCAAAATCGGGCTTCTGTTCCAGGATGCACTGAAACCAGCCGTAGCCGTCCTTGTTGAATCCGGAGAGCTTGCCGTCTTCGCCGACGACGATCAGGTTCACCGCGCCCATGCGGCGGGCCAGCGGATCGACATGATCGAGCAGCGGCAGAACGGCCTGCTTGTGCGGGATCGTCACGTTGCATCCGGCAAAGCCGAGCGCGACGAGGCCGCGCACCGCGTCGGCCACCTTGTCCGGGTGAACCGGCAGCAGGATATAGGCGCCGTTGATCTTGTAGCGGTCGAACCAGTAGCCGTGCAGCCTGGGCGAGCGGGACTGGGCGACCGGCCAACCCATGACACCGGCAGCCTTGAAGGGACGAGGATTGGTCATTCGGAAAAGGGAATTGGAGAAGAGGCCGCGATCACGGCCCGGCGGGCTTCCTATCCCATACTGACCCCGCAGGTGCAACTGCGGGATCAGGCGGCGCGGGCCTGCTGGATGGCCGCCCACACGCGCGCCGGAGTTGCGGGCATGTCGATGTGGCGAATGCCGTATTCGGACAGCGCGTCGATAATGGCGTTCATCAGGCAGACGAGGCCGCCGGCGCAGCCGGCCTCGCCGCATCCCTTGGCGCCGAGCGGATTGGTCTTCGCAGGCACGGGATGGCTGGCAAAGCCGATGTTCGGGCAATGGTGGGCGCGCGGCAATGCGTAATCCATGTACGAGCCGGTCAGCAATTGCCCCTCGCTGTCGTAGAGCGCGTGCTCCATCAGCACTTGGCCGATGGCCTGCACCACGCCGCCATGCACCTGGCCCTCGACCAGCAGCGGATTGACGACGGTGCCGAAGTCGTTGACCGACGAATATCTCACCACCTCGGTCTCCCCGGTTTCCGGATCGATCTCGACCTCGGCGATGTGGCAGCCGTTCGGGAAAGTAGCCTGCGCGCCGGCGCTCGTATGGCGCACGTCAAGCGAATTCGGAACGTCGGGCGGCAATTTGAAACCGGAGCGAAGCTTCGCGGCCAGCTCCAGCAACCCGATGGAGCGGTCGGTGCCGGCGATCGTGAAGCGGCCGCCGGCGAATTCGATGTCGGCGGCGGACGCCTCCAGCACATGCGAGGCGATCGCCTTTCCCTTTTCGATCACCAGCGCGGAGGCTTCGACGATCGCCTGTCCGCTCGACATGATCGAGCGCGAGCCGCCGGTGCCGCTGCCGGCGACAAGCTCGTCGCTGTCACCTTGCAGCAGGCGGATGCGGTCGAACGGAATGCCGAGCTTTTCGCCGAGCACCTGCGCGAAGGGCGCCGCATGGCCCTGCCCGTAATCGAGCGTGCCGGTCAGGATCGTCACGCCGCCGTCGGGGTCGAACCGGATGCCGCCCATTTCCGGCATCGGGCCCGCGGTGACTTCCAAAAACGAGCCGATGCCGAGGCCGCGCAGCTTGCCGCGCGCCCTGCTTTCCGCCTTTCGCCTGGCGAAGCCTTTCACGTCGGCGATCTCGATCGCCTGGTTCATCAGCGCGGTGAAGTCGCCGCTGTCATAGACCATCTCCGTCGGCGCACTGAACGGTAATTGATCGGGGGCGATGTGGTTGCGCTTGCGCAGCTCGATGCGGTCGATGCCCATTTCCGCCGCCGCCGCATCGATCAGCCGCTCCATGTAGTAATTGCCTTCCGGACGGCCGGCGCCGCGATAGGCGGAAACGAAGGTGGTGTTGGTGAAGACGCATTTCGTCGAGACTTCGATCAGCGGCGTGCGATAAACGCCGGGCGTGTTCTTCACCGTGTTCAGCGTCGACATGACGGGCGCGACGTGACCCAGGAAAGCGCCCATGTTGCCGTATCCGGTCAGGCGCACCGCGAGGAAATGCCCGTCCTTGTCGAGCGCAAGCTCGCCGATCATCACGTGATCGCGGCCGTGATGGTCGGACACGAACGAGCCCGAGCGTTCGTCGGTCCATTTCACCGGGCGGCCGAGCATCTTCGAGGCGTGCAGGATGCAGATATATTCCGGATAGACCGCAGCCTTCATGCCGAAGGAGCCGCCGACATTGCCGGTGATCACGCGCACTTTGCTCTTGTCGGTCTTGAGCATGTCCACGAGCATGTTCTTCATGCCCATCACGCCCTGGCTGCCGGCATGCAGCGTCCAGCGATCGCTCGACTTGTCGTATTCGCCGATCGCGGCGCGCGGTTCCATCGCGCTGACGATCACCCGGGTATTCACCAGGCGAAGCTTCGTGACATGCGCGGCCTTGGCGAAAGCGGCGGCGACCTTTTCTGAATCGCCGTAGTGATAATCGAGCGCGATGTTGTTCGGCACGTCGTCGTAGAGCTGCGGGGCGCCGGGCGCGTCCGCGTCCGTCATGCTGGTGACGGCGGGCAGGGGATCGATATCGGCAATCACCGCCTCAGCCGCGTCCTTGGCCTGCAGCGGCGTCTCGGCGACCACGCAGGCGACCGGATCGCCGACGAAGCGGACCCGGTCATGGGCGAGGGCGAAGCGCAGCGGCTTCTTCATCTCGCTGCCGTCGCGGTTCTTGAAATTCACGACCAACTTGAAAGGGCCGTAGGCCTCGAGGTCGGCGGCGGTGTAGACCGCCAGCACACCCGGCATTTCCCGAGCCGCCGAGGTGTCGATGCCCCTGATCACGCCATGCGCGTGCGTCGAACGCACCATCACGCAATAGGCCTGGCCGGGCAGATCGACGTCGTCGGTATAGCGGCCCTGGCCCTGGATCAGCACCGGATCCTCGGTGCGCGCGACCGGCTGGCCGATGCCGAATTTCGCGATTGCAAGGTCGTTGTCTGACGTGGCGGACTTGTCGTGCACGTTCATGGCGGGGAACCGGTCAGGCGTGGGAAAGCCCTGAGATAGCGGCCCCCTCGCGGCGGCACAAGCGCGCCGCCGGCGCGGCATCGGTGGTTTGCGCGGGCCGCAAGGGGCCGCTATCTTGTGTCCGATCATCGAAACACGCCGGCCGCGCGACGGAAAGCGCCGGTTACGGCAGGACATATTGAATGGACGACGAGGCCCGGGCGACCGGCTTCGATCCCGTTCGCGAGTCGGTAGGAGCCCGGCACAAGCGGGGTCGGCCAGCGCCCAGCTATCAGCGCCGCGAGACGCCGGCGGTCGGCACCGATATCTACGGGCCGACCTATGCCGCCCTCGATCTCGGCACCAATAATTGCCGCCTGCTGGTGGCGCGCGCGACGCATGACAGCTTCCGCGTCATCGACGCGTTTTCGCGCATCATCCGGCTCGGCGAGGGCATCACCGCATCCGGCCGCCTGAGCGAGCCTGCGATCGGGCGCGCGCTTGACGCGCTCGCCGTCTGCCGGGACAAGATGCGCAACCGCGGGGTGACGCGCGCCCGCCTGATCGCGACGGAGGCGTGCCGCCTCGCGCAGAACGGTTCGGATTTTCTCGCGCGCGTGCGCGACGTCGTCGGCATCGATCTCGAAATCGTCGATCGCGAGACCGAGGCGCTGCTGGCTGCGACCGGATGCACGCCGCTGATCGATCCGGACGCCGCCGGCGTCGTGCTGTTCGACATCGGCGGCGGCTCGTCGGAGATCGTCAGGCTCGGCGCGCATCTGCCGCACTCGCCGCGCGGCCCTGCGCCGCCCGACATCCGCCGCTGGATCTCGCTGCCGGTGGGCGTGGTCACGCTCGCCGAACGGCACGGCGGGATCGCCGTCGATCGCAGCATTTTCGAGGCGATGGTGGAGGAAGTCGCGGGCCATATTCGCCCCTTCGCCGCGCAGGTCGGCAGCCACGATCCGGATCGGGTGCATCTGCTCGGCACGTCCGGGACGGTGACGACGATCGCCGGCGTGCATCTGTCGCTCAGGCGCTACGACCGGCGCAGGGTGGACGGCTGCTGGATGACGGAGCGGGAAGTCACCAATGTGATCGAGCGGCTGCTCGCCATGAATTACGAGGAGCGCGTCGCCAATCCCTGCATCGGCACCGAGCGTGCCGATCTTGTGCTCGCCGGCTGCGCGATTCTCGAGGCGATCCGCCGCGCCTTTCCCTGCCGGCGGCTGCGCGTTGCCGACCGCGGGTTGCGCGAGGGCATGCTCGTGCAGATGATGCGCAGGGACGGCGCCTGGGGCGCGTGGGGCGAGGGAGGCACGGCGTGAGCGCGTCGAAGGGCGGGCGCGGCGTGCGCGAATTGAAGGTCCGGGTCAGAAGCGGCAAGAACCGCTCGCTCTCCTCCAAGCTCTGGCTGGAGCGCCAGCTCAACGATCCTTACGTGGCGCGGGCGCGGCGCGAAGGCTTTCGCTCGCGCGCCGCCTACAAGCTTATGGAGATCGACGACAAGTATCGCCTGCTCAGGCCGGGTGCGCGCGTAGTCGATCTCGGGGCGGCGCCCGGCGGCTGGAGCCAGGTCGCGGCGAAGCGGGTCGGCGCGGAGGAAGGAAAGGGCAAGGTGGTGGCGATCGATCTGCTCGTCATGCCACCGATCCCGGGCGTGACCTTCGAGCAGATCGATTTTCTTGACGAGGCGGCGCCAGCACACCTGACGTCGATGCTCGGCGGGCCGGCCGACATCGTGCTGTCCGACATGGCCGCGAATGCCACAGGTCATCGCCGCACCGATCACCTCAAGATCGTCGCGCTCGTGGAGGCCGCCGCCGATTTCGCGCGCACCGTGCTGAGGCCGGGCGGTGCCTTTCTCGCCAAGGTCATCCAGGGCGGCACCGAGGCGGCGCTGCTGGCCTCGCTGAAGCGCGACTTTACCGCCGTGCGGCACGTCAAGCCGGCGGCGAGTCGGTCCGATTCGGCCGAACTTTATGTTCTTGCCAGCGGATATCGCCCACAGAATCGCTGATATTCGCTTCGCTTCCTGCAGCGAATCTCATAACGCTGGCCCAGCGCGCTGTTTGCGCTATCAAAGAGGGCATAAACAATGGCTTCCAAACCCGCAGCGGCCAAGGCCAAGCCGGTAACCAAGGTCACGCTGAAACATCTCGCGGCGGCGCTCGCCGAAGAGCACCAGCTGACGAAGCGCCAGAGCGTCCAATTGCTGACGGACCTCGTTGGGATGATCACCAAGCATCTCAAGAAGGGCGAGAAAATTCGCATCGCCGGCCTCGGCATGCTGCAGGTGCGCAAGCGCCCCGCCCGCATGGGCCGCAATCCGGCGACCGGCGAGGCGATCAAGATCAAGGCGAGCAAGAAGGTCGCCTTCCGCGCCGCCAAGGAACTGAAGATGGCGGTCTGACTGCCGGGCCTCGCCGGGCGACCGGCGGGGCCTTCTGCCTACCCGATGCGGCGGTCGGTGGTTTCCGCCGCCGCGATCGGCTCGGCCTTGGGGGCAGGGACGGGACGGTGTCCCGACATTTCCGCGCCCGCATCGGCGGGAAGCTGCGCGAATACCAGCGCCGACGCGGCCGAAATCAGCGCGACGATCACGAAAGCGGGCGCGAAATCGTCTGCCGCGATTTGCGTCGTGCCTTTGATCCGCAGCGTCGTTTCCACGATCAGCGCGCCGACCGCGACGCCGGCCGAGATCGCGAGCTGCTGGGCGACACTCATCATCGAGGTCGCGCGGCTCATGCGCCTCGCATCCACGTCCGCATAGGCCACCGTGTTGATGCAGGTGAATTGCAGCGAGCGGAAAAATCCTCCGACCAGCAGCACCGCGACCATCAGCGAAACCGGCGTCGTCTGCTTGAATGTGGCGCAGGCTGCGAGGAAGGCCGCGCTCACGACCGCATCGCCGATCAGCACCGTGCGGAACCCGAACCGCTCGATCACCCGCGCCGCCACCGTCTTCATCCCGAAGGCGCCGACAGCGGTGGCGAAGGTGATCAGGCCGGAATGAAAGGGGCTGTAGCCGAAGCCGAGCTGGAGCAGCAGCGGCAGCAGGAAGGCGAGGGAGCCGATGCCGAGCCGGAACATGAAGCCGCCGGCGACGCCCGCGCGCATCGTCGGCAGCGACAGCAGCGAGAAATCGAGCGCCGGCGCGGAAACGCGGCGTGCATGCAGGATATAGGCGCTCATGAACAGCGCCCCCGCCGTCACCAGCGCGGCGGCGATCCACCACGGCAGGAGATCGAGCCCAGCCACCGACAGGCCGAAGGCCAGCCCGGCCACGCCGAGCCCCGACAGCGCCATCCCGAGCGCGTCGAACCTGTCGAGATGCCCGGCGCGGACCGGATCGATGTAGCGCAGCGCGAGCGCGAGGCCCAGGAGCCCGATCGGGATGTTGATCAGGAAAATCCACGGCCAGGACGCATAGGTGGTGATGAAGCCGCCGAGCGGCGGCCCGACGATCGGTCCGACCAGCGCCGGCGTTGTCACCCAGGCCATCGCGTTCACCAGCTCGCGCTTGTCCACGGTGCGCACGATGACGAGGCGTCCGACCGGCGTCATCATCGCGCCGCCGATCCCCTGCAGGATACGGGCGAAGACGAAGCCCTCGAGCGAGCGCGCGAAGGCGCAGCCGATCGACCCCAGCATGAACAGCACCAGCGCGCTCGCAAATACCGTGCGCGCGCCGAACCGGTCGGCGGTCCATCCCGACGCCGGAATGAACACCGCCAGCGAGAGAAGGTAGGAAGTCACCGCGAGCTTCAGCGCCAGCGGGTTGGTGCCGATATCGGCCGCGATCGCCGGAAGCGAGGTCGCGATGACCGTCGAATCCATGTTCTCCATGAAAAAGGCGGTCGCCACGATCAGCGGCAGGATGCGTTTATGCGAAGCGGGAAGCTGCACGGCTCGGCGTAGGAGGAGTGATGCGGCTGGATAACATGGCGCCCTTGCCGCTGGCCATTGCGCGGGACGCAACGCTCCTTACATTTTCCGGACCTGCTCGGAGGCGCGCCATGATCTACATTCTTGCCGTGTTCCTGCCACCGCTGGCCCTGCTGCTGAACGGGCAGATTCTGTCCGCGGTGCTGAACCTCGTGATCGTGGTGCCCTGCATCGTTTTCGGCCTGCTGATCCACCCGCTGTTCTTCGTGCCTTCCCTGCATGCAGTGATCGCGATCTACATGGACCGGAAGGACCGGCAGCACCGCGAGATCGTGGAAGCCATCCGCCAGCACGGTCCTCCGCCCGGCGGACGGATCTAGCCGGAGCAGGTTGTCAAGGCCTTTAGCCGGCGGCGCGGGCCGCGTATGACCTTGCTCCCATGACCATATCCCACCGCGAGGCCGCGCCCGGCGGCGAGCGCCGCCTGCTCGGCGAGCAGAAGCCGCAACTGCGTCTCGTCGAGGACGAGGCGCTGAACGCGGAAGCCGATCCGCATCTGCTCGACGAACCGCTGACGCCCGTTCCGTCCTTCTTCGTGCGCAACAACGGAACCCTGCCACAGATCGGCGAGGGCGCCCTGAAAAGCTGGACCTTGACGATCGACGGCGAGGTGAGCCGGCCGAAAAGCTGGACGCTCGCCGAGCTGAAATCCTCCTTCGAGATCGTCAGCGAGACCGCCGTGCTGGAATGCGCCGGCAACGGCCGCGCGAGCTTCACGCCGGCCACCGACGGCCTGCAATGGGGCAATGGCGCGGTCGGCTGCGCGCGCTGGACCGGCTTGCGCCTGCGCGATCTGCTTCTGGCGAGCGGGCTCAAGGATACGGCGGTTTACACCGGCCATTATGCGCCGGATGTGCAGACCAACGGATCGGGCAAGCCCGCGCTGTCGCGCGGCCTGCCGATCGGCAAGGCGATGGCGCCGGAGACGCTCATCGCGTTCGAGATGAACGGCGCGCCACTGGCGCTGCTGCATGGCGCGCCGCTGCGCATTGTCGCGCCCGGCTTTCCCGGCTCGGCCTGGCAGAAATGGCTGAACCGCATCTGGGTGCGCAACCGCGAGCATGACGGGGAGAAGATGACCGGGACGGACTATCGTCTGCCCCGTCATCCAATTCCGCCCGGCACCCGACCGGACCTGAACGACTTCGCCGTCATCGTCGATATGCCGGTGAAGTCACTGATCACCGCGCCGGCGGAAGGCGCGTTGGTGCCGGCTGGATCGCTGCACGTGCGCGGCTTCGCATGGGGCGGCCATGTGCCGGCGAAAGCGGTGGATGTGTCGGCCGATGGCGGCGCCACCTGGGTCAGGGCCGAGCTTGCGCCGGCGGAGGGGCGGTTCGCGTGGCGTCGTTTTCGCGCCTCCGTGACCGTCGCAGCCGGGCCCGCGATCCTCATGGCGCGCGCCACCGACGAGGCGGGACGGTCGCAGCCGCTGGACCAGGCACCCTGGAATCCGCGCGGCTATTGTAACAATGGCGTGCACCGGGTGCGCGTGAACGTGTCCGCCTAGAGGGCGGTGGGCAACTTGCGGGCGGTCCGGCCCGAGCCTCGCAATAGGCCGCAGGCGATGCTATCTACCAGCGCCAACCCCGATTCCCCGGCGGTTTGAAATGCCGGGATCGCCCGTGTAGAGTTGGCAATGGCAAAACCCAACGGCGTCCCCCGCGAGGGGCTTACCTTCGACGATGTGCTGCTGCAGCCCGGCCTTTCGGACGTTCTGCCGTCCGAGGTCGATATCCGCACGACCATCACCCGCGACATTTCGCTGAACATCCCGATCCTCGCCTCGGCGATGGATACCGTCACCGAGGCCGCGATGGCGATCGCCATGGCGCAGGCGGGCGGCATCGGCGTCATTCATCGCAACCTCGAACCCGCCGACCAGGCCGCCCAGGTGCGGCAGGTGAAGAAATTCGAATCCGGCATGGTGGTGAATCCGGTCACCATTCATCCCGAGGCGACGCTCGCCGACGCGCTGCAACTCATGAAGGAGCAGCGCATCTCCGGCATTCCGGTGGTGGAAGGGGGCGGCAACGGCAAGGCGGGCAAGCTCGTCGGCATTCTCACCAATCGCGACGTGCGTTTCGCCAACGACCCGCGCCAGAAGGTCGCCGAGCTGATGACCAAGGATCGGCTGGTCACGGTGCGCGAGGGCGTCAATCAGAACGAAGCCAAGCGGCTGCTGCATCAGAACCGCATCGAGAAGCTGCTCGTCGTCGATGAGCAGTATCGTTGCGTCGGCCTGATCACCGTGAAGGACATCGAGAAGGCGGTCGCCAATCCGAACGCTTGCAAGGACGAGCAGGGACGGCTGCGCGTCGCCGCCGCGACCACGGTCGGCGACAAGGGATTCGAGCGGACCGAGGCGCTGATCGATGCCGGCGCCGATCTCGTCGTGGTCGATACCGCGCACGGCCATTCGCGGCACGTGCTCGACGCCGTGAGCCGCATCAAACGGCTGTCGAACAAGGTGCAGGTGATCGCGGGCAACATCGCGACCAGCGAGGGCGCCAAGGCGCTGATTGACGCCGGCGCGGATTCGATCAAGGTCGGCATCGGGCCGGGTTCGATCTGCACCACGCGGATCGTCGCGGGCGTCGGCGTACCCCAGCTTACTGCGATCATGGATGCGGTCGAGGAAGCGAGCAAATCTGGGACGCCGGTGATCGCCGATGGCGGCATCAAGTATTCCGGCGATCTCGCCAAGGCGCTCGCCGCCGGTGCCCATGCCTCGATGGTCGGCTCGCTGCTCGCCGGAACCGACGAAACGCCGGGCGAGGTGTTTCTTTATCAGGGCCGCTCGTACAAGACCTATCGCGGCATGGGTTCGGTCGGCGCGATGGCGCGCGGCTCCGCCGACCGCTATTTCCAGCAGGACATCAAGGACACGCTGAAGCTCGTGCCGGAAGGCGTCGAGGGCCAGGTGCCCTACAAGGGCGCGGTGGCGACGGTGCTGCACCAGCTCGCCGGTGGTCTGCGCGCGGCGATGGGCTATGTCGGCGCGCGCACGATCAAGGAATTGCACGAGAAGGCCCGCTTCCTGCGGATTTCCTCGGCCGGGCTGCGCGAAAGCCACGTGCATGACGTGACCATCACGCGCGAAAGCCCGAATTATCCGAGCCGCATCTGAGGCCCGCGCCCCGGGCGGGCGTTTGCCCGCGCCGTGGGATGGGTTATCTCCCGGGGCTCACAGGACGGAGATGCCGATGTCGCTTCAGGTGATATTGCTTCCGCTTTTCGTGCAGGCGATGCTGACTCTCGGGCTTGGGATGTTTCTCGCCTATCGGCGCGGACTCGATTTTTCCAGCGGCGCGGTGCGCCCGAGCCAGATCGCGCTGCGTGAGCCGAACTGGCCGCGCCCGACGATGCAGGTCTCCAACAGCTACAGCAATCAATTCGAATTGCCGGTGCTGTTCTATGTTGTCACCGTGCTGGCGCTGATCACGAGCAAGACCGACCTGATCTTCCTGGTGCTGTCATGGATTTTCGTAATCGCGCGGCTTGTGCAGGCATTCATTCACATCACGCACAACAACGTGAAGCAGCGCGGCGCGGCCTTCGGGGTTGGCGCAGTGGCGCTGCTCGTCATGTGGATCATTTTCATCGCCCGCATTCTCGCCGCGGCCTGAAATGGTTCCTGCCGCCCGCATTGCCGCCGCTATCGAAATTCTCGCGGACATCCTCGCGCGGCGGCGGCCCGCTCCCGATGCACTGAAGGATTGGGGATTGTCGCACCGCTTCGCCGGGTCGGGGGATCGTGCGGCGATCGCGGGCCTCGTCTACGACGCGCTGCGGCGCAAGGCATCGAGCGCGTACCTGATGGGGGATGAAAGCGCGCGCGCGATCGTGCTCGGCATGCTGAGGCGTGAGCGCGCGCTCGATCCGGCGCAGATCGAAGGACTGTTCGACGGCTCGCGCTTCGCGCCGCCCCCGCTGTCGGAAAAGGAGCGCGAGACTCTCGCCTGCGCCGATTTGAAGAATGCGCCGGCGCATGTCGCGGGCGATTATCCGGAATGGCTCGATCCGGCATTCGCGCGCGCCTTCGGCGCGGAGCGGGCGCAGGAAGGCGCCGCGCTTGCCAGCCGCGCGCCGCTCGATCTGCGGGTCAATCTCCTGAAGGGCGACCGCGACCGCGCGCTTTCAGAACTCTCCGATCTCAGGCCGAAACCGTCGCGCTGGTCGCCCTGGGGCCTGCGCGTCGCGCTCGCGGCGGATGCAAAAAGTCCCGCGATCCATGCCGAGCCCGCCTTCATCAAGGGCCTCGTCGAGGTGCAGGACGAGGGATCGCAGCTTGCCACGCTCTTTGCCGGGGCCAAGCCCGCGGAGCAGGTGCTCGATCTTTGCGCGGGCGCCGGCGGCAAGACGCTGGCGCTGGCGGCGATGATGCAGAACAAGGGCCAGCTTTACGCGACTGACAGCGACAAGCGCCGTCTCGCGCCGATCTACGAACGGCTCGCGCGTTCGGGCGCGCGCAACGTGCAGGTGCGCACGCCGAGGGCGGACGATGGCGGGCTCGACGATCTGAACGGCCGGCTCGATCTCGTGGTGATCGACGCGCCCTGCACCGGCACCGGGTCATGGCGGCGCAACCCGGACGCCAAGTGGCGGCTGCGGCCGGGCGCTCTCGCCCTGCGGCTGAAGGAGCAGGCGGCCTTGCTCGATCGGGCGGTGCGGCTGCTGAAGCCGGGCGGGCGCATCGCCTACATCACCTGTTCGGTGCTGCCCGAAGAGAACGGCGACCAGGTGCGCGCCTTTATCGCCGGTCACGCGGACTTTGCCGTCGTGCCGCCGGCCGAGGTCATGCGGCAGCTTGGCGAGCAGGCCTTCATGTTCGGCAAGGCGGCGCGGCGGATTTCCGAGGAGGGGCTGCTCATGACGCCGTGCACGACCGACACCGACGGCTTTTTCGTCTCGCTCATGCGCCGCGCGTGACGGCAGCTCGGTGGGCGCGGCCGCGTCCCCGCGGAAAATCCCGACTTTTCCGTGGAAAAGCCGCACGAAGCCATGAAACCCCTGGGGGAGCGCGGCTATCTATTCGGGATGCGGCGATGGTCGCGGACGAAAGGCTTTTGGTGCCCCAGCGCCGGACCGGCATTTCGCCGGCACCCGAAGGCGGCGGCAGCCACATGGGCCTTGCAAGCGCCGAAAAGACTCATCTAGAACCCGTCATGGCGCAGGTTCCTTCCCACGAAAAAATCCTCATCGTCGATTTCGGCTCGCAGGTGACGCAGCTCATCGCGCGCCGCGTGCGCGAGGAGGGCGTCTATTCCGAGATCGTGCCCTTCGGCCGGGCGGAGCAGGCCTTCGCGGCGATGAAGCCCAAGGCGGTGATCCTGTCGGGCGGGCCCGCATCCGTGCACGAACCGGGCGCGCCGCTGGCGCCGATGTCGATCTACGAGGCCGGCGTTCCCGTTCTCGGCATCTGCTACGGCGAGCAGGCGATGGCGCATCAGCTCGGCGGCAAGGTGGAAGGCGGGCATCATCGCGAATTTGGCCGCGCCGAGGTGGAGGTGACCGAAGAGTCACCGCTTTTCGAGGGTGTTTGGAAGAAGGGCGAGAAATATCCGGTGTGGATGAGCCACGGCGACCGCGTCACGCGCCCGCCGGAGGGATTCCGCGTCGTCGGGCGGGCGCCGAACGCGCCGATCGCGATGATCGCGGACGAGAAGCGGAAATTTTACGCCACCCAGTTTCATCTCGAGGTCGTGCATACCCCGCACGGGGCCGCGCTGATCCGCAATTTCGTGCGCCGGATCGCGGGGCTGAAGGGCGACTGGACGATGCGCGCTTTCAGGCAGGAGGCGATCGAGAAGATCCGCGCGCAGGTCGGCACGGGCCGGGTGATCTGCGGCCTGTCGGGCGGCGTCGATTCGGCGGTGGCGGCGGTGCTGATCCATGAGGCGATCGGCGATCAGCTCACCTGCGTGTTCGTCGATCACGGGCTGCTACGGCTCGCCGAGGGCGAGAGGGTGGTGGCGCTTTTCCGCGGGCACTACAACATTCCGCTCGTGCATGTGGATGCGTCGCGGATGTTCCTAGCCGCGCTCGAAGGGGTCGAGGACCCCGAGGCCAAGCGCAAGACCATTGGCAAGCTGTTCATCGACGTGTTCGAGCAGGAGGCGAGGAAGATCGGAGGGGCGGATTTCCTCGCGCAGGGCACGCTCTATCCGGATGTGATCGAGAGCGTGTCGTTCACCGGCGGCCCGTCTGTGACGATCAAGTCGCATCACAATGTCGGCGGCCTGCCCGAGCGCATGAACATGAAGCTCGTCGAGCCCTTGCGCGAGTTGTTCAAGGACGAAGTGCGCGCGCTTGGCCGCGAGCTGGGATTGCCGGAAGCGTTCGTCGGCCGCCACCCGTTTCCCGGGCCGGGCCTTGCGATCCGGTGTCCCGGCGCGATCACCAAGGAGAAGCTCGACATCCTTCGGCTCGCCGACGAAATCTATATCGAAGAAATCCGCCGCGCGGGCCTCTACGATGACATCTGGCAGGCATTCGCCGTGATCCTGCCGGTGAGGACCGTGGGCGTGATGGGCGACTTCCGCACCTACGATTATGTCATCGGCCTGCGCGCGGTGACGTCAACCGACGGCATGACCGCGGACTTCTATCCCTTCGACATGAAATTCATCGGCCATGTCGCAACCCGCATTGTCAACGAGGTCAAGGGCGTCAATCGCGTCGTCTATGACGTGACCAGCAAGCCCCCCGGGACGATTGAGTGGGAGTGAGGGGAAACGGATACTCTAGGTCGCATTGCAGAGAAATAGCGAAGGAAAATAGTAAGTTACGGGATGACCGGTTGATTATCGGCAGACTATTGTCAATCGAAGCGTGTTTCTTCCAAGCTGTTGATTTTCCTTCTGCGTATGTTGTGGCAGGTCACGGCAACAAGGAATTTTGACGGTGTTTCTGACGGTGGTTCATTGAGCTCAGTGCCAGTTGAGAAAACTACCGTCAGTGTGGATGTTTGGGTCTGACGGTATTTTGTTTGCCAACACGTGACTGAGATTTGAGCCCCATCATGGGTAGAAAACGTCGCCGAAAGCAGAAACCCCGCACCGACACGCCAGACGACTATTTCGCTGCGGGTCCATTTGAGTTCGCGCGTTTTGGACGCCTCATTGTAAGTCGCTCCCGCATTGGTGCCTCTGACTGGGAGGAGGCAATCGTAAAGGCAGCGACCCATCTCCCGACGATCACTTCCGAGATCGACCAGCTGGTTGCAGAGATCGCAAAACAGGTCTCAAGGCTTCCTGGTGAGCGCCTGCTTCATCGTGCTTGGTGGGAGTTCGCGGCAAGAAATATCACAGGCGGGGACAGAGATGCCCCAGAGTCGACCGTTGCCATGCGAATGATCGACTACGTCCAAAGCGTTATCGCATCCGTCAAGCCCGCAGAAAACGTCGCGAGCGAAGTCAGTGAAGAAGAATGGGCGCTTCTGTCCGAGCGCGTTAAAACCCTATTTACGCGCCTGA
>DASZTD010000024.1:0-24824 GCA_035548355.1 Pseudorhodoplanes sp.
TTTTTTGTTGCACCGCCGCAAGAGGGGCGGGCTGCGTCAGCACGCCGCCGTCAAGCGGGGATGAATCCATTATTATGCATACCGCTATCGCCCGATCGGGATTACATTTCAAACTCGGGGCGACAACGACCGTGGGACGGAGCGGCCCGGCGAAAGCCCGGACGCGACGGGAGCAAAAAAAGAGAAAGAGAAAGAGGAAACGCTATGAATCGAACGTTGCAACATTACGTGGGAATAGGCGTCTCTGCGGCGATTTCCGCGGCTGTGCTGACGCCCGCGCGGGCGGCATGGGAGCCGACGAAACCGGTCGAATTCGTCATTCCCGCGGGCACGGGCGGCGGCGCCGACATCATGGCGCGCACGATCCAGGGCATCGTGACCAAGCACAACCTGATGAAGCAGCCGATGGTGGTCGTGAACAAGGCCGGCGGCGCCGGCGGCGAGGGCTTCCTCGACGTCAAAAACGCCAAGGGCGATCCGCACAAGATCATCATCACGCTGTCGAACCTCTTCACCACCCCGCTTGCCACCGGCATCCCCTTCAATTGGAAGGACCTGACGCCGGTCGCCATGCTCGCGCTCGACGAGTTCGTTCTCTGGGTAAACGCGGAGAAGCCCTACAAGAGCGCGAAGGAGTATATCGACGCCGCCAAAGCCGCCAACGGCACTTTCAAGATGGCCGGCACCGGCGCCAAGCAGGAAGACCAGATCATCACCGAGGCGGTTCAGAAGGCGACCGGCGCGAAGTTCATCTATATCCCCGAGAAAGGCGGCGGCGCTGTCGCCGTGCAGCTCGTGGGCAATCACGTCGATTCCACGGTGAACAATCCCAACGAGGCCATCTCCCACTGGAAGGGCGGAAAGCTGCGCCCGCTCTGCGTTTTCGACGGCGACAGGCTCGCCTACAAGGACAAGATCACCGCCACCGAATCCTGGAACGACATCCCGACCTGCAAATCCGCCGGTCTCGATATCGAATACCTGATGCTGCGCGGGATCTTCATGACGCCCGGCGCGAGCCAGGATCAGGTCAATTACTACATCGACCTGTTCAAGAAGGTGCGCGAGACGCCCGAATGGAAGAAGCTCATGGAGGACGGCGCGTTCAACCAGTCCTTCATGACCGGCAAGGAATTCACCGACTGGGTGGCCAAGGAAGAGCAGCGCCACATCCAGCTCATGACCGACGCCGGCTGGGTCAAGAAATAGCAACCGCGCTGTGAACGCCGCCGGCGGATCTCCTCCGCCGGCGGTGCCTTCCATTCCACACACGGAGCAATCGGCAAGATGAGCAGTACAACGCAGCGCGCGCCCGGCCCCAACCATCGCGCGGTGGAGCTTGGTGTTGCCGCGGTCACGATCGCCTTCGCGCTTCTCGTGATCGGCGGGAGCTACCGGGTCGGCATCAAATGGGACGCGGACGGACCGGGCGCCGGGTTCTTTCCGTTCTATGTCGGCGTCCTGATCCTGGGCGCGGGAATTTTCAATTTCGTGCAAGCCTGGACCGCCGCCGACGGAGCGATCTTTGCCGAATGGGGGCAATTGCGGCAGGTGTCGCTGGTGGTGGTACCGACCGCGATCTATGTCGCCGTGCTTCCCTTCACCGGGATCTATCTCGCCTCCGCGCTGCTGATCGCGTTCTTCATGAAATGGCTCGGACGCTACGGCTGGGCCCTGGTGGCGCCGGTGGCGGTCGGCGTTCCCGTGATCACTTTCCTGATTTTCGAGAAATGGTTCCTCGTGCCGCTGCCGAAGGGACCGATCGAGAGTCTTTTCGGCTATTGACGCCGCCAAATCGGGGACATGCGGCCGCGCGCCAGCATCGCCGGCCCGGGGAAAAAACATGGAAGAGCTTGCCAATCTGTTTCACGGCTTCGCCACCGTCATCCAGCCCTTCAACATTCTTGTGATGTTCGTCGGCATCCTGCTCGGCGTCATCATCGGCGTGCTGCCCGGATTGGGCGGGGCCAACGGCGTCGCCATCCTGTTGCCGCTCACCTTCTCGATGTCGCCGACCTCGGCGATCATCATGCTGTCGTGCATCTACTGGGGCGCGCTGTTCGGCGGCGCCATCACCTCGGTCCTTTTCAACATACCGGGCGAACCGTGGTCGGTCGCAACCACCTTCGACGGACATCCGATGGCACAGCAGGGCAAGGCCGGGGAGGCGCTGACAGCCGCCTTCACCTCCTCCTTCGTCGGGGCCTTCTTCGCCATCGTGGTGATCACGCTGGTCGCGCCGCTAGTGGCGAAGTTCGCGCTGCAATTCGGGCCGGCGGAGAAATTCGCCGTCTATTTCCTTGCCTTCTGCAGTTTCATCGGCATGAGCAAGGAACCGCCCTTCAAGACGCTCGCGGCAATGATGATCGGCTTTGCGCTCGGCGCCGTCGGGCTCGACCAGGTGACGGGCCAGCTGCGCCTGACCTTCGGGTTCGAAACGCTGCTGACCGGCTTCGACTTCCTGATCGCCGTCATCGGCCTGTTCGGTATCGGCGAAATTCTGCTGACGATGGAGGAGGGGCTCGAATTCAAGGGTCGCTCCGCCGTGATCAATTCCAAGGTGGTGTTGCAGACCTGGAAGGAATTGCCGCGCTACTGGATGACGTCGTTGCGCTCCTGCTTCATCGGTTGCTGGATGGGCATCACGCCCGCCGGCGCGACGCCGGCTTCCTTCATGAGCTACGGCATCGCCAAGCGCGTCTCCCGGCGCGGATCGAATTTCGGCAAGGGCGAGATCGAAGGCGTGGTCGCCCCGGAAACCGCCGCGCACGCGGCCGGCACCTCGGCGCTGCTGCCGATGCTCGCGCTCGGCGTGCCCGGCTCGCCGACCGCCGCCGTGCTGCTCGGTGGCCTCCTGATCTGGGGCCTGCAGCCCGGACCGATGCTGTTCGTGGAGCAGAAGGATTTCGTCTGGGGCCTGATCGCCTCGATGTATCTCGGCAATATCGCAGGGCTTCTCGTGGTGCTGACCTGCGTGCCGCTTTTTGCTGCGATCCTGCGTATCCCCTTCAGCATCATCGCCCCGATTATCCTCGTGTTCTGCGCGATCGGCGCCTACAGCGTGCACAACTCCACCTTCGACGTGATCCTGATGCTGGTCTTCGGCGTGATCGGCTACGTGATGAAAAAGTGCAACTATCCGATGGCGCCGATGGTGCTGGCCATCGTGCTCGGCGACAAGGCGGAGGAGGCCTTCCGGCAGTCGCTGCTCGCCTCGCAGGGCTCGCTGAGGATCTTCTGGTCCAACGGGCTGGTCGGCACGATCATGGCGCTCGGCCTCATCGCGCTGTTCTGGTCGGTGATTTCCCAGGGCGTCAGCCGCCTGCGCGGCAGCCCCTCGACCGCGGCCTGATCGCAAATCCTTTCCCGCCGAAAGGAAATTTCGATGGGAGGGGCTCGACTCCGCCAATCAGGTGCGCTCTAATGACGCAGCCCTGTAATACATAATACCAACTTGGGACGCAGGGCGGGGAAACGAACAAGGGTGAGCATAATGACTATCGCCGCGAGCGCGTCGGCGCGTGGGACCGCATCGGAAGCGACACGCTGGGGCCAGCTGATCTTCGGCATCATCTGCATGGTGATGATCGCCAACCTGCAATACGGCTGGACGCTTTTCGTCAATCCGATCGACCAGAAATACCATTGGGGCCGGGCGGCCATTCAGGTCGCCTTCACGATCTTCGTTCTGACCGAGACCTGGCTCGTGCCGGTCGAGGGCTATCTGATCGACCGGTTCGGCCCGCGCGTGATGATCAGCGGCTCGGGCGTCCTGGTGGCGATCGCCTGGATGCTGAACGCCTACGCGGATTCTCTTTTCCTCCTCTATCTCGCCGCCGCGATCGGCGGCATCGGCGCGGGCGTGATCTATGGCGGCTCGGTCGGCAACGCGCTGAAATGGTTTCCGGATCGGCGCGGCCTCGCTGCCGGCCTGACCGCGGCCGGTTTCGGCGCGGGCTCTGCGCTGACGGTCATCCCGATCGCCAACATGATTCAGGCGAGCGGCTATGAATCCGCCTTCTGGTGGTTCGGCATCGGCCAAGGCGCGGTGGTGGTTGTGGTCGGGCTGCTGCTGCGCGCGCCGGACTCGCGCGAGATGGTCGCCTCCACCGCCGTCGCGCAGTCGCGCCGCGACTATGACTGGAAGGAAGTCCTGAAGACCCCGATTTTCTGGGTGATGTACGCCATGTTCGTCATGGTCGGCACCGGCGGCCTGATGGCCACCGCCCAACTCGCGCCGATCGCCAAGGATTTCCGGGTGGACAACGTGCCGGTGAGCCTGCTCGGCCTCACCCTGCCGGCGTTGACCTTCGCGCTGTCGATCGATCGCGTGCTCAACGGGGTCTGCCGCCCCTTCTTCGGATGGGTATCGGACAATATCGGCCGCGAGAACACGATGTTCCTCGCCTTTCTCGCCGAAGGCATCGGCATCTACCTGCTGCTGCAATTCGCGACGCATCCGGTCATGTTCGTGATCCTGTCCGGCCTCGTCTTCTTCGCCTGGGGTGAGATCTATTCGCTGTTCCCGGCGATGTGCACCGACGTCTATGGCCGGAAATTCGCGACCACCAATTACGGCATGCTCTACACCGCCAAGGGCACGGCGGCCCTGCTCGTGCCCCTCGGCAACGTGGTCATGCAGGCGAGCGGGAGCTGGAACCTGGTGTTCCTGATCGCCGCGGCGCTGAACCTCGTTGCGGCGGCGATGGCTCTTCTCGTCCTCAAGCCGATGCGCAGCCGCATGCTGCGCTAGACGCGACGATTCGCCTGTGCCGGAGCGGCCCGCTCCGGCATTGTGCGGCCCGATTGTTCTGGAATATTGTATTATAGGTTCCGAAAGCGATGAAACGAGTGTGGTGATGAGTTCCAACCAGCCTCCGGCGAATGACCTGCGGGGACGGCGAGGCGGCGAGGCCGCCGAGCCGCGGCTTGCGATCGAGCCGATCGACACCTCCTTCAGCTTCAAGAACAAGGCCTATGCGGCGCTGAAGAACGTCATCGTCTCGATGGACATCTACAAGAGCCGCAACGACATCCGGCTCGACGAGCGCCAGCTCGCGCAGGATTTCGGGGTGAGCCGTACCCCGGTGCGGGAGGCGATGGCGCAGCTCGAGCGCGAGGGCTTCGTGCGCTCGGTGCCGCGGCGCGGCGTCTATATCGTTCGCAAGACGAAGAAGGAGGTGATCGAGCTGATCACCGCCTGGGCCGCGCTCGAGAGCATGGCCGCGCGCCTGATCACCGAGAACGCGATCGATGCGGATATCGCCTCGCTCCGGCGGATGTTCGCGACCTTCGAGAACGGGCAGATCCTCGCCCATCTCGACGAATATTCCGAAGTGAACATCGAATTCCACCAGACCATCATCCGCATGAGCGGCAACAGCGTGCTGATCTCGATGGCGGAGAATCTGTTCACGCATATGCGGATGATCCGCCGCAAGACGATCGTGGAGAAGGACCGCGCGCTGCGATCGATCCGCGATCACATGAACATCATCGAGGCGCTGGAGGCGCGCGATACCGAGCGCGCCGAGGAACTCGTGCGCACGCACGCGCTCGGCCTAGCCGATCACGTCGCCAAATACGCCGATTACCTGGATTGAGCGATGACGGCGCGCGCCGGGAACACATAGTCATCTGTCGCCGCCGGTTTCGCCCGGCGATCCTCGCCAGGGGCGACGGATGCGCGGGCAGGATCCGCGCGTGACCAAGGAAAACGGGAGACGAACATGGCCGAAGCAGCGGTCGCGGCAAAACCGCAATCCGAGCAGGAACTGACGGACGGGTTCAATCTGCTCATCGATGCGCTCAAGCTGAACGGGGTCGGCACGCTGTACGGCGTGCCCGGCATCCCGATCACCGATTTCGGCCGCATGGCGCAGGCCGCGGGCATCCGCGTCATCTCGTTCCGCCATGAGCAGAACGCGGGCTACGCCGCCTCGATCGCCGGCTTTCTCACCAGGAAGCCCGGCATCTGCCTGACCGTGTCGGCGCCGGGCTTTCTCAACGGCCTCACCGCGCTCGCGCACGCCACTACCAACTGCTTCCCGATGATCCTGATGTCGGGCTCCTCCGAGCGCGAGATCGTCGATCTGCAGCAGGGCGACTACGAGGAAATGGACCAGCTCGCCATCGCCAAGCCGCTGTGCAAGGCCGCCTATCGCATCCTGCATGCGCAGGATATCGGCATCGGGCTCGCGCGCGCGATCCGCGCGGCGGTGTCGGGGCGTCCCGGCGGCGTCTATCTCGATCTGCCGGCGAAGCTGTTCGGCCAGGTGATGAACGCCGAGGCGGGAAGAAAATCGCTGGTCAAGGTGATCGACCCGGCGCCGGCGCAGATTCCCTCGCCGGAGGCGGTCGCACGAGCGCTCGACGTGCTCAAATCGGCGAAGCGGCCGTTGATCATTCTCGGCAAGGGCGCCGCTTACGCGCAGGCCGACGCCGCGATCAGAAGCTTCGTCGAGAAAAGCGGCGCGCCCTTCCTGCCGATGAGCATGGGCAAAGGCCTTTTGCCCGACACGCATCCGCAATGCGCGGGCGCGGCACGCTCGACCGTGCTGAAGGATTCGGACGTCGTGATGCTGATCGGCGCCAGGCTCAACTGGCTGTTGTCGCACGGCAAGGGCAAGGCATGGGGCGAGGCGCCGAAGAAGTTCATCCAGATCGACATCGACCCGAAGGAGATGGATTCGAATGTCGAGATTGCCGCGCCGGTGGTCGGCGACATCGGCTCCTGCGTCTCGGCGTTGCTCGATGGGATGGGCGCGAAGTGGCCCGCCCCGCCGGCGGACTGGCTGGCCGCGGTCGCCAGGAAGCGCGAGGAGAACGTGGCCAAGATGGCGCCGCGGCTGATGAACAACAACGTGCCAATGGACTATCACGGCGCGCTCGGCGTTCTGCGCACCATCATCAAGGAGCGGCCGGACGCGATCCTCGTCAACGAGGGCGCCAACACGCTCGACCTCGCGCGCGGGGTGATCGACATGTATCAGCCGCGCAAGCGCCTCGACGTCGGCACCTGGGGTGTGATGGGGATCGGCATGGGCTACGCCATCGCCGCGGCGATCGAGACCGGCAAGCCGGTGCTCGCGATCGAGGGCGATTCCGCCTTCGGTTTCTCCGGCATGGAGGTGGAGACCATCTGCCGCTACAAGCTGCCGGTCTGCATCGTCGTCTTCAACAACGACGGCATCTACCGCGGCACCGACGTCAACACCGCCGGCTCCGATCCGGCGACGACCGTGTTCGTGAAGGGCGCGCGCTACGACCGGATCATCGAGGCGTTCGGCGGGACAGGCGTCAACGCCACCTCGCCCGACGAATTGAAGCGCGCGGTGAACGCGGCGATGGATTCCGGCAAGCCGACCCTGATCAACGCCGTGATCGACCCGGCGGCGGGCAGCGAATCGGGCCGCATCGGTAACCTCAATCCGCAGAGCGCGCTGAAGAAGAAATAGAGTCCGCCCGCCCGGGCGGAAACGCATTGGCCGCATATCCCGCCCGCGCGGGCGTGGCGGCGCCGAGAGACAGAGAGACGAGAGAGCGACAATGGCAGTCCGAAAGAAAGCCAAACCGGCAAAGAGCAAGACGAGGTCGAAGGCGATCGTGAAACCGAAATCGCGCAAGCCCGCGCCCCGGGCCGCCGGCGCGAAGGGCGCCTCCGCCGGCCTGCCCAGGCCGTCGAGCAAGCCCTACGGCAAGGACGGCAAGGCGCTGGACGGCGTGCGCATTCTCGACTTCACCCATGTTCAGTCCGGGCCCACCTGCACGCAGCTTCTCGCCTGGTTCGGCGCGGACGTGATCAAGGTCGAGCGCCCGGGCAGCGGCGACATCACGCGCGGGCAGCTCATGGACGTGAAGGGGGCCGACTCGCTCTACTTCACCATGCTCAACCACAACAAGCGTTCGATCACGATCGATTCCAAGCATCCGCAGGGCAAGCGCGTGCTCGATGCGCTGATCCGGACCTGCGACGTGCTGGTGGAGAATTTTGCGCCCGGCGCGCTCGACCGCATGGGGCTGACCTGGGACTACATCCACAAGCTCAACCCGCGCATGATCGTGGCGTCGGTGAAGGGCTTCGGCCCAGGACCCTACGAGGATTGCAAGGTGTACGAGAACGTCGCCCAGTGCACCGGCGGCGCGGCGTCTACCACCGGCTTCCGCGACGGTCCCCCGCTCGTCACCGGCGCGCAGATCGGCGACAGCGGCACGGGGCTGCATCTCGCGCTCGGCATCGTCACCGCGCTCTACCAGCGCACCCGCACCGGCCGCGGGCAGAAGGTGCTCTGCGCGATGCAGGACGGCGTGCTCAATCTCTGCCGCGTCAAGCTGCGCGACCAGCAGCGGCTTAAGCACGGCCCGCTCACCGAATACAGCCAGTTCGGCGAAGGCGTGCCTTTCGGCGATACCGTGCCGCGCGCGGGCAACGATTCCGGCGGCGGCCAGCCGGGCCGCATCCTCAAGTGCAAAGGCGCGCCGGAAGATCCCAACGCCTATATTTACTTCATCACGCAGGCGCCGGTCTGGGAGAAGATTTGCGAGGTGATCGGCGAGCCGGGCTGGAAGACCGATCCGGAATACGCGACGCCGAAGGCCCGCCTGCCCAAGCTCAACCAGATTTTCGAGCGGATCGAGCGATGGACCATGACCAAGACCAAGTTCGAGGCCATGGAAATCCTCAACAAGTACGACATTCCCTGTGGGCCGATCCTGTCGATGAAGGAGCTTGCCGAGGATGAGTCGCTGCGCAAGACCGGCACGGTGGTCGAGGTCGATCATCCCACGCGCGGCAAGTATCTGACCGTCGGCAACCCGATCAAGCTGTCCGACTCCATTTCCGAGGTGAAGCGTTCGCCGCTGCTCGGCGAGCACACCGACGAAATCCTGAAAGACGTGCTCAAATTCTCGGCCAAGGAAATCGCCGAGATCAAGGCGTCGGGCGCTCTCAGCGCGCCGGAGAAGAAGGAGAAGGCCGCGTAGCTTTTCTGCCTCCCGGCGGGGGAGGCCGGCGGGCGAAGGCCGCCGGGAGGGGTCTCGAAGCGGTCGCGCGACGCCCCTCCCAAACCCTTTCCCGCAGGCGGGGGAGGGAGCGAACAGAGATCGGGAGAGGTTTGAAAATGCGCATCGTCGTCCACGGCCAACAGGCTTTCGGAAAGGCCGTGCTGGAAGCCCTGGTGAAGCGCGGCGAGAATATCGTCGGCGTCTATGTCGCGCCCGAGAAGCCCGGCGCGAAGGCCGATCCGCTGAAGGAGGCCGCGCTCGCCGCGGGGCTTCCCGTGTTCCAGCCCGAATCCTATCGGGACCCGAAGGTGTGGGACGAGTTTAGGGCGCTGAAGCCCGACTTGCAGGTCATGGCCTTCGTGACGCTGTTCGTTCCGGAGGAATTCCTCAACATTCCGACCCACGGCTCCATTCAATACCACCCCTCGCTTCTGCCGCTTTACCGCGGCGCCAGCGCGATCAACTGGCCGATCATCAAGGGCGAGAAGGAAACCGGTCTTTCGATCTTCTGGCCCGACAACGGGCTCGATACCGGCGATATTCTGCTGCAGAAGAAAACGCCGATCTCCGATACCGACACGCTCGGCACGGTCTATTTCGACCGGCTGTTCCCGATGGGCGTCGAGGCGATGCTCGAGGCCGTCGATCTCGTCAAAGCCGGCAAGGCGCCGCGCATCAAGCAGGATCATTCGCGCGCCAGCTACGAAGGCAAATGCGGCAAGGACAATGCGCGGATCGACTGGGGCAAGCCGTGGGAGCAGATCGACCGGCTGATCCGTGGCTGCAATCCCTCGCCCGGGGCCTGGACCACGCTGAACGGTACGATTGTGAAGATTTTCGATGCCACGCCGATCCCCGCGCGCGATCCCAAGGGCATCGGCGGCAAGCTTGGCGAGATCGTCGCGGTGGAGGGCGACGGCGTCACCGTCGTTTGCGCCGACGGCCGCTTCAGGATCACCCGCGTGCAGCCCGACGGCGGCAAGAAGATCGGCGCCGGCGAGTGGGCGGCGCAAGCCCGCCTCGAAAAGGGCGCGCGCTTCACATGATACGTTCGCCGTCATGCCGGGCACCGGCCATGACAAAGCAATCCCCGAATACCCTCACTGTTCCTGATTATTGATGGACGCCCAGCATGCCCGCCTCCCAACATCAAAATCCGAAATCCGACATCGAAATTTCGCAGGCCGCGAAGATGCGGCCGATCATCGATATCGCCAGGGAGAAGCTCGGCATCGCGCCGGAAAATCTCGAGCCCTACGGCCACTACAAGGCCAAGGTGTCGATGAACTACGTGAAGTCGCTCGCCGGGCGCAAGGACGGCAAGCTCATCCTCGTGTCGGCGATCTCGCCGACGCCTGCGGGCGAGGGCAAGACGACGACGACCGTCGGCCTCACCGACGCGCTCAACCATATCGGCAAGAAGGCGATGATGTGCCTGCGCGAGCCTTCGCTCGGGCCGTCCTTCGGCATGAAGGGCGGCGCCGCCGGGGGTGGCTATGCGCAGGTCGTGCCGATGGAGGACATCAACCTCCACTTCACCGGCGACTTCCACGCCATCACCTCGGCGCATAACCTGCTCGCGGCGCTGATCGACAACCACATCTACTGGGGCAACGCGCTCGGCATCGATTCGCGCCGCGTCGCCTGGCGGCGGGTGATGGACATGAACGACCGCGCGCTGCGCCAGATCGTCTGCTCGCTCGGCGGCGTCGCCAACGGCTATCCGCGCGAGGCCGGCTTCGACATCACCGTGGCGTCGGAGGTGATGGCGATCTTCTGCCTCGCCAAGGACCTCGACGATCTCAAGGCGCGGCTCGGCAACATCATCATCGGCTATACGCGCGACCGCAAGCCGATCCGCGCCAAGGACTTGAACGCCCACGGCGCCATGACGGCGCTGCTCAAGGACGCGATCGCCCCGAACCTCGTGCAGACGCTCGAGGGTACGCCCGCCTTCATCCATGGCGGGCCCTTCGCCAATATCGCGCATGGCTGCAACTCGGTGGTCGCCACCACCACCGCGCTGAAGCTCGCCGACTACGTGGTGACTGAGGCCGGTTTCGGCGCCGATCTTGGCGGCGAGAAATTCATCGACATCAAATGCCGCAAGGCGGGGCTGAAGCCCGATTGCGTGGTGCTCGTCGCCACCATCCGCGCGCTCAAGATGCATGGCGGCGTCAGGAAGGAGGACCTGAAGAAGGAAGACCTGAAGGCGCTCGAGGCCGGCATGGCGAACCTGCAGCGGCATATCGAGAATGTCAGGAAATTCGGTCTGCCGGCGGTGGTGTCGATCAACCGCTTCTCCGCCGATACCGAGGCGGAAATCGCGCTGGTCAAGGACAAGTGCAGGGCGCTCGGCGTCGAGGCGCTGATGGCGGATCACTGGGCGATGGGCGGGGAGGGTGCCGCCGACGTCGCACGCGCCGTCGTCAAGGTGATCGACGAGGGCAAGGCGAATCTGAAGCTCCTCTATCCCGACGAGATGCCGCTGTTCGAGAAAATCCGCACCATCGCCAAGGAGGTCTATCGCGCCGACGACGCAACTGCCGACAAGTCGGTCAAGGACCAGCTCAAGGCGTGGGAGGAAATGGGCTTCGGCAAGCTGCCGGTCTGCATCGCCAAGACGCAGTATTCGTTCTCGACCAATCCGGACGTGAAGGGTGCCCCGACCGGCTTCACCATTCCGGTGCGCGAGGTGCGCCTCTCCGCCGGCGCCGAGTTCATCGTCGCGATCTGCGGAGAGATCATGACCATGCCCGGCCTGCCCAAGGTGCCGTCGGCCGATTCGATCGACGTGAAGGACGGCAAGATCGTCGGGCTGTTCTGACGCCGGGGCGAGGCGAAGTCCCGGCGCGGCGCCATGCGGGATTGCGCGGTCTCCTCTGCGCGGCGGCGCTGCGGCGCTGCTATGCAGCCCCCGGCCGTCCCCTTATATAGGGTCGCTGCGAATGCGGGGCCGCGTGCCCTGCCGTTCGCGCATTCCTGCACACGCCAAGGACGACCATGCTGAAATTTTATTTTAGCGGAGCTCCCAACCCGACCAAAGTGGCGCTGTTTCTCGAGGAGAGCGGCCTGCCTTACGAGGCGATCCCGGTCGATACCCGCAAGGGCGACCAGCACAAGCCGGATTATCTCGCGATCAATCCCAACGCCAAGGTGCCGGCGATCGTGGACGGCGAGGCGGTCGTGTTCGATTCGAGCGCGATCCTTCTCTATCTCGGCGAGAAGACCGGCAAGTTCATGCCGCCGAACACGCCGAGGCTGCGCGGCGAGCTTTTGTCCTGGATGATGTTCGTCGCCTCCGGCGTCGGGCCCTATGCCGGCCAGTCGGTGCATTTCCGCAATTACGCGCCGGAGAAGATTCCCTACGCGATCAACCGCTACGCCTTCGAGGCGCGGCGCCATTTCGGCATTCTCAACGACCGGCTCGGCAAGCAGAAATACATGGTCGGCGACGCCTACAGCATCGTCGACATGAATCTCTGGGGCTGGGCGCGGCTCATCCCGATGGTGCTCGGCGACGGCGCCTTCGATCTTTTCCCGAACGTCAAGCGTCTGGTCGATGAGATTTCGGCGAGGCCGGCGGCGCAGCGCGCGGTCGCCCTCAAGGACAAGTACAAGTTCAAGACCGAGAACGACGAGGAAGCGCGCCGGAACATGTTCAGGCACATGTTCGAGAAGGTCGCCTGATCCGATCGGCGGCGCCTCTCGCGGGCGCCGCCTTTTTTCACTCCAGCAAGCGCGGGTGCCATGACGAAAGACGTCACCGCCGACATTCTCGAACAGCTCGCTCCCGGCGGCAGGCTGCGCGCCGCGCTCAATTACGGCAACACCGTCCTCGTCCAGCGCGGCGAGAAGGGCGGGGAGCCGCGCGGCGTCTCGCCGGCGCTGGCGCGCGAGTTGGCGCGCCGGCTGAACGTGCCGCTGCAATTCGTCCCCTTCGAGCAGGCCGGGCTCGTGGTCGATGCGCTCAAGGCCGATCCGCGCGCCTTCGACATCATGTATCTCGCGATCGATCCCAGGCGGGAGCAGGACATCGCCTTCACCGCCCCCTATGTGCAGATCGAAGGCTGCTACGTGGTGCGCAGGGATTCCCCGATACGCTCGGTGGAGGATGTCGATCGCGAGGGCGTGCGCGTCACCGCCGGGAAGGATTCGGCCTATGACCTGTTCCTCACCCGCAACCTGAAAAAGGCGACGATCGAGCGCGCCCCCGGCCTCGCCGAAACCGTCGCGCTGTTCCGCCGCGACAATCTCGACGTGCTCGCGGGGGTGAAACAGCACATGCAGGAGGTGGTGGCGGCCAATCCCGACCTGCGGCTCGTCCCCGGCCGCTTTATGGTGATCGAGCAGGCGATGGGCACGCCGCGCGGGCGCGGGGAAGCCGGCGCGCGCTACCTGCGCGCCTTCGTCGAGGAGATGAAGGCATCGGGCTTCGTCGCCGATGAACTCAGGAAAAGCGGCCAGCACGATGCCGCGGTGGCCCCGCCGGCCGCCTGAAAGGCCGCCGGGCCTTCGTCGTGAACGGGGCCTCATGGTTCGAGACGCGCCTTCCGCGCTCCCCGCCATGAGGGTCGAGGGAAAGCGGCGCTCCTCGCCATCGGGGGCGAGGGAGTAACGTCTCTCCGGGCTGCGTTGAACGGAACGGAAAGAGCCGCGGACGGAAAGGGGGCCGCCCGCGGCCCTGATGCGCTCAGATGATCTTGATCGCGCTTTCAAGCGTCTTCCACACGCCCCAGGCGAGCGGGACGCCGACGAAGGCCCAGAACAGCGCCGCCTGCAGGTCGAGCCCGCCCCTGCCGATGCCGAAGGATCCGGTCGTGGCCGCGCCCTTGGCGCTCGCGGCCTGCAGCCTGGCGACGTCCTCCTGGCTCATGTACCACTTCGGATCGACCGGCTTGACGAGGTAATTGCAGATCAGCCCCGCCACCAGCATCGCGCACAGCACGTACATCGTGCTGTTGTAGAGCTGGTCGCGCGGGACGCCGGCGGCGAGCTGGAATTCGCGCAGATAGTTCACGACCACCGGGCCGATGATGCCCGCGGTCGACCACGCGGTCAGCAGGCGGCCGTGGATCGCGCCGACGAATTGCGTGCCGAACATGTCGGCGAGATAGGCCGGCACGGTCGAGAAGCCGCCGCCATACATCGACAGGATGATGCAGAAGGCGAGCACGAACAGCGCCTTCGAGCCGATCGAGGCGAAGAACGGCGCCGAGGCGTAGAGCGCGATGCCGAGAATGAAGAACGTGTAATAGGTGTTCTTGCGCCCGATATAATCGGATAGCGAAGCCCAGAAGAACCGCCCGGCGATGTTAAACAGCGACAGCAGCCCCGCAAAGCCCGCGGCGATCGTCGCGATCTGCACCCGCTGATCGGCACTCAGTTCGGCGAATTTCACTCCCGGCATGCCAATCAGGTTGCCGGCGAAAATCTCCTGCAGCATCGGCGAGGCCATGCCGATCACGCCGATTCCCGCCGACACGTTCAGGCAGAGCGCCCACCAGATCAGCCAGAATTGCGGCGTCTTGTGCGCGTCCCTGAGGTGAACGTGATGCTGCGTGATCATCGCGTTGGAGGCCGCCGGCGGCGTCCAGCCGTCGGGTCGCCAGCCCGCCGGCGGGATGCGGTAGCGGAAGGCGCCGATCATCATGAAGACGAAGTAGATCGCGCCGAGCGTGAGGAAGGTCTCCCACGCTCCGACCGAGGTCGGCGACTTGAAATAGTTCATCAGGATATTGGCGAGCGGGGAGCCGATCATCGCCCCGCCGCCGAAGCCCATGATCGCCATGCCGGTCGCCATGCCGCGCCGGTCGGGGAACCATTTCACCAGCGTCGAGACCGGCGAGATATAGCCGAGGCCGAGGCCGATGCCGCCGATCACGCCCGAGCCGAGCCACAGCAGCCACAATTGATGGGTGATGATCCCGATCGCGCCGAGGACGAGGCCACCGCACCAGCACAGCGCCGCCACCATGCCGGCTTTGCGCGGCCCGGCATGTTCGAGCCATCCGCCCCAGATCGCCGCGGCGATGCCGAGCAGCACGAAGAACAACGTGTACATCCAGCCCATTGAGGCGACGCGCCAGTCGCAGGTCGTCGTGAACAATTCCTGCATCAGCGTCATGTCGGGGCAGGCCTTGGTCTGCGTCACGCCGAGCGAGCGCGACAGCGGCAGCCAGAACACGCTGAAGCCATAGGCCATGCCGATGCACAAATGGATGCACAGAGCGGCGGGCGGCACGAGCCAGCGGTTGAAACCGGCCTTGGCGATGATGCGTTCGCGATCCAGCAGGCCCGGCATGGCGCCGGCCGCCGGCATGGTGTCCCCGATCGTCGTCATCTATCGTCTCCTCGAAAAAGTTCTTCGCCTTTTGCGCTTTCTTTTGCGTGAGACGGTGCGAATGGTGCGCGGATCAATCAAGCGCGCATTCCTTTGCCGCGATTGCAAAAAGCAATCGCGATATCAGACGAAAGTCGAGTCGGCCGCGCGCGCGATACGGAGCGCGCAAGGTAACCGGCAAACGCCGGCGACCGGCAATCGGAAAAATCGCGCCGCCGCCGCGGCGCTCAGTGCAGCATCGCCGCCGCCGCGCGCCGCGCTTCGCCGGCCAGAGCATTGGCGAGCGGTGTCGCCGGGTCGCGCACCGGCATGACGAGCCCGATCGTGTGGGTGACGTCCGGTTCCACGATCGGAATGGCGCAGAATTCCGTTGCCATCCTGCTCGCCTGCACGAGCTTTTCCGGCACGATGCTGACCCAGGTGCCGGTGCGCACATGCGCGAAAAGCACCGTCATCGAATCCGATTCGACGACCACGCTCGGTGCCTCGCCCGCCTCGCGCAGCAGCTCCTCGATGATCCGCCGGTTCTGGGTGTTGGGTGTGAGCAGGCAGAGCGGCATTTTCGACACCTCCGCCCAGCTGATGGTCGCGCGCTGCGCCACCGGCGCGTCCTTTGACGCCACCAGGCGATACCTCTCGCGATAGAGCGGAATGGTGGTCACGCGCGACAGCGGCTCCACATCGACATAGGTGATCGCCGCGTCGATCTCGAGATTGTCGAGCATCAGGCACATGTCCGACCAGGGCCGCGACAGGATGGTGAATTGCACGTCGGGATGGCGCGCCGCGAGCGGGGCGGTCACCGTCGTCACCATCGGCAGGGCCGCCGGAATCACGGCGATCCGCATCCGCCCGGTCAGGCCCTGTTTCAGCGCCTTGATGTCCTGGCGCATGGCGCGCGCGTCGCCGACGATCCGCCGCGCCCATTCGAGCGTGCGTTCGCCCTCGGCGGTCAGCCCGATGAAGCGCGAGCCGCGCTGCACCAGCATGACGCCGAGTTGTTCCTCGAGCTGCTTCAGGCCGAGCGAGAGCGAAGGCTGGGAAACCCCGCAGGCTTCTGCGGCGCGGCCGAAATGCTTCTCATTGGCTAACGCGAGCAGGTATTCCAGCTTGTCGATCACATGGGGCTCCCGGCGCGCGGATCGATAAGACCGTCACGTTCGGCAATAGGGGTTCCCAATCGTTTTGGCAATCTCGGGTCAGGCGGCCTCGAGCAGCGCCGCAACGCGCCGCGCCTCCTCCACCAGCGCCGCGGTCGCCGGCGTCATCGCCGCGCGCGCGGGAATGACGAGGCCGATCTGGTGCACCTCGTCCGGATCGACGATCGGGATGGCGCGGATGGTCTTGGTCAGGCCGAGCGTTTCGGCGAGCTTGGCCGGCATCACGCTCGCCCATCGCCCGGTCCGCACATGCGAGAACAGCAGGATCATGGAATCGGATTCGAGCGTGGGCGGAGAGAAAGCGCCCGCCCCCTTCAGCAGCCGCTCGATGATGCGGCGATTCTGCATGTCGGGGGTGAGCAGGCAAAGGGGAACCTGCCCGACCTCCGCCCAAGTCACGCTGTCGCGGTTCCCGAGCGGGGCATCCGCCGACGTGAGCAGGCGATAGCGTTCGCGGTAAAGCGGGATCGCGTTCACGCGCCCGAGCGGCTCGTTGTCGAGATAGGTGATGCCGGCGTCGATCTCGAGATTTTCCAGAAGCTCGAAGACCTCTACCGATGTGCGCGACCAGATAGTGAATTGCACGTTCGGATGCCGCTCACGATAGGGCGTGGTGAGCGAGGCGACCATCGCGAGCGCGGTCGGGATCGCCGCGATCCTCAGTCGGCCGGACAGGCCGTGCTGCAGGGCATTGATCTCGTCGCGCATGGCGCGCGTGTCGCCGACGATGCGCCGCGCCCATTCCAGCACGCGCTCGCCCTCGTGGGTGAAGCCGCGGAAGCGCGAGCCGCGATTGACGAGCAGCACGCCGAATTGCTCCTCGAGCTGTTTCACCCCGGCGGACAGGGTTGGCTGCGTCACCCCGCAGGACTCCGCGGCGCGTCCGAAATGGCGTTCGCGCGCGAGCGCCAGGATAAATTCAAGCTTGTCGATCATCTCGTTCACCTGCCCGGGAGAATGAGGTCCGGGCTCGCGACCCTGTTTGCATCGCAACAAGGATACTAATCAAGACCGTTCGTCACGATAGATATGTTCTATCGTATCATGGGAAAGCCCATATTGTTCAAAGGGGCATCCGGCCGCATCTCTAGGCTGGGAGAGTTCTAAAGATGAACGTGCAGACCAGGCCGCCGGGTAACGGCGCCAATCCGCCGCGCCGGAAGCCGCGCCGAACGCCCAAGGGGCGGCAGGTCGATCTCAAGGCGCTCGACGAGGTCCGCGCATTGCTCGGCGAGCGGCCGCGCCGGCGCGACCTGCTGATCGAGCATCTGCATCTTCTGCAGGACCGCTACGGACATCTTTCGGCCGAGCATCTTGCCGCGCTCGCGGCCGAGATGAAGCTCGCGCTCACCGAGGTGTACGAGGTGGCGACCTTCTACGCGCATTTCGACGTCGTGAAGGAAGGCGAGATGCCACCGCCGGCGGTGACGGTGCGCGTCTGCGATTCTCTTTCCTGCGCGATGGCCGGCGCCGAAAAGCTTCTCGCCGAATTGCCGGGCCGGCTCGGCCAGGACGTGCGCGTCGTGCGCGCGCCGTGCATGGGCGCTTGCGACCGCGCGCCGGTCTGCGCCGTCGGCCATGTGCAGGTGATGAATGCGAACGCCGATGCGGTCGTGAAGAAGGCGGCGGAGCGCCCGCATCCATACCCGGTCAAGCCCGGGGCGGGCTTCGAGCAATATCGCGCCGCAGGCGGCTACGCGATTCTTGCCGAGGCGCTCGCCGGCAAGCGCACGCGCGACGATCTGATCAAGGTGGTGAGCGACGCGGGATTGCGCGGGCTCGGCGGCGCCGGTTTTCCCACCGGCCGCAAATGGTCGCTCGTGCGCGGCGAGCCGGGTCCCCGCCTGATGGCGGTGAACGGCGACGAAGGCGAGCCGGGCACGTTCAAGGACCGCCATTACCTCGAGCGTGATCCGCACCGGTTCATCGAAGGCATGCTGATCGCTGCGCATGTCGTGGAAGCGGCCGATGTCTATTTCTATCTGCGCGACGAATATCCCGAAATCCGTCTGATGCTGATCGAGGAGCTTGCCAGGGTCGAGCGCGCGGGGCTTTCGCGCCATACGCGCGTGCATCTGCGGCGCGGCGCCGGCGCCTATATCTGCGGCGAGGAATCGGCGATGATCGAATCGATCGAGGGCAAGCGCGGCCTTCCGAGACATCGCCCACCCTATGTCGCGCAGGTCGGCATTTTCGGCCGGCCGACGCTGGTGCAGAATGTCGAGACGCTTTACTGGGTGCGCGACATCCTGGAAAAGGGCGCGGCCTGGGTGACGTCGCAGGGCCGCCACGAGCGCAAGGGTTTTCGCAGCTTCTCGGTATCGGGGCGGGTGAGGGATCCCGGGGTGAAGCTTGCGCCGGCGGGCATCACCGCGCGCGAACTGATCGAGGAATTCTGCGGCGGCATGGCCGAGGGCCACAGCTTCAAGGCCTATCTGCCGGGCGGCGCCTCCGGCGGCATCCTGCCCGCCTCGATGGCCGACATTCCACTCGATTTCGGCACGCTCGAACCGCACGGCTGCTTCGTCGGTTCGCACGCGGTCGTCGTTCTTTCCGACAAGGACGACATGAAGGCGGTGGCGCTCAACCTGATGAAATTTTTCGAGGACGAGAGCTGCGGCCAATGCACGCCCTGCCGCGTTGGCACGGAGAAGGCGGCGGCGCTGATGGAACGGGGTCCGTGGAACGAGGCGCTGCTCGAGGAATTGTCGGCGCTGATGCGCGATGCGTCCATCTGCGGGCTCGGCCAGGCCGCGCCCAATCCGCTGGTGAGCGTGCTGAAACGCTTCCCCGACGACCTGAAGCAGCCGTTGCGGAAGTGGTGAGGCTTCGTGACGTGGACATTGCGCGATGACGATTGCGGTACGGCTGCGGGCGCGCGACGAAGGTTGGAACCATGACTGACAAATCCGCCAACACCGTCACCTTTTTTCTCGACGGGCGCGAGGTGACCGCGCGCGAAGGCGAGACGATCTGGCAGGTGGCCAGGCGCGAGGGCGTCGAGATTCCGCATCTTTGCTATTCGCCGGAGCCGGGCTATCGGCCGGATGGCAATTGCCGCGCCTGCATGGTGGAGATCGAGGGCGAGCGCGTGCTGGCGGCAAGCTGCATCCGCAAGCCCTCCGCCGGGATGAAGGTGAATGTGTCGAACCATCGCGCCGAGACCGCGCGCCGGATGGTGTTCGATCTTCTCATGTCGGATCAGCCGAAGAAGGAGGTCGCGCACGACCCAGCCTCGAAATTCTGGGCCTGGGCCGGCCGGATGGGAATCGAGACCGGCCGCTTTCCGCGGCGGGAGAGGAAGCCCGCGCCCGACCGCAGCCATATCGCCATGGCGGTCAATCTCGACGCCTGCATCCAGTGCAACCTGTGCGTCCGCGCCTGCCGCGAGGTGCAGGTCAACGACGTGATCGGCATGGCCGGTCGCGGACACAACGAAAAGATCGTGTTCGATTTCGACGACCCGATGGGACAATCGACCTGCGTCGCCTGCGGCGAATGCGTGCAGGCCTGCCCGACCGGGGCGCTGATGCCCTCGACGCTCGTCAACGACAACAATGTGCGCACCGCCGAGCATTTCCCCGATCGCGAGGTGAACTCGGTCTGTCCGTATTGCGGCGTCGGCTGCCAGCTCACCTATCAGGTCAGGGACGACAGACTGATCGCGGTGACCGGGCGGAACGGCCCGGCCAACCAGAACCGGCTCTGCGTCAAAGGCCGCTTCGGCTTCGATTACGTTTCGAATCCGCAGCGCCTGAAAAAGCCGCTGATCCGCAAGGACGGCGTCGGCAAGCGCGCCGACGATCTGGTCGATCCGTCGAACCCGTTCACCCATTTCCGCGAGGCGACCTGGGAGGAAGCGATGGAACGCGCCGCCCGCGGTCTCGCGAAGATCCGCGACCGCGACGGGCCGCAGGCGCTCGCCGGCTTCGGCTCGGCCAAGGGGAGCAACGAAGAAGCCTATCTGTTCCAGAAGCTCGTGCGCACGGGCTTCGGCACCAACAATGTCGATCACTGCACGCGGCTCTGCCACGCATCCTCGGTCGCCGCGTTATTGGAAGGCGTGGGATCTGGCGCGGTGAGCGCGACCTTCAACGAGTGCAGGAATTCCGACGTCATCATCGTCATCGGGGCCAATCCGACGGAGAACCATCCGGTTGCCGCCACTTTCTTCAAGCAGGCGGCCAAGCGTGGGGCGAAGCTGATCGTGATGGATCCGCGCGGGCAGGCGCTCAAGCGCCACGCCTGGCGCATGCTGCAATTCAAGAACGGCACCGACGTCGCGATGCTCAACGCGATGCTCAACGTGATCGTGACCGAGAAGCTCTACGATCAGCAATACGTGCAGACCTATACCGAGGACTTCAACAAGCTCGCCGAAAGCGTGCTGCCGTTCACGCCGGAGGAGATGTCGCCGATCTGCGGGATCGCGCCGGATGTGCTGCGCGAGATCGCGCGCACCTTTGCACGGGCCGAATCGGCGATCATCTTCTGGGGTATGGGCGTGTCGCAGCATACCCACGGCACCGACAATGCGCGCTGCCTGATCGCGCTGTCGCTGATCTGCGGCCAGATCGGCCGTCCCGGCACGGGGCTGCATCCGTTGCGCGGACAGAACAACGTGCAGGGCGCCTCCGACGCCGGCCTCATCCCGATGTTCTTCCCCGACTACAAGTCGGTCGAGGATCCGGCGATCCGCGCGAAATTCGAAAGCGCCTGGGGTGTCAAGCTCGATCCCAAGCGCGGCAAGACGGTGGTCGAGATCATGGATGCGATCCACCGCGACGAGATCAAGGGCATGTACATCATGGGCGAGAACCCGGCGATGTCCGATCCCGATCTCAACCACGCGCGCGCGGCGCTCGCCCATCTCGAGCATCTCGTGGTGCAGGACATCTTCCTCACCGAGACTTGCTCCTATGCCGATGTGGTGCTGCCTGCCTCCGCCTGGCCGGAGAAGGACGGCACCGTCACCAACACCAACCGCCAAGTGCAGATGGGCCGCAGGGCGCTGCCGCTGCCGGGCGAGGCGCGGCAGGATTTGTGGATCATCCAGGACCTCGCGCGCCGCATCGGTCTCGACTGGAACTACAAGCATGTCAGCGAAGTCTTCACCGAGATGGCCTCGCTGATGCCCGCGCTCAACAACATCACCTGGGAGCGCGTGGCGCGCGAGGATTCGGTGACCTATCCGGTTGACGGTCCCGACGTGCCGGGCCGCGACGTCGTTTTCGACAAGGGCTTCCCGCGTCCGGGCGGCCTCGCCAGGCTGGTCGCCACCCGCTACACCGCTCCCGACGAAGTGCCCGACGCCGACTATCCCTTCATCCTGTCCACCGGCCGCCAGCTCGAGCATTGGCATACCGGGGCGATGACGCGCCGCGCCACCGTGCTCGACGCGATCGAGCCCGCTCCGATCGCCCAGCTCTCGCGAGGCACCATCGCCAAGCTCGGAATCCAGCCCGGCGACATGGTGCGGGTGACGACGCGGCGCGGCACCGTGGCGCTGACCGCCCGCCAGGACGACGCGGTGCCCGACGGCGTGGTGTTCATACCTTTCGCTTATGTCGAGGCGGCGGCGAATCTGCTCACCAATCCGAAGCTCGACCCGTTCGGGAAGATCCCGGAATTCAAGTTCTGCGCGGCGAAGGTGGAGCCGGAGGTCGCGCCGAGGGAGGCGGCCGAATAGCCCGTACGTATATTTACGTATTCGTAACTTCCACAGTTGGACCTCGCTTCCCTGACGTCTAAAAAGGCTGCGCAGGATAGCTATGACGAATCCGGACGAACTGCTGGAACATGCGCGCCGTTCTTTCCGCCAGGCGGCGGAGATGAGCGACCCCGCGAGCATGCGGACCTACGCTGAAATCGGGCTGACCTATCTGGCCATGGCCCACGAGGACGCCGCCGTTTTCGACGCCAGCCTCGAACCGGATTCGCCGCGCTGCGCGGGCGATCATCGTGAGTGAGAGCCGGCGCTTTCTCGAAGAAGCCAGGCGATGCTTCGAACAGGCGGCTGATTGCACGGACGCCGCGCAGATGAAGATCTATGCCGAGCTGGGCGCGCAATTCCTTGCCAGGGCGCAGGAGGCTGCGGTGAACGAACGGCGCGGCGAGAACGGCGGCAGCCGAAACTAGAATCCTCCCACGCACTGGACGCGCCTGCACCACGCCTCGCCATCGGGGCCTGCGAAACGAGCGCGCCGCGAAACGCTATTTACCGTCCTTGTAATAAGGCTCGACCGGGCCGGCGAGCCTGATCGTCAGCGGGTTGCCGTGGCGGTCCCGCGCATTGCCCGCCGCAACGCGGATCCAGCCCTCGCTCACGCAATATTCCTCGACATTGGTTTTCTCGACGCCCCTGAATCGCACGCCCACGTCGCGCGCCAGCGTGGCTTCATCATAGTAAGGCGAGTCCGGATTGACGGAGAGACGGTCGGGCGGGGTATCGGAAGACATGCGCGTTTGTGTCACGCGATCGCGGGCGAGGCAAGCAGTACGGCCTTTTTGTCGGCGCCGGCCGGAACTTTTACCGGCGCCGCCGCTTGGAATCGGCGGGGATGGGGGGTGCTCGCATGGCAAATCCGCACGAAAAACCGCAGGCGTTTTCCCGGGAGCTTTGCGACAGCGAGCGCAGGTTCCGCCTGCTCGTCGAGGGCGTGACTGACTACGCCATCTACATGCTCGACCAGAACGGCTACGTGACCAACTGGAACGCGGGCGCCGAGCGTATCAAGGGTTATCGCGCCGATGAGATCATCGGCAAACATTTCAGCGTGTTCTACACACCGGAGGAGCGCGCGGCGGGCTTGCCGGAGCGCGCGCTCGGCCTTGCGCTGAAAGAGGGAAAATACGAGGCCGAAGGCTGGCGCGTGCGCAAGGACGGCTCGTTCTTCTGGGCCACCGCTGTTCTCGATTCGATCCGCGACGACGACGGCAATCTGGTGGGCTTTGCCAAGATCACCCGCGACATCACGGAGCGGCACAACACGCAGCTCGAACTCGAGCGCGTACAGAAGCAGCTCGCCCAGGCGCAGAAGATGGATGCGCTCGGCCAGCTCACCGGCGGCGTCGCGCACGACTTCAACAATCTTCTGATGGTCGTCAGCGGCAATATGCAGCGGCTGAAGCGCCTCGTGTCCGACGATCCGAAGGGAGCACGGGCGGCCCAGGCGATCGAAACGGCGGCCGAGCGCGGCGCCTCGCTCACCCGGCAGCTTCTCACCTTTTCGCGGCGCCAGCGGGTCAATCCGCAGTCGGTTTCTTTGCTCGAACGAATCCAGTCGATCCGCGACGTGCTGACGAGCGGCATCGGGACGCATATCGGCCTCGACATCGACGTGTCGCCGCAGACCTTTCCGGTGATCGTCGACGTGGCCGAGCTGGAGGTTGCGCTCGTCAATCTCGTGCTCAACGCGCGCGATGCCATGCCGGAAGGCGGCACGATCGCGATCAGGGCGGCCAACACCACTCTCGATCCTGACGATACCGTCGCGGGCGGCGAATATGTCGCGCTCACAGTGACCGATACCGGCGTCGGCATTCCGCCGGATGTGCTGGAAAAGGTGTTCGAGCCGTTCTTCACGACCAAGCCGTCCGGCCGCGGTACCGGGCTCGGGCTGTCGCAGGTGCACGGCTTCGCGCACCAGGCCGGCGGCACGGTCAGGATCGAAAGCACGCTCGGTGTGGGCACGGCGGTTTCCATCTATCTGCCGCGCGCCACGCCGCCGGCCATCGCCTCGAGAGCCGAAAACGGCGAGGCGCGGCTGCAGGCCGGCACCGTGCTACTGGTGGAGGATAATCCGCATGTCGCGGATGCGAGCGCGGACCTGCTCGAGCAGCTCGGCTACGCGGTGCAATGGGTGGCCGACGCCGAGTCGGCCCTGCGGGCGATCGAGGCCGACCGGTTCGATCTCGTGCTGAGCGATATCGTCATGCCGGGTCGGCTCGACGGCCTCGGGCTGGCGCGTCTCATCCGGCAGAGACATCCGGTACTGCCGGTCCTGCTGGCCACCGCCTATAGCGACGCCGCGCACAGGGTGCCAAACGATTTTCCGATCCTGCGCAAGCCCTATCAGATGCACGAGCTGAGCCAGGCCATCGCGAAAGCGGCGCGGGGATAGAATGAGGATCGGCAGGGATGGCTGGCCGTGGCTCTTTCCCGCCGGCCGGTCGCCCGGGGCTTGACGTTCCCAGCCAACAGGGATATATTCCTAGCACCTCACTCGGCCGAGGGCGTCTTCCGGAAGACGGGCCGAAGACGGAGTGGGGGGCGGCGCCTGCGGGCGGGGCTCGTAACCCCGCACTCGGGCTGCTCC
>DASZTD010000025.1:0-70764 GCA_035548355.1 Pseudorhodoplanes sp.
GCTCCGCCGCCCCTGTTGTTTGAAGGCGCGGGGACGCCTGTTTCCCTTTTTCCTTCCCCCGAAGGGGGATGGAGCGCCGGGAGGCGCCTCGGAGGCCTGCGCTACGGGCCTCCTTGGGCAGGCCTTGCGATCGGCCCGCCCGCGCGCCGTGCGAAGGCGCGCGAGCCCCGAAGGGCCCGGCGCCTCCCGGCGCTCCATCGCGGCGCCCGAAGGCGCCGCCCCGGCGGGGCCGGGGCGCGTCGACACGCTCCGATTCCCGCCGGACGCGGGAAAGATAAGGGCGCCCCGGCCAACGGGGATAGATTTTTCAAGCCGGGTCGCCCGTAGCCGGTCGATCGAGATTCAGAACGTGCGCCGGTCGGGCCGGGCCGGTTCAGATCAACCGGTCTTCTCGTCATCGGGATCGGCGCGCGTGTCCTGCGCTTCGGCCCAGGCCTTCTTGGCCGCCGCGGCCGCCTGCCGCGCGGCGACCTCTTCCTGCGCCTTCTTCTCCACGAGCTTCACCGACCAGACCGCGCCCTCGTAAAGCAGCAGCAGCGGAACGGCGAGCGACATCTGGCTAATCACATCCGGCGGCGTCAGTACGGCCGCGATGACGAACGCGCCGACGATGAAATAGCGACGCTTCTCGCGCAATTGCTGTGAAGTGATGACCCCGATCCGCCCGAGCAGGGTCAGAATGACCGGAAGCTGGAAGGCGATGCCGAAAGCAAGCACGAGCGACATCATCAGCGAGAGATATTCGCCGACCTTGGGCAACAGCGCGATCTCAGCCGTCTCCGAGCCGGCCGCCTGCTGCATCCCGAGCGAAAAGCGCACCAGCATCGGCATGACGAGGAAATAGACGACCAGCGCCCCGAGCACGAAAAAGATCGGCGTGGCGATCAAGTAGGGAAGAAAGGCCTGCCGCTCCTTCCGGTACAGGCCAGGCGCGACGAACATGTAGATTTGCGTCGCCACCACCGGAAAGGACAAGAAGGCGGCCCCGAACATCGCCAGCTTGAGCTGGGTGAGAAAATATTCGAGCAGCGCGGTGTAGATGAACTTGGAATTGGCTGCGCCCGCGACGAACACGAACGGCCAGACGAGGATATTGTAAATCTGCTTTGCGAAAAAGAAGCAGAACACGAAGGCGACGGCAAAGGCGACAAGCGCCCTGATCAGCCGCGACCGCAGCTCGATCAAGTGATCGAGAAGCGGAGCCCTGCTCTTCTCGATCTCATCTTCCTCGTCTTGATGGACGTTCATGCCGTGCCGCTTTCCGGCTTGGCGGGTTTGCTCTCGGCCGGCCCGGCCGCCGGCTGATGTTCTGCGGCGGCGGTTGTTTCGGTGAGCGCCGGCTTGTCTGCAAACGACGCTTCGATCTCCTTGCGCGTCGATTCCAGCGGATTCTCGATCCGTTTGGTGATGTCGCCGGCGGCGCTCGCAGCCTCGTCGAATTGTTTCTTCAGATCGGCAAGCTCGGCCTCGCGCAGCGCCTCCTGGAATTGCCCCTGAAACTCATTGGCCATGCGCCGCATTTTGCCGACCCAATGGCCGACGGTGCGCAGCACGCCCGGCAATTCCTTCGGGCCGATGGCGATCAGCGCGACAACGCCGATGACGATGAGCTCGCCCCACCCGATATCGAACATGGACGTCTCCGCGCGGCTTTATCAGACCGCCTTGCGGTTCTCCGCATTCGCCGCGCTCGTGGTCGTGGCGCTGGAGTCGATGGTCTTCATCGGCTCTTTCGGCGCGTCGGCCTTGGCCTCGTCCTCGGCCATTCCCTTCTTGAAGGCCTTGATGCCCTGCGCGAAGTCGCCCATCAGCGACGAGATTTTGCCGCGCCCGCCGAACAGGAGCAGCACGATCACCGCCACGACGATCCAGTGCCACAAGCTGAAGCTACCCATAGATTGATCCTCCGGGGCGGCCGGTAAGGTCCGCTGCCGCCTTGATTTTCAGGCAACCTAGGCTGGGGATAAGCCGAACACAAGGACTTCGGGCGGATTAGCCGCAAGCTCGATTAACGCAGCCGCCGGCGCGCGATTTTCCGCCTCCGCTTGGCGTCCCGGCTCGGGCCGCCATCCGCCGTCCCGAAACAGGATACCCCGGCGAGTGCGGGGATCGCCCGCACCCCCGCTCATTCCTCCGAGGTCGGGCGCGGCGCGAGGCCGTAATCGAGATCGCCGGGCTCCAGCGGATCCTCGTCCTCCCGCAGCGCCGGATCGTCGGAAGGAACCGGCACCGAGAAGTTCGGCGGCAGGCGCCCGTCGAGCATTCCCGCACCCTTCAGTTCCTCGAGGCCGGGCAGATCGCTCAACTGCTCGAGCCCGAAATGCGACACGAATTCCTCGGTCGTGCCATAGGTCAGCGGACGGCCCGGCACCTTGCGCCGGCCGCGCGGCCTGATCCACCCGGTCTCCAGCAACACGTCGATCGTGCCCTTCGATATGGTAACGCCGCGGATATCCTCGATCTCGGCGCGGGTGACCGGCTGGTGATAGGCGATGATCGCAAGCGTCTCGATTGCAGCGCGCGACAGCTTGCGGGTCTCGACCTGCTCCTTGGTGAGCAGCCAGGAGAGATCGCTCGCGGTGCGGAACGCCCATTTGTTGCCGAGCCGCACCAGATTGACCCCGCGCGCGGCATACTCCTCCTGCAGCGCGGCGAGCGCCGCCTTCAGGTTGAAACCGGCCGGCAACCGCGCACTCAACGTCTTTTCGTCGAGCGGCTCCTTCGAAGCGAACAGAAGCGCCTCGAGAATGCGCACTTCGTCCGGACGCGCGTTGGTTTTCATTTCAGACTCGCCGTCCTCACTGATCACACGCTTTGCAGCAGAGCTCACCATGAAATTTCACGCCTCTTATTGTGTCGTTTCGCCCTGCGGCGATGCCGATGCTCCCGCCGCCGCGCGGCGCTTGCGGAGATAGATCGGCGAAAACGCGGTGTGCTGCTGGATTTCCATCACGCCCTCGCGCACCATTTCGAGCGTAGCGGCAAAACTCGACGCGGTAACCGTCGCCGCCATTTCCGGATCGACGAAATAACGGACCAGAAATTCGTCGAGCCGGCCCCATTCCGTTTCGGCGACCTCGCCCAGTATCCGTTCGATCGTCTCGCGCGCCTCGGCCAGCGACCAAACCTTGCGCGGCGCGAACCGCACATGCGACAGAGCCTGGCGCGAGCGCTGCGATGCGTAGGCGGACAGAAGGTCGTACAGAGTCGCCGTGTATTGCGGATGCCTGATCTCGGCGATCGGTTCGGGGTCGCCCCGGTCAAAAACATCGCGGCCAAGCCGCGGCCGCTCCATCAGCTTTTGGGCGACCTCGCGGAACGCCTCGAGACGCTTGAGGCGGAAGGCGAGCGCGGTCGCCATATCCTCGGCGGTCTGGCCTTCTGGCGCGTTCGAGTCCGGCACCAGCAGACGCGATTTCAAATAGGCGAGCCATGCCGCCATGACGAGATAATCGGCGGCAAGCTCGAGGCGCAATTTGCGCGCCGCCTCGATGAAGGCGAGATACTGGTCGGCGAGCGCGAGAATGGAGATGCGCGCCAGATCGACCTTCTGCTGGCGCGCAAGCGTCAGCAGAAGATCGAGCGGCCCCTCGAATCCTTCGACGTCCACCACCAGCGCCGGCTCGTCGCTCGCGCGATCGGCGACGTCCGCGGAAAAGGGGATGATTTCTGCATTCATGAGGCGACGCGCCCGTTCTGGACCGACATCAGGCCGGCGAGGATGGCGCGCGATTGTGCCACTTCAAGGGCTTGCGGCGCGCGGCGCCTGGCGAGCGCCGCATCGGCGCGCCGCAAGGCCTCCCCAGCCAGCACCGGTGCGGCCTCGGCGATCTGCCGCATCTCGGCGAGATCGCCGTTGCAATGAAGAACGACGTCGCAGCCGGCCGCCAGCGCCGCCCGACCACGCTCGGCCAGAGTCCCCGACAGGGCCTTCATCGACACGTCGTCGCTCATCAGCAATCCCTGGAACCCGATCCAGCCTCGAATCACATCGCCGACCATTATCGCCGAAGTCGTTGCCGGCGCGACGGGATCGATCGCGCTGAACACAACATGTGCGGTCATCGCCATCGGCAGGCTTGACAGCGGCCTAAAGGCAGCGAAGTCCGTCGCCTCGAGCGTGGCGCGGTCGGCCGCGACCACCGGCAGCGCGAAATGGCTGTCGGCCATGGCCCGCCCGTGGCCGGGAATGTGCTTGACCACCGGCAGCACTCCGCCGGCCAGCAGCCCTTCGGCGGCGGCGCCCGCAAGCGCCGCAACCTTGCCCGGCGTGTTTCCGTAGGCGCGGTCGCCGATCACGTTGTCGGCGCCGGGAACCGGCACGTCCGCCACTGGCAGGCAATCGGCGTCGATGCCGACCTCGCGCAAATCCTCCGCGATCAGCCGCGCGCCGAGCCGCGCCGCCTCCAGCCCCGCCGCCGGATCGCGGTCGTAAAGCGCACCATACGCCGCCGCAGGGTGATAGGCCGCCCAGTGCGGCGGGCCGAGCCGCTGCACGCGCCCGCCTTCCTGATCGACGAAGACCGGCGCGTCGCGTCCCACGATGTCGCGCAATTCGACGGTCAGGCGCCGCACCTGTTCCGGCGTATCGACGTTCCGCTTGAACAGGATGAAGCCCCACGGCTGCGCCTCGCGCAGGAACGAACGCTCATCCGCTGCCGGCGTCAGCCCTGAAATCCCGGTGATAAAGGCCCGCGCCATCGCGGCGGATTAGCGTGCGCGGCTTCGCGGGGTCAAGCGCCGGGGCCCTAATTCCTCTGGACGACGCATTGGCCGCCGGCGCTTTGCAGGCGGCTGCACAATTCAGTGGCCTGATCGGATGCAAAGGGGCCGACCTGCACGCGGTAATAGACGCCCTTTTCGCCGAGATCGGCGCGCCGGATATTCGCTTGGTAGCCGCCGAGCACGTCGGGATATTTGCGCTGCAAGGAACGGAACGCGGCCTGCGCATCCGCCTCGCTCCGCTGCGAGGAGACCTGGACGGAATAGCCGCCGCTGGCCGCCGGCGCGGCGGAAGGAGCCGATGCAGTGCGCATCGTCGTCGCGCGCGCGGCCGCCGCGTTCGGCGACAGCGAAAGCGGTGCATTCGGGTTCGCCTGCACAGCCGAGGCCTTCGGCGCGGCGCTCCGGGCGGGGATCGGCGCGGGCGGTGGAGAGACGGTCTCGGCGGGCGCCGCTTGCGAAGCAGCCGACGTGCGCGCGGGCGCAGGGCGGGCAACCGGCGCTTCCGCATCCGGGCCGTCCGGCTTGATCGTCACCGTGCGCACCCGCTTCGGCGCCGTCGCGGGCGAGCCCGGCGCGCCGGTCGCCGCCAGCGCGGAGGCATTCGGTGGCAGATCAGGGGACACCGCGGCCGCCGCAATCGGATTGGAGGGCGTGGCGCCCGCGCCCGGGGACGTCGTCGGGATGACGCGCGGCGCCGCCTTCATGCTGTCGGCGACATCGACCGGCTTTTCCTCGCGCGGAACGATGCGCTCTGGCTGATTGCGATCACCGACACGATCGTAGATCAGCTTCGACTGCTCGCCCGGCGTCGTCGCCGGGACGATCTTGTTCGGAGTGGTGTCGGCCTTGATCACCGGCGGCGGCGCGGAAGAACTGCCGCCGAAAACCGCGCGATAACCGAACGCCGCGGCCGTGCCAAGCAAGGCGAGCGCCAGGACGGCGGCGATGGTGAGCAGCCCGCCCCGCCTGCGCGCCGGCGCTTCCTCGGCATAGCCGTCGTCCTCGCCTTCGACATGATAATAGGGATCGCTGGTGAATCCCTGCCCCGCCGCGAAGGGCGGCGCGCCGTGGCCCGGCTGCGCTCCATATGGCTGTGCGCCGTAGGGGGGATCCGCGTCGTGGCCGTAATAGGCCGGATCGTTCGGATGCTGCGGATAATACCCGTAGCCATCGTCATTGCGCGGCGCGCGCGTTTCCGGAAGCGTCCGCCAGTCGGAGGCCTCGTTACGGCCCGCATTGCCGCGCGGCTGCGACGCGAAGGGATCGCTCCTGCTGCCGATCAGGCGCGCGAGTTCGGCGAGCGGATCGTCGCCGCCCGAGGAACGCTGCTCCTGACGCCCCGGCGCAGCGGGGCTACGATAATTTCGTTGAGGTTGGTCGGGCATCTTCCGGTTTCGCGACCTGTTCCCCAGCTTTCCTCAGGACGCGGCCCGCGAGGATGCTGCCGCGGTCGCGGTGACCCTCGCCGTCCCGGTGAAGTCACCGCATCTCTTCAGGTGCTTCGACGCCCAGCAGCGACAGGCCGCAGGCGATGACGGTAACCACGCCCTGCACGAGGGCGAGCCGTGCATCCGTCATTTGTCGATCATTGTGTATAATGAAGCGTAAATGAGGCAAGTCCTTTCCGCGGGTCCATTGGGCGTGAAATTCGCTTGCCAAATCATACAGATAGAAAGCGATTCGATGGGGCTCATGCGCCGCCGCCGCGGCCTCGATCAGGCGCGGATAGAGCGCGATTTTGCGGATCAGGGACAATTCGGCGGAATCGGTCAGCTTCTCGAGAGGCGCCTTGAGCGCCGCCGCGACCCTGCCCGCCTCATCCGCCGGCAAATCGGCAAAGACCTCGCGTGCCATACGAAAGATCGAATGCCCGCGCGCGTGTCCATACTGGACATAAAACACTGCGTTGTCGCGCGACTGCTCAATGACCCTGGCGAGATCGAAATCGAGCACCGCGTCGTTCTTGCGGAACAGCATCATAAAGCGCACCGCGTCGCGCCCCACCTCGTCCACCACCTCGCGCAAGGTGACGAAATCTCCGGCGCGCTTTGACATCTTCACCGGCTCGCCGCCGCGCAGCAGCTTGACGAGTTGCACGATCTTCACATCGAGCATCGCCTTGCCGCCGCTAATCGCCTTCACCGCCGCCGCCATGCGCTTGACATAGCCGCCGTGATCGGCGCCCCACACGTCGATCATGTTATGGAAGCCGCGATCGAATTTCGACTTGTGATAGGCAATGTCGGACGCGAAATAGGTGTAGCTGCCGTCCGATTTCATCAATGGACGATCGACATCGTCGCCGAAATCGGTCGCGCGGAACAGCGTCTGCTCGCGGTCTTCCCAGTCGTCGGACGGCGCTCCCTTCGGCGGAGGCAGCCGGCCCTCGTAGATTTCACCCCGCGCGCGCAGGAACTCGATCATCGTGGCGACCCGGTCGCCATTCTCGATCAGTGAACGCTCGGAAAAGAACACATCGTGCCGAACATTCAGCGCGGCGAGATCGCCGCGGATTTCGGCCATCATCATGTCCACGGCCTTTTGACGCACGAGCGGCAGCCATTCGGCTTCCGGCTTATCCCTCAGCGCCGCGCCGTATTCGCTTGCGAGCGCCTTGCCGACCGGCTTCAGGTAGTCGCCGGGATAAAGCCCCTCCGGTACCTCGCCAATATTTTCTCCGAGAGCTTCGCGATAGCGCAGGAAAGCCGAGCGCGCGAGCACGTCGACCTGCGCGCCCGCGTCGTTGATGTAATATTCGCGCGTGACGTCGTAGCCGGCGGCCGCCAGGAGATTGGCGAGCGCGTCGCCGAAGACGGCGCCCCGGCAATGTCCCACATGCATCGGCCCCGTCGGGTTGGCCGAGACATATTCGACATTGACCTTCTCGCCCCTACCGGCGCGGCTGTGGCCGTAAGCGGGGCCGGCGGCGATGGCATCGCGCAGCGCGCCGGCCCAGACCACAGGCTGTAGCGTGAGATTGATGAAACCCGGCCCCGCAATGTCGGCCCGCGCGATCATCGGGTCGCGGCGCAGTTTCGCCGCGATCGCTTCGGCGAGGTCGCGCGGCTTCCGGCCCGCCTCCTTGGCGAGCACCATCGCGGCGTTGGCGGCCATCTCCCCGTGCGCGGCATCCTTCGTCGGCTCCACTAAAACGCGCGACAGATCAAGCCCCGCCGGCAGCGTCCCCTCGGCGGCAAGCTCCGCGCAGGCGGCCAGCACGCGCGCCTGCACAGTGTCGAACAGATTGGTTGAAATCCTGGTCATGAATTGCTCGCGGACGGCGCGGGCTAACGCAGTTCGGGGGTTAAGTCAAAATGCCGGGCGTGCTCGGCAAGGGCGTATCGGTCGGTCATCCCGGCGATAAAATCCCCGACCCTGAGCGCCAGCGCCTCCCCCGTTCCGCCCTGCCATTCGGGCGGCATGTCGCCCGGATGGGCGAGGTAATGCCCGAACAGGTCCTCGACCACCCTCTCGGCCTCGCCCATCACCCGCATCACCCGCGCGTGCCTGTACATGCGCGGATAGAGGAAGCCCTTGATCGCTTTGTCCGCCTCCGTCATTCCGGCGGAGAAAACGACCACGGGCCGGTCGGCATTGCGGATGTCCTCGGCGGATGATGGCCTGAGCGCCGCGAGCCGCCGTCCGGCCTCCGCGATCACGTCCTCGATGCTGCGGGTGATCAGGCGTCGGACCAGTTCGTGCGCGAGCCGGCCGTGGTCGAGCCCGGGATAGCGCGCGCGAATATCGGCGATGATCTCGCCGGCGAGCGGAAGGCGGGCGATGTCGTCGATGCCGAACAGCTCCGCTCGCAAACCGTCGTCGATATCGTGCGCGTCATAGGCGATGTCGTCGGCGATCGCCGCGGCCTGCGCCTCGGCGCTGGCGAAGCTCCACAGCCGCAGGTCCTGCCGCGCGTTGCGTTCGAGGATCGGACGTGGCACGCCGCGCGCCCTGTAGCGCGCGAGCGGAGCGCCGCCGCGGTCCACCAGCGGACCGTTATGCTTGACGAGTCCCTCGATCGTCTCCCAGACGAGGTTGAGCCCGTCGAATTCCGCGTAGCGGCGTTCCAGCGCGGTGACCACGCGCAGCGTCTGGGCGTTGTGATCGAAGCCGCCGAATTCGGCGAGACAACGGTCGAGCGCGCGCTCCCCGGCATGGCCGAAGGGCGGGTGGCCGAGATCGTGCGCGAGCGCCAATGCCTCGGCAAGATCTTCATCGAGCCCGAGCGCGCGCGCGATCGAGCGGGCGATCTGGGCAACCTCCAGCGTGTGGGTCAGGCGCGTGCGGTAGTGGTCGCCCTCGTGATAGACAAAGACCTGCGTCTTGTGGGCGAGCCGCCGGAAGGCGGTGGAATGAATGATCCGGTCGCAGTCGCGGCGGAAGGCGTTGCGGGTCGGGCTCGGCGGCTCGGCGGCGAGACGGCCGAGGCTCCGATCCGGATCGGACGCATAGGGTACACGTGGGCGAAACCCCTTGACCGTCATATTCCCCGCCCTGCCGCCCGAATTGACGTTTCGGGCCCGCGCACTTAACTAAGCCCTGGCGGCCGCGGCAATGCGGCCAGGGACACGATTCGCATGACGCCGAATGTATCCGTGACGGAACGCGCTGCGAACAAGATCGCAGCCATTTTGAAGAACGAGCCGGCCGGCTCGATGCTGCGGGTCAGCGTCGAGGGCGGCGGGTGCTCGGGCTTCCAATACAAATTCGATGTCGAGCGCAAGCGTGCCGATGACGACATCGTCATCGACCGCAACGGCGCGACGGTACTGATTGATCCCGTGTCGCTGAACTATATGGCGGGTTCGGAGATCGATTTCGTCGACGACCTGATCGGCGCCTCGTTCAAGATCAACAATCCGCAGGCTAAAACGTCCTGCGGCTGCGGGACGAGCTTTTCGCTCTGACGCCGGCCGTCCCCGGCAGGCGGGGACGGCCGCGGCGGCGCACGCGGCTACCAACCCTTCCCGGCGGGCTGCCGCGTCGCCACGTTTATGCGATTGTAAAGATTGGTCACCGCGATCCAAAGCACGAGCGTCGCCAGCCCGCGCTCGTCGTAATGGGCGGCCGCCTCGTTCCAGACTGCGTCCGGCACGGCATCGGAACTGTCGGCGAGCCGGGTCATCGCCTCCGCCAGCGCCAGGGCCGCCACCTCAGCCTGATCGAAATGAGGGGATTCGCGCCAGGCGGCGACGGCGTGCAGCCTTTCGTCGGTCTCACCGGCCTTTTTCGAGTGCTTCACGCCGCCATCGACACAGAAACTGCATCCGTTGATCTGGCTGGTGCGCAGATGAACGAGATTGAGCGTCTTGACGGGCACCCCCGCCCCATGCACCACCGCATGCAGCATCTGCAGCGGCTGCACGGCGTCGGGCAAGACCAGGACCGGATTTTTCATGCGAGCGGGCAACATCGTCGATCTCCTTTTGGTTTTGTGGAATCGCGACGTTACGGAACCCGTCGGCCAAACCGTCACATCTGCCGGGCACCGTTCGTCATAAGCTTGACGAAACCGAACCCCGGAATGTGACCGATGGGCGAAAAAAAATTCCTGGCGGAGCAGTTCGAGCGCCACCGCGCCCGCCTGCAGGCGGTCGCCTACCGCATGCTGGGCTCGCGCGCGGAGGCGGAGGACGCGGTACAGGAGGCCTGGATCAGGCTCGCGCGCTCCGATGCCGATGACATCGACAATTTCGGCGGCTGGCTGACGACGGTCACCGCACGTATCTGCCTCGACATGCTGCGCAGCCGCACCTCCCGCCGCGAGGAACCGATGGGGCCGCAGATTCCCGAGCCCGTGGATGACGCCGCCGAGCGCGATACGATGCGCGGCGACGCCATCGGCCCGGCCTTGCTGGTCGTGCTCGATACGCTCAGCCCGGCCGAGCGCGTCGCCTTCGTGCTGCATGACATTTTCGATCTGCCGTTCGAAAAGATCGCGCCGATCATCGAGCGTTCGCCCGCCGCCGCGAGGCAGCTTGCCAGCCGAGCGAGGCGGCGCGTTCAGGGCGCGCGGCCTTCCGCCGACGCCGACAATGCGCGCAAACGCCGGATCGTCGAAGCCTTCCTCGCCGCCTCCAAGACCGGCGATCTCGCCGGCCTGCTGCGGGCGCTCGATCCCGATGTCAGCTTCCGCGCGGACGCGAGGGCCGTGCGCATGGGCGCTCCGCCCGATTTGCGGGGCGCGGAAGCCGTCGCCGACGCGTTCAAGGGACGCGCGCAGGCCGGCAGGGCCGCGCTCATCGATGGCGAGATCGGCGTCGCCGTGCTGTTCGGCGGCCGCTTGCGCATCGCACTGCGGATCGCCTTCACCGGCGACCGGATCGGCGGCATCGAGGCGATCGCCGATCCTGATCGCCTGAACGACCTTTCGGTGACACCGTTTACGCCGTAGCCCTACTCGGCCGCCACCGCCCGCGGACGCTCCTGATCGCCGACCTCCTCGAGCTGCGGCTCGAGCGAGCGCTTCAGGCGCCGGTCGAGCCGGTCGAGGTAGAGATAAATGACCGGGGTGATGTAGAGCGTCAGCAATTGCGAGACGCACAGACCGCCGACAACGGCCACGCCGAGCGGCTGGCGCAGTTCCGCGCCGGCGCCCGTGCCGAGAGCGATCGGCAGCGTGCCGAAGATCGCGGCGAAGGTGGTCATCATGATCGGGCGGAAGCGAAGAATGCAGGCCTCGCGGATCGCCGCCTCCGCGCTCAAGCCGACGCGCCGGCGCTCGATCGCGAAGTCGATCATCATGATCGCGTTCTTCTTGACGATACCGACGAGCATTACGATGCCGATCATCGCGATCACCGACAGATCCATCTGGAACAGCATCAGCGTCAGAATTGCGCCTATACCGGCCGACGGCAGGCCGGAAATGATGGTGATCGGATGGATGAAGGATTCATACAGAATGCCGAGCACGACATAGGCGGCGAAAATCGCGGCAAGGATCAGGATGCCCTGGCCCTTGAGCGAATCCTGGAACACCTGCGCGGTGCCCTGGAAGCCGGTGGCGATGGTGGCGGGCAACCGCTCCTCGCGCTCGAGCTTCTGAATCGCATCGACCGCCTGACCGAGCGAAAAACCCGGCGCGAGATTGAAGGAAATCGTTACCGCCGGCTGCTGCCCCTGGTGATTGATCTGCAGCGGGCCGACAGAAGGGGAGAATTTCGTAACGGCGGAGAGCGGCACGGTCACTCCGCTCGAGGTCTTCAGGTGCAGCCGGTTCAGGTCGTTCGGCGTCGCCCGGTAGTCCGGCATGCTTTCCAGGATCACCTGGTAGTCGTTGGCGGGCGTGTAGATGGTCGCCACCTGGCGCGTGCCGAAGGCGTTGTAGAGCTCCTGGCGCACTTGATCGACGGTGACGCCATAGACCGCCGCCTTCTCGCGATCGACGTCGATCGTGATCTGCGGGTTCTTGATGTACAGGTCGGTCGCCACGTCGAGCAGCCCCGGGATCTTGGCGATCTTGTCGCGCATATCCGGCGCGATCGAGTAGAGCGAGTCGGTGTCGTTGGACGTGAGCGTGTATTGATACTGGCTCTTGTTCAGCCGTCCGCCGAGATTGATGTTCTGGATCGGCTGGAAATAGATCTGGATGCCGACCACGACATTGGCGTTCTTGCGCAGCCGCGCGATGATCGTCTGCAGATTGTCGCGCTCGGCGCGCGGCTTGAGCGCCACGAGGATGCGCCCGCTATTGGTCACGCTGTTCGGCCCGCCGCCGCCGACCGTCGAATTCACATAGGCGACCGCCGGATCGGCCCGCACGATCTCGGCCACCCTGCGCTGGTGCTCGACCATCGACTGGAACGAGATGTCGGTGCGCGCGTCGGTGATTCCGAGCACGAAGCCCGTGTCCTCGGTCGGAAAGAATCCCTTCGGCACGATGACGTAGAGCCAGATGGTGCCGGCGATCGTCGCGAGCGTCACGAGCAGCATGATCGCCTTGGCCCTGAGCACGAGATCGAGCGACCATTCATAGGCGCGCAGCCACAGCTCGAAGACTTTCTCGAACCCGCGCAAGATGAAATTCTGCTTTTCGTCGTCGTGATGGGCGTGCAGGACGCGCGCGCACAGCATCGGGGTCAGCGTCAGCGAGACGAACCCGGAGATGATGATCGCCATCGAGACCGACACGGCGAATTCGCGGAATACGCGGCCGACCATGCCGCCCATCAGCAGCACCGGGATGAAGACCGCGATCAGCGAGAAGGTGATCGACACGATGGTGAACCCGATCTCGCGCGATCCCTTCAGCGCCGCCTCGAAGGGACGCATCCCGCCCTCGATATGGCGCACGATGTTCTCGAGCATCACGATCGCGTCGTCGACCACGAAGCCGACCGAAAGCGTCAGCGCCAGCAGCGTCATGTTGTTGATCGAGAAACCGAAGGCATACATCGCCGCGCATGTGCCGACGAGCGACACCGGCACCGCCAGCGCCGGGATAACCGTCGCCGAAAGTTTGCGCAGGAACAGGAAGATCACCATGATCACGAGGCAGATCGCGATGGCGAGCGTTTCCTGCACGTCACGCACCGCGTCGCGGATCGAGATCGAGCGATCGAATAGCGGCTGCATCTGGATCGAAGGCGGGACCTGCGCGCGCAGCGCCGGCAGCTTCTCATAGACCATGTCCACGACTTCGACGGTATTGGCGTCGGGCTGCCGCTGGATCGCGAGCACGATCGCGCGGGAATCGTTGAACCAGCTCGCGATCTTGTCGTTCTCGACGCTGTCGATCACGCGCGCGACGTCCGACAGCTTGATCGGCGCGCCGTTGCGATAGGCCACGGTCACGTCCTTGTAGTCCGCCGCCTTCGGCAGCGCGCCGCTCGCCATCAGCGTGATTGCTTCTTTTGGCCCCTGCAGAACGCCTACCGGCGTGCTCGAATTGGCCTTGGCCACCACGGAGCGGATGTCGTCGAGCGGAATGTTGCGGGCCGCAGCCGCCGCCGGATCGACCTGCACCCGGATAGCGAATTTCTGCGCGCCATAGACCAGCACTTGCGCGACGCCGGGAAGCTGCGAAATGGTCGGCGCCAGCACTGTCTCGGCGTAATCGTCGACCGTGGAGAGCGGCAGCGTGTCGGACCGCAAGCTCACATAGAGCACCGGGAAATCGCCGGGATTGACCTTGCGGAAGGACGGCGGGGTCGTCATCTCGACCGGCAATTTGCGCTGCGCCGTGGCAAGCGCCGTCTGCACGTCGAGCGCGGCGCCGTCGATGTTGCGGCCGAGATCGAACTGGATCGTGATTTGCGTCGAACCGAGCGACGAGGACGAATTCATCGACGAAATGCCGGCGATGGTCGAAAGCTGCCGCTCGATCGGGGACGCCACCGACGCCGCCATCGTTTCCGGGCTCGCGCCGGGAAAGGTCGCCGTGATCTGGATGGTCGGAAAATCGACGGAAGGAAGCGCGGCCACCGGAAGAAGGCGATAGGCGAACACGCCAAAGACGATGAGCGACGCCGTCATCAGTGTGGTCAGCACCGGGCGGCGGATGCAGGTCTCTGAAATGTTCATCCCTCAGCTCTCCGCCGCGCTCAGCTCCCGGCCGCGTTCACGGTGCGTTGATCGACCTGCGTTCCGTCGGACAACAAAAGCTGTCCGTCCGTAACGACCGTTTCGCCCCCCGAAAGGCCGGACGCGATGACCGAATGGATCCCCACCTGGCGCTCGACCTGAACCTTCTGGATCCTCGCCACCTTGTCCTTGACCACGAACACGAAATTGCCGCTCTGGCTGACCTGTATCGCGGTCGAGGGAACGACAACCGCCTCCTCCTCGCGCAGCGTCATGTGCGTGTTCACAAGCGTGCCCGGCCAGAGCAACTCGTCGGCATTGGGCATGGTCGCACGCACGGTCACCATGCCGGTGGCCTGATCGACCGAATTCTCCACCATCGTGACCGCGCCGGTGGCGGTGCGCCTGTCGCCCGGCACGCTCGCTTCGACGGTCGCCGTTTCCGCGGTGATCGCCTTGCGGATGTCGGGCAAAACGCGCTGCGGCACGGTAAAGCTCACATAAACCGGCGCCATCTGGTTGATCGTGACCAGCGGCACAGTGTCCGCCGGCCGCACGAAATTGCCGACTTTGAAATTGGCGGCACTGACGCGACCGGAAATCGGCGCGGTGATCTTCGTGTAGCTCAATTGCACCTTGAGGTTTTCGAGCATCGCGCTGTCGGCCTTGATCGCGGCCTTGGCGCTGTCCATCGCCGTCCTGGCATTGTCGAGATTGGTCTGCGGGGTCGCCCCTTTCGCGACGAGGTCGGTGTAGCGACGCACATCGCGCTCGGCCTGCTCGAGCTGCGCCTGATCGCGCGCGAGAATGCCTTCCTGCTGCTCGATCTGGGCCTGGAGTTGGCGGCCGTCGAGCGTGAACAATAGGTCGCCTTCCTTCACGCGCGCGCCGTCCTGGAAATGCACCGCCGTGATCGTCGTCTCCAGACGCGCCTTGATCGCCACGCTCGCGACCGGCGTGACGTTGCCGAGCGCCTCCACGCGCACCGGCACCATCTTCTTCTCGGCGACGGCGACATCGACGGGGACGACACGCACGGCTAAGCGCGCGCTCTGTGCGGCGCTGTTGGATGTCCAATAGGATCGCGTCAGCAGGAATGCGGCGGCAAGGACGCATGCCGATCCCGCGATGACGACCCATGTCCGCTTGGTCATGTCAAACGCTGGCCCGGCCGCTCACGGCGGCGCGAACCCCCTTGTTCCCCTCAACGCGACGCCAATTGTCGGCCGGCGCCTTTATCGCGATTTTTCCTATCATATTCGTGGGAAACACACATTAAATCTGGTTCAGGCGGTAAACACGCCGCCGCGGTTGGTTTATTCCCGCCATACCTGCCGCAAGCGGAAACCCGATAGATTGGCCATGCGGATCGCGACCTGGAACGTCAACTCGGTCAAGCAACGACTGGAGAGCCTGACGGCGTGGCTGAAGGAGCGCCAGCCGGACCTGGTATGCCTCCAGGAGACCAAGTGCGTGGACGACGCCTTTCCGCGGCTGGAACTCGAAGCCCTGGGCTACAACGTGGCCGTCCACGGCCAAAAGACGTTCAACGGCGTGGCAATCCTGTCGAAATACCCTTTCGACGAGGTCAATACCGGGCTGCCGGGCGACGACGGCGATGACCATGCCCGGTTCATCGAGGCCAGCTTCTCGACCAGGGAAGGCAGCCTCCGCCTCGCCTCCATCTACCTGCCTAATGGCAACCCGGTCGGCACGGATAAATACTCATATAAACTCAAATGGATGGATCGACTTTTTGAGTATTCCCGCGAGCGGCTTAAACTGGAAGAAGAGCTGGTTCTTTGCGGCGACTACAACGTTATTCCGGCCGCCGACGACGTATATGACCCGGCCGGATGGGCGGAGGATGCGCTATTCAAACCGCAGACCCGTGAGAAATTCCGCGCCCTGATCAACCTCGGGCTCACCGATGCAGTGCGCGCCACGAGCGACGAACCGGGTCTGTACACGTTCTGGGATTATCAGGCCGGCGCCTTCCAGAAAAACAACGGCCTGCGCATCGACCACATCCTGCTTTGTCCGCGCGCGACCGATCGCTTGCGCGGCACCGGCATCGACAGGCATGTGCGGGCCTGGGAGAAGCCTTCGGACCACGTCCCGGTATGGGCGGAACTTGCTATCGAACCGAGGTAAGGCCGCTCATTCGCGGCGGCCCTTCAAGTAGCGCTCGAGATAAACCACCGCCATCGAACGCTCGTCATCCGTCGCTTGCCGGGACGCCTTCTCCTGCAATTCGCGGATCCACGAATCCTCGTCGCCGGTGGCGCTGTCGCGCGCCAGCGTCAGCCACATCAATCCACGCGCCACTTGCCGCGGAACAAGCTCGCCCTGGCAGAGAATCTTTCCGAGCAGAGCCTGTGCGCGGTACTGGCCCTTGTTCGCCGCCGACGCGAGCCAGCGCACCGCCTGCCGCTTCTCGCCGGCGGGGCCGGCCAGATAAAGGCGCGCAAGCTGATATTGGGCGTCCGCGTCGCCGAAATAGGACGCCGCGTAGGAGAACATTTCACGCGCGCGCTCCGGATCTGGCTTGACCGTCGAATTGGGGATGCCTTCGAGGTAATAGTGGCCGAGCTGGACGAACGCATAGGCGACGATGCGCGCCTGCGGCATCAGCGGGCTTTCGTCGGCATGGCTGTCGGCGATGCGGCTGAAATAATCGAAGGCCCGCAGGTCGTCGCGCGGAACGCCGTCTCCTTCCGCATACATGCGGCCGAGCTTCCATTGCGCGAGCGCGTGCCCCTTCTCGGCGGCGTATTGCAGCGAGGAGATCGCCTTCGCCTTTTCGCCGAGTTTCAGCGCATTGGCGCCGGAGCGAAAGGCTTCCGTTGCGGTCGGCGTGATCGTCTGGTCCTGCGAGGGGGTGCCGTCGAGCGCAAAGGCGGGCGCGAGGCCAAGCCCCGCGCTGACGACTGCGATCCGCGCCAACCTAGATATCCGCATAGCACGTTGTCTCATGCGCGCCGCCCGGATGGGTCACCGCTCCGTTCACCGCGGAGCCGACCTGCTGGGCGTATTTCCAGAGATAACCGGAGCCGGCATCGTTCTGGCGCGGCTTCCATTCCTTCCTGCGCTTGGCAAGTTCCTCGTCGGACAGCTTGACGTTGAGGATGCCGTTGACGGCATCGAGCTCGATGACGTCGCCGTCGCGCAGCAGGCCGATCGGACCGCCTACCGCAGCCTCGGGTCCGACATGGCCGACGCAGAAGCCGCGGGTGGCGCCGGAGAAGCGGCCGTCAGTGATCAGCGCGACCTTGTCGCCCATGCCCTGTCCGTACAGAGCCGCCGTGGTCGAAAGCATCTCGCGCATTCCGGGTCCGCCGCGCGGCCCCTCATAACGGATCACGAGCACGTCGCCTTCCCGGTACTTGCGGTTCTTCACCGCTTCGAAACAGGCTTCCTCGCCGTCGAAACAACGCGCCGGCCCGGTAAATTTCAAGTTGTGCATGCCGGCAACCTTAACGATGGCGCCCTCGGGCGCGAGATTGCCCTTCAGGCCCACCACGCCGCCGGTTGGCGAAAGCGGTTTCGACGCCGGACGCACGACGTCCTGCTTGTCGTTCCATTTTACCGATTTCAGATTTTCGGCGATCGTGCGGCCGGTCACGGTCATGCAGTCCCCGTGCAGATAACCGGCATCGAGCAGCGCCTTCATCACCAGCGGAATGCCGCCTGCTTCAAACAAATCCTTGGCGACATAACGGCCGCCCGGCTTCAAATCCGCGATATACGGTGTCCTTTTGAAGACATCGGCGACGTCGAATAAGGTAAATTCGATCCCCGCTTCGTGCGCGATCGCGGGCAAATGCAACGCCGCGTTGGTCGAGCCGCCGGAAGCGGCGACGGTGGCGGCGGCATTCTCCAGCGATTTGCGGGTCACGATGTCGCGCGGGCGCAGGTTGGCGAGGACAAGGTCCATGATCTTCTCGCCCGCGGTCATGCAGAAGGCGTCGCGGATTTCGTAGGGCGCAGGCGCTCCTGCCGAATACGGCAGGGCGAGCCCGATGGCTTCGGAAACCATCGCCATCGTGTTGGCTGTGAATTGCGCGCCGCAGGCGCCGGCAGACGGACATGCTGCCTGTTCGAGCGTGTGCAAATCCTCGTCCGACATGTTGCCGACTGAATGCTTGCCGACGGCCTCGAACACGTCCTGCACGGTGACCTGCTGGCCCTTGAATGTGCCCGGCAGGATCGAGCCGCCATAGATGAAGATCGACGGCACATTCAGCCGCACCATCGCCATCATCATGCCCGGCAGGGACTTGTCGCATCCGGCAAGGCCCACGAGCGCGTCATAGGCATGACCGCGCATCGTCAGCTCGACGGAATCGGCAATTACCTCGCGCGAAGGCAGCGAGGCGCGCATTCCGCCATGCCCCATCGCGATACCGTCGGTGACCGTGATGGTGCAGAATTCGCGCGGCGTGCCGCCGCCGGCCGCCACGCCTTTCTTGACCGCCTGCGCCTGTCGCATCAGCGCGATATTGCAAGGCGCCGCCTCGTTCCAGCAGGTCGCTACACCGACGAACGGCTGGTGGATCTGCTCGGTGGTCAGACCCATCGCATAATAGTACGACCGGTGCGGGGCCCGGGCCGGGCCTTCCGTCACGTGTCTGCTCGGCAACTTCGCCTTGAGATTGGTTTTGGCGTCCATGAACCTGTCAGGGCCCCCCAGCCCCTGAGCCGCCCGCAGCCCCGGGTCGAAAAAACCGGATTTGCCAACAGCTTGGGCAACTCACTTCGGTGAGGGGTATGGCTAAATCGCGGCGCCGTCGCCTGTTTTGCCCGGTGTGATTTAAATGTTCTAAAGATGTGGCGACAAAGTCACAGAGTTACCGCAGCGCGACAAGAGCTGCACGCTGCCGCTTTCCCACTCCGGCATTGTCAGCCCTGATCGAATTACCGCAGCGGCACCCGAGCCGTGCGCGGCCGAGACGCCGGAACACGTTCACCGCCGTCGGCCCTGTCCCGTCGCGCCGATCCGGAACGGGCCGATGCCGCTGGCGTTAGGTCATGCACAAGGGCCGCGACCGAGCCGCGTTTCGGGCGCGCGAGCGGACCGGACGGGTTCAACGGGGCTTAAGGGCGTCGATCACATCATAACGAGGAGGCGGACGATGCAGATCAGCGAGGCGATGAGCAGCGACGTGCAGATCATGAGTCCAGACCAGCCGATCAAGGATGCCGCGCGCAAGATGGCCGAAATCGACGCGGGCTTTCTCCCGATCGGAGAAAACGACCGGCTTGTCGGCATCATCACCGACCGCGACATCGCGGTGCGCGCGGTGGCGGCGGGGCTGCCGCCGGAAACTCCGATCCGGCAGATCATGACCAGGGAAGTGCAGTATTGCTTCGACGAGGACGACATCGACGCCGTGGCTGACGCCATGGCCGAGATCAAAATCCGGCGCATGCCGGTGCTCAATTCCGACAAGCGCCTCGTCGGGGTGGTGTCGATCGGCGACATCGCCGTGGTGGACGGGCCCGACAACGCGGGAGCGGCGCTGTGCGGCATCTCCGAGCCGGGCGGAATGCATTCGCAGACCGGTGACGGGGCGCGAATGAGCGCGTGAGCGACGGCCGATCGAGGCGATCGTGGCTTCTGGCGGAGCGGTGCCCACGGACCGCTCCGTTTCTTTTTGCTTCGGGCCCGATTGCTCTATGATGAGCCCCGGTCGAATTGTCCGATAGATCGCATTGAAACCTCTGCCCCCGACATTGCGGACGGCTCGCCTGCGGCGGGATTTCTTCGATCGCTCCGTGCACGAGGTGGCTCCCGACCTGATCGGTGCCACGCTGCTCGTCGGCGGCGTCGGCGGCTTGATCGTGGAGGTCGAGGCCTATCACCACACCGACCCGGCCGCGCATTCCTACCGCGGCAGGACCGAACGGAACGCCGTGATGTTCGGTCCGCCGGGCTTCGCCTATGTCTATCGATCCTACGGCATCCACTGGTGCCTGAATTTCGTCTGCGAGGCGCAGGGCTCCGCGAGCGCGATCCTGATCCGCGCGCTCGAGCCCGTGCACGGCATCCCGCTGATGCGAAGGCGCCGCGGGGTCAGCGAGGAGCGCCAATTGTGCTCGGGCCCGGGCCGGCTCGCGCAGGCTCTGGCGATCACGAGCGAGCATAACGGTCTGCCGCTCGACCGGGCGCCGTTCGAACTGCGCGCGGCGCCCGAGCGCCCGCCGCTCGCGCGCGGTGTGCGCATCGGCATCACCAAGGCCGCCGACCTGCCCTGGCGCTACGGCCTCCGCGGCTCCCCCTTCGTCAGCCGCCGTTTCGAGACTTGAGCTCGTGCCGGATCGTCGGCGTCAGGAAGATCAGCGACAGCGTCCCGAAGGCGATCGGCAGGAATGCGAAGCGCGCGTCGCCCGACGCGTCCCATAGCGCGCCGCCGAGCACGGTGAGCACCACGGCAAGACCATAGCCGATCGTGAACATCGCGGCGGCGAGCCGCCCGACATCCTCCTTCGCGCAGAGAAGCGCCGGCAGGGCAAGGCACAGCACGAGGACGCCCGAGGCGGCGAAGCCGAGCCATGCCGCGAATAAGACCGCACCCCACTCGCTCGTCATGGCGAGGCCGAGGAGGCTGACCAACTCGATCAGTCCGAAGGCGACGAACGGCCAAACCCGCCGCTCGGTATGCTTCGCGAACATGAGCAGCAGCGCCGAGACCGGGATTTGCCCGACATTGAGCGCGGTCAGCGCGACGCTGATGAAATCGGCGCGGCCCGCCCAGGCCAGGTAGCCGGGGATGAAGGTGTTGACCCCGAAATAGACCGCGTTGGCTCCGCTCATCAGGAACCCGAGACGCCAGGTGAGCGAATCGGTCCAGTCCGGCCACCAGCGCACCGGAACCGCCGTTTCTCCGGCATGCGTTTTCGGCGCATACCACCAGACGGCAAGCGCCACCGCGACCATCGGCACCGACCACAAGGCAAGCCCGGCGCGCCAGCTCCCGCCGAACAGCGGCAGGAGGAAGGGCACGGTCAGCGCCACCGGAAAAATCTCGCCGAACAGAAGCCCGTTGGTGAAAACCGCGCTGCCAAAATTGATGCGGGTCGGCAACCATTCGCGCACCAGCGGCGGCAGCGATGGCTGCATGATCGCCACTCCGGCCCCCATCACGACGGTCGAGCCATAAAGAAACCAGACATTCGGCGAGACCCCGCGCATCGCCCCGCCGAGCGCCGCCAGCAGCGTGCCGAAGATCAACGCGGCGAGTGCGCCGAAGCGCGCGATCATCAAGGACCCGGGCAGTGCCGCGATCGCGAACAGCACGACCGGCAGGCTCGTCAGGACCCCGACCTGCGTGCCGGTCAGGCGCAGGTCGCTTTGCACGAGCGCCAGTACCGGCGGCACGGCAAGGATCGTGAGACGTAGCGCATTGCCCGCCAGCCACAGCAGGGAGATCGCTTTCGCCGATGAAATCGGTGCGGTCATGCGGCAAACCTGAAATTCGGATCGAAGCCGAGTTCGCGCCTCGCCTTGTCCACGCGGACCGAGCCGTCATCCTCGGCGACGTTGTAGATTCCGGGCGCGCCCCGAGACGTTGCCAGAAGGGCTGCGTGCGCGGCCGCGTCCACGTGCAGCGGAGACGCTCCGTTCGGGCTGCCGGACCATGTGCCTGGGCCATAGAGACGGCCGTAGCGCAGCACCACGCCCTCGACGGCCGGCTCCTCGAGCACGGCGCCTTCCAGCGCCGCCACCCCCTCGGCGGTACGGCGCGCGACGGGATCGTCGCTGGTCAGATTGAGCGGGGCGGATTCCGGGATCGGCAACGGGGCCGGGGCGTAGGCAAAGGCGATGCTCTGAGCGACAAACCGTCTCGCCCCGGCCGCGACCGCCGCGCGCACCAGCGCGGGCGTCGCCTCGATGCGGATGCGGGCATTTCTTGCGCGCGCCTCGTCCAAATCCTTCGACGACAGATCGGTCAATTGGTGGATGACGACGTCCGGCCGCGCGTCAATCACCGCTTGACGCAGGGCGGCGGCGTTGAAAACGTCCACCACGATTGCAGTCGCGCCCTGCCCCTCGAGCCATTCCGCTTTGGCGGAGGAACGGGTCGTGCCGCTGACACGATGGCCTTCGCGCAGGAGAAGCGGCACAAGCCTTCGCCCGATGGCGCCGGCCGCGCCGGCCAGGAACACTCTCACGCCACGCCTTTCAGCCGTTCGAGCGCCTCAGCGATCTTGGCCTTTCGCGCCAGCGCCTCTTCGCGCTTCTCCTTTTCTCCCTCGATAATGTCTTCCGGCGCATTGGCCACGAATTTTTCGTTGGCGAGCTTGGCATCGACGCGCTTGATATCGGCGTCGGCCTTGGCCAGCTCCTTGCCGAGACGCGCGCGCTCCGCGGCGAAATCGATGATGCCCTTGAGCGGAAGCGCGGCCACCTCCCCACGCACGACGAGCTGCGCGGACCCTTGCGGGGGTGTGTCGGCGAAGTCGATCGAGGACAGGCGCGCCAGCCGCTGCACGAATTCCGCCCAGCGCTCGGCGCGCGCCCGCGTTTCCGGCAAAACCCCGACCAGGACGAGCGGCAGCGCGGTATTGAGGTTCATCTCAGCCCGAATGGAACGCACGGCCGTGATCAAGTCGATCACCCATCCGATCTCGGCTTCCGCCGCGTCGTCAGTGAGGCCCTCAAGCGCGGGCCACGGCGAGAGCGCGAGTAGCCTCTCGCGCTTCGGCCCCTGCTCCGCCGTCACGCGCCAAAGCTCTTCGGTGATGAACGGCATGAACGGATGCAGGAGCTTCAGGATTTCGTCGAGCGCCCAGGCGGCCATGGCGCGCGTCTCGGTTTTGGCGGGCCCGTCCGGACCGGTCAGCACCGGCTTTGACAGCTCGACATACCAGTCGCAATAGACGTTCCAGACGAAGCGATAGGCGGCGTTGGCCGCGTCGTTGAAACGGTAATCGATGATCGCGTCGGTGATTTCGCGCGCCGCCTTGGCGGTCTCGTGCGCGATCCAGCGGTTGAGGGGCTCGCTCGCCGATTTCGGATCGAATCCGGCCACACGCGCGGCACCGTTGAATTCCACGAAGCGCGCCGCGTTCCAGAGCTTGGTCGCGAAGTTGCGGTTATTCTCGACGTGCTGCGTCGAAAGCTTGATGTCGTGGCCCTGCGCCGCCCCGCGTGCCAGCGCGAAGCGCAGGGCATCCGCTCCGTAATCGTCGATGATGCCGAGCGGATCGATGACGTTGCCTTTCGACTTCGACATCTTCGCGCCCTTCTCGTCGCGCACCAGGCGATGGATATAGACGGTGTGGAACGGCGCTTCCTTCATGAAATGCAGCCCCATCATCATCATGCGCGCGACCCAGAAGAAGATGATGTCGAAACCGGTGACCAGAACGTCGGTCGGGTAATAGCGTTTCAGCTCGGCCGTCTGCTCGGGCCAGCCGAGCGTGGAGAACGGCCACAGCGCGGACGAAAACCAGGTGTCGAGCACGTCCTCGTCGCGATACAGCGGGACATCCTTGCCGTAATGTTTGCGCGCTTCGGCTTTCGCCTCGGCTTCGCTTTCGGCGACAAAATACCTCCCGTCCGGGCCGTACCATGCCGGAATCTGGTGCCCCCACCAAAGCTGGCGGGAGATGCACCAGGGCTGGATGTTCTCCATCCACTCGAAATAGGTTTTCTCCCAATTCTTCGGGACGAAAACGGTCTTGCCGCTGCGCACCGCCTCGATGGCGGGCTGCGCCAGCGTCTTCGCGTCCACGTACCATTGATCGGTGAGATAGGGCTCGATCACGACGCCTGAACGGTCGCCGTGCGGCACCATGTGCGTATGCGGCTCGATCTTCTCCACAAGGCTCCTGGCCTCGAGCCTTTCCACGATCGCCCTGCGCGCGGCAAAGCGGTCCTGCCCGTGCAGCCCCAGCGTTTCGTCGAAATCAGCCGAATGCGGCACGCCTGCGACGAAGCCCGCATTATCCTTCAGGTCGAGCTTTGCCTCCTGCGTAAGGATATTGATCTGCGGCAATCCGTGCCGCTTGCCGACCTCGAAATCGTTGAAGTCGTGCGCGGGCGTGATCTTCACCGCGCCAGATCCTTTCTCCGGGTCAGAATAATCGTCGGCGACGATCGGAATCTTCCGGCCGACGAGCGGCAGAATCACGTTCTTGCCGACCAGCGCCTTGTAGCGCTCGTCATCGGGATGCACAGCGACCGCGGTATCGCCCAGCATGGTTTCCGGCCGCGTCGTGGCGACGACGATATAGGTCGAGGGATCATCCGGATTGAATATCCGGCCCTCGATCGGATAACGCAGATGCCAGAGGTGCCCCTTAACCTCGACCTGCTGCACTTCGAGATCGGAGATCGCCGTCAGCAGCTTGGGGTCCCAGTTGACGAGGCGCTTGTCCTTGTAGATCAGCCCGGCCCGGTATAGCTCGACGAAGACCTTGAGCACCGCCTTGGACAGGCCCTCATCCATGGTGAAGCGCTCGCGCGACCAGTCGCATGACGCGCCGAGCCGCTTGAGCTGGTTGACGATGGTGCTGCCCGATTCCGCCTTCCACTCCCACACCCGCTCGAGGAATTTTTCGCGCCCCATCTCCCGGCGGCCGGGAAGCTGGCGCTCCATCAATTGCCGTTCCACCACCATCTGGGTCGCAATGCCGGCATGATCGGTGCCCGGCTGCCACAGCACGTCCTTGCCGCGCATGCGTTCGAACCGGCACAGGATGTCCTGTATCGTGTTGTTGAGCGCGTGGCCCATATGCAGTGAGCCGGTGACGTTCGGCGGCGGAATGACAATGCAATAGGGCTGCGCCCCGCCGCGATCCGGCCTACCCGCGCGGAAGGCCTGCGCGTCCTCCCACGCCTTGGCCGCCCGCGTCTCCGCCTCGCCCGGCTGGTATGTCTTCTCGATCATTGTGAATCCGCTTTGCCGCGCGGTAAGAAGCCCGCGAGAACGTTGACTGTCAACGTTCGAGCCTTGCGCGCAGCGATACCTCCCCTGCAACGGGGATTTGCGGGCGAGGGCCGCCGATGAGGGCCGGTTGAACGAGATTGTGACAAGCATGGGCCCTGCGGACCCGGGCGCCCGCGCCGCGCCTCCCTCCGCTGGCGGCAGCGGCAGCGCGACCCGCGCCATCGCCCTGCTGTCGCTCGCCGCCTTTGCCAGCCAGTCGATGGTTCGGGTGCTGGACTCGCTCCTGCCCCAGATCGCGAGCGACCTCAGCGTGACGGTCGGGGCGGCCTCGATCGCCGTCAGCGCCTACGGCGCCGCGCATGGCTCGGTGCAGCTCGTCATCGGTCCGGTGGGGGATCGGTTCGGCAAATATGCCGTGGTGATCGCGGCCTGCATCTTTTGTTCCGGTCTCGTCCTGCTGTGCGGATTGGCGCAAACCCTCCCCGCCCTCGTCGCTGCGCGCATGGCATGCGGCTTGGCCGCCGGCGTCATCATCCCGATGGGCATGGCCTTCGTCGGCGACGTCACGCCCTACGAACGCCGCCAGCCGGTGCTGGCGCGCTTCTTCTCCGGCCAGATTCTGGGAATGCTGGTGGGTCAGGCCGCCGGCGGCATTCTCGGCGATTTCCTCGGATGGCGGAGAGTCTTCTTCTTTCTTGCAGCGCTGTTCGCGGTCGCGGCGGCCGCGCTCGTCATCGAATTTCTACGCAATCCGCTGACGCATGCGCCGAAAGCCGGACCGGAGCGCGCGCGCGGATTTGTCGCCGATTATGCGACGGTGCTTGCAAATCCCTGGGCGCGCATCGTCATCCTCGCCGTCTTTCTGGAGGCCGCGCTGCTGTTCGGCTCCCTGGCCTTCGTCGGCGCGGACCTGCACCTGCGCTTCGATCTCGGCTTCTCGGTAATCGGGCTCGTCGTCGGAGCCTTCGCCGTCGGCGGGCTGATCTACATTACGGTAGTTTCGCTTCTGGTGGCCCGGCTCGGGCAGACCGGCCTCGCGATCGGCGGGGGATTTATGCTCTGCGCCGCCCTGTGCGCCTTGGCGGCAGAGCCCTGGTGGCAGGTCGCGCCCTTCGCCGTCACCGGGCTCGGACTCGGATTCTATATGCTGCACAACACGCTGCAGACCAACGCCACGCAGATGTCGCCGGAGGCGCGCAGCACGGCGGTGGCGATCTTCTCCTCCGCGCTTTATCTCGGGCAGACCGCCGGCGTGGCCGCCGCAGCCGTGGTGGTCGATCGATATACGGCGGTACCGGTATTTATCCTGTCGGCGGCGCTTTTTCCCGTGCTCGCCTTGTGGTTCGCGCGGAAGCTCGTTCACCACCGCAACGCCGGCCGCGCCTAGAAGGCAGCGTCAGAGCGTGCGGCCGCGCGACACGCGCTCGATCTCGGCCCGCACCAGCCGTTCGACCAGGCTCGGCAGATTGTCGTCGAGCCACGACTTCAGCATCGGGCGGAGCATTTCCTTCACCAAGTCCTCAAGCGTACGCGCATTCTGGACCAGCACCGTCTGCGCAAGCGTATTGAAGGCGGAATCGACCGCGGCAATGGTCGGCTGCGACATCAGCGAGCGATCCTGCGCGGGTTCGGGCTGGTGCGGCGCCGAATGCTTGTCCTCGGCCGCGCCCGCATGCGCGCCAGGTTCCGCGAAAACGACGTCCTGCGCCGCGTCGATCGTGCGGAATTCCGGCGCGGGCGCCGGCGGGGCCGGCTCGGCCATCTGCTCGGTCAGATCGAGAATATCGTTGACCGGCGTGGGCTCCCTTTCCGGGCGCGGGGCGGGCGGCGGCGCAGGCGGCCCGCTCTCGACCGCGCGCTCGCGCGACTCCACCGGCCGGACCGCAGGCGCCGGCGCAGCCACGGCGGCGCCCTTGGGCGCGGCCCCGACCTTCGGTTCTTCGTCGGAAATGATCCTGCGGATGGAGGCGAGTATCTCCTCCATGGAGGGCTCTTGAGCCTTCGCCGACTGGGTCATAGCCGCATCCTCGTTACAAAAGCCGACCGCGAGGCGCTCGACGGCTCGAATCGTTTTCCAATATTCGCCGCACTCGCGCGCGAATGGGAGTCTCTTGCATCAAGAATGCCGCCGCAACTGCCTGATGTGAATAACCCCCGCGGGGCGGAGCGGTTCTAGCGCCCGTCCGGAGTGCGCACGCCGAACCAGCTATCGCGAACCTGCTGGTAATGCACCATCGGGTCATAGACCGGTACCTGCAATCCCAGCACCGGAATGGCCAGGCGACCGACCGAGGCCAGAAGCGTATAGGAGGCCACGACACGGTCGCGCTGCGCGGTCACGAGCGCGACCCGCGCATTCACCAGCTCCTGCTGTGCGTTCAGTACGTCGAGCGTAGTGCGCTGACCGACACGAGCTTCCTCGCGCACGCCGTTGAGCGCGATTTCGGCTGCGGCAACCTGGGCCTGCGTCGCCTGGATCTGCGCCTTGGCGGCTTCGAGCTGGCCCCATGACTGCACCACGTTGGCCCGCGCCTGATCCCGGTTCAACGCAAGCTCGATCCGGCGCTGGCCGAGCGTTTCCTTGTTCTGGCGAATCGAGGCGAACTCGCCGCCGCCCTGATAGAGCGGGATGCTCACCTGCCCGAGCACAGAGGCCTGGAGCGTTTCGGGCTGCTGGACGGTCGTCTCGTAGCTCTTGGTCACGCTCGCGGTCACAGAAACCGTCGGATAAAGCTGACCTTCGGAAATCTTCACCTGTAGCGCGGCGACGTCAACGCCGTAGGCGGCGGCAACCACGGCCGGATTCTCGGCCTGCCCCTGCGCCACCGCAAGATCGAGGGTGCGCGGCGAGAACCGGTCCACCGGCGCGCCCGGCGTGAGGCGGTTCGGCTCGACGCCGATCACGCGGCGATAGACGGCGCGGGAGGTCGTGACATTCGCTTGCGCCGCGAGCATCTGCGACTGGCCGGCGGCAAGGCGCGATTCGGCCTGCGCCACGTCGGTGCGTGTCACCTCCCCGACATTGAAGCGGTCCCGAGTCTGCCGAAGCTGTTCCTGCAGAACCTCGACGTTGCGCTTCTGCAGGTCGAGGATCGCGGTGTCGCGCAGCAGGTTCATGTAGGCGGTGGCCGCGTCGAGCAGCACGGTCTGCTCGATCACCCGTAATGTTTCGCGCGCGGCGAGCACCTGGCTTTCCGCCTGGCGCGTCCGGTTCGCGGTCTGGAAGCCGTTGAAAAGCGTCTGCGTTCCGGTCGCGTTGAAGGAACGCGGGGCGGTATTGCCCGTGACCGTGCTGTAGCTTGCGGGGTTGGACTGGAACGACTTCGTCGTGGCGTCGGTATATTGCTCCCCGACGGTCGCGGTCACCGACAGGCGCGGCCGATAGCCGGACAGAGCCTGCGGCACATTCTCGTCGGTGGCGCGGACGACGGCGCGTTGCGCGTTGATTTGGGGATTGTTCTGGTAGGCCTGAATCAGAGCCGTTTCGAGCGTATCAGCCCATGCAGGCGCCGCAGCGGCGACAAGCGTCGCGCTGAAAAGCGCCCAAAGAGGCCCCCTCCACCTCGGCATTCCAAATCGCTCCAACCGCAAGCCAGCCCTCTTCCCGGCGACCTTGAACGGGCCAAGTCCCTGAGTCTCCGGGAGAACCGGCCATTGGTAACCTTTCATTAACCGCATGGAAACCCCTGCCGGAGCCGGTACACAAAAAGAACCGGCAATGGGGCTTTGCCGTTACACCCGCGTTTCCGGGGTGCCTGGCGATCGCTCAGAATACGAAGGCGGGAGCCTTGACGAAGCCCGGCAGGGCGGGCGCAGCCGCATCGAAAATAGGCCGGCTGCTGATCTCACCCCGGTTCCGGGTGTAGAGCGTCGCCTTGGCGGCCGGGCCGGTGCCGAGAATGCAGGCAAGGCGCCCGCCCTCGGCAAGCTGGTCGAGCAGCCCCTGGGGAACGAATTCCACCGCTCCTTCCAGGATGATCAGATTATACGGGGCTTTCGCCGGCATGCCGGCCTCCAGCGCCCCCGTGGAGACGGCGACGTTGACGGCTCCGGTATCCGACAGGGCGGCCTTGGCCTCGGCGGCGAGGCCGGTATCGCTCTCCAGCGCGACTACGAATCCGGCCAGTTGCGCGAGGACCGCAGCGGAATAGCCCGTCGCGCAGCCGACATCGAGCACCCGGTCGGAGGCCGCGGGTTCGGCCGCCTGGATCAGCTTGGCGAGCGTCATCGGCTTCAGCAGGCAACGGGGCGGCCTGCCGCCCGCCCCCTCGCTCACCGGTATATCGAGATCGAGATAGGCCAGCGCACGCCGCGCCCGCGGCACGAAAACCTCGCGCGGCACCTCGAGCATGGCCGCGATCAGCCGCCGGTCCGTGACATCGCTGGTGCGGATTTGACCGTCGACCATCATCCGGCGCGCAGCAGCGAAATCGGCCATCGGCGATCCTCGGCGTGTTGTGAACGGGGGCCGTTTTGCGGCAAGGTGCCTGAAAAGGCAAGCGAGGCGTGCGGCTATTGTTGCCGCTGTGAAGGCCCTCCTATATAGGCTTGCTCCTCAAGGTGGCCACGTGGCGGAGTGGTGACGCAGCGGACTGCAAATCCGTGTACCCCGGTTCAATTCCGGGCGTGGCCTCCACCCTCCTTCAATCCCGGCAGCGAGCTACTTCAAACTTTGCAAGCGCGCGCCCGTTTGTTATAGCGGCGCCCGTGTTCCGCGGTAGCTCAGTGGTAGAGCAACCGGCTGTTAACCGGTTGGTCGCAGGTTCGAATCCTGCCCGCGGAGCCAAATGCCAAGCGCGGTTCCCCGCTGCGCTTGTGGTGTAAGGCGAACATGCCGAGCGCATTTGGCGACCCTTGCGCCCCGTCGAGAAAGGCCGCGGACGCTTCGTTTCACCTCGGCCGCGGGGCGGAAGAGCACCGTATGATCGTATCATCATCGGTCCGCACGCGCATCGTCGCCGCGCCACGCGAAGTTGAAAACAACCCGGTCTGCCTGTTCGTGTCCCACGCGCCGACGGCAACGGTGAAGCGATACGTGCGCTTCCATCTGCAGGAGCTGGCGCGCCACGGCTATGTGACGATCCTGATCTTGAATGTCGACGACGTCGATCGGTTCCCCGACTGTGCGGCCGCGAACATCGGCGCAACTGTCCTCCGACGCAACTGGGGATTCGATTTCGGGGCGTGGGCCGACGCTCTACGGATTTTCCCGGATCTATGGAAGGCCGAACGTATCCTGCTGCTCAACGACAGCGTTTTCGGGCCCGTGTGCGACTATTCGAAGATACTGCAGATCGCCGCACAAATACCCGCCGACCTGGTCGGCATGACCGAGAGCCACCAGCCCGTGCCGCATTTGCAAAGCTACTTTCTGATGATGAAGAGCGGCATGCTGAATAATGATCATGTCAGGCTGTTCTGGCAGGACATGGTCAATTACCCCTCGAAACAAGACGTCATCCGCACCTACGAAATCCCGCTGCTGTATAACTGCCGGCGATGGGGGCTGCGCTGCGCCGCGATCTTCCCGCATCGCTCGAAATACATTTTCAACCCGACGCACATACTGTGGCGACAACTCATCATCGCGGGATTTCCCTATATCAAGGTCGAGTTGTTGCGCGACAATCCGGGCGGGCTCGATCTCAGCGGATGGCGCGAGATGGTGACCGACAAGCGCCTGATCCCGATGATCGACGAGCAGCTCGAATACCACAAGACACACCTGCCACCCGCCGTGTGGTCCTTCTGACCGCCAGCCGGCGCCACGGTCCGGCGGCGGCGCGGCTTGATCCGGCCCGCTCTCATGCGGGACGGGTCGGGCACTGAAAAATCCGCGCGCCGAAAGGCGCGCGGATCGGATGGCGCGGATCAACCCGGCTACTGGCTCGCCTGCATCCCAAGCGCCTTGCCCACGGTGTCGTTCCATTCCTTCGCCGCATCCGGCCCGGCGCGCTTGGCCCATCCCTTGAGCACGCTCTCTTGCACCAGCGTCTTGAAACGCGCCTGATCCGCGTTGGACACCGGAACAAGCGTCATGCTGGCGAGCTTGCCGTTCTTGCAGGGTTGCTTGCCGACGTTGCAATTGGCCGCATCGACGTCAAGCTCCTGCATCGTCGACCAGAACTTGTCCTCGAACTTCTTGAACTCCGCCTCGAAGAAGGCCTGCACCTTCGGGTCGAGACGCTTCCAGGTGTTGAGGTTGACGACGTGGACGTTGATCGCCCAGCCGAGCGAAAGCGGCATCAGATATTTTGTCACTTCGATCCAGCCGGCTGAGTTGCCGACAGCGGTGCCCGTCACCGCGCAGTCCACCACCTTGTTCTGCAGCGCGGTTACCACCTCGCGGAAGGCGATGTTGACCGGCGCGGCCCCAAGCCCGTTGGCGAAATCGACCATCGTCTTGGTAAAGACGCGCAGCTTTTTGCCCTTGAGATCCTCGAAGCTCTTGACCTCCGTGGCACACCACAGAGCCTGCGGCGGAGCGACTCCGATGGCGAGCAGCTTTGCGTTCCACTTGTCCTGCATCAGCTTGTCGACGGTGGCGCGCCATGCGTCACAGCCCTTGCGCGCATTCTCGAATGTAAGCGCCAACCCGGCGAGATCGCAGCCCTCGAACCGCGGATCGTCGCCGGCCACCTTGGCAATATCGAAGCTGGCAAAATCGAAGGCTCCGAGCTTGAGCAGGCGCAGAACCGCATCGTCAGGAATGCCGACCTGATCGTAGGGAGCGGCATCGGCGGTGATCCTGCCTTTCGAGGCCGCCGGGATCCATTCATTCCAGAATGGTGCTTCTAGAAGCTTGACCTGCGGCGTCGGGCTGTCCTGGATCAGCACCTTAAACCTCTGCGCCGGCAAATCCTGCGCCGACGCCGTCGTTGCGCCGATAACCGCGGCGGCGAGAGCCGCCGCCAGGCGGCCCAAGATCTTTGTGACTGTCATCTGCAACTCCTCCATTGTCCGGCCCCAGTGCAAGCGCCGTTACTTCATTGTGCCCGGCAGCCATAACGCAATCTGCGGGAATGCAATGATGAGCCCGAGCATGACGAACAGCGTGACGACGAAGGGCAGCGAGCCGAGGATCACATCCTTCAACTGCCCCCTTTCCCGAATCCCCTGGACCACGAAAAGGTTCATGCCGACCGGCGGCGTCAGAAGCCCGGTTTCCATCAGAATGACGACGATGATCCCATACCAGACGGGATCGTATCCCGCCTGGATCATGATCGGAGTCGTGATCGGAATGGTAGCCACCATCATCGACAACGTTTCCATGAACATGCCGAGGATCACGTAAAATCCGACCACGAGCATCAGCGTCCAGAAGGGCGAAAGTTCGAGCGTCTGCACGAGCGTGCTGATCTGCCTGGGCAGGCCGATCGTGGTAATGATCACGTTGAGGAAATAGGCGCCGATCACAATCGCCATGATCAGTCCGGTCGTGCGGATCGTGCCTTCGAAAACCTCATTCATCATCTTGACTGTGATCCGGCGCTGGAGCGCGGCAAGCACGATCGAAGCGATGATCCCGAGCGCCGCCGCTTCCGTCGCCGTCGCCAGGCCCGCATAGATCGAACCGATCACGGCGATGAAAATGAATAGTGGCGGAATGAGATCGGGAAGCGTGCGGATGCGGTCGCGCATGGTCGTTTTGACGGGCGTACCGCCATAGGCGGGGCGCCAGAGACATGCGACAAACACCGTCAGCATGAACAACCCGGCAAGCACGATGCCCGGAATGAAGCCGGCAAGATATAATTTTGGAATCGAGGTATCGGTCAGCGCGCCATAGACGATCATGTTTATCGAAGGCGGAATCAGGATGCCAAGCGTACCGCCCGCCGCAATCGTTCCGAGAAACAGCCGTTCGTTGTAGCGGTGCTTTCGGATCTCCCCGAGAGCCACAGTGCCGATGGTCACCGCGGTCGCCACGCTCGATCCGGAGATGGCGGCGAAAAGCGCGCAGGCGACGATGTTGGAATGCATCAGGCCGCCCGGCAGCCACGACACCCACTGTACCACGGCGTTGTACATCCGCTCGGCGATGCCGCTGCGCAGCAAGATTTCGCCAAGCAGCACGTAGAACGGAACCGCGACCAGGATGAACGAGGTCGTCGTGGACCAGGTCACCTCGCCCGCCGTGACCGTCATCGATAGCGGGGAATAAAGCGCATTGAGGACAAGGCCGAGCCAGCCGAGCCCTGCCGCGACCGGGATCGCGAGCGCCAGAATGGCGATCAGGACGAGAACGGCGGTGAGGGTCATGTGGCGCTCCCCTTCATGGCCGGACGCGCGGTGTCCTTCAGCGCTGCAAGGCTCTGTTGTTCGGCCTCCAGTTCTTCCTCCGTCGATCGCGCGCCGACCAGCGCGTGCACGCGCCGCAGATCGCCCTTGGCGAATGCAAGAATTGCGCGCAGGAGCAGGATCGCCGCGACGACGAGAAAGACGACGAAGCCGGCGAACCACAGCGCCTGCGGGATCGCCAGCGGGATCGCAAGCGCGGATACCGAATGCGTGTTCGAGTCGATCGACTGCTCGAGGACCCCTTCCGCATACCAGGCCACGAGCGCGAAGAAGGAAATGGTCGCGGCAAGGCCGACGAGATCGAGAAATGCGCGCCACCAACTCGACAGGTGCGTATAAACGGTGTCGATGCGCACATGCGAACGATGCAGCATCGCCAGGATCATCGCCCACGGCGTTGCGACCGCCAGCGCATAGCCGGACAATTCGTTGGCGCCGCCGATCGTGATCGCCACCGTGTTGCGCAGAAGAATGTCGATGCCGATGACGATCGCGCTCAACGTCAGCAGCGCCCCGCCGATCCACGCGCTGACGCGCGCTACGACGGCTGCGAAATCGATCAGACGGTCGAGTAATTTTTCCACGCCTGCCGGCCCCCCAGCCGAAATTCGGTATCTCGCGTCACTTGATCCGCCGCGGCCGCATCATCGACCCGACATTGACGAGCGATTCCGGCTTCAGCAGCCCGAGCGCGCCGGCGATATGCCACCATACATGGTCGGCGTGGCGCACGATGTAACATTCGGTGCTCAGTCCGATATGCTGGCCTTCCAGCGAATGCCCGAGCGCAATATGGGCGATCTCCTCCGGCAGCCCCACCGCGAGGCAGACATGCGCCCCGTAAACCGAATGGCGCAGCGCCGGCTCACCGCTCTGCGACGGATCGCTGGTCCAACGCTTGCGGTTAGCCGGATCGAATTCATACGGCTTGCCGATGTCGTGACATAGCGCGCCGGCCAGAACGATATCCCGATCGACCACGATCCCGGGGAAAGACGCCGAAAACTCCTCGACGATCTTCATCGCCAGATGCGCCACGCCGCGCAAATGATCGGTCTGGTTGCCGCGCGTCAGGACCAGCACATTAGGGTTGCCCTCGCCCGGCATGTCGCGAATACGCTCGTAGGAAGAGCCGGCGAGCGAATAGGCCCATCCCTCGATCACCTTCGCGCGCAAATCGGTGTCCTGAATGTCGTTGATCTCGGGAAGGTCCTCCACGATCGAGGCGCGCAGCGCCTCCGTGATCGGCCGTCGCTTGATGGGTGGCGTCCCTTTCATCGCAAATGCTCCAGACTTTTTGTGCCGCAAGCCTAAGAGCGGACGCGACCTGCCAGCCAATTGAAAAACATATCGGCCGTGATAAGTTTTTTTTATCATGCTCAAAAGCCTGTCCCAATTGCACGCCTATTACTGGATCGCGAGGCTGGGCAGCTTCCACGCGGCGGCGAAACGGCTGGGTCTGACGCAGCCGACCATTACCGCGCGCATCCGTGAACTCGAGCGCAATCTCGGCGCGCAGCTTTTCCTGCGTTCGGCGCGCGGCGTGCAGTTGACGCCGGAAGGCGCTGGGATGTTCGACTATGTCGACCGCATCCTCGAAATGGTCGAGGAACTCGAGGGGCGCGTGGAAAAGCGAAGGCCGCTGAAAGGCGTTCTCAAATTCGGCGCACCAGACAATTTCGCGATCGTCTGCCTGTCGGAATTCCTGAAGGCGATGTCGCGCGAACATCCCGAGTTCACGCTCGCGGTGATGATCGACACCAGCCGCGTTCTGATCGACGCGGTAGAGGACGGCCAGCTCGATCTGGCGATATTCTCACGCCCCCTGCCGGGCACGCAGGTCAGGCTGGAGTCGCTCGGCTTTCAGCGCGTGATATGGGCCGCGCATCCGATGCTCGGCCTAGCCAATCGCAAGGTGCACCCGCGCGACCTTCTCTCCTTCACGATATTCACTTCGCCCGCCCCCTCGCATCTCTTCTCGATCCTGATGGACTGGTTCGAGGCCTGCGGGCTTAAAGCCCCGCGCTTCAGCAGCTGCAACAGCATCTCGACCATCGCCAGCATGGTTTCCGCCGGCGCCGGGATCAGCGTATTGCCGGAATGCCTTATCAATCTCAAAAGCGGTCCGCCCAACATCCAGCCGATCAACGTCTCTCCGCCGGTGCCGGACCAGGAATTGTTCATCGGCCTGCCCAAGGGCAACGTCAACCGCGCAATCCCGGAAATCGTGCGGATTATCCGCAGCGTCGTTGCCAGCACGAACTATCTCGACGGTTCCGGCCAGATCCCGCTGCGGACAGCCAAGTCAGTCCGCCCCGGATCGGTGCGCGCGGCAGGCAGCGGGCCGCGCCGAATCACACCGTAACCGCGAACATGCCGCCGTCCATCAGGAGATTCTGCCCGACGATAAATTCGGCCTGCTTGCTGCAGAGATAGGCGCAGGCATCGCCAAATTCCTCGGCGGTGCCGAAACGGCCGACCGGTACCTCGGCTTGCTTCTTCTTCAGATGATCCTCGATCGGCACGCCGAGCTTCTCGGCCTCGCGCTTCACCCCGCTCATCTGCCGGTCGGTGGCGAAGGGTCCGGGCAAAAGGTTGTTGATGATCACGTTGTGCCTTGCGACCTGCCGCGAGAGGCCGGCGACAAAGCCGGTCAGTCCGGCGCGCGCACCATTCGAAAGCCCGAGATGGAACAGCGGCGTGCGCACCGAACGCGACGTGATGTTGACGATGCGGCCGAACTTGCGCGCGATCATCGGATCGATGACCGCCTTGATCAGCATGATCGGGGCGATCATGTTGTTGTTCAGCGCATCCATCCATTCCTTCTCGTTCCAGTCATGAAAATCGCCGGGCGGCGGACCGCCGGCATTGGTCACGAGAATGTCCGGGTCGGGACAGGCGGCAAGCAGGGTCTTGCGGCCCTCGGCCGTCGTCACGTCCGCGGCAACGGCGATGACCTGTGCCCCCGTCGCCTTGCGGATGTCGGAGGCGGTCGCCTCAAGCTCCGCGCCGTTGCGCGAATTGATAACGACCTGCACGCCCTCGCGCGCAAGCGACATGGCACAACCTCGTCCGAGGCCTTTGCTCGAGGCGCACACAATCGCGCGCCTGCCCTTGATTCCAAGATCCATGATTTCTTCCCTTGCAAGCCCGCCTCAGCGCGGCAGCCAGATCAATGCGCGCGTCTCTCCAAGCTCGCGCGGCAGCTTTTCGAAGGTCTCGCCTCCGTCCGTGGACCGGAAATATTTTCCGAAACAGGTCGACACGAAAATAAGGTTGGGATCGGCCGGATTGGTGGCGATCGTCCAGACCGTGCTCTGGGTTTCGCCTGGCAGCTTGGCATCTTCCCACGTCGCCCCGTAGTCGCGGCTGCGCAGCAGCACCCCGGTCGAGCCCGGCACGTCATCGCCGTTGCCCACGAAGATCACGCCCGAGCCGTCGGCGCGCTCGCGCACGCAGCGCGTGTAGGGCCAGGGGGTCGGCAGTTCGCGCTTGCTCCAGTTTTCGCCGTCGTCATCGCTAATATGCAGGCCCTGGTTCGTGGTCGCAAACAGCAGACGCTTGCCGTTCCTGCGCACGACCGCGATCCCGTGGCCGTCGTCCGACACCATGCCGTTGACGACCCTCGTCCAGCTCCTGCCGCCGTCGCGGCTGCGCCAGATGCCGTCGATCTCGATCGAAGCGAAGGCCACGTCCGGCTCGGCGGGATCGAAGGCGATCTGGGTGACCCGCGGCTTACCGACTGCTCGGCAGGTCGGCGCGAAATCGCCTTTGGTGCGCTTCCACGAGCGCCCACGGTCCTCCGAGCGAAAGATCGCCGACGGCGTGATGCCGGCAAGAACAATGTCGGGATTGGCCGGATGATGCGTGATCGACCAGACGTTGAAGCCGTCCATCGGCGATGGGAGATGGGTCCATTTGGAGGTCGCTCGGTCGAACGCATAAACGCCAGAGTCCGTGCCGCCAAGAATTTCATTCGGAACCTTCGGATGGGACGACAGCGCCCAGACGCGCGACTCGCTGAACAATCCGGTGCTGCTCCAATGGCGCGTCAGGCTGCGGCCGAGATCGGCGCTCGTCCAGGTCGACATGCCGATCGTCCCCACATACAAGTCCGCATCCATTCAACTCCTCCCTGCACTTTTGTTCGTTGCTTGTGTGTCCGTCCGGATTTTCCGGTTTGCGCAGAATACGGCGCGCGCCACGCACGCGCCATCATGTTTCGCGGATGCCGGCCATGCGAGGCCGCGCGCTCAAGCCCGCTTCAATTGAAGGTTGCGCGCCTTTGCAAGCAGGCCCGGCAGCGCCGCTTCGTTGCCGGGCGCCATGACATGCACCCCGGCGACGCCGCGAATGCCGGCAAGCTCCCGGATGATATCGAGGCACAGGCGGCAGCCCTCGGCAACCGGATCGCGCGCGCCGCCCATGCGCTCGATCACTGCATCCGGGACGATCGCCCCCGGTAGATGATGCCTGATCCATTGGGCTGAGCCTGCCGAACGCAGCAGCGCAACGCCGATCAGCATATGGAAGCCGCCGGCAATGCCGTCCTGCGCAAGCCGCGCGACATAGCGGCGCACCAGCCCCGCATCCATGCAGAACTGGGTCTGCGCGAATTGCGCGCCCGCTTCGATCTTGGCCGCTAGTCCTTGCGCCTTCCATCCTGGCTGCGGATCGACTGGCATATCGGCCGCCCCGATGAAGAAGCGCGGCGCCGAGGCAAGCTTCGTACCGGTCGGCAATTCGCCCCTGTCCCGCATCCGCGCCGCCGTCGCGATTAGCGAGCGCGCGTCAAGGTCGAAAACCCCCTTGGCCTCCGGCTGGTCGCCAGCAGTGGGATCGTCGCCGCGCAGCAACAGCAGATTGCGGATGCCGAGGCTCGCCGCCGCCATCAATTCGCTTTGCAGTGCGATGCGATTACGGTCGCGGCAAACAAGCTGGAGCACCGGCTCGACGCCGGCCTCCAGAAGCATGGCGGCGGCCGTCACCGGGGCAAGATGCGCCTTTGCTCCGGCGCCGTCGGTCACGTTGACCGCGTGAGCCAGGCCTTTGAGCGGCAACCCTTTGCTCACGACGTCCGCCCGCCGGACCGTGGCGGGCGGCGTCACCTCCGCGGTGAGAACGAACTCGCCGCGCGCGAGCGCGATTTCAAGCTGCGTCCCCTGCTCGGTCGGATGTGTCATGGCCTGCCGTGAGAATTACGACGCCGTGCGACAGCGCGGCACCGCCGATAGCAGATGGTCCGGGTAAATGATAGCGCCGTTATCGCTCGGGTCGCGAAAGCGCCGCTGCCGCGACGCAGCCGAACGCCAGCAGCGAGATGATCGCGTTCAGCGCGTGCGAATATTCCCATTGCCGGCGGAGCGCCTCCCAGTTCGGCGGCACAGAGGTCCAGTTTCCGGTCGCGACATTGGCCGGGTAGGTCCATGCAAAGAAGACCGCCAGCGTGAGCGCGACAAGAACGACGCCGCCGACTGCCAGGCGGAACGCCCGTCCCTGTCCGCGCAGCGAGATCGCCAGCACCAGATCGGCGATCAGGGCCGAGATCAGGACGATGCCGAGAAACGCCCAGCCGCGGTAGATCTGCTGCACGATGAAATAGTCCTGCTCGTCCAGCCCGATCTTGTTCGGCAGCGCGAGCAGATGCGCCATCCCCGGCACAAGCGCCAAGGCCGTCAGCAAGACTGCCGAGAAGCGGATGATGTTCACAGTCTCACCCCAAACGCTGCGTCAACGGTCGGCGGCACAACCGAGTTCCGCGAATGGGCCCGTGGCCGGCTCAGGCGGCCGACTTGGCCGACAGGGCGGGAATGCGCAGGGACGGCGTCGAGGCATCCAGCCTGAGGACAAGGTCGAGCGAAGCGACCTCCACGCAGTTACGGCCGTTTTCCTTGGCCTGGTAAAGCGCCTGGTCAGCGAGCGCGAGCATGGCCGGCATGTCGAAGGGGCCCTCGTTGCTCACCGCCACGCCAACGGAGACGGTGGCCCCGACCAGCCGACCATCAACCTCGGCGGCGACATCGGCGAAGGCGGCGCGGATCTGCTCAGCCGTGGCCACGGCCTTGTCGCGCGTCGTATCGTAAAGCACGGCAGCAAATTCCTCCCCGCCGAGACGCCCGACGAGATCGAACGGTCCGATATTCGCCTTCGCCGTTTCGGCAAAGACCTGCAGCACGCGATCGCCGACGAGATGACCGAACCGGTCGTTGATCAGCTTGAAATGATCGAGATCAATGACGAGCACGGCCGCCGGGCAAGGATTGGCATCGACACGCCGGGCAAGCTGGGCTCCGCCTTCGAGAAAGGCGCGACGATTGGCGATGCCGGTCAGCGGATCGATCAGAGCAGCGGTCTTGTGCCTAAGCTCGGTACGTTCCTTCGCCATCGCGAGCAGAATGAAGGCGATCGCGATGGTGAAGAGCAGCGCCTCGAACGACAAAACCGTGAGCCACACGCTGTCGAATACTTGGCTGTTCGGCGCCCAGGGTAACAGCTGGCTGAGCGGTGTCCGCAGCAGAAAGAGCGCGCCGTGCGCAAACAGCATGAAGATGGCCGGCCAGCGCGACACCAGCGGCTCGCTGCGGCCCTGCCAAAATTCGTAGGCGGTCATCCACGTGTAGCAGGTGATAATGCCCGATGACAGCAGCACCCGCGCATCCATCGAGTCGGCGACGAACGGCATACGGCAGACGACGAGCCACACGACCGCACCCGCGATCATGCCCGTCGGGCTGGCCTTGCGTCCGTCGAATACGCGCGCGCCGGTCCATGTCACCGCGAAGGCAGTGAACAACAGCGCGTTCGCGAAATCGATCGAGATCAGCTCAGGGACCGATCCCCACATCCCGAAAATGACGATCGAGGCGGCCCGCAGCAGATGCGCCGAACCCCACCAGGCCACCGCCTTTATGCTCGGATTCTGCACCCAGGCAAACAGCAGCAGCAGCCCGAGCATGGCTTCGACGTAAATGGTGACAAGAAAAAGAGTATTGACGTCGAGACTCATCAATCGTCACCGAATGGAAAAGTATTCGGACCGGCCAAGCCGGCGCCCCCGTGCGGACAACTATTAGGCGAGAGTGCGGTAAGAATAGGTGAATGCGCTTATCGGGACTCGATTAATGCGCCGGTATGGTTTCGGCATCCTTGCCCGGATCGAAGACGCCCTTCCCGCCGCCATTTCCCAGGAAAATGCCTGGAATCGGGCGCTTGCGCCCCGCTTGTCGGGCGCCAATGCGTCCTCTATAGCGTCAGGTCCCCCTTCAAGCCTCGAAGGCGCGCATGCAAATCTACGACGGCATCGTCGAAGCCATCGGCAATACTCCCCTGATCAAGCTCCGGCGGGCCTCCGAGCTGACCGGTTGCACGATCCTCGGTAAGGCCGAATTCATGAATCCCGGCCAGTCGGTGAAGGACCGGGCCGGCCGCCAGATGATATTGGAAGCCGAGAAGCGCGGGGAATTGCAAAAGGGCGGGCTCGTAGTCGAAAGCACCGCCGGCAATACGGGCATCGGGCTTGCTCTCGTCGCCAATGCCCGCGGCTACCGCACGCTGATCGTCATCCCCGACACGCAGAGCCAGGAAAAGAAGGACATGCTGCGCCTGTGCGGCGCCGAGCTGCTCGAGGTGCCGGCGCTGCCTTACAGCAATCCGAACAACTATCAGCATGTCGGGCGCCGCCTCGCCGAGCAGCTCAGGAAAACCGAAAAGAACGGCGTGATTTTCGCCGACCAATGGAACAACCTCGATAACCGCAAGGCGCATTACGTCTCGACCGGCCCGGAAATCTGGGCGCAGACCGACGGCAAGGTGGATGCGTTCATTTGCGCGATCGGCACTGGCGGCACAATCGCCGGCACTTCGACCTATCTGCGCGAACGGAAGAAGGACATCGTCATCGGGCTTGCCGATCCGCGCGGCGCGGCGATGTACAATTTCTTCGCGCACGGGGAGGTCAAGGCGAGCGATGGCGGGTCGATCACCGAGGGCATCGGCCTTGGGCGCGTTACTCCCATCATCGAGGACATCAAGGTCGACAAGGCCTATCTGGTGCCGGACGAGGAAGCGATTCCGATCGTGTTCGATCTCCTCGAACATGAGGGGCTTTGTCTCGGCGGTTCGAGCGCGATCAACGTCGCAGGCGCGATCCGCCTTGCGAGGGACATCGGCCCGGGCAAGACCATTGTCACGGTGCTCGCCGACAACGGCAACCGCTATCTGTCGAAGCTCTTCAACCCGCAATTCCTGCGCTCGAAGAACCTTCCCGTTCCGGCCTGGCTCGAGCGCAAATCGGGCATCACCCCGCCGCTGGAAAAGGTCTGATGGCCACCGACTGCCTGTTCCGCGAAGATTCCTATCTGAAGGATTGCAGCGCCACCGTCGTCGGCGTCACCGACCGGGGCGGCATCGTGCTCGACCGAACGGTGTTCTACGCGGCATCCGGAGGCCAGCCGGCCGATCGCGGCACGCTGAGACTGCCCTCGGGGGACACGCTCATCCTTGAGGACGCGATCTTCGTCGATGCCGCCAAGACCGAGATCGCGCATATTCCCGCCGCCCATTCGGTGCCGGTGAAGGCGGGCGACCGGGTACATGCCGCGATCGACTGGGAGCCACGTTTCGGACGCATGCGCATGCACACAGCCCTGCATCTGCTGTCGGCCGTGCTGCCCTATCCGGTGACCGGCGGTTCGGTCGGCGACAAGGAAGGACGGCTCGATTTCGACATTCCGGAAGCCGGTCTCGATAAGGACGAAATCAACGCCAGGCTCGCGCAGATGATCGCGGTGGACGCACCGGTGACAGCGCGCTGGATCACGGACCAGGAACTCGAAGCCAACCCGCAGCTCGTCAAGACCATGTCGGTCAAGCCGCCGCTGGGCACGGGACGGGTGCGGCTGATCGAGATCAAGGGGCTTGACCTGCAACCCTGCGGCGGCACGCATGTGCGTTCGACCGGCGAGATCGGCGCGGTCCGCGTCACCCAAATCGAAAAGAAAGGCAAGCAGAACCGCCGCGTGCGCCTCGCGTTGGTCTAGGTTCCCGAAAGCCTCCACCATGACAAACGAACGCCCACCATCCTCGCCGCTGCTGGTCACGACCGAATGGCTCGCCAATCATCTCGAGGCGCCCGACATCATCGTCGTGGACGGTTCCTTCTATCTGCCAACGATGAAGCGCGACGCGCGCACCGAATATCTCGAAGGCCATATCCCGGGCTCGATCTTCTTCGACATCGACGGGATATCGGACCACTCGTCCAGTCTGCCCCACATGCTTCCCTCGCCCGAGGCCTTCTCATCGGCCATGCGCCAGCTCGGGATCGGCGACGGAATGTCGATCGTCGTTTATGATGGGCTTGGACTTTACGGAGCCGCGCGCGTCTGGTGGACGTTCAAGGTTTTCGGCGTACGGGAAGTCCTGATCCTCGACGGAGGCTTGCCGAAATGGAAAGCGGAGGGGCGGCCTCTCGAATTCGGCGAGGTCCGGCGCACCCCACGCCATTTCACCGCCCGTTTTGACCGATCCGCCGTTGCCGGGGTCGAAGACGTACGGCAGGCGCTTGCGTCGAAATCCGCTCAGGTGGTTGACGCGCGCGCGGCCGATCGCTTCACCGGCAAGGCGCCCGAACCGCGCCCCGGCCTGCGCTGCGGCCACATGCCCGGCGCTCTCAACCTTCCCTTCAGCCGCCTGATCGAAGATGGCCGGCTGGTCGAACCGGCGCGCATCGCCAAAGCCTTCGCCGACGCCGGCGTCGATCTCGACAGGCCGGTCATCACGAGCTGCGGATCGGGTGTTACTGCGGCCATCCTCACCTTCGCGCTCGAAGCAATCGGCAGGAACAGGGGGCGGCTCTACGATGGCTCGTGGGCGGAATGGGGCGCGCGCCAGGACCTGCCTGTGGTGACGGATTGAAACGGCCGCATCGAACGGAGCGGCGCGTCGCGCTCGTGACCGGCGCGGCGAACGGGATCGGCCGGGCCACGGCGCTGCACCTTCTGGCCAGCGGCTGGTCGGTCGCCGCGCTCGACCGGCCGAAGTCGGGGCTTGCGCGCGCCTTCGCCGCGCACGCGCCGCATGCGCTGATCATCGAGGGCGACGTGGCCGACAGCGCGACCGCCGAACGCGCCGTCGCATCCGCGTTGCGGCAGTTCGGCCGGCTCGATGGCCTCGTGTCGAATGCCGGCATCATGATCCGCAAGCCGATCGCCCGACTGACCCTCGAGGAATGGCATCGCGTCATCGATGTCAATCTAACCGCCACCTTCCTGTTTGCGCGCGCCGCGGAAAAGGCCTTGCGCCGCGCCAGGGGCGCGATCGTCACCATCGCCTCGACGCGCGCCCTGATGTCGGAGGCCGGCACCGAATCCTATTCGGCATCGAAGGGAGGCTTGCTCGCACTGACGCATGCCCTGAGCATGAGCCTCGGCCCGGATGTGCGGGTCAATTGCGTCAGTCCGGGATGGATCGAAACCGGCGATTACGCGAAACTGCGCAAGATCGATCATGCGCAGCATCCCGTCGGCCGGGTCGGCAAACCGGGCGACATTGCGCGAATGGTCGCGTTCCTGCTCGACCCCGAGGCGTCGGGCTTCGTGACCGGCGCCAATTTCGTGGCCGATGGCGGCATGACGCGCAAGATGATTTACGAGGACGACTGATGTCGCAGATCGAATCGACCGCCGCCGATGTTGAGCAGCTATTCACCGAGGCGCTGACCAGCCACCAGGCCGGAAGCCTCGATCGGGCGGAGCGCCTTTACGAAAAGGTGATCGAGGCCGCCCCGCGCCATTTCGACAGCCTCAACCTGCTCGGCGTCGTCGCCCTGCAGACCGGGCGCGACGCGCTGGCGGTCGAATATCTCCAGCGCGCCCTGTCGGTCAGCGAGGCGGTCGCCGACGCGCACAAGAATATCGGCGAGGCCTACCGCCGCCTCGGCAAAGTCGATCTCGCGATCGCCCATTTCGGCGTGGCCGCGCGCCTCGACCCCGCCTTCGCCGACGCCTATGAGCGTTTCAGGCGCCTGCTCGCCGCGGACGGCCAGTCCGATGACGCGATCGCCCGCTATCGCAAAATTCTTTCGGTCGAACCGAACAATGCGGAGGCCAAGACCGGCCTCGCCGGCATTCTTGCGCTGCGCGGACAGCCGGAAGAAGCAGCCCGGCTCTATCAGGAGGTCTGCGCCGCGGCTCCGGATTTTCTTCCCGCGCAGCAAGGCCTCGCGCGGCTGATGCTGTCCCACGGCGACGCCAATGCGGCGCTGCCTGTCATCATCCGCGCCCTGAACATCGCGCCCGAGCCGGAGTTGAAGACGCTGTTCGTGGAAGCTGTTCGCGGTGCAACCGACATTCCGAACAATCCGGACCTACGGCGCTTTCTCACGATGGCGATGGCCGAGCCGTGGGCGCGTCCGGCGGCGCTCGCGGACGCGGCGACACGCCTCATCAAGCAGACGAGCGTGGTCGCCAATGCCATCGCGCGTATCACCGCGCCGGGCGGAAAAGAAGTGACGATGGCGGACCTGTTCGGCGCCTTCGGCCTTGACGTCCTGGCAAAGGACGAACTGTTTCGCACGTTGCTCGAAACCGCGCCCGTTTGCGACGGCGACATCGAACGCCTTCTCGGCGCTATCCGATTCCTGCTGCTGCAAGGCAAGAGCGAAACCGCGTCTCCCGATCCCGACCGAATGCGCTTCTACGCGGCGATCGCGCGACAGAATTTCATCAACGGATACGTCTTCGCCACCACGCGGATCGAGAAGGACACGGTCGCCCAGGCCAAGGCCGTGCTTTCCGGCGCAATTCAGAATGACGCCCCGTTTCATCCCCTGCTCCCCGTCGCCATCGCCGCCTATGAGCCGCTGCATCTCGTCGCCGGCATCGAAAAGCTCCTGCGCCGGCCGGGTCCCCCGCCGGTCGCCGCGCTTCTCACACAGCAGGTCGCCGCTCCGCTCGCCGAGCGCGAACTGCGATCCTCCATTCCGGTCTTGACCACAATCGACGACGCGGTGTCGCTCGCCGTGCGGGAGCAATACGAGGAAAATCCATATCCCACCTGGGTCAAGACCAAAGTCTCCGAGACTGCGCTGAAGATCGACGAGCGGATCAGAAGTCTCTTTCCCGGATCGCCCTTCCGGCCGCTCGGCAAGCCGAATCCCGACATTCTGATTGCGGGATGCGGCACGGGCCAGCACTCGATCGAAACGGCGCAGGCCGATCCGGATGCGCGCGTGCTCGCGGTCGATCTCAGCCTTGCCAGCCTGGCCTATGCCAAGCGCAAGACCCGCGAGGCGGGTTTGAAAAATCTCGAATATGCCCAGGCGGACATTCTCAAGCTCGGCGAATGCGGACGAACGTTCGACGTCATCGAATCGTCCGGCGTGCTGCACCATCTGCGCGAACCGCTGGCGGGCTGGCGCGTCCTCGCTTCGCTGTTGCGCCCGGGCGGACTGATGCGGATCGGCCTCTACAGCCAGTCCGCCCGCGTGCATATCCGCGCGGCGCGCGATTTCATCGCCCGCGGCGGATATCAGCCAACCCTCGACGGCATCCGCGCCGCGCGGCAGGCGATCCTAGCATCGCGGGACGAGGCCTCACGTTGGGTTGCGAAGTCGCCGGATTTCTACACATCGAGTTCTTGCCGGGACCTCCTTTTCCACGTTCAGGAGCACCAATTCACGCTGCCGCAGATCAAGGAATTTCTGGCCGAAAACCGGCTCGTTTTCCTCGGCTTCGAAAATCTCGAGGCAGCGGTGCTCGCCGGGTACCGGCGCCGCTTCCCCGCCGACGCCGCTCTGACCGATCTCGATCACTGGCGCGATTTCGAAGCGGAGCATCCGCACCTGTTCGGCGGCATGTACCAGTTTTGGCTACAGAAGGCGTCCTGACCGGTGGACCGGCGCGCCGGTTCCGATAGACTTTCGTCATGAGCGGGGTGCCCGACATTGCCGGCTTCTATCACGAGGAGACCGGAAGCATTGCCTATATCGTCGCCGATCCGGCGACGAAACACGCCGCGATCATCGACCCGGTCCTCGATTTCGACGAAAAGGCGGGACGGATTTCAACCGCGTTCGCCGATGCGATGCTCGGGGCGGTTCATGCACGCGGGCTTACGATCGACTGGATTCTCGACACGCATCCACACGCCGATCATTTGAGCGCGGCCGATTATCTGAAGGGAAAGCTCGGCGCGCGGATGGCGATCGGCGAAAAGGTCACGGGCGTGCAGGCGCTGTGGAAGACGATCTACAACCTGCCCGACTTCCCCGCGGACGGTTCGCAGTGGGACCGGCTGTTCGCTGACGGCGATACGTTTCGGATTGGTTCGCTCGAAGGCCACGTGATGTTCTCGCCGGGCCACACACTGGCCTCCATTACCTATATTGTCGGCGACGCGGTGTTCATGCACGACACCCTGTTCCAGCCCGACAGCGGCTCCGCGCGCACGGATTTCCCCGGCGCCGATACCGGCGCGCTCTACGACTCGATTATGAAGATCCTTTCGCTGCCCGATGACACGCGGTTGTTCACCGGCCACGATTACCGGCCGAACGGGCGTCCGGCGGCCTGGCAATCGACCGTGGCCGAGCAGAAACGCGGCAACATCCATTTCAAGAGTAATCCCTCGCGCGAGGCCTTCATCACGATGCGGCAGGCGCGCGATCGGACCTTGCCGATGCCGCGGCTCATTCTGAGCGCGCTGCAGGTCAACATGCGCGGCGGGCGCTTGCCGCCGCCGGAGGACAACGGTCGCCGCTACCTGAAAATTCCGATCGGCGCGCTGTGACCGGCGCCACCGCCGGGTCAGTGCAGGATCTGGCTGAGGAACAGCTTGGTCCGGTCGTGCTGCGGATGCGCGAAGAATTCCTCGGGCGAGTTCATTTCCACGATCTGCCCGGCATCCATGAAGATAACGCGGTCGGCCACCTGCCGCGCGAAGCCCATTTCATGGGTGACGCACAGCATGGTCATGCCTTCCTGGGCGAGTTGGACCATCGTGTCGAGCACCTCTTTCACCATTTCCGGATCGAGGGCGGAGGTAGGCTCGTCGAACAGCATGATCTTCGGGTTCATGCACAAGGCGCGCGCGATGGCGACCCGCTGCTGCTGCCCGCCCGAAAGCTGGCCCGGATATTTGTTCGCCTGTTCCGGGATCTTGACCCGCCGCAGGTAGTGCATAGCGATCTCCTCGGCGTCCTTCTTCGGCATCTTGCGCACCCAGATCGGAGCCAGCGTGAGATTTTCGATGATGGTCAGATGCGGAAAGAGATTGAAATGTTGAAAAACCATTCCAACTTCGCGGCGAATCTCGTCGATCTTCTTGACGTCGTTGGTCAGCTCGACGCCGTCGACGATGATGCTGCCCTGCTGATGTTCCTCGAGGCGGTTGATGCATCGGATCATGGTCGATTTGCCGGAGCCGGACGGTCCGCAAATGACGATCTTTTCGCCGCGCGAGACCTTCAGGTTGATGTCGCGCAGCACGTGGAAATCGCCGTACCACTTGTGCATGCCGATGATTTCGACGGCGGTGTCGGTTCTCAGCGGGGCAACCTTGATCGCCGGGCGGACGGCTGCGGCCTGGTCCATCGAATTCTCCCTCAGCGGCGGTGGCCCTTGGCCAGCCGGATCTCCATGTTGCGCGCGTAGCGCGACATCCCGTAGCAGCAGACGAAATAGAACAGCGCCGCGAAGGCATAGCCGGTCGGACTGGTGACCGGGGTGGCCCATTTCGGGTCGATGCGCGCCGCCTCGATCGTCCGAAGGAAATCGAAAATACCGACGATGAAGACGAGCGTCGTGTCCTTGAACAGGCTGATATAGCTGTTGACGATATTCGGGATCGTGATGCGCAGGGCCTGCGGCAGCACGACGAGACCCATCATCTGCCAGTAGCCGAGCCCGACAGCCATCGCCCCTTCATACTGGCCGCGCGGAATGGCCTGCAGCCCGGCCCGCACCACCTCCGCCATATAGGCCGCCGCAAACATCGCGACGCCGACCAGCGCCCGGAGCAGCTTGTCCGGCTGCCACGCGTCGGGAACGAACAGCGGCAACATCACGCTCGCCATGAACAGGACGGTGATCAGCGGCACGCCGCGCACGAACTCGATGAAAATCACCGAGAACAGCTTGACCGCCGGCATGCGCGAGCGCCGTCCGAGCGCCAGCATCACTCCGATCGGCAGCGAGAAGACGATGCCCACCGTCGCCACCACAATCGTCACCAGCATGCCGCCCCAGTTCGCCGTCTCGACGATAGGTAGCCCCGCGAGCGGCCAGCCGCGCAGCAGGATGAACGACACGATCGGCAACACGATGAAGAAGTAGATCGCGCCGAGATCGCGGCGCGGGGCACGCAGGTTGAGCATCCAGAACACGCCCACGGCAAGCAGCCCGAAGAACACGTCAACCCGCCAGCGCTGGCTGATGGGATAGAAGCCGTACATGAAGAAGGAGAATCGCTCGCGCACGAAGCCCCAGCAGGCGCCGACGACCGGACGCTCCGGCGTGACCAGGCAGGCGTCCCGGTCGTTGCCGCTCCATACCGCGTCGATGAACAGGAATTTGATCATCGGCGGGATGAACCAGGCGAGAAACAGCAGCGCCAATATCGTCAGCGCGATATTGCCCGGGGTCGAGAACAGGTTCTGACGCAACCACCCGATCGCCCCGGTCGTCGAGACCGGCGGCGGCAGCGGTTCCTGATCGGCCGAGCGAACGAACGCGATCGCACTGGCCGCGCGCGCCTCGTCTGCTTCGGTGCCGGTGACAGCGGTCATCGCTTCATCGCTCCACGAGCGCAACACGCGCGTTATACCAGTTCATGAACAGCGACGTCGCGATGCTGATCGACAGATAGACCGCCATGGTGATGGCGACCACCTCCACCGCCTGCCCCGTCTGATTGAGAACGGTCCCGGTAAATATCTGCACGAGGTCCGGATAGCCGATCGCGACCGCAAGCGAGGAATTCTTGGTCAGGTTGAGATACTGGCTCGTCAGCGGCGGCACGATCACGCGCATGGCCTGCGGAATGACGATCAGCCGCAAGGTCGGGCCGGGTCGCAGCCCGAGCGAATAGGCCGCCTCGGTCTGGCCGTGCGAGACGGCGAGAATGCCCGCGCGCACGACCTCGGCGATGAACGAGGCGGTATAGATGGTGAGCCCGAAAAGCAGCGCGACGAATTCCGGCAGTACCTCGATCCCGCCGCGGATATTGAAGCGCCCGCGTTCCGGATAGACAAAGTCGAGCGGCATTCCCTTGATGAAAAAGACGAGGGCGGGCAGACCGACGATCAATGCCAGCGAGACGAGGAATACCGGCGCCTGCTCGCCGGTCCTCTCCTGCCGCCGTTTCGCCCATGACCGGAAGACGACGGACCCGATCACGCCGATGGCAAGCGCGATCCAGACGAGATTGAACCCGTCCGTCCCGACCGGCTGCGGGATGAAAAGGCCGCGATTGTTGAGGAAGCCGCCGCCGGGAAGATTGATGCTATCGCGCATCTCCGGCAGCGCCTTGAGCACGGCATTGTACCAGAAGAGAAGCTGCAGCAGCAGCGGCAGGTTGCGGATCAATTCGACATAGCCCGCGGCTACATGCGAGACGATCCAGTTTTTCGACAGCCGCATGATGCCGATAATGAAGCCGAGCACGGTCGCGAGCACGATGCCGAGGCCCGCGACCAGCAGCGTATTCAGGAGGCCGACCCAGAAGGCGCGCCCGTATGTGGAGGCGGTCGAATAGTCGATCAGCGTCTGGCTGATGTCGAAGCCGGCGGTGTTCTCCCAGAAATCGAAGCCGGACGCGATGCGCGCCTTCTGCAGATTCTCGGCGGCATTGTCGATCGCGCTATAGACAAGGAAAAGAATGATCGCGCACAGCAGCACCTGGTACGCAACGCTGCGCACTCTCGGATCATAAAGCGGAGAAACCTTCGGCCTCTCCGTAGTTTCCGCAACGCTCATCCGGCCCCTCCCGGCGATCACGCCATCGTATCCAGCCGGCACGGCCGGGCGCAATCCGCGCCCGGCCTGCTGAACGGAAGAGGATCAGCGAACCGGCGGGGCGTATTGCAGCCCGCCCTTGTTCCAGAGCGCATTCAGACCGCGCGCGATCTTGAGCGGCGAAGCCTGACCGACATTCTTCTCAAACACCTCGCCGTAATTTCCGACGTGCTTGACGATCTGGTAGGCCCAATCGTTGGTCAGGCCCAGCGCCTCGCCATGCTTTCCTTCCGTTCCGAGCAGGCGCTTGATGTCGGGATTATCGGACTTCTTCATCTCGTCGACATTGGCTTTGGTGATGCCCAGTTCTTCGGCATTCACCATCGCGAAATGCACCCACTTGATGATGTCGAACCACTGATCGTCGCCGTGCCGCACGGCCGGTCCGAGCGGCTCCTTGGAAATGATTTCTGGCAGCACGATGTGATCGTTCGGGTTGGCCATCCGCAGGCGCTCGGCATAGAGGCCGGACGCATCCGTGGTGAATGCGTCGCAGCGGCCGGCGTCATAGGCCTTCACCGTCTCGTCCGCGTTGGCGAATGTCACGGTCTTGAGCTTCATCTTGTTGGCGCGGAAATAATCCGCGAGATTAAGCTCGGTGGTCGTGCCCTGCTGCACGCAGACGGCCGCGTCGTTCAGTTCCAGCGCCGAATTCACCTTCAGCGACTTGCGCACGATGAAGCCCTGGCCATCGTAATAGTTTACTGCCGCGAAATTCAGCCCGAGCTGGGTGTCACGCGACGAAGTCCATGTGGTATTGCGGGCAAGCACATCGACCTCGCCCGACTGCAGCGCGGTGAAGCGGTCCTTCGCCGTCAGCGGAACGAACTTCACCTTGGTCGGATCATTGAAGATCGCTGCGGCGACGGCGCGGCAGAAATCGACGTCAAGACCGGTCCAGTTGCCCTGCGCGTCTGGCAAGCCGAAGCCGGCGAGCGAGCCGTTGGCGCCGCAATTGAGCACGCCCCGCTGCTTGACGGTGTTGAGTGTCTGCGCCGACGCGGGCGCCGCGGTCAGGCCAACGGCCGCCGCGAGCGCCAGTGAGACGAAAACGCGTTTCATACGAGGTTCCCCCAGTTTTGGTGGTTTGCGTGGCTGGTCGATAGAAGGGCCATGAGCCACGAAAACCGTCTCCGCCATGTGGGACCGAGCCGGAATCGGGGCATCCATGCTCCTACGCCTCTCCTATTGCCGGCATTCCAGAACGATCAGGCAGGCAGGTCAAGGGGTTGACGCTTCTGCCTTTCATCCGTGGTAATGGACGGCCCCTTTTGGCGAGGCAATGATGGCAAAAAGGAAAGACATTCGCCCGCACGATTTCAAGGCCGACACACGTCTTGTGACCGCAGGCCGGAATTCGGAAGAAAATTTCGGATTCGTCAATCCTGCAGTTTATCACGCCTCGACGGTGCTCTACCCGTCGGCGGCCGACCTGCTGGCGCATCGCGCACGTTATACTTATGGGCGTCGCGGAACGCCGACCTCCGAGGCGCTGGAGGGCGCGATCCGCGAAATCGAGGGACCGCAATGCGCGGGGGTTGCACTGTTGCCTTCCGGCGCCGCCGCCATTTCCACGGCTCTCCTGTCCGTTCTGAGCGCGGGCGACCATCTTCTCGTCACCGACAGCGTTTACCGCCCCACCCGCAATTTCTGCGACACAATCCTCAGGCGCATGGGGGTGGAGACGACCTATTACGACCCGCTGGTCGGATCGGCAATCGAATCGCTGCTCAGGCCGAATACGCGCGCGGTGTTCACCGAGGCGCCCGGCTCGCAGACCTTCGAGATGCAGGACATCCCCGCCATCGCGAAGGCGGCGCATGCGAACGGCGCCCTGGTGCTAATGGACAATACGTGGGCGACGCCGCTCTATTTTTGTGCGCTTGAAAAAGGCGTCGATATTTCGATACAGGCGGGTACGAAATATATCGGCGGGCATTCCGACATCATGCTCGGCACAATTTCCGCCAACGAAGCAGCCTATCCGCGCATCAAAGACACCGTCCATACGCTCGGACTTTGCGTCGGCCCGGACGACATCTATCTCGCGCTGCGCGGGCTGCGTACGCTCGCCGTGCGTCTCGATCGGCATCAGAAATCGGCTATCGCGGTCGCCAACTGGTTGAGCAATCGCCCCGAGGTGCTCAAGGTGCTGCATCCCGCCCTCCCCGGCGATCCCGGTCATGCGATCTGGAAACGTGACTTTACCGGCGCTTCGGGCCTGTTCAGCATCATCCTCAAACCCGCGCCGGCGCAGGCGGTCGAGGCGCTTGCCGACAGTCTTTCGCTATTCGGCCTCGGCTTTTCCTGGGGCGGCTATGAAAGTCTCGTGATCCTGTTCGACTGCACGTCCTACCGAACCGCGACGAAATGGGCGCCCGGCGGGCCGGCCCTGCGCCTGCATATCGGACTCGAGGACGTCGGTGACCTGATCGAGGATCTCGAGCGCGGCTTTGCCGCGTTTCACGCAGCCGGCGGCTAGACCTTCGCCCTTTCGCGCAGCACGAAGTAGAGATTGCGGGAATAAACAAAAAAACTGAACGCCTGTCCGGCGATGAAGACCGGGTCCCTGCGGTACAGGGCGTAGATCAGAAGCAGCGCCCCGCCGCCGATCGAAAACAGCCAGAACGATAATGGGACGACGCTGCGTCCGGCGCGCTCGGAGGCGATCCATTGCACAAGAAAGCGTGCCGTAAAGAACGCCTGCGCCACGAAGCCAAGCAGCACCCACCAGTCGAGATTGACGACGAACACGTCGTGCAGATAACCGCCGACAGTGTTCGCGATATCAATGAGCATGAGGCCCAACCTCCGAAACATCGGGAACGCGCTTGCGGCGGCGGATCAACCACCACACGCCGAACAGGTCGAGTATCCCGACCCACAAACGATCAAAAAATCCGTAATTCGACGCGCCGTGCCGGCGAGGCCGGTCAACGACATCGAGATAGCCGATCTCGTATCCTTCCCGCCGCACCAGGGCGGGCAGAAAGCGGTGCAGGCCGTCGAACACCGGGAGGCGCAGAAATACCTCGCGCCGGAATGCCTTCAGTCCGCAACCGGAATCGCGCGTGCCGTCGCGCAGGATGGCTGCGCGCACGCCATTAGCCACGCGCGACTGGAATTTCTTGAAACCGGTCGCCTTGCGCCCGACGCGCTGCCCGGCGACGAGTCCCATTTTTTCCCCGCCCGCCTGGAGCGCATCGATCAGTCTCGGCAGAAAGGCCGGATCGTTCTGGCCGTCGCCGTCCAGGGTGACGACGATATCGCCGCGCGCCGCGCGCACTCCGGTCGCGACCGCAGCCGACTGGCCGCACGATTGCGCATGCCTGATCTGGCGGAGGTTCGGATAATCGGTAGAGAGCCGGTTGAGTTCGTCCTCCGTGCCGTCGCTCGAACCGTCATTCACATAGACGATTTCGAAATCGCGCCCCTTCAGCGAGGAGGCGATTTCCGCGACCAGCGGGGCTATGTTGCCGGCTTCGTTGCGCACCGGCACGACGACCGAAATTTCAGGCATGACGCGGTCTTTTATGAGCCGGCAATGCGCCGGGCAACTGCCTTGACGCGCTGCCAAGACGGCCCGGCAAGAGCTGTGACCGTGCCGTCCCCGGCCACCCCGAAGGCGAGGTTTCGCGTCGCGAAAGCGTTGCGCACGAGCAGCGCACCCAGCGCGCCGACCACCGCGCCGGCGAGCACATCGGTCGGATGATGCGCAGTAACGACCACGCGGCTGACGCAGATCACGATGGCATAAGCCCAAAGATAGGGACGCCACGCGGGAAAAAGCGCCCCAAAAGCGATCAACACGCTCAAAGCCGTCGTCGCATGGCCGGAGGGCATGCTGGCATAGGCCGCGCTCGGATCGAACGGCTTGTACACGTCGACGTCGCCTCCGACGAAAGGCCGCCCGCGCCCGATGAACCGCTTCACGATGTTGGTGAAAATGCCGGGGACGGCGATGGCCGCGAACAGGAATTCGAGACGAATTGCCACGCTGGCGAGAACGAGGCGGCTCATGCGCGACAAGGTGCGCGTCGCCACGATGCCGGCGATCGCAAGCAGCGCCAGCCCGACCGGCCAGAGAAACCAGCCGCTCTTGCCGAAATCGGTCAATTCGTTGAACACGATTACGATCCAGTTCGGCAGACGCCGCGCGACACGGATGGCCGTTGCATCGATCGACCAGACGAACGCGGCCGCCGATCCGGGCACATCGGCGCAGAGGACGAACAAGATAAGAGCCGACGCCGCGAGGACAGCCGCAAGCGGCAGGCCCGCGCCCCCGCGCGAGAGAATCTGACGCCCCCGCCGGCGCGGCTTGCGGGATAAAAGCTTCAGGCCGGCGGCGATATTGTCGGCGAAGCGCCCAAGCGCGGAAAAGTCCGCGGCCTCCAGCTTCGTCTTCATGTCCGGCACGATGCTCACGGCTGTCCTTCCGAGCGGAAGACGCCAATCAATACTTCACGTCCGCCGCTGATATTGACGCCCTGCACGCGCGGCAACGGCGTGTAACGCAAGCCGATCGCCTCCGCCCGCTGCGCGAAGCTGCGCTCCTGGCTGCGCTCGATCAGCGCGAACCGGCAAGGTCCCCCTTGCAGAAATTCGGCGGCGCGTGGCGCGTCGGTCAGGCGCGTGTCGGTGCCGAGAAGGAAAACGAGGCTCGGCTCGTGATATCCGGCCGCGGCCGCGACTGCGTCCCGGCAATCGGAGGCTTGCAGGGTGTCGGCGATCATCTTGCTCGGAAAGACGGAGGTGAGCGAGGGAAAGATCGCCCCGTAGATCGCGAAGGCGACGAGAATGGAGGCGACGCCGGCCCGCAGCGCCGCCCGCTCCGGCCCATCCGCGCCGTAGAGCCACCAGGCCCGCAGGCCGAAAATAATCGCAGCCGCCGCGAATGGCCAGGCCAACGCGCCGGCAGAGCCCTCGCGCACGATCAGCAGGAATATTCCACCGAGACCGACGACCAGCGGCGCCACGAACCACCAGAGCGCGCCGCGTTCAAGCCAGATGTGCCGCGACAATCGGGGCGGATCGAGGCGCGACGCGATCAGGATCGCGATCGCCGGATAAAGCGGCAGGACGTAATGCGGAAGCTTGGTGATGACGATCTCGAACACGATCCAAGACGGGATCGCCCATGCGAGCAGAAAACGCGTGCCCTTCTCGAGCTTGTCCCGCCAGATCGAAGGCGCCGCAAGCCCGAGCAGAAGCGAGCCCGGCCAGAACGTCACGAAAAAGAGCACGACATAATAGCCTGGCGGAGCCCCATGCGACTCTCTGCCGCCGGCGACCTTGCTCAGCATGTCCTCCCCGACCGAGTCGACGAGAAACGCGCCGCCGGATTTCCACAAAATGGCGACGAACCAGGGCAGCACCAGAACCAGCAGGCCGATCACCCCGGCGAGCGGGCGCAAGCCCAGCAACCAGCGCGCCGAACGGTCATGGATGCTGAGCGCCGCTGCGGCGAGCGCGACGAACATCAGGATCAGCGGTCCCTTGATCAGGATTCCCCCGGCGAGGGCGCTCCAGAAAATCGCCGGCAGAATCCACCGGCGCCGACTTGCCTGCGGATCGCCGCCGAGCCCGAGATAGACACGCGCCATCGCGCCCATCGCGGCGACGACCGTCAGCAGCAGCATCGCATCGGTCTTGGCAAGTCGCGCCTCGACGCCGAGCAGGATGGATACCGCCATCAGGAACCCGGCGAGCAGCGCCGCTCGCCGCGTCGCAAATGCAAGGGCCGTCCAGTAGGTCAGCAGTACCGCCCCGCTCGCCCCGATCAGCGAGGGGATGCGATAGAGCCAGATGGTGCGCGGCGCCTTGGCGAAGCCCGCCGCCTCCGCCGCCTTCACGACCGCAGCCTGCAGCCAGTAGATGCCGACCGGCTTCTTGTAGCGAACCTCGTCCTGGAAACGGATGTCGACGTAATCGCCGGTCTCCACCATTTGCTTGGTCGCCTGCGCGAAGCGCGCTTCGTCGCGATCGACCGGCGGGATTTGAAAGAACCCCGGCAGGAATGACAGGCAACATACCAGGCCAAGAAGCGCCGCCGCGCGCGCGTGACTGGCAACCGCCCAATCGATGGCGGTGGTCAAACCCCGCGGCCAAAAGGAGCGGCCTTTCTGCACGGCTTCGTTCATCGCGCGGACAATAGTGAAAAGCGCAGTTGCGGCAATGGGCTCGGCGGCTATTGCAGACGCAGTACCACGCTATCGGCCGCGCCCTTGGCGTCGGTAACGGTGACGCGCACGAATCCCGGTCCCTGAGGCTCAAAAAACACATTCCGCCTGCCGTTGCCCGGCAGCGGACGCCCGTTGACGAGGACCGTGAGCGGCTCGACGCCGCCTGAAATCTTAAGCGGCACGGGGTCGGGCTTACCGGCGGCAAGTTCCAGGCGAGCCCCGTTCGGCGGAAAGAGAATGCGCAGCGGCGCCATGCTTTCCCCGGCCAGCGCGCCGGGACGGAAATGCTGCATCGGCGGGGGCAGCCGCCCATTGGTGGCGAAGATCACGCCCTTCGGCGCGGGGGCAAGCGGCGCAATGGTCTGGCCGGTGCGGGCGAACGCATCGAACAGGATCGGGGCCGCGGCGGTACGGCCGATGAGGCCCGGCACCGGGGCGCCGTCGGGCCGGCCGACCCACACGCCGATGGTACGACGACCGTCGAAGCCCACCGACCAAGCATCGCGATAGCTGTAGGAGGTGCCGGTCTTGAACGCGATGCGATTGGGCACGGCATTGTCCGGCGGCGGCGTCCCGAGCAGCACGTTACCGACATACCATGCCGCCACGGGATCGAGCAGCCGCCGCGGCGGGCGCGCCAGCGCCAGGTCGGCATTTTCGGCGAGCGGCAACGTCGTGCCGAGTCGCCCGATCCCGGAATAAAGCATGGTGAGGTCGGCGAGCGTCACGCCCACGCCGCCGAGACCCATGGCAAGGCCCGGCACCTCGCCCTTCGGAAGCGACAATGGGCCGCCCGCCTGGGCGAGCCGCGTGGCGAGACGGCTGGCTCCCACCTTGTCGAGCAGCGCGACGGCCGGCACGTTCAGCGACAATTGCAGCGCCTTTCGCACCGATACCGTGCCCTGGAATGTCAGATCGAAATTCTCAGGCGCATAGCTGCCGAAACGAATAGGGCGATCCTCGATCAGCGTTTCGGGATGGACGAGACCATCCTCGAAAGCGATCCCGTAGATGAAAGGCTTGAGCGTGGAGCCGGGCGAGCGCACGGCGGCGGTCATGTCGACCTGGCCGGCGCGGCGCAGGTCGAAATAATCGGCCGACGCCACGCGCGCGAGTACCTCGCCGGACGCATTGTCGACAACGACGATCCCGACCGACATCTCGGGCCCGAGCGCGCGCGCGCGATCGCGCGCCAGGCCTTCAAGACTTTTCTGCAGGATCGCATCGATCGTGAGCCGGTGAATCTTGCGATCGGGCGCGGAGGCGACGGCCTGATCCGCGGCATGCGGGGCGAGCGAAGGCATCGCCATTCGCCCGGCCGGCACCGGCTCGCCTCGCGCGGCGCTGATCTCGTCGGCCGGTACGAGGCCCGCCGCGGCAACACGGTCCAGCACGCGGTCGCGCGCGGCGCGCGCGGCATCGGGCGCCCGGTCCGGGCGGCGCCATTCCGGCGACTGCGGGAGCGCGACCAGCAGCGCGGCCTGAGCGAGCGACAGCCGCTTGGGCTCCTTGCCGAAATAGGCGAGCGAGGCCGCCCGCACGCCTTCCAGATTGCCGCCGTAAGGCGCGAGACTGAGATAAAGCCGCAATATTTCCTTCTTGCTCAGCGCGCGTTCGAGCTCGACGGCGCGAACCATCTGCCGCAGCTTGGCGACGAGGCTGCGCTCCGCGCGCGGCTCGAGCAGCCGCGCGACTTGCATGGTGAGGGTGGAAGCGCCGGAGACGATGCGGCCGTGCGAAAGCAGAAGAAAGGCGGCGCGCAGGCTGGCGAGCGGATCGACCCCGACATGCTCGTAGAACCGCTTGTCCTCGTAGGCGAGCAGCATGGCGAGGAAGCGCGGATCGACGTCGTCGGCCGTCGCCGGCAGACGCCAGCGGCCCTCGGCGGTGGCATAGGGGCGAAGAAGCCGACCCTGCCGGTCCACCACCATGGTGGAATAGTCGAGCCCCTCCCCGCGCGGAGCCGGACCGAGCAGGACCACCCAGGCGGCGAAGACCGCGACGGCGGCGAACGCCGAAAGCCCCGCGCCGAGGACGAGGATCCGGTTGCGCGCCGTCATGACCGGGACCGTCCGCGCGTCACTTTTGTACGATCTCCACGCTGCCGGTACCGGTGCGGCCGAACCGGTCGGGATGATACATGTCCTCGACATAGGCTTGCGGCAGCACGTAGCGGCCCGGCGACACCGCGCGCACGATATAGGCGACCGTGAACACCGCCGGATCGCCCGACTTGCGGTCGAAGGCGGCGCCGAAATGATCGTCGCGGAATTCCGAATGCACCGGCTCCTGCGCGCCCTCGATCCAGTCGAGCGTTCCGGTCTCGCCCGAGGAGACGAGTCGCGGATTGTCGATCTCGAAACCGGCCGGCAGATAATCGGCGACGATGATGCGCCCGTATTGCGGGTTCTGCTCGGTGATCTTCAGCACCACCGCGAAACGCTGGTTCTGCTTCACCTGCGCGATATCCACCGGCTCGCCCTCGAGCGTGTGATAGAGCCGCTCGATCCTGAACCCCTTCTCCGCCTGGGGCTCGGGCGTGAGCGGCGCGCCGGAAACGGTGACCACCGCCTGCACGTCGCCGTCGCCGGTATTGGCGACGCGCAGCGTGCGCGCCGCAAGCTCGCCGGCCGCCACGTCGCGATAGAGCGGCCCGCGCCGCAGATCGCCGTTGACGTTGAGCGACATGCCCCCGCTATCCCTGGCAATGGCGCGCGCGGCGAGAACGAGCCAGGCATTCTCCTGCGTCGAGGTATAGGGCGACAGCCCTCGCCACGCCTCGATCCGCTGCACCGCGCCCGTGATCGTCGGCCGCGGCGCCGACCCTTCCGAGGCGAGCGTCAGCAGCGCGGCGGAATCGCGCAGCGCCGAGCCGTAATCGGCGCGGCTCAGCTCCAGCTTCGGCTGCGGCGAGATCGCCGCCAGCGCCGCCCCATAGACGCGCTCGGCCCGCACGCGGTCGCCGAGCAGCCCGAGCGCGGCGGCGATCTGCGCCTTGGCGATCGGCGTCGCCACATCGTCGAGCTTGGTGTCGGCGATATAGCGCAGGTCTCCAAGCGGGGCAGCGCCGTTGCGCGCGAGCACGTAAAGCGCATAGGCAAGATCGCGCCCGCCATCTTTCGAAGGCTCCGGCGCGGTCGCCACGTAGTTGCGCAGCCGGTCCACCGCGAGGCGGAAGGCCACGTCCGGCACCACGAAGCCGCGCTCGCGCGCGCGCGTCAGAAAGTCGGTGACATAGGCATCGAGCCAGGCATCGTCGCCCCCGACCGACCAGAGGCCGAAAGAGCCGTTCGAGCCCTGGCGCGCCAGCAGTCGGTCGATGGCGTCGCGAATGCGCTGATCGACCGCCGTGTCGAGCGACAGATGCGCCTCGCTGGCCATCTCATTGACGTAGAGAAGCGGCAGCGCGCGGCTCGTGATCTGCTCCGAGCAGCCGAACGGGTAACGGTCGAGCGCCTTCAGGAGCGTCGCCGCATCGAGCGCGGTGGAAGGTCCGACCGACAGGGCGACGCTGCCCGATCCCGGCACGAGATCGGCGAACAGGTCGCTCGACAGCGTGAGACTCTCGCCCTTCGCGATCGGCTTCACCGTGCGGCGCGCCAGCACTTGCGTCGCCGGCTTCACCTCGAGCGCATAGGCGCGGTCGATGGCGAATCCCGCGGGCCCGGCGACGCGCACCGTCAGCGTCGCATTGCCGACCGCCGACGCCTTCAGCGGCACGCTCGCGGAAGCACGCTGCCCGGCATTGAGCTTCAACGTTTGCGTCGCGCGCCCGGCGGGCGCCACTGCGCCGTCCGAGGTCACGGCGATGGCGTAATCGCCCGCCTGCCCCTCTACATTGTCGATGTCGAACTGCATCGCGCCGCTGTCGCCATAGCGCAGGAAACGCGGCAGCGTCGTCGTCAGCACGACCGGATCGCGCACGGTCACGTCGCCGGAGGCCTTGCCGAGCTTATCCCTGCTCCAGGCGATCCCCATGACCCGCATCGAGCCGGCGAAAGCGGGGATGTCGAAGACGACGTCGGCGGTGCCGTCCGGCTTCACCGTGACGATGCCGGAATAGAGGGAAAGCGGCTTCTGCACCGGGGGGCTGCCCTGCAATTCGGCGGCGGCGACGTCGCCGCCCGAGCGGATCTGCCCGCGCGTGCCCTGCATGCCGTCGATAAGCTGCCCGTAGAGGTCGCGCAGCTCAGCCGTGAGGCGGCGCTGGCCGAGATAATAATCGTCCGGCGCCGGCGCCTTGTAATTGGTCAGGTTGAGGATGCCGACATCGACGGCGGCGAGAACCACGCGCGCCTCCTCGCCGGCGGAAAGCCCGCCGACCTTCACCGGCACGCGCAGCGGCGTATTGGGACGGATCGTCTGCGGCAGGTTGAGGTCGAGTGCGAGCGTCCGCGCCTTGCGGTCGATCGAGAACCATTGCAGGCCGATCGCCCGCCCGGGCATGCGCTTCGCCGCCTGATCGAGCGGACGGCGCAGGGTCGCGACGACATAGGCGCCGTTGCCCCAGTCGCGTCCGACCGTCAGCTTGACCGGCGCGGTGCCGGCCTGCACGTCCTGCGTCACGGTCGAGATCAGCCGGTCGCCGATCACGTTGAGCGTCACCTTGCCCGCCATGCGCGCGGTCACGGCCACGGTCATCGTCTCGCCGGCGCGGTATTCCGGCTTGTCGAGCGCGATTTCGAGCAGGTCGGGCGTGTCGGCGCTGGCCTCGTTGTAATAACCCGCGTCGAAGGCGACCGATGTCACGGTCTGGCCGTCCGCGCTCGACACCTCGAGACGATAGCGTCCCCACGTCACCGGCATCGAGATGCGGCCGGGTTTGTCGGCGGCGACGTCCACCTGGCCGTCGGCGATGCGGCGCGTGGTCTTGACCGGCTCGTAATCCCACGAACCGTTCTGCCGGTAATACTGATAGCGCGTCTCGATCTTCAGCAGCTCATAGCGCAGGCCCGGCCTCGCCGCCTGCTTGCCGTCGGCCTGCACGGCCACCACGTCGAAGGATGCGTTGTCGTTTTCGCCGAGCGAGCGGCCGGAGAAAAGCGGCTTGACGCCGATCATGGTGCCAGCGGGCATGACCGGCAGCGTCAGCTTGCGTTCGACGGCGCGCCCGCCCGATTCCGCCATGCGCACGATCACCTGCGCCTCCAGCAGGCCCGAGGTCGAAGGCAGCTTGTCGAGCGTGACCGGGAATGCCGCCTTGCCCTGCTCGTCGGTTTTGGGAAGATCGTCGAGCGTCGTGCGCTGGGCTTCCACCTCCTCGTCGGACAGCCCGAACTGGTAGCCGGCGAAGCCCGCCCGTTCCCTGGTCGGCTGGATGACAAGCTCGCCCTCCAGGTCGAGCCCCGAGGCCGGCGCTCCGTAGAGGAAGCGCCCGCTCAGCGAAATCTCGGCCGGGCTGCCGCGCGTGAACGCCTTGTCCTTCGCCGCGAGATCGAATTCCAGTCGATCGGGCACATAATCCTCGACCATGAAAGTCGTTTCGCCGACGGCGGCACGCTTCGGGTCGGTGAAGGCGCGCACGCGCCATGTGCCGGTCGATGCGGATGCGGTGATCGGCAGCGCCAGCGACCGGCCGCCCACGCCCTGGTCGTTCACCACCGCCCTGCGGTATTCGACTCCGTCCGGCCGCTCGACGACGAGCGTCAGCGGCGCATTCGGCACGGCATTGCCCTGCGGATCGCGCAGCAGCGCGGTGATGTAGGCGGTCTCGCCGGAACGATAGACGCCGCGCTCGGTATAGACGAAGGCATCGAGCCCGTCCGGCACGCGCCGGCCGGTCACGCCGCGGTCGGTGAGATCGAAAGCCGGGGCCTTGAGGCTGAGAAAGGCATAGTCGGCCTTGTCGGCGGCGACGAGCAACGCCGGCGAGGAGCCGCCCTCCCCGCGCGTCAGATTCGCGTCGAACTGGACATACCCGGCATTGTCCGTTGTCCGGACCGCGAGCACCTCGTTGTTGCGCGCGAGCAGGCGTATTTCGACGCCGGCCCTCGCTGCCGCGGTCGAAAGCGAGTTGACGAAAGCGTGGATGCCGTCATTGCCGGAAAACGCGGCGAGCCCGAGATCGGAGACGATGAACCACTGCGTCGCGAGCGTGCCGTAGTCGTCGTCGCCGGACTGCTCCTTCGGGTCCGCCGTCATGACATACACGCCCGGCTGCAGCTCCCCGATCGCCTGATCGACCGGGAACGCGGTCGTCACGTCCGCGTTCAGCGGAGATTCGGTGGCGAGCTGCCCCTTCCAGACGGAAGCGCCGTTCTCGTTGCGCAGCCGCTCAAGGTCGTAGCGCGACAGCGCGTTCTGAAAATCGCCGCCGATGACGGTGTTGATCAGATTGCGGTCGCCGACCCGGAAGACCTCGATGGCCACGCTCTTGGTATTGACGCTGACCACCGGAATGCCCTGCTGGCCCGTACGCGGCAGTACATACGCCTTGCCGGTGAAGCGCACGAAGGGCTTGCGGTCGCGCACGTAGACGTTGAATTCGGCGGACTTGGCGAGCGTCTCCCTGACCGTCGAGGGCAGGCCCGCGCGCAAGGTAATGGAGTAGCGTTCGCCGTGCTTCAGCCCCTCGATGCAAAGCTGCCTGTCGTCGGCGGACACCGCCGGCCGGTCCTGCCCGACGACGGAGACAAAGGGCGAAAAATCGGTGCGCTTGCCAGGAAGCGCCTCGGAGAACTGGAAGCAGGCGCGCGGGGACGCCGCGTCGGCGTCCACCGAATAGTCGAGCAGGCGGAAGCCATGCTCGTCGCGCAGCCGCTCATATTGCTGGCGCACCTCCGCCACTTCGCGCAGATCGAGGGACAGGCGCAGCGCATCGAGCGCGGGGCGCCACAGCTTGCGGTCGGAAAAGTTGCGCCCGAGGATGGTGAGCGCGTCGGCCTCCTCGCCTTTGCCCGCCGCGCGGCGATAGGCGGCATAGGCGGCGGCCCCGGCGCGCTCCAGAAGCATCGTGCGCTCCCGCTCGTCGGAGGGGCGAAGCTGCTGCACGGTACGCGCAAGCCACAGCCAAGCGGAAGCGTCCTCCGGCTGGACGGCGATCAATTGCCCGAGCAGTTGGAGGCCCGACCGGTAATCGTTCTTCTGAAAGGCCGCCTCGGCCTCGCGGCGAAGCTGCGCGGCGGGCTTCTGCACCTGCCCTGCCTCGCCCTTGATCTGCGCCTCGAGGCGAATTACCGCCTCGGCGAGGTCGTCGCGCTCGAATGGCTTGTCGGCGGCGGCGGAAGGCAGGCACGCAAAGACGACAAGCGCGGCGGCAAGGGCCGCACGAACAAGTACAACCATGACCGAAATTCCTCCTCCCCGAGGCGAACCAGGGGTAATATATCTTCTTGCGGCAGGTCAGACACAAATCGTGTCCGGTTCGTGGCGGAATTCGTGGCAGCGATTGTCAAAAACTTGCAGCAATGTTCACACATCGGTACCGCCGTCCGTGTGGAATAGCGACGGCCCCGTAGCTCAGCCGGATAGAGCGCGAGCCTTCTAAGCTTGAGGTCCCTGGTTCGAATCCAGGCGGGGTCGCCATAGCCCGGGTCGCCTTGGCCCAGCCGGCTCTGCCCGGCGCGCGGCGCGGCAAAGTTCCTGCCGCAAGACATTTTTAAGATATTTGACGCAGTGATCTTCGAAGGGTCGTTGCAAGCGCAAGAAATGCGCGGTCCCGCGGAGAAATCGCACCGCCCCATGACTGATACTGCGCCACCGCCCCCCGTCGAAGCTGCCACCGCCAATCCCCCCTCGCGCACGCCGCTTTGCTTCGTCATCGACGAAGAGCCAAGCATGCGGCATTTCGTGTCGCTGATCATGCAGGGCAGCGGCATCGACACGGAGGAATTCGCCGAGGGACGTGCCGTTCGCGCGGCGCTGACGCGGCGAATGCCCGACCTGATCTTCTGCAACGTATCGCTCGAGGCGGGCGACGCCATCGAGACGATCACCGCGCTCGGCCGCAGGGGCTATGGCGGGCCGGTGCAACTCATGAGCAACCGCGGCTCCGCCGTGCTCGAAAACATCAAGAGCATCGGCGAGCAGAACAAGCTCAACATGCTGCCGGTGCTGAAGAAGCCGTTCGAGACGTCGGCTATCCAGAAGATCATCCAGGACCTGAAGCTCGGCATGCCCCCCGCGGTCGCCGCGCGGATCACGCTCGAGGAGGCGCTCGCCAACAACTGGATCGAATTCTGGTACCAGCCGAAGATCGACCTGCGCCGCAAGCAGCTCGTCGGCGCGGAGTCTTTCGCGCGCGCGCGCCATCCCGAATACGGACCTTTGCAGCCCAACGCCTTCATGCCCGGGGCGAGCGAGGACAGCATCGCCAAGCTCGCCGAACAGTCGATCATCAACGCGATCTCGGCCGAGAACGAATTCTCCAAGCTCGGCGTGAAGCTGCGCATCTCGGTCAACATCTCCGTCGATGCGCTGACCAAGCTGCCGATCCCGCAGATCATCCGCGAGCACAAGCCCAATCTCGACAAGTGGCCCGGCCTCGTCCTCGACATCACCGAGGAGCAGATCGTCGGCGACGTGGCGCTCGCATCCGACATCGCCAAGTCGCTCGACCAGTACAAGATCAAGCTCGCGATCGACGATTTCGGGCGCGGCCATTCATCGCTCGCGCGCCTGAAATCGATTCCGTTCGCGGAGATGAAGCTCGACCGCAATTTCGTCGCCGATTGCGGCACCGACAAGGTCAACGCCCCGATCTGCAAGACGGTGATCGACCTCGCCCACGGCTTCGGCAGCGCGGCGGTGGCGATCGGCATCGAGAAGGCGTCCGACGCCATCGCCCTCGTCACCATGGGCTGCGATTACGGCCAGGGCTTCCTGCTCGGCCAGCCGATGCCGCAGGAACGGTTCATCTCGTTGCTGCGCCAGCGCGCTGGCGGCGGCAAGGCGCCGGCTCAGGCCGCGGATATCCCGGAGAGGAAATCGGCCTAACGGGTCAGTGGGTCCAAAGCCCGCGGCGCGTATAGGCGAAATTGTCGGCATAGGCGATCGCCCGGCGCTTTGGCTCGTGGGCCTCGAGCACGCGGTAGGCGATGCCGTGGCGCTCGCAATAGGCTATCGCCTCTTCCCTCGTGGCGAAGCGGAGCCGGATCTGGCTCTTCATGTCGGTCGATGAGGTCCAGCCCATCAGCGGCTCGACCACGCGCGGGGCGTCGGGCTCGAATTCGAGCTGCCAGTAGGTGGTCTTGGCCTTGCCCGACTGCATCGCAGTCCGCGACGGCTTGAAGATGCGTGCGACCATGATCCTTCCGTCCAGTCCGGTTTGGTCGGGGCAGCAGGATTTGAACCTGCGACCCTCTGCTCCCAAAGCAGATGCGCTACCAGGCTGCGCTATGCCCCGATGCCGTGGCCGGTGTCATAGGAGCTTGCAGGCGCGCTCGCAAGGTCGCCCCCGGCGCGGGCTTCGGGGCTTGCGGCGCGGGGGCCTGCGCGCCGGGCCGGGTCAGGCGGGCTCGCCGGAGCCCGCCGATTCCGGCAGGACCCTGCGCAGATTGTCGAGCGCGGGCGCGGCCAGGGCCTTGCTGCGCTTGCCCTTGAAATGGATCATGCGCGTGCCGATCGAGATCAGTTTCCGCAGGTCCTGTTCGCTCAGCGGATCGTCGATACTGCGCAGGAAGCTTCTGGCCGGCAGCAGGCTGAAGGAGGCCGGGTTCCTGCGGTAAATCTCGGCGAGCGCGACCTGGTCGCCGTACCAGCGATGGAATCGCTCGGGCAGCGCGAGGCAGAGGTCGCGCAAGCCGGCAAAGAAGGATGCCCCGTCCTCGACCGCGATCAGGGCGGCGAGGATCGGCATGACCTGCCCGAAGGTTTTGCCGGCGAATTCGGGAAACGGCCCGCGGAACAGGTGGTTGACTTCCTCCATGCCGTTCTCGCGCATCACCAGATGCGCCCGCGCCGCCCCGAGCGGCGGCAGCCGCAGCGGGGCGAGCAGCATGCAATCGGCATCGGCATAGACGGTCATCGGGCCGTCGCCGAGGCGGCTATAGGCGTCGAGACGGCCGACCATCACGTGCTCGGAGAAGTCGCCGCGCAGGACGTCGGTGACGCCCGCAATCGCCGGCGTCCTGCGGTCGGAGAGCTGCACGATCGGCAGCGTGCCGCCATAGACGAGCCGCGCCGACTGCACGAGCGCCGCCGGCACCGCCGTGTCCTCCCCCTTCCAGAAAAAGGCGAGCCGCCGCACCGCCGCTACCTCGCCTGCGCCTGCGCGCGACGCGCATCGGCGAGCACCTTGCCGATATGGGCGAGCGTCGGCGCGGCCATCGCCTTGGTTTGCGCACCTTTGAACGTGATCAGCCGCGTATCGATTGACATCAGCTTGGCGATGTCCTTCTCGCCGAGCTGGCTGTCCACCACGCGCAGGAATTTCCTCGCCGGCAGCAGGCTGACCGCCTCCGGACGGGCGCGATAGAATTGCGCGAGCACTACTTGGTCGCCGTACCAGCGATGCAATCGCTCGGGCAGCGCCCGCAGCGCCCGCGACAGCCCGCCGAACAGCGCGGGCCCGCGATGGGTGGCAACGAAGCCCGCCAGGATCGGCATCGCCTCGGAGAAGGTCTTTCCCTGAAATTCCGGAAAGGGCCCGATCGCCCGGCCGTGCAGCTGCTGCATCCCGGATTTGACCGGCTGCATCCCGTTCTCGCGCATGACGAGGAACGCATCCGCCCCCCCGATATCCGGCAGGCGAAACGGCGTGAGCACGAGACTGTCCGCGTCCACATAGACCGTCATCCGGTCGGACGGGAGCATCGCATAGGCCGCGAGCCGCGCCGTCATGATGTCCTCGGGCAGATCGCCGCGAACCACCGCGCTCGTTCCGGCGATCTCGGGCGTCGCGCGGTCGGTGAGCTGGAATATCTCGATGGCATCGCCATAGACCAGCCGCGCCGACTGCACGAGCGCCGCCGGCAGCTGCGTATCCTCACCCGTCCAGAAGAAAGCGAGCCGGTCCATTGCAACCCGCGAGAGGCAACCTGGAATGCCGGCGCCGACCTTAGGCAATCGCCGCGCGGGCGGTCAAACCCGGAGCGCGCGCGGTCATCGCGCGGAAAAGAACGGATGGGCGACCCGGTCGCCCGGAGCGATGCCGAGCCGGCGCGCCGTTCCGCCGATCACCTCCAGGACCCCGCGCACCGGCCCGCCGGAGGGAATGGTCTGCTCCGACAGCGGAGTCGTGTTCTCGGCGATCCGCAGGATGCGCCCGTCGGCGCGGATGAAGATCATGTCGAGCGGGATGAGGGTGTTCTTCATCCAGAAGGCGACCTCCTGCTCGCGCTGGAAGTCGAACAGCATGCCGCGCCCCTCCGGCAGCTCCTTGCGGTACATCAGCCCCTGGGCGCGCTCGGCGTCGTTGACCGCAAGCTCGACCTGGAAGACGTGAACCCCGCTCCTGCTCACGATCTCGAGCGTGTTCATGTCCGCCGCGCGCGCGGACGCGACGAGCGCCGCCAGAACGGCAAAGGCGGCCGCCATCGCCGGCCGCCGCCCCTTCAACAACCCGAACACGAACCGCGCCACGAACGATCCTCAGTGGGACGATGGGCCGTGCGGTCCTCCGTCGGGCTGCACTTCAGCCGCCATCAATCCCTTCGGGCCGGGCCCGAAACGCACCAGAACGGTCTGGCCGGGCCGCAGCTCGGTAATGCCATAGCGCCGAAGCGTTTCCATGTGAACAAAAACATCCGGCGTGCCGTCCCCGCGCGTCAGGAAACCGAAGCCGCGCAGCCGGTTGAACCACTTGACCGTCGCGCGCTCGAGCCCGCTCGTCGGCGTGACCGTCACGTGCGTGCGCGGCGGCGGAAGCTGGGCGGGGTGGATCGCCGTCGATTCATCCATCGACAGTACGCGGAACGCCTGAAGGCCCTTCGGCCGCTGCAACACCTCGCAGACGACTCGCGCACCCTCGTAGGCCGTCTGAAATCCGTCGCGGCGCAAGCAGGTGACATGCAGCAGGATGTCCGGCCCCCCGTTGTCGGGAACGATGAAGCCGAATCCCTTCGACACGTCGAACCACTTGATGACGCCCGACATTTCGACAACGCTGGCAGCGGTCTCGTCCGCCGCACGGGCCTCATTGTCCAGTCCAAGGCCGTAAGGAATGTTCGGCCCCTTTTGCCCCATACCGTCCGACGCCATGACGCCGCCGCGCCGCTCTTAAGGCGCCTCTTGCCGGGCGCTTCAACGAATCTCTGAAATCAAGATAACATCCAAAGGGGTTCGGAAAAGCGGAAAATAGCTGCTTTCTCACATAAGCCCGGAGGCTGTGCACAAGTTACAACTACCCGAATCACTCCGCGATAAACGGCATCAAGACGTCGCCGATGTCGCTTCTGATCACCAGATCTGCGATCTCGTCGAACTCGGTCGGCTCTCTATTGATGATCACAAGCCGCGCGCCGTTGCGCTTTGCGCTCAGCGGGATGCCCGCCGCCGGCCAGACGACCAGCGACGAGCCGATCGAGATGAAGACGTCGCAGCCGGCGGCAAGCTCCTCGGCTTGCTGCATCGCAGTCTCCGGCATTGGTTGCCCGAAAGACACCGTCGCCGTCTTTATGTATCCGCCGCAGGCGGAACAATCGGGCGCGCGCCCGCCCGACAAATCGAATTTCTCCTTCACCCACGCGAGTTCGTAGCGTTTGCCGCAGCCGAGGCAGAGCGCATAGGTGGTGTTGCCGTGCAACTCCACCACACAATCGGAGGAAAAGCCGGAAACCTGGTGCAGGTTATCGACGTTCTGCGTCACGACGACAGAAACTTTCCCCGCTCGGTGCAAGCTGGCGAGCGCGCGATGGCCCCGCCCCGGCCTGGCGGCCGCAAAATACCGCTCCATCTCGAAGCGCCGCCGCCAGGCCTCGTCGCGCATCTCCCGACTCGACAGAAAAAGATCGAAATCAATCGGCCTGGTCTTGCTCCATAACCCGCCCGGCGAGCGAAAATCGGGTATGCCGCTCTCGGTCGAGATCCCGGCTCCGGTGAAGGGCACGATCGCGCGGGCGCCCTCGACCAGATCGCGCAGCCTCGCCGTCGCAGTCTGGATATCCGGCGCAATCATTGTATGGTCCCGACAACCGGTCAAAAAAGGTTCCAGGAGGACTTCACGATGAGATACCTGCACACCATGCTGCGGGTCCGCAACCTCGATGCCGCACTCGACTTTTTCGTCAACAAGCTGGGGCTGAGGGAGGTCCGCCGCTATTCGAGCGAGAAGGGCCGGTTCACCAACGTCTTTCTCGGCGCCCCCGACGACGAAAGCTTGATCGCGCAGGCCAACAAGGACGGCGCGCGCCAGGCCCCGGTGATCGAACTGACCTACAACTGGGACGATGAAGATTACGGCGAGGCGCGCTATTTCGGACACCTCGCCTTCGAGGTGGACGACATCTACGCCCTCTGCGACCGGCTGATGAAGGCGGGGGTCACCATCAATCGTCCGCCGCGCGACGGGCAGATGGCTTTCGTGCGCTCGCCCGACAGGCAATCCATCGAACTGCTGCAGAAGGGCGACCCCAAGCCCCCGCAGGAACCGTGGAAATCCATGCCCAATACCGGCCACTGGTAGGCGCGGCGGTTTGCCTTGCAGCAAGCCGCTCGCGTCTCTATACCTGCGCCGCGCCCCGCGCCGCGGGGCAAGAGCGCCCATCGTCTAGCGGTCCAGGACGCCGCCCTTTCACGGCGGAAACAGGGGTTCGATTCCCCTTGGGCGCGCCACCGCCTTTAGGCGGGCGCGCGCTCAGCGCGACGGAATGGCGTTTCCGGTCGTCTCGCCTTGATGCATCGGGTTGCCGCCAGCGGAAAGGTTGGACGCGACATCGTTGTCCGACCGTCCGCTGAACAAGAACGCCGCCCCGCCCATGAGAACGAGCACCGCGATCATAAAGGCCAGCGCGCCCATCGGCGATGGTCCGCGGTCCGGATTGTCCCGCCGCAAACCATTGATATCGGGATCGTAGGTCATGGCTGCCTCCATTCGCCGGAAAGCAAAACTCCGGCACGCGGCAGCCGGTTCCGCCCGGCCACGGGCCTTGCGGAACAGGATTATTTGCCCGGCGCTGTGCTCGCCGTCGAATAGGTCACCGTGTGATTGCGCTCGGCATGAAGCACGGCGAGCCC
>DASZTD010000026.1:0-9515 GCA_035548355.1 Pseudorhodoplanes sp.
GCTGCACCGGAGTTCGGATCGACACTTCTGGGACCGCCGCGGCGCGGTGGCGGTAGGGATTGCTGAATACCCGGTCCGTCGCCGCGACCTGCAGCGGGCCGGCAGCACCCCCCGCCGGAGCGAGGGAAGCGATGGCAGCGGGGGGCATCGCCGGGGCGATGGCGGCGGGCGACGCCGTCACGTAAGCCTGCGCCGCGCGCGCGGGCAGCGCGGCGGCCACGGGCACGGCCGGCGCCGCCTGCGAGGCGCGCGCCACCTCGTACCGGCCGGACAGCGCCCGCGTGACTTCGGCGAAGCTGCGTGGCCGGCCGCCCTCGGCATAGAAGATCGACCGGTTGGCCGCCGCCGCGCGCGGAAAGGAATCGCGGGCGAGCGCGTTCGGCGTCGCCGCGGCGAGGCCGATCAGGTTGGCGGCGCCGCGGGGCCCCAGGAAATGCGCCATGTAAAGCTCCCCGTCGGTCGGCGCGCGGCCGAGCTTCTGCGACAGGTATTCGGCATTGCTCTGCGTGAAGGCGCCGGCCATGACCGCGTTCGCGGTCGGGTCCTTGCGCAGCGCCATGATCTCGCGCCGCATCGAGGGATCGGACACGACGTAGCGCCCCGACTCGGTGCGCTCGATGGCGGCGGCATAGCGTCCATAGCCGAGCGCCCCGCCCGATTGTTTCAGCGTGCCGAGCCAGGTCTGGTCGATGAACTGAAACAGCCCGCCCGCCGACGAGGTGCGCGCGCTGGCCGAGGGGTCGAGATTGGATTCGACCTTCGCGGCGGCGAGAAGGTAATGGAAGCTGGCCCCGGTCAGGCGCGCCGCCTGGCGGATCGCTCCCTGAACGGTTGGAGCCGTGTTCGGAGTGGCTGCTTCGACGAACATGGCTGCCTCGGGGTCTCGCGCGAACCGTCGCGCTCTCAGCGGCCTTTTGACCTTGGCCTTTTATGGTAAACGGAACCTTAACGGCGGGCAGCGCCGGCACGAAAAGGGCGACTCTCATGGCACAGGAACCACCGGTCCGGCACAAGCGCGGGGGAATCTATTTCGAGGATTTCGCGGTCGGCCAGGTGTTCGAGCACCGGCTCACCCGCACCGTCACGCAGATGGACAACATGCTGTTCTCCAATCTGACGCTGAACCCCCAGCCCCTGCATATCGACCGCGAATTCTGCGCCCACGAAACCGAATGGGGCCAGCCGCTGATGAACTCGCTGTTCACGCTCGGCCTGATGATCGGCATTTCCGTGAACGATCTGACCGTGGGCACGACCATCGCCAATCTCGGCATGACCGACACCAGGTTTCCCCATCCGCTGTTCGAGAACGACACCGTGCATTGCACCACCGAGGTGCTGGCCAAGCGCGAATCGAAATCGCGGCCGAATGCCGGCATCGTCGAATTCCATCATCGCGCCTTTAACCAGAACGACAAGCTCGTCGCCGAATGCCGCCGCCAAGCTTTCATGCTGAAGCGGACGGTCTAGTTTCGTCTCGCCCTCTCCGGCACCGGCGAGGGATGGAAAACTGAAGATGCGTTCTCTCCTCTTCGTTCCCGCCGATTCGGCTAAAAAGCTCGACAAGGGCATGGCGAGCGGCGCCGACGCGCTGATCGTCGATCTCGAGGACTCGATCGCCCCCGCCGGCAAGGCCGCCGCGCGCGCGAGCGCGGCCGACTTCCTGAAGGCGGCGCACCGCGAGTCGCGGCGCCCGCGCCTGCTGGTGCGCGTCAACGCGCTCGATACCGGCCTGACCGACGCCGATCTCGACGCGGTCGTGCCGCACAAGCCGGACGCAATCATGCTGCCGAAGGCGGCGGGCGGCGCGGCGGTCGTGCATCTGGACGCCAAGCTCAGCGCGCGCGAGGCGATCGCCGGCCTGCCGGAAAACACTGTCTCCATCGTCGCCCTCGCCACCGAGACCGCCGCCTCGCTGTTCCTGACCGGCACCTATGCGGGAACGAGCCCGCGCCTGTGCGGCCTCACCTGGGGGGCGGAAGACCTTTCGGCCGAACTCGGGGCGGAAGCCAACCGCGACGCTGCCGGCCATTTCCTCGATCCCTACCGGCTCGCGCGCGCGCTGTGCCTCGCAGGCGCCGCGGCGGCAGCGGTGCAGGCGATCGACACCGTCTATGTGGATTTCAGAAACGAGGCGGGCCTTCGCCGCGAATGCGAGGAGGCGCGCCGCGACGGCTTCAGCGCCAAGATGGCGATTCATCCCGCCCAGGTCGCCGCGATCAACGAGGTGTTTACACCCGCGCCGGCGGCGGTCGCCCACGCCAGAAGCATCGTTGATGCCTTCGCCGCGTCGCCCGGAGCCGGGGTCGTCGGCATCGACGGAAAGATGTACGACCGCCCCCACCTCGTTCGCGCGCAGGCGCTGCTGGCGCGCGCTAAAGCCGCAGGATCGACATGACCGCGATGACATCGAGCGCGCTGCCGCTGCCGAAAATCTCGAGCGGCAAGGTGCGCGATATTTATGCGGTCGATGACGGCCGCCTGCTGCTGGTCGCGACCGACCGCATCAGCGCCTTCGACGTGGTGATGAAGGAGCCGATCCCCTACAAGGGTCGCGTGCTGACGCAGATCAGCGCATGGTGGTTCCGCCAGCTCGAGGGCCTCGTCCCCCATCACATGCTGTCCGCCGACACCGATCGGATTGTCGCGGCGGTCCCGGCGCTGTCCACCCATCGCGCGCAGATCAAGGGCCGCGCCATGCTGTGCCGCCGCGCCTCGGTGTTTCCGGTCGAATGCGTGGTGCGCGGCTATATCTCCGGCTCCGCCTGGAAGGAATATGCCGCGCACGGCACGCTCGCGGGCGAGAAGCTGCCGGCGGGATTGCGCGAAAGCGACGTGCTCGATCCGCCGATCTTCAGCCCGGCGACCAAGGCGGTCAGCGGGCATGACGAGAACATCACCGTCGCCACGATGCGCGCGCGGCTCGGCGCCGAGGTCGCCACCGAGCTTGAGCGCCTCGCCCGCCTCGTTTACGGCTACGGCCGCGACATCGCCCGCAGCCGCGGCATCATCATCGCCGACACCAAGTTCGAGTTCGGGCGCGACGCCGCGGGCGGGATCATGCTGGTGGACGAGGTGATGACGCCCGACTCCTCGCGCTTCTGGCCGGCCGACCGCTATCAGCCCGGCCGCCCGCAGCCGAGCTTCGACAAGCAGCCGCTGCGCGACTATCTAGACGCCGAGCGCAAGGCGGGCCGCTGGAACGGCGAGGCGCCGCCCCCGCCGCTGCCCGCGCAGGTGATCGAGGAGACGAGCCTTCGCTACCGTGATGCGTTCAGACGCATCACGGGAAGCGAGCTGGACCTGAGCTAGACGGGAACGGCGGGCCGGCGATACCGGCCGCTATTTCCGGTAAACCCGCGCCGGATCGAACGCCCTGGCGGCGTCCCGGAATTCGAGTCTCGCCGCGCCGGTCTGCCCGAGCGGGACGGCGCGATAGAAGCAGGAGCGGCGGCCGGTATGGCACGCCCCGCCCGTCTGCTCCACCTTCAGCAGCACGGCGTCCTGATCGCAATCGACCCGCATCTCGATCACGCGCTGGACGTGGCCGGATTCCTCGCCCTTCTTCCACAGCCTGCGGCGCGAGCGCGAATAATACCAGGCCTCGCCGCTCTCGATCGTCCTTTGCAGCGCCTCGGCATTCATGTGCGCGACCATCAGCACCTCGCCCGACGCCGCATCGGTCGCGACCGCGGTCAACAGACCGTCGGCGTCGAATTTCGGGGCGAAGGCGAGGCCTTCCTCGATGTCGCTGGATGCAGCCATGAGCGCAGACTATCCGATCGTCCGTTTCCTTGGGAGGGATCGAGGATTGCCGCCCGCGGACCGGAAGGCGGCCTCAATGGGCCGCCGAACACGGCCGGTGCGACGAATTTTCCGGCGCGGAGCGCGGGCAAGGCCGCGCGAGGGACCGGCCGGGTCAGCGCATCCCCGCGCGCACCGCGGTGAAGAAGCGAACCTGCTCGTTCGCGTCCTCGCGATAGGAGCCACGGAATTGCGTGGTGATGGTCGAGGCGCCGTGCTTCTCCACCCCGCGCAGCGACATGCACATGTGCTCGGCATCGAGCAGCACCGCGACGCCTTTCGGGCGCAGGATCTCCTCGATCGCGGTGGCGATCTGTGCGGTCAGATGCTCCTGCGTCTGTAGCCGCCGCGCATAGACATCGACCAGGCGCGCAAGCTTGGACAGGCCGACCACGCGATCGACCGGCCGGTAGGCGATATGCGCCCTGCCGATGAACGGCATCATGTGATGCTCGCAATGGGACGAGAAGGGAATGTCGCGCACGAGCACGGCGTCGTCATAGGCGGCCGTCTCGGAGAAGGTCCGGTCCAGGATCTCGGCCGGGCATTCGCGATAGCCGCGATAAATCTCCTCATAGGCGCTGACCACGCGACGCGGCGTATCGAGCAGGCCCTCGCGCGCCGGATCGTCGCCGGCATAGGCGATCAGCGTGCGCACGGCCTCCTCGGCCTGCTCGCGCGAGGGGCGCGGCGTGGCCGGCCGGGGCGCGGCGCGCACATGCTCGGACAGCTCGGGCTGGCCCTGGGGTTGCTTCGGCCAAGGCTTGACGATTGCGTCCATGACTTGTTCTCTCCGTTCGACCGGCGCTCGGGGGTGCCGGAAGTGTCACCGGGGTTTCTGCGTCATCGGCCGCCGGCCATGCGGGATCGGCAACTTGGACGCCCCATTCCCGGCACCTATATAGGGAAGCGGCTGCCGGGCGACAATCGAGGGCCGGCAGCGCGCGGCAAAAATGATCAACGACGTCTATAACGCCCGCATTCTGGAGCTTGCCGGCAATATCCCGCGGATCGGCCGCCTGTCCGACCCCGACGCCTCGGCGACCGCCCATTCTAAGCTGTGCGGCTCAACCGTCACCGTCGATCTGAAGATGGACGGCGACGTGGTCACCGATTTCGCCCATGACGTGAAGGCCTGCGCGCTCGGCCAGGCCTCCTCCTCCATCATGGCGCGCAACGTCATCGGCTCGAATGCCGGGGAGCTGCGCTCGCTGCGCGAGACCGTGCGCAAGATGCTGAAGGAGAACGGCCCCCCGCCGCAAGGCAAATGGGGCGACATCGCCGTGCTCGAGCCCGTGCGCGACTACAAGGCGCGGCACGCCTCGACGATGCTGACCTTCGACGCGGTGGTGGCGGCGATCGACGAGATCGAGAAGAAACGCCAAGCCGTCGCGGCCGAGTGAGGCTTGCGCGCCGCGGCGACCCCTCTCCTTTACCGGATGCCTTTTCTGCCGAATGCCCGCCGAGGCGGACGCGGCGACGAACCGCCGCCGCTATTGTCTCAGCTCCGCCCGCTTGCTGCGCGGCTGCGCGCAGGCCTGCACGAGCTGCGGGAAATACTGCGAGGCGCCGGTATTGCCGACCCGCACCATTGTCGAGGGGCCGCGCCGGCTCGAGGTCGAGACGGTGACCGAATGCGCGCCTGCCTCGGCGAAGGCCTTGACCTGGGCCGCGGGCAGGACGCCGCCGGCCAGGGTCTCGCGGTCGAGCTTCGGGGTGACGATCTCCGAGGAGTCCATCGTCAGCGCGATAGCCTTCGATCCCATGGTCACGTTGACGAGATCGACCGGATCGGGCGCGCGATCGCGCATCTTGCGCGTCTCGCTGTAGAGAATAGAGAACTCGCCGGGCGTCTCGCCGCAGGTGAGCACGAGGTCGAACGTCCCGATCGTCTCGCCCTCGACCGTGAGCGGATGGCGCCGCACCAGCATGGTCGCGTCCGGCTGACGCACGAGCACCCAGCCGCGCTCGTTGCCCGCCGGCGCGATGCGGCGAATATTGGCGATCGGCGGAGCCGAGGTGGTGGCGGCGTTGTGCCCATCCTGCGCGGCCTGCTCGGCCGCGTTGTCCGCAGGCGGCGACGGCGCGGCCGCCTCGCGAAGATTTTCGGTGTCGAGCTTCATGCGGCGCAATTCGTCGCGCGTCAGCGCGCGCATCGGCTCCCAGGGCGGAATGCGCAGCGACAATTCGAGCAGCTCGGCGCTGCCGCCCATCTCGATCGTATAGGCAGCGAGCCTGCCGATATCGCGCTGCACGAGCACCAGGTCCTCGGCCGAATAGGTGGCCGCGTTCGCATCCTCGCGCCGGTCGCCGAGCCATATCTGATGCACGCGCACGCGCGCCTCGATCGGCACGACGCGCTTGACGCCGGCGAGCAGGAGGAAGGCGCACATCGACTCGCAATCGGCACGCGGCGACAGCATGGCGCGGCGATCCTCCGGCCTGCTCTGGCGCAGTTCCGTCGTCTTGCCGACGGTCGTCGTCATGCCGTAGCGGCGCACGGCGCGGCCGAGCGCCAGCGCGCCGATCACCGAGCCGCCCTCCGAGTCGATGACGAGGGTCGCGCCGTGAATCTCGTTGGCCTCGGCGAAGGCCTCGAAGTCGCGCACCGTGTCGGCGCGGATCATGCCGACGGCGGATACCCAGCTTCTGCACTTGTCGCGGCAACTGGATGCGGGACCCTCGTGCCACAGCGCGAATTGCATCGCGCCCGCGCGCGGCGGCTCCGCGGCTCCCGTGGAGGACATATCGGCACCGACCGTTCTCGTCACGGAGACGGTCACAAGCACCGCACAGGCGAACGCTCCAACGAGGCGTCGCGTCATACTAAGAGGTCCCCTCTGGCAATTCCGGTGCTCCGCGAGGGAGTGTTCCGGCTTATCTCGCCGGTCAACCGGGAAAGCCCGTCGCCCTGTCCAGCTTGTTTTGTAGATCAGAGGCCCAAGTCGGGTCCAGCCTGGATTTCAGAACAGGCTCGCTATCTGCCTGGCGGATGTGCAGGAATGAAGCCGAAGACGCGGCGTTTCTCGGGCATTTGCGATGACCCTCGGTGAAAAGTTCCGGCACCTGACGAAAAATTTGGCCGCCGCTGTGGCCGCCTCGCCGCGGAACCTCGGCCGCCTGCTCGTCAGGGGATACCGCCTGACCCTGTCCCCGCTGGTCGGGTTCCATTGCCGGCACCTGCCGACCTGCTCCGACTATGCCGACGAGGCGCTCGCGCGGCACGGCCTGTGGGCGGGCGGATGGATGACGCTGGCGCGGCTTCTGCGCTGCCAGCCTTGCGGGACCGCGGGGCTCGACTTCGTGCCGGAGGCGCCGCCGCCGGGCGCCCGCTGGTTCCTTCCGTGGCGATATGGACGCTGGCGTGGGACGAATACGCAGCCGCCAGCAACGCCACTACATACGTCCCGCCAGCGCCGTTAGACGCTGACCCGCATCCTTGGATCCGTATTGCTTGGCGCGCTCGTACCACATGATCGCGAGTTCGAGATCGCCGGGCGTACCAACCACCTTCATCTTCTCGAGCACGACCGGATCGTAGGTCGAGGCGAGCGCGAAGGCCGCCCGCGCGTTCTGCGCACGCGCGGCGCGCTCGAGCACGAGGCGCGCGGCGGCGAGATCGCCGGTGGCGATGAATTCCTCGCCGCGCTTGAGCATCAGCTCGAGTTCCTCGGGCGGAATGGCGCGCGCGGGCTTGACCGGCGGCTCGGCGACCGGCGCGGCCGCGGGCTGCGCCGCGGCAACGGGCGCGGACTGCGCGGCGGGCGCATTCTCCTGCGCTGGCTTCACCGAAACCGGGTCCGGCCATTTCGGCGGCTCGGGCTGTTTCGCGGCGGGAGGCATCGGCGGCACTTCGAGCCGCGCGGTCTTGGCGCCGGCGGCGTCGGCGGAAGCGACCTTCATCACCGTCGTCTCGGCCTGCGGATCGGCGGCCGGCTCGAGCCCGCTGCGATTGAGATTGGGCAGGACTCCGGCCACGTAAAAGGCGGCAAGCGCGGCGCCCCCGACCATGAACACCACGCGCGCGCCGCGCCGCATATCGAGCTTGGTGTTCTCGATCGGCGGCAAAGGCGGAAGCGGCGACATCGGCGGCAATTTGCGATCGAGCTGCCGCGTGGGATTGTCGCCGCGCCAGATCTGGTACTGACGGCGGAATTCCTCGTCGAAATCGACCGGCTGCTTTGCCGGCCGCGCCGCGACCTCGGGAACGAGCGGCGCCTCCTGCTCCGCTTCGGCGGTCTGCGGCTGATGCGAAGCCGCGACGCGCTGCTGCCAGGCCGGCGCGCCGACCCACGGCTTACCGAGATCGGAAAGCTTCTTTACTGGAACGCTCATCGCCCGCTCTCCCAGTCTTACACATGACGAGGTCTCGACGCCCCGCTTGCAAAAATCTCACCGCCTGCCCTGCGCCTCACTCCACTTCAGAAAGTCGCGATAGAGCCGATCGCGTTCCTCGGGCGTCGTGGGAGTCCCGCGCGAGGCGGCGAAGGCATCGAACTGCTCGCGCGAGGGCGCCTGCACGTGCGGCGCGTTGCGATTGTTGCGCAGCCATTCCTCGGCGACGTCGAAGCGCGTCCAGCCGGGCAAGGTGGCGGCGAGATTGGTTTCGAGCCATTTCGGATGGCGCGGCGGCTTCTGGAATTCGGCGAGGCGCGGGAAAAACCGCTCGACGAAACTGGCGAGACGCCGGTAACGGTCGCTGTCCTTCGGCCAATTATAGGCGATCAGCACCGCGCCGATGGCGAGCGTCTCGACCTCGCGGCCGGGCTCGATGAGATTGGGATAGTCCTGCGAGGTCAGGACGGCGGGGAGATAATCGCGCTGCAGCGCCTTCGGATAGGGCACCGGCAGGATGCGATAGCCGTCCGCCGCCTTCAGCTTGGCCATCGACGCGGCGGGCTTGCCGGCGATCAGGATGGTCGCGTCGATCTCCCCGGTCTTGAGCTTCTCGAAGGCATCCGCCTGCCCCATATTCACTTCCTGGAACTTGATTCCGAGAAGCCCGAACATGAACTTGGCCGAGAGCTGCGTGCCCGATCCCGCGTCGCTGACATTGACCTTCTTGCCGGCGAGTTGATCGACCGAGCTGATGCCGGAACTGTCGCGCACGATGATGTGCAGCTCCTCGTTGAACAGCTTGGCGATATAAACGATCCGATCCTCGAGATTGCCAAGTTCGCCGGTCTGGCGGAAATAGCCGAGCAGATCGGACTGGGCGATGCCGAGATCGACGCCCTTCAGGTAACGCACGTCGCGGATATTCTGCGCCGCGCCCTTGCCGATCATCGGCAGAACGCGGAAGTTGTTGCCGTCATCGAGAACCGCCGACAGATCGTAGGCGACCGACAGGTAGGTGCCGTTGAGATTGCCGGACACGATCGCGATCGTGTTGCGGTTGATCTCCTCCTGGATATTGGATGTCGGCTGAGCCGCCATCGCTTCCGAGGCTTCCGCGCGCCATCTGCGCTTCCCGGCCTCGGCCGGAGAGAGACTGGAAATAAAGAGCGCCGTCGCCAAGAGGCTGGCAACCAGCGCAGGCAGGGCAGCAAAAGCCCACCGGACGCGCTGCGAACGCACGCGATACATGACTCACCCCTCGCGAACAGCCGCTGTCCCTCGGCGTACACACACACCTGATCGCCGACCGGCCGCCGCGCCGTTAGTTTGTCCTCATCGGACTTGTTTCAGCGCGTCTTCTTTTTTTGTTGCGT
>DASZTD010000027.1:0-92112 GCA_035548355.1 Pseudorhodoplanes sp.
AGAGACACCCTCGCCTCGCCCATGCGCGCAACCAGCGGGCCGATGACCCAGAAGCTGGCGCGCATGCGCGACACGAGATCGTACGGGGCGGTGGTATCGACGATGTCGCCGGCCCTGAGCTCGATCGATTCGCCGGCGAGCTCCTTCTGGCCCGGGCGTTTGCCGAGCACCATGCAATCGACGCCATGATTGCCGAGGATGCGCTTGAGCAGCGCGACATCAGCCAGGCGCGGGACGTTGTCGAGGGTGAGCGTTTCGCGGGTGAGCAGGCTCGCGATCATCAGCGGAAGGGCGGCGTTCTTGGCGCCGGAGATCGGAATCGTGCCGTTCAGCCGGTTACCGCCGACAATGCGAATGCGATCCATGAAGTCGCCCCCATCCGGGCCTGCGGCCCAGCATTTCGGCCACTTCCGCGGGAGCGGACGGCCACCTCGCTGGCGGTCTAGCCCACGATTGGGGCAGCGACAAGGACGCCCGCGGACGGTGGCGTGGCGCCACGGCGCGCGTGCGGCTAGTCCCGCCCGCCCTTCGGTTTCAGCGGCGGCGCTGCCGGCGCAGCAGCGGCCTTGCGGCGCTTCAGGTTGGCGCGAAGCGCAGCCGCCAGACGCTCGGCGCGGGCGGTCTTCCGTGGTGATGGCGGCGGCTTTTGCGGCGCGCTCATGCAGGCAGGCCTAGGCCGGCTGGGCGACGGCGGGACTCATTTCGGAGCGCACGGCGGCGGCGTATTCCGCGACCGGATACACTTCCGAGAGCTGCGCCAGGACTTCCTGCGCGGCATGGCCGGTGGCAAGCTCGGTCGCGGTGCGCCAGCGGCCCTCCAGGTATTGCGGGGCACAGGTGTTGTGGCCGTGGACGATGCGCACGTAGAGCTCCGGCAGGTCGAGCATCACCGCGGGGAAGCGGCGCAGAAGATCGCCGACCGCGGGTATGTCCTCGCCAAGCGACGTTGCCACGTACCACAGGCCCGCGGACCGCGTGACCAGGACGCTGCCCGTACACACCCGATCGGGTGCCGTCACCGCGACGCGCCGCTCGATCGGGCCCCATATGGTCTGGCGATCGAGCAGACAGAGCGCCGCCTTCGCCGCCGTCATCGCCGTTGCGGCTATTTCGAGACGGGCGGGATGCTGCAGATCGTCGTCGTCCCAGTTGCACAGGAGGCCGCCGGCGGCGAGGCCAATGCTGCGATTGCGGATCATGCCGAGGGGTTCGCGCAGCCCCGGCATGCGGTAGACGCGGATGGAAGGATCGTTCAACGATTGAAGCCACGCAGCCAGACAGCCATCGTGATTCTGGTCGATGACGACCAGCTCCTTGTTCGGCCAGGTCTGAACGCGGAAGGAATGAACCGCGAGCTTCACCTGCTCGAAGCGATTCTTGGTGGGCATCAAGCAGGAAATGAGCGGCAGCGGGCCACGCAGCCGCGACGGGCCCAAGGAGAGACGGAACTGGGCCGGCGAGCGCTGCAGCTCCCCCGCCGGCGACACGCCGCGCGTGAGGAAGCCGGCGGCCGTCAGCTCAAGGTCGGCGCCACCACGGTAGTCCAGCAGCTCGGGATGGTAGGCGGCGATCATCGCTCAGCTCCGGTCACCCATTCTTGCCTGACGCAGACGCAATACTACACCGCGACATGCGGCGCCTCACGTCGCAGGCGGGCGTTTCTTTCCCGCACCGCGGCGGCATATTCATCCAGTGGATAAGTGCGGCCAAGCGCCATGAGGCGGGCAGCCGCGGTGGCGCCTTCGCTCTTGTCGGCCGCCGATGCCCAAAGCCTGTCGTGATGCGCCCTGTCCCAGGTATTGCCGCCATGGATGGCGTACACGTAGAGCTCGGGGGCGTTGACCAGCACCCCCTGATGGCGCAGCAGCAGGTCGCGGATGGCAGGCGTATCTTCCGCCCGCGCGGTCGAGGGATAACGCAGGCCGGCCGATCTCAGCGCGACCAGCGTGCCCTCCTGCGGCCATGGGCGTTGCGCCAACACGGCCACCTTGCGGTCTTCGATCATCCACAACATTTCGTGCGCCAGGCAACACAGCGACGCGCGCGCCGCAGCCATGGCGGCGACCGACATTTCCAGACGCACCGGATGATGCAGGTCGTCGTCGTCCCAGATGCAGAGCACCTCGCCCCGCGCTTCGGCGATCGAACGGTTGCGCAACGCACCGAGGGTTTCGCCCGATCCGCGCGACGACAACCAGCGAATGGAGGGATCGTCGAGCCCGCCTATCCAGTCACGCAAGCGATCGTCGGCGCTGCCATCGACGACCACCAGCTCCCGCTGGGGCCAGCTCTGACGTTGAAAACTGGCGATGGAAAAACGTGCAAGCTCGAAGCGGTCGCGGGTCACCATGAGACAGGAGACGAGCGGCGCAGACCCACGCCGCCGCGACGGGCCGAGACGCAAGTTCAACGTCACGGCGTTGAGCCGATATTCATTGGGCGGCTGGGCCCTGACCAGATATCCCGGAATCGAAAAATCGGCATCTTCACGGCCGGTGTAATCGAGAAGCACGCCGCGATAGGCCGGTTTCGCGGGCGCGGCAGCCGGACGCGCCGGCACAGTCGGTGCCGCTGGCGGCGCCAATTTCGCGAGGCTTGCCGCGTAAGAGCGAACCGGAAGAAGCGCGGCGAAAGCAGCCAGCCGAGATTCGGCCTCAGCGCCCTGGCTGCGATCCAGCGATTGCTGCCACGCCTCCTCCATCACCGGACCATAGGAGACGTTGCGGCCGTGCACGACATACAGATAGAGCTCGGGGGTCGTCAGCATCACGGAATTGTGCCGAGCGAGCAATTGCAGCACAGCCGGAGAGTCTTCGCCCCGGGCCAAGTCCGGATAGCGCGGGGCGAGCGAGCGCAGCACGAGCAACGTATTTTCCTGCGGCCGTGGATGACGCCCGACGACGCAGACGCGCCGCTGCCACGGCTGCCACATGGTTACGTGAGAAAGCAGCGAGACGTTCGTTCCAGTAGCAGCCATGGCCGCAAATGCGACCTCGAGCCGCGCCGGATGCTGGAGATCATCGTCATCCCAGACGCAGATATAGTCGCCGCGCGCCGCCGCGATCGACCGATTCCGGCGCACACCCAGCGACTCCTGCGAGCCGCGCGTCGAAATCCAGCGGATCGCGGGATCGCCAAGGGCGGTGATCCAGTCACGCAGGCGATCATCAGCACCGCCATCGAGCACGACCAGCTCACGATTGGGCCAGGTTTGACGCCGGAAGCACTCAATCGCGTGCTGTGCGAACTCGAAACGGTCTCGGGTGACCATCAGGCATGAGACGAACGGAACGGGTCCCTGCCACCGCGACATCCCGAGATGCAGATTCAGCGTGATGGCACGCAACTGGTGGCCGTTCGGGGGCTGCGCAACCGTGCTAAATCCACGGAGGTTGAAATCGGCGCCCGTGCGACCATCGTATCCGAGCAGAGAATCCCGGCGCGACGCCTCGCCGGGCCTCGCAGCGGCAGGCGACGAGGGCGCAGCTGGCACGGGTAGCAACGCCAGAGCCGCCACGTACTCGCGCACTGGAAACGCCGTGGCGAATCTTTCCAGGCGGGCCTCGGTCTCGGCACCCTCGGTGCGCTCGAGAGATGCCGCCCAGATCTCCTCGGCATGCGCCGTATCCCAAGTGTTGCGGCCGTGAAAGACATAGATGTAAAGCTGCGGCAGAAGCAGCAGCACCGCGCGTTGCACGCCGAGGAGCTGCTTGACGGCCGGGGTATCCTCACCGCGAGCCAGAGCGGGATAGCGCGGTGCGATCTCACGCCTCGTAAGAAGCGAGTTCTCATGTGGACGCGGGCGGACCGTCTTGATGCAGAGGCGCTGCTCCGGCGCCATCCACATCATCTCCCGCGCGAGCAGCGACGTAGTCACCCGCATGGCCGCCATGGCAGCGAACGCGACCTCCAGGCGGGCGGGATGCTGGAGATCGTCGTCGTCCCACTGGCAAACGAAATCTCCCCGCGCCAGCTCGAGCGCGCGGTTGCGCAGCTCACCCAGCGATCCGCTGCCCGTCGCGATCTGGAAGACGCGAATGTCGGGATCGCCCAGCGAGGCAATCCAATCGCGCAACCGGCCGTCGGCGCTCTCGTCCAACACGACGAGTTCCTTGCGCGGCCAGGACTGGCGACGGAAGCAGCCGATCGAAAGACGCGCAAGCTCGAAGCGATTGCGCGTCACCATCAGACAGGAGACCAGGGCGGGATCCCCCGGCCGGCGGGACGGACCGATGGCAAGCGGAATCTCCACCGGACGAAAAGTCGTGGTGCCCACCGGATCCTGCCTGTCGGTGACAAAGGCGGGCACCACAAAATCAAGATCGGTCTCGCCGTTCCAGGCGAGCAACGCGTCCTCGAGGGAGGCGGGCATGTCGGGTTTCCGCAAGCGAGTGGCCGGCTGACGCTACAGGAGCCGGGGGCAACGGCCAACTGCCGAAAGGCGCGGCGGCCGCGTCAACTCACGGCGCCGTCTGGCCAAATCCCCGTCGTCCGAGCGCGAGCGCGACGGCGTATCAACGCGGGATTCTTCCGCGGGCGACGGGATGTGGCGCGGGCCACAGGGCGAACAAGCGGCTATTTACAATGCCTTGCAGGCAGATAGCCTCACGCCGGTCGCGTTCATCCGCTCATATGAGCGACCGGGCCGGGCGGGAGTTTCCTATCGTGACGTTCGAGGCGGTGCGGCTTGCGATACCGGAGGTCGTGCTGATCAGACCCCGGCGGATCGCCGACAGCCGCGGTTACTTCACGGTGACCTATGCCGCCGACGAATTTGCGCGGCTCGGCATCGGCGCGGTATTTGTCCAGGACAATCAGGCCGGTTCCGCCCGGGCGGGCACGATACGCGGGCTCCATTTCCAGCACGGCGAGCACGCCCAGGCAAAACTGATGCGCGTCGTGAATGGCGCCGTATTCGACGTGGCCGTGGACCTGCGGCGCTCGTCGCGGACGTTCGGGCGGTGGACGGGCGCAACGCTGACCGCCGACGGGGCGGAGCAACTGTTCATCCCGCGGGGCTTCGCCCACGGCTACTGCACCCTCGGCGATGAAGCCGTCGTGGCGTACAAGTGCGACAATGGATATTTCCCCGCCGCCGAAGCCGGCATCTTCTTCGCCGACCCGGCGCTGGCAATCGAGTGGCCGGTGAGCGCCGACGCTGCGATCATGTCAGAGAAGGACCGCGCGTTGCCGCCCCTTGCCGCAATCCGCCCCGAGCTGCTGTGGGAGACGGCATGAGCGGCGCAAAGCGCTTCCTCATTACCGGGGGTGCCGGCTTCATCGGCTCGGCGGTCGTGCGGCACCTGGCGGCGACCACGGACCACCACGTGGCGGTCGTCGACAAGCTCACCTACGCGGGCAACATGGCGTCGCTGGCGCCGGTTGCCGGGCGCGCGAATTTCCGCTTCTACCGCGACGACATCCGCGACCTCGACCGGATGCGCGCGGTGATCGGCGACGTCGAGCCGGACGTCGTCATGCATCTCGCCGCCGAGAGCCACGTCGACCGATCCATCGACGGTCCGGCCGCATTCATCGACACGAACGTGGTCGGCACCCTGGTGCTGCTGCAAGCGGCGGCGGACTATTGGCGCCGCCTGGATAGCCGGCGCCAGGCGCAATTCCGCTTCCATCATATCTCGACCGACGAGGTGTTCGGCTCGCTCAAGCACGGCGACGCGCCGTTCACGGAGCAGAGCCGCTACGACCCAAGCTCACCGTATGCCGCCTCGAAAGCAGCGTCCGACCATCTGGTGCGAGCCTGGCACCGCACGCACGGGCTGCCGGTCATCATCTCGAACTGCACCAACAACTTCGGCCCCTACCAGTTTCCCGAGAAGCTCATTCCACTCACGATCCTGAACTGCCTGGAAGGAAAGCCGCTGCCGGTCTACGGCACCGGCGCGAATGCGCGGAACTGGCTCTACGTCGACGACCACGTCCGCGCCCTGCTCGCCGCCGCCGAGAGAGGCCAGCCCGGCGAGACCTACCTGGTCGGCGGCGACAACAACCCGAGCAACCTCGACGTGGTGCGTGCGATCTGCCGCGCGGTCGCAGGCGGAGACGAAGGGAGGACGCGCGCGCTCCACGGCCTGATCACCTTTGTCGCCGACCGGCCGGGACACGACGTGCGCTACGACATCGACGCCCGCCGGACACGCGCCGAGCTTGGCTGGCGGCCGCAGGAGTCGTTCGAGTCGGCGCTCGACAAAACCGTCGCCTGGTACATGGCCAACCGCGACTGGTGGGCGCCGATCCGCGACCGCGTCTACCGCGGCGAACGGCTCGGCGCCGGCATGAGCCGGGCATCATGAAGCGAAAGGGAATCATCCTCGCCGGGGGCGCCGGCACGCGGCTCCATCCGATCACGCTGGCGATATCTAAGCAGCTGCTGCCGGTGTTCGACAAGCCGATGATCTATTATCCGCTGTCGCTGCTCATGCTGTCCGGCATCCGCGAGATCCTGATCATCTGCACGCCGCACGATCTCAGCAGTTTCCAGCGACTGCTCGGCGACGGCTCGCAGTGGGGGCTGCACTTCGAGTATGCGCTGCAGCCGAGCCCGGAAGGGCTGGCGCAGGCGCTGACCATCGGCGAATCCTTCCTGGCCGGCGCGCCGAGTTGCCTCGTGCTCGGCGACAACATCCTCTACGGCCACGGCCTGCCCGAGCTGCTGGTGGCTGCCGCCGCGCAACCCTCGGGCGCGACCGTATTCGCGTACCAGGTCGAGAACCCGCAGCGCTACGGCGTCGTGGCGACCGACGAAGCCGGCCGCGCCATTTCGATCGAGGAGAAGCCGGCGAACCCGAAATCGAACTGGGCGGTGATCGGCCTCTACTTCTTCGACCAAACGGCGCCGGCGCGGGCCCGTGCGCTCCGTCCCTCCGCGCGCGGCGAATACGAGATCACCGACCTGAACGCGAGCTACCTCGGCGACGGCAGACTGAACGTCGTGCGCCTCGGGCGCGGCATGGCATGGTTCGACGCCGGCACGCACGCATCGCTGCTGGAAGCGGCGGAATTCGTGCACGTGGTCCAGCGCCGGCAGCACCAGCTGCTGGCCTCGCCGGAGGAGATCGCCTATGCGGCGGGCTGGATCGACGCCCTGCGCCTGGAGCAGTTCGCCAGGCGCTTCGGCGCGACCGACTACGGGAAGATGCTCGGCAGCCTGCTCGAGCCCAAGGGCAACGCCGGATCCTGACCGTGGCGCGCCCGGCGAAGCGAGCAAGGATCAGGCTCGACGACGTGACCGTGTGCGCGGCGGATTCGGTATCTCCCGATCTTGCCGCGCGCGCCCTCGAAATCTGTCTCACGGGCTTAGACTTCGCCGACGCGATCCTCTTCTCCGACACGCACGTCGCGGGGAATTTCCGGCATGTGGCGATCGATCGGCTGAAGTCGCTCGACGACTACAGCCGCTTCTGCCTGCGCGACCTGCCCCGGCTGACGAGCACGCCGTTCGTCCTGCTGGTCCAGTGGGACGGCTACGTCGTCGAGCCGGAGCGGTGGAGCGGGGTGTTCCGCAAGTACGACTACGTCGGCGCGCCCGTGTACGAGGTGGACGGCGAGGCGTGGGTGGGCAACGGCGGCTTCTCGCTGCGCAGCCGCAAGCTGCTAGACGCGCTGCCGCAGCTCACCCTGCCGGCCGGCAAACCCGAGGATCTCGTCATATGCCGCATCAATCGCGAGCGCCTGGAACGGGAGTTCGCGATCAACTTCGCACCGGTCGAGATCGCGTCACGCTTTTCGTATGAGATCCGACATCCGGGGCGGCCGACGTTCGGATTTCACAGCGCGTCGAATTTCTGGCGCCACCTGAGCGATGCGGAGATTGTGGACGTGTTCGAGCATCTGCCGCCGCGGGCGATTGCCAAATATCCAACCCACCTGCTGATCGTCGAGTGCCTGTCCAAGGGCCGGGCCGACGTCGCCACCGCACTCTACAAGCGGGCGCGCACCGAGATCAGCGTCCAGGAGATGGCCAGGCAGATGACGCGGCGGATGCCGCGCGCCGCGGTCGCCTCGATCATCGCGCGGCTGGAAGGCGGACTGCCACTGGCGAGCGGCGGCCTGTTCGACTGACGCCCTATGGCGCCGCCGCGCCGTCGAATATTTCGGCCACGGCGCGCTCCACTGCGAGGCGCCACGGCGCCGGACGGAAGCCGAACGTCGCGGCGAACTTTGCGGAATCGAGCTCGGCGTTGGCAGGCCGGCGTGCCGGGGGCGAGAAGAAAGCCGACGGAACGGGATTGACGCGCGGCGAGCGCCCGGTGAATGGCGCCTGCGCGGCGACTATGGCAAACGCTTGCTCACAGCGGGACGCAGCACCCTCTCCGGCGACGTGATACGTGCCCCAGGCGGGAGCCGGCCGACGGCTGGCCCCTTCCGCGAGGAGGATGGCACGAGCGAGATCCAGCGAATGTGTCGGCGAGCCCCGCGTGTCGGCGACCATGTCGAGGCTGTCACGGGTGCGGGCAAGTTCGATCACGGTCCGCAGGAAGTTGTTGCCATGCCGCCCGAACACCCAGGCGGTGCGCAGAATGTAATGACGGGGGTTCGTGTCGCGAACGCGCCGCTCGCCCTCTTCCTTGGTGCGGCCGTAGACGCTGAGGGGCGCCACACGATCGCGCTCGGTCCAGGCGCCTGTCTTGTCGCCGGGAAATACGTAGTCGGTCGAGATATGCAACAGCGGCACGCCGGCGCGCGCGGTCGCCTCGCCAAGAACCGCGGGCCCGTCAACATTCGCGCGTGTGGCCGCCGCGACCTCGCGCTCGGCCCGGTCGACCTGGTTGTAGGCGGCGCAGTTGACGACGAAGGTGGCGCGGCTGGCGCCAATGGCATCGGCCACCGCCGGGGCATCAGCGATATCGACCGCGGCGTGGTCGAAGGCGGCAATTTCCAGGCCGCGAGCGCGGGCGAGCGCCGTAACCTCAAGGCCGACCTGACCCGCGCCGCCGAATACGACAATCATGCTTTCCCCTCACCGCTGCTCCCAAGACTAGCAGCATGACGGGGCGCACGCTCGCATTCGCCCGAGGAGTGGCTAGGTCGCTTCTGCGAAAACCTTCGCAGTCTCAAAAAGCTGATCGCGCGCCGGGGCCGCGACGCCAACTGCGAGGCGACGCAGGTGCGCCTCGTCGCGGGAAGCGACCGGATGCGGCACTACCAACGAGTGGTAGTTCGGCATCCCCAGGTTCGAAGCGAACTTGGCAATGTGTCCGACGAAGGCATCCGAGATGACGACTGTCGAGGGGATACCCAGGTTCTCCATCTGAATCGCGTCATGCAGAGAACAGGCGCTGCACGCGCCACAATCGCCCAGGCCCGCGATCACCAGGTCGGCGCGCTCGGCGATATCGTGCGCCACCTCGGCGGTGATCGGGAAAACGGCCGTCGACTTGCTGATGGTCTCGACGCTGCGCAGCGGAACCAGATGCCCGAGTTCCTCGGCGATCATCTGAAGCAGGTCGCGAGCCTTGGGCTTGCCGTTGTCGATGAGCAGCAGGCGGGCGCCATTTCCGACAGGACGGCGGGCTGCAATCGAGGTGGGCGCCGCAATCGCCTCCTCGAGATCGGGACGAACAACCGTAATCTTCGCATTCATGCGGGAGTCCTTTCTGCGGCCGGCATCTGGAAGCGGGTCCAGTCGATCTCACATCCTTCCGGGCCACAATCAGGCAGCGCTTCGCCGGGCCGCTTGACACGCCGGCTGGAAGCTCGCGACACCTTGGCGGGAGAAAAGGACGGGATATAGGCTGACCACCCAGCCCCCTCGCCGCCCGCCGTCACCAACAGCACGTCCTCGAACGATTCGACCGTAGGCAGCATTCCGGCAGCATCGGGGGTCGTCTCGAATGCCGAGCCTTTCTCCAAGATCTGTCCCGCCGCCTCCATATCGCGCACGCTGATGCGACTTTCCCGGGCCAGAAAACGGCGTACATCAAGCTGGCTCCAGCCTGCCTCCAACAGCGCACCCGCATGTTCGGGACCGAGCACGACGACGCACTGACCACCCTTCCCCACCGGAAAATTCGCCGGCACGCGCATCGCAGACACGAACGTGCGCAGGATGCCTTCGGCGTCTCCGTTCAGGTGGTTCGCGACCTGGCGAGGAGACTCGGTCGCCAACGCGACCACCACCGTGTCTTCTTCGTGGTAACCGAGTTGCACGCGCAGCGGCTCCCACGGAGCCTTGGGCTCACTCTCGGCGAAACACAGGGTATACTTGCCCGGATTGCCGAGCGAGGAAGCATCGAGCTTGCCGATCCGCGCGCCCAGCACGTTCATCGCGACGAGGCGCACGGCGCGGCCGATGGTGGCGTTCGCGCGGTTGCCGGAACCCAACGCGTTGTGACGGGCGTTCATGCCAATCGCGGCCGCCATCGGGCCGCTGACAATGAGGCACGTCGCCGGGCCGCCGGTGCTGGTCAGCGTCATGTGCGCGTTCAGCGTGGGGTCCATCAGCGCGCCAAGCGCGGCGACGATGACCGGGAAGTATTCCGGCTTCGCGCCCGCCATAACCGCGTTGGCGGCGGCGAGTTCGGCGGTGACCGAGATGCCGCGCGAGGCGATCGTGCCGACGACCTCGTCCGGCTCCAGCTCGCCCGCGACAAGCATCGCCTGCACACGCTCAGGCGTCGGCGGGACGACGGGCAAGCCATCGGTCCAACCGCGCTCGAACAGCGCCTCCTCGACATTCTCTGCGTCGAGATCGATCGTTTGTGTCATCTCTCAACCTCCCGATGAGGCGCCGCGCGACGGCCTGATATCGATATAGGCGGTGTCGTCCGGGGGACAACCGAGGCGAAGAGCATCGGAGGCACCGCGGGAAGACACAGGATCGCGACGTCCCAGTTCCGAATAATTGAAACCATTCAATACATGCGCTACGACACTTTGAAAAGCGGCAATTCGAGCAGCGTCAGGGAAACCAAGCATGAGCGCACTGGAAGCTGAAATCGGCGACGACGGCGTCGCAACCGTCTGGTTCAACAACCCGGGGCATCTTAACGCTCTCAGCAATGAGATGGTGATCGGCCTGTGCCGCGAATTTCCGCGGCTGGGAGCGGACGGCGCCTGCACAGCCATCGTGCTGCGCGGACGCGGAGCGGTGTTTTGCGCCGGCCGCGAGCTCAGCGACCTGAAGAAGCTGCAATCAGCCGATCCAACCGCTGTCGCCGAGATGTACGGCTACATGCAGAAAATGAACGAGGTGATCTACTTCTGCCCGAAGCCTGTCATCGGGATCATCGAGCGCTACGCGCTCGGGATCGGCGTCATGCTGGCCACCTGGACCGACATCGCCCTGACCGAGGAGGGCACCGTGTTCGGCTACCCCGAAGTCCACCACGGCATCACGCCTTATGGCGCCGTGCCGACCATGCTGAACACCATGAACCAGAAGGGCATGCTGGACCTTCTGATGACCGGCCGGCGCATCGATGCCTATGAGGCGCAGCGGCTGGGAATCGTCTCCCGCGTCATCGCCAAAGGCGCGCTCGAACAGGAACTGGCGCGCACCCTCGAGGACCTCGGCCGGGGCAGCGCCGCGGCGGTCATGAAATCCAAGCAGTTCGTGCGCGAGTGCGAGACGCTGACGTACAGGCAGGGCATCGAGGCCGCGACCGAGAAGGCCATCGTCGGACTCGGCATGCCCGAGACGAAGGCGGGCGTTTCACGCTTCTTCGATCGCAAATAGCCCCGGCCAGTCAGCCGGACGCCACCAGCGCCCGGCTGCCACCGAGGTAGTGCCGCGACAGCGCATCGCGGTCGGAGAGATCGGCGGCGCTGCCCGATGTCGCCATCTGCCCGTTTTCCAGCACATAGGCACGGTCGGCGAAGCGCAGAGCCAGGGCGACATTCTGCTCGACCGCGAGGATCGCCAGCTTCTTCTCGCGGTTGATCCGCTTCAGGATCTCGAAAATGCCGCGCGAGACGAGCGGCGCCAGGCCAAGCGACGCTTCATCGACCAGCAGCAGCCGTGGCGCCGCGACCAAGGCCCGGCCAATCGCCAGCATTTGCTGCTCGCCGCCGGACAGGAGTCCGGCGTAGCTGTGACGGCGTTCTGCCAGCACGGGAAAATACGAATAGACTTCGTCAAACGCCCCGCGCTTCGGCAGGGGCTGCCTGCCGATCAGCGAGAACGTGGCAGCCTCCAGATTTTCCACCACGGTCATGTTGGCGAAGACGTGCCGGCCCTCGCGCACGTGCAGAAGGCCGCGGCGCGCCAGGTGATGCGGCCGCAGATCACGAATGTCATCGCCAAAGAAAAGGACCTGGCCGCCAGTGGCGCGGCCGTTTTGCGAGGCGAGCAGGCCGGAAGCCGCTTTGAGCAGCGTCGACTTGCCCGCCCCGTTGGAGCCTAAAAGAACGACAAAGCCGCCCTCGTCGACCACGAGCGATGCCCCACGCAGGGCGTCGATCGCCGCTCCGTAGACAACCGAGAGATCGCGGACTTCAAGGGCGGCCGCCATTTACTGATCGCCTACTTGCATGAAATCGGTCTCGGGCGTCATCGAGAAATCCGTGTCGGTGACGTGGAATCGGTAGATGATCCCATAAGGAATGCGCGAGTCCTCAAAGTGGACCTTACGGTCGCCATAGAGGCCGCCCATGTCAATTTCCGGCATCGACTTGGCGATCTTGATGAGGTTGTCGCCGGTAAGCGGCGTGCCGTCGTCGATCGCCTTGCCCATGACCTGGTTCAGCATCTGCGCGATCGCCCATGGAGTGGAATAGGCGAGCGTGCTGTAGCCGATGTAGGGGGTCGGCTTCGACGTCCAGTTCTTGAGGTAGGTCTCCATCGTCTGCATCAGCGGATACTTGCTGCCGGCGTGGATGAGGTTGAACGGCTCGACCGCCAGGACGCCATCAGCGGCTGGACCAATGTTCTTGATCAGGTCGGGATCGCCTGCGACGATGGTCACGATGAACTGCGACTTGACGCCGTATTCACGCGCAAGCTTCAGCACTTCCGGCCACACGTTCGCGGCATAGCCATGAACGATGACGTAGTCGGCGTTGGCGTTGCGAAGCTTGATCGCCGTCGGCGTGACGTCGACGCCGGTCATCCCGGTGGTCTCCTGCAGGACCACGTTCAGGCCGAGCTGCTTGGCCGTCTGCAGGCCGTGCGGCAGCGGATCGTTGCCGAACTCCGAGTCGCTGGTCACCAGCGCGATCGAGGCGCCCGGCTTCTTCTCCTGGATGTACTTCAGCACCATCTGGAACATGTCGTCGTAGGTCGGCATGACCAGGAGGTTGTAGGGATACTTGGTCTGGTCGGTCTGATCGGAGGTGTTGCCGATGTTGGCCGTCAGGATCTTGTACTGGTCGTTGTTGACCGGCGAGATCGCGCGCACCGCGGCCGTGCCGTCGACGCTGGCGAAGACAACTCCGCCGTCGGCGACCGCCTTCTTGAAGCCGGCGACGGCAACGTTCACGTCATACTGGTCATCGTAGATGCGGGCGTCGATCTGATGACCGCGGATGCCGCCATTCTTGTTCAGGTAGTCGATGGCGTCTTTCCAGCCGGTGTAGAACAGGTTGCCGTTGTAGGCCAGCGGGCCGGTCATCGGCAGCGGGATCGACCAGATCAGCTTGTCCTTGGCGGCAGGCGCACTGTCATCGGCAATGCCGGGAGCCGCGGCGAGCAGCGCCCCGGCCATCGCCACACCAGCGATCGCAATCGGGATATTCCATTTCATGAACTCATTCCTCCCTGTTGAACGCGATCGGAATCGCGCTGTCTGTCAATGAACTTCGGCCTCGGCGCCCAACACTTCGGCACGGCCGCGGAGCCGCTCGTAGAAGCCCATCAATCCGCGGGGCTCGAACATCAGGAACGCGACGATCATCACGCCGAAGACGAGCTCGCGGAGCGGTGAGGTAACGGCGATGAGGTCGCGGCCGGTTGCCGCACCGCCGGCATCGAGCAGCAGGCGAAGCGCCTCCGGCATCAGCGTCATGAATGCGGCGCCGAGGATCGATCCGAGGATCGAGGCGCGGCCGCCGACGATGATCGCGGCCAGAAAGAAGATCGATACCGTGAGCGTGAACTGCTCCGGGTTCACCACGCGCAGGTACATCGAGTTAAGCACGCCGGCGACGCCGGCATAGGCGGCGCCAAGGCCGAAGGCGAGCAGCTTGGTGCGCACGACGTCGATGCCGAGGACGGTGGCGGCATAGTCGCGTTCGCGCACGGCGATGAACGCGCGGCCGACACGCGTGCGGAACAGGTTGCGGCAGAACAGGCACAGGAGCGCGGCGACGAGCACGGTGAAGTAGTAGAAGCCAACGTCGCCGAGCCCGAAGATGTTGGTCACCGGCAGCGTCAGCCCGCGATCGCCGCCGGTCACCGCGCCCCACTGGCGGAAGATGAAATAGAGCATGAACTGCGCCGCCAGGGTGGCGACCGCGAGGAAGACGCCCTTGATGCGCAGCGCGGGTATGGCGAAAACCAGCCCGACGAGGAAGGCGGCAAGCGCGCCGACCACGATGTTCAGCAGCAGCGGCGTGCCGAGATAGAGCATCATCAGCGCGCCGACATAGGCGCCGACGCCCATGAAAGCGGAATGGCCAATGGACAGGATGCCGGCGTAGCCGACCGTCAGGTTGAGGCCGGTCGCGCCGATGACGTTGATGGCAACGAGCGTCGCCAGGTAGAGAAAATAGACGTTGTGCAGGGCCGGGAACGCGATGACGAGAACCGCGACCACCACCCAGCCGGCCGCGGCAGCCAGGCTGCCCTGCCGCTTGGTCCGCAAGAGCGTCGGTCTGCCGGTTTGAACTGCGTTTGTCATCAGATGCGCTCAATCCGCTTTTCACCGAACAAGCCACGCGGGCGGAACATCATGACCAGCAGCACCACGAGGAACGGCAGGAAGCTCTGCCAGTTGGCGCCGAGGTAGGCGCCGAGGATCGTTTCGAGCCAACCGATGAACAGGCCGGCGATGACGACGCCACCGACGCTCGAAATTCCACCCAGAAAGACGACGGCTATGATGTCGATGACGACGCCGCCGAGCTGGGGCGTAAGACCGTTGATCGACGCCAGAATCAGACCGGCAGTGGCAGACAGCGCACCGCTGATCGCCCACGTCTGGGCGAAAGCCCGGCGGGCGTCGATGCCGAGGCCTTCGGCCGTCGTCAGATCGGAGGAAGTCGCGCGCAGCGCGATGCCGGCGCGGGAGAAGCGGTAATAGGCGATGAACGAGAGCGAAATGACCATCGCCACGATGAAGCCCCAGGCAAGCTTGCCCGGCACCAGGATGCTGCCGATGAACAACGGCTGACGCGGCAGGAAATCGGGGATGGTGAGCACGTCGGAGGTCCACACGATCGCCGCCAGCCCGCGCAGGATGCTGCCGAGACCGAACGTGATCATCACCAGCACGATGACGGGACGGCCGAGCATCGGGCGCAGAAGAAAACGCTCGATGAGCATCGCCAGAACCGCGGACCCGATCAGGGCGATCGGCAGGCCGACGAGGGTGCCGAAATGCAACTGGACGACGACGCCGAAGAAGAAATAGGCGCCCATCATCATCATTTCGCCGAGGGCGAAGTTGAAGACGTTGCTCGCCTTGTAGACGACGACGAAGCCGAGCGCCGCGAGGATGTAGATGCCGCCGGAAGCGATCCCGATGACGCTGTACTCGACGAACTGCGACAGAACGTCCATGGCGCTTCAATCGTCTCCGAGGTAGGCGGCGATGACGCCGGGATCGGAGCGCACGTCGTCCGGAGCGCCCGCCGCCAGGACGCTGCCGAAATTGAGCACCACGACGTGATGCGACATTCCGAGCACGGTCTCCATGTCGTGATCGATGAGGAGCACGGTCATCCCGCGCTCCTCGACGCAGCGGCGGATATAGCCCGCCATCTCGAGCTTCTCGGCGGGGTTCATGCCGGCAACCGGCTCGTCAAGCATCATCAGCCGCGGCTGCAAAGCCAGGGCGCGCGCCAACTCCACACGCTTCTGCACGCCGTAGTTCAGGCCGGCGGTAGCGTGATCGCGGACGGCGCCGAGATCGAGGAAGTCGATGACGTCGCGATCGATGCGCTCGGTGAGCGCCCTCTCCTCACGATCGGCCCAGCCCAGATATATGCTGGCGCTGAAGACGTTGGTGGCAAGGCGGGCATGGCTGCCGAGCTTGATGTTTTCGAGCACCGTCATGCCCGAGAACAGGGCTATGTTCTGGAACGTGCGCGCGATGCCGTAGCCGGAGCGGGCGTGCATCGGCCGCCCGAGAAGATCGATTCCGCCAAATGTGATCGCGCCGCTTTGCGGCCGGTAGAAACCCGAAATCGCGTTGAACAGGGTCGTCTTACCGGCACCGTTCGGCCCGATGATCGCCGTCACCTTGCCTTCGACGGCCGCCATCGAGACGTTCTTCAACGCCGCGATACCGCCGAACGAGAGCGACACGTTGTCGACCGAAAGCAGCGGCCCGCCAGGCGCCTGCATCAGGACGGCAACCAAGCGATAGCGATTTGGTATGTGCCGGATACGCGCATTTCCATCCCAGTTCCCGGTTGTGCCGGAAAGATTATTGAATGGTTTCAAATCCTATGGCAGTCAGGCCCTGACCGCAAGCGCGAATGAGACGCTTGCCACGTTTGCCTTTTGCAGAGGAGCGAGGACGATGGAAGGAAGCAGCGCGAGCCGCCACGGCACCGCGATCGAGCCCGTTCTGTTCTGCGAAGACCTCGCGTTTCCGGAAGGGCCGATCGCGCTCGCCGACGGGTCGGTTATCGTGGTGGAAATCGCCGACGGACTGGTCGATCGCATTCTGCCGAACGGGAAGAAGCACGTCATCGCGCACGTCGGCGGCGGCCCCAACGGCGCGGCGATCGGACCGGACGGCGGGATATACATCTGCAACAACGGCGGCTTTCGCTGGGTCCGGCAGCCGGGCCACATCCGCGCCTACGGCCAGCCCGACGACTACACCGGCGGCCGCATCGAACGCGTCAACCCGTCCACCGGCAAGGTCGAGGTGGTCTACGACAGCTGCGACGGACGCAAGCTCCTCGGCCCCAACGACATCGTCTTCGATGCGCACGGCGGCTTCTACTTCACCGACCACGGCAAGATTCGCGATCGCGATGTCGACCGCGGTTCGGTTTACTACTGCAAGGCAGACGGCAGCCTCATCAAGGAGGTGATCCACCCGATCTCGCTGCCGAACGGGCTGACGCTTTCTCCCGACGAGCAGACGCTTTATGTCGTGGAGACGGAAACCGCGCGGCTTTGGCGCTACCGCATTCGCGCGCCCGGCGATCTCGAGATTCATCCGTATCCGTCGCAGAACGGCGGCGCGATCGTTTACGGGGCGGGCGGATTCGTGCGTTTCGACGGGGTGAAGGCCGAGGCCGACGGGCGGCTCAGCATCGCGACGCTGCAGAATGGCGGCATCACCACCGTTTCGCCGTACGACGGCTTTGCCGAGTTCATCTCCCTGCCCGACCGGCACACGACCAACATGAGCTTCGGCGGCGAGGATATGCGAACCCTGTTCGTAACGCTGTCCTCGACCGGGAGGCTTGTGAAGCTGAAGTGGCCGCGCACCGGCCACAAGCTCAACTTCGTCGATCGAATCTAGTCAGGGCTCATCGATCAGCAACAGGCCATCGACGGCAACGACCTGATCGCCGGTCCACATCACCGGGTTGACCTCAAGCGTGAAGCCGCGCCAGGGCGCCGCCGCGGCGAGCTGCGAAAAATCGGCGACGAAACGCGCCATGGGCGCGAAAGAGGCGCCACCCAGGCCGCGCGCCAGCCGGAGCGAGCGCAGCAGCTCGATGGCGCGGTCCGTATCGACCGGCGCGCTGGCAAGGATGACGTCGTCGATCAGCTCCGTCATGCCGCCGCCGGCACCGACCGAAATCATCACGCCGAACGTGGGATCGCGAAGCGCGGAAACCAGAATCTCCACCCCCTTGGGCGCCATCTTCTGCAGATAGACGCCGTCGAGCGTGAAACCGGCAGCCGCGGCCCGGCTCATCATGAGTGCGTATGCGTCGCGCAAAGCCGCTTCGGACCGTACGTCGAGGACGAGCAGGCCAGCCTTGGCCCTATGCGTGGCTTCGGGCGTGATCCCCTTCACGGCCATCGGGAAACCGACATCTCGCGCCGCAGCAAGGGCATCTTCCAGCGATAACGCGAGGTGTCCACGGGCCACCGGCAGCCCGGCGCTGGCAAGGATGCGGTGGCATTCGTGCTCGGAGATGACCGTGCCGGCGACGGGATCGCCAGTGGCACGCCGCCAGTCGAACCGCTGATGCGCAGGGGCCGGCCGCGCGGCGACGCGCTGGCACGCCCGGCGATAACTGGCGGCCGCGGCGATCGCGCGGATCGCGCGCGCATATTCCTCGAAGACATGGAAGCCCCGAGCGCGCATCTGGTCGACCACGCCGGCGGGCGCAAGCGGCCAGGCGACGCATACCGTCTTGCCGGTGCGCTCGCGGAACTGCGCGGTCGCCTCGACCAGCTGGTCGGCGCGGCGGCTCATGGCGCCGTTCTGGAAGAACACCGCGCCGATCGCATCGTCGGACGCGATGACGTCGAGCGCCTGCGGCAGGCGGTCCATCCACTCCTGCTGCCCGTACGTCATCGGGGTGAGATCGAACGGGTTGCCAATCGAGGCAATCGGTGGAACCAGAGGTTTCAGCGCGGCGGCGTGCTGCGGCGAAAGCGGCGGCGTCGTGAGGCCGAGCCGGGCACACTGATCGGCCGCAAGCACGCCGAAACCGCCACCGAAGGTGATCGGCGCGACGCCCGGCGCCGCCGGCAGCTTGGCCAGATCGATGCTGTTCAGGAAAAGCGCGACATCGAGCAGCTCCTCCATCGAATAGACTTGGATCACCGCCTGCTCGCGCAGAACCGCGTCCCATACGCGGGCGGCGCCGGCGAGCGCCCCGGTGTGGGCAGCCGCCGCACGCGCACTCGCCTCCGACGCGCCGCCCTTCAGCAGGACGACGGGCTTACCGGCGGCGCGCGCCGCGGCAAGCGCGGCGACGAAACGGTCGCCGTCGCGCAGCCCCTCAACATATGCCGCGATGACCTTGGTCTGCGGGTCACGCGCAAACGCATAAACGAAGTCGCTGGTCGTCAGCACAGCTTCGTTCCCGGTGCTCACCAGGTAACGGAAGCCAACGCCCGTCCTTTGTGCCAACGCCACGCAAGACGAGATGACGCCGCCGCTTTGCCCGACAAGCGAGATGGAGCCCGGCAACAGCTGCGGCGTCTCCTGCAGGAATGACGCGAACGTGGCCGTCACCGGCATGGCGGCGTTGACCAGGCCGAGGCAGTTCGGACCGAGCAACGCGAAGCCGGAGGCACGGCAGATCTCGGCCAGCTCAGCGGTGCGCGCCCTGCCCTCGGCGCCGGCCTCGGCGAAGCCGCCAGCCCAGACGATACCCGCCCGGACGCCAGCAGCGGCGCTCTCGCGGACCGCCGCTGCGACACGCGATTCGCCGACGGCGACGATCGCCAGATCCGGTATCTGCGGAAGCGCCGAAACGCTGGGATAGCACCGCTCACCGGCGACACTCTCGCGCCCCGGATTGACCGCAAATACCGCCCCAGGGAAGCCGAAGCGCCGCAGGTACGTCAACGCGGTCAGGCCGAGATTGCCGGGCGTGTCGGAGGCGCCGATCACGACGATCGAGCGCGGCTCGAGGAGCCGGCCCACGTCGGCAAAGACAGACTTGATCCCGTCGTCGGCCATGACCGGACTCATCACGCGGCAGAAGAGAGGTGGTGGAGTTGCTGCCGGAGCAGCGCGCCGTCAAGTATCGGCGTACCGAGGCTCGCGCTTCTCGAGGAAGGAACGAATGCCCTCCTTGGAGTCGGGCTGCGAGGTCATGTGCGCGCTGATCGGAACGGTGATGCTGTAGGCCGACTGCCACGGCATCGTCTCCGCAAGGTTCATCGTCGTCTTGTTGAACTTGAGCGCCGGCAGGCTCTTCTTGGCGATGATGCGCGCAATCTCAAGCGACTTTGGCATCACCTCGGCTTTCGGCACGATGTAGTTGAACACGCCGGTGTCGCGCAGCTCTTCGGCGGTGAAGCGGCGGCCGGTGAACACCAGTTCGCGCACCTTGCCCATGGGCATGTTAAGGCGCGTAAAGAAGGCGCCGCCTGCCGCCATGACACCGCGATCGATTTCGGGAACGGCAAAGAAGGCCTCGTTCGAGGCAACGCGGATGTCGCAGAATGTCGACATGACGAATCCGACGCCAACCGCGTGCATGTTCAACGCCGCGATGACCGGGCGATTGAGGTTGTAGAGGCGCGGGAGACAGTCCTCGACCAGGCGATAGCGGTCGAGGCGCGCCTGGAAGTCGAGCGGCAGGAAGTCGTTGAGGTCAGCACCGCCGCACCACGCGCGCGCCTCCGGCGGCGAAGTGATGATCACTACCCGGCTTTCATCCGAGGATTCGATGATGTCGGCGAGAACCTTCAACTCGGGATAGACCTCAAAGGACATGGCATTCACCGGCGGCCGGTTGAATGTCACAACGGTAATGCCATCGGCATCCGTCTCCAGAGAGAAGAACTTCAGTCGCCCGTTTCCATTGCTCTTGGACATAGCCATCCCTTGTCATCGCCGGATTCGGCGATCTTCCCACACTTGATAAGATCGGCCGCGCCGTCGGCCCGAAAGGCCCCGGAAACCGCGCGACCAGCGCATATTGAATGGTTTCAATACATCCTTAGTTCGGACCGCTGCGGCGCGCAAGTGTCGACGTCGGGAAACACGGCGTTTGACAACGCAAGCCGCTGAAAGGAAAGAATATTGAGACTATGTGGCCGCACCCTGTCGCGGCTGCCGGCAAGGTTTTGGAGGAGGCGATTTTGAAAAGACGCCCACCGACGGTGCTCGACGTCGCGAAGCGCGCGTCCGTCTCGGTCGGCACTGTTTCAAACGTTCTCAGCGGACGGGTGAAGGTCAGCGACGCCAAGCGCGGCCTCGTGCTCAGGGCGATCAGCGACCTGTCCTACACCCAGAACAAACTGGCGCAGGGATTGCGCCAGAAGCGTTCCCCCCTGATCGGCCTGTGTGTGCCTTTCACTTCCGTCAGCTATTTCGCCGCCCTTGTCGACGCCTTCGAGGAAGTCGCGTCGGACCGCGGGTTCGAAATAATGCAGGTGCTGACGCGCCAGGAGCCGGAAAAGGAGCTGCAGCGGGTCAAGTCGATGCTGCGCTATCACGTCGGCGGAATCATGATGCTGCCCAGCGTCGCGCCGCAACGATCCTTCGATCTGATTGCCGAAAGCGGCACGCCGCTCGTCGTCATTGACCGACCGACTGCCGATCCGCGCTTCGACCAGGTGACGTTCGACAACTATGCCGCCATGCACGAGGCGGTCAGCCGCCTTATTGCGCTTGGCCATCGCCACATACTTTTCGTCGTCCGCCAGCGGTTGCTCTCCGTCACGGTCGATCGCGTGCGCGGCCTCGAGGCCGCGATCCGCGACAGCGGAAAACAGGTAGCGGTCAATATTCTGGAGTGCCGCTATGATGAAGCTGCATTTATTTCACGGCTGGAATCTGAGCTGAAATCGGGCCAGCGCCGCCCGACGGCGATCGTGGTCAGCAACAGCCTGCTGACTACCTGGACATTCCGCGCGCTGCGCCTGTTCGGCATACGCTGCCCGGACGACGTCTCCCTGCTTTCGATCGACGAGCCGGACTGGTCGGACCTGGTCGACCCCACCCTATCCACGATCCGGCCGCCAACGCGCGCCATTGCCTTCACGGCATGGGACCTGTTGATGCGGCGGATGCGCAACGAAGCGCAGCAGGTCGACCGCGTCGAACTGCGGGCCGAGGTGATTTTCCGCGATTCGATAGCCCCGCCTCCGCGCAGAAAGCCGGCGAGGTCCGAGGCGAGCCCGCAGCGCACCATGGCGCGCAGCTAGCCGGCGTCCAGCACACGGTTTTTCAGTTGATCGCAAGCGATCGGCTCCCTATGGTTTGAAACCTTTCAACGATTGCGACGATGAGCAAGATTCATTCTCTCCGCGAGGCGATCGCCGAGAACGTCGGCGACGGCGACACGGTCTTCATTGGCGGTTTCGGGCAGTGCATCCCGTTCGCGGCGGCGCACGAGATCGTGCGCCAGCGGCGGCGGCGGCTGGTTCTCTGCCGCTCGGGCGCGGATATCGTGTTTGATCTCCTGGTCGCGGCGGGCTGCGTCGAAAAGATCATTGCCGGGTACGTTGGCAACCCCGGCCTCGGCCTGGCCCATGCCTTTCGCCGCGCCGTCGAGGCCGGCACCGTCGCCGTGGAAGACTGGACGAACTTCGCGATGGTCCTGCGCTTTCACGCGGCCGTCCTCGGCGTGCCCTTCCTGCCGGCCGATATTCTGAGCGCCGGAGACATTCCGGCGGCCGTGAACGTCCGCAAGGTGGTCTGCCCCTATACCGGCCGGGACCTTTCCGCGATTCCGATGCTGGCGCCCGACGTGGCGATCATTCATGCCCAGCGTGCCGACGCCGCCGGCAACGTCCAGCTTTTCGGCCTGCCAGGCGACACCCTGGAGGGCGCGCTCGCCAGCCGGCGAATCATTGCAACCGTCGAAGAGATCGTTGCGCCCGCCGCGATCCGCGCCGCCCCCGACAGGACGGTTCTTCCCGCCTTTCGCATCGCCGCGGTGAGCAAAGTGCGCTTCGGTGCGTATCCCTCCTACGTCGACCGCCACTACGGCCGCGACGACGAAGCCTACGCCGACTGGGATTCTCTCTCGCGCGACGCCGCGGCACTCGAACGCTGGATCGCGGCCGAGGTGATCGGCCGCGCCGACTACGCGGACTATATCGCCGCGATCGACAAGAAGCGGCTCGATGCGCTGGTGGCCGAAGCGGCGGCCGTGAGGCAATGAGCGAGCAGACCGACACGGTGCGGCTGGTCGCATTGGCGGCGCGCGAGATCCGCGATCACGAGGTCTGCTTCGTTGGCATCGGCGTGCCCTCCCTGGCCGCCATGGCGGCAAAGCGGACGCACGCGCCGAATGCGGTTCTCATCTACGAATCGGGAGCGATAGACGCCGACCCGCCGAAGCCGCCGTTGTCGACCGGCAGCCCGGCCGTCGTGGCCAACACGGCCATGATCGGATCGTGCCTTTCAGTCTTCGCGCTGCTCCAGCAGGGCAGGATCGATCGCGGTCTGCTTTCCGCTGCGCAGGTCGACCGCGAGGGTAATCTGAACAGCACGGCGCTGCACCGGTCGGGACGGCCTGACTTGCGCCTCGTCGGATCCGGGGGCGCGCACGATATCGCCCTGCTTGCGCGGGAAGTGCTCATCATCATGCCGCAGGACAAGCGGCGATTTGTCGAGCGGGTCGACTACGTCACCAGCCCGGGCACGCGGGCTCCTCGGCTTTCCGGGCGCCAAGGTCCGACCGCGTTGATCACGTCGCACGCGCGCTTCAGCTTCGATCGCGGCGAACTGACGCTCGACGCCGTGGCCGACGGCGTGTCGAGCGCGGAAGCGCGAGCCTGTCTCACCTGGCGGCCGCCGGAAGTGGCGCCGCTCCGCACGCTTGCACCGATCGACCGCGAACTCGCGGCGGTCGCCGAAACCCTGATCCACGCATGGGGGCGCGACATTGGCTGATACCAGCAGGCTGCACGCGAAGGCGATCATCATTGGCTCTGGTCCGGCGGGGTATACGGCGGCGATCTATGCGGCCCGCGCCATGCTGGAGCCGGTGCTGATCGCCGGGCTGACGGTCGGCGGGCAACTGACCACGACCACCGACGTGGAAAACTACCCGGGCTTCGCCGACATCATCCAGGGCCCGTGGCTGGTGGAGCAGATGAAGGCGCAGGCCGAGCACGTCGGCACGCGCTTCGTCCACGACCACATCACGTCGGTCGAGCTGTCGCGGCGCCCATTCCGCCTGACCGGCGACAGCGGTCAGACCTATAGCTGCGACGTGCTGATCGTGGCCACCGGCGCCGAGGCCAAGTGGCTGGACCTGCCGTCTGAGCAGAAGTTCCGCGGCTATGGCGTCTCGGCCTGCGCCACCTGCGACGGCTTCTTCTACAGGAACCGCGAGGTGGTGGTGGTCGGGGGCGGCAACACCGCGGTCGAGGAGGCGCTGTTCCTGACCAATTTCGCCACGACGGTGACGGTCGTGCACCGGCGCGATTCTTTCCGCGCCGAGAAGATCCTGCAGGAGCGCCTGTTCAAGCACCCGAAGATCAGGGTGATCTGGGACAGCGTCGTCGACGAAATCACCGGCACAGCGAACCCCGACAAGGTGACCGGCGTGCGGCTGAAGAATGTCAAAACCGGCGCGCTCACCGAGCTTGCCGCCGACGGCGTATTCGTCGCGATCGGCCACGCGCCCGCGACCGAACTGGTCGCCGGCCAGCTCAAGCTGAAGCCATCCGGCTATATCGAAACCGCCCCCCACTCGACCGCGACGTCGGTCCCCGGCGTTTTCGCGGCGGGCGACGTGACCGACGACATCTATCGACAAGCTGTTACGGCTGCCGGCCAGGGATGCATGGCCGCGCTCGAAGCCGAACGTTTCCTTGCGCATCACGAAGAGCGGCGCGCTGCCGCCGAATAGGTAAGGCAGATGCCGACTTCATCCGTCATGTCAGCGATGGACTGGGACAAGCTGAAGGTTTTTCATGCCGCGGCTGAGGCGGGCAGCTTCACGCATGCGGGCGAGCAGCTCGGCTTGTCCCAATCGGCGGTGTCGCGCCAGGTGAGCGCGCTCGAACAGGCACTCTCCGTCTCGCTGTTCCACCGCCATGCGCGCGGACTGATCCTGACCGAGCAAGGCGAGCTTCTCTATCGCACCGCGCACGACGTGTTCATGAAGCTCGAATCCGCGCGCGCCAAGCTGACCGACAGCCGCGAGCGGCCGCATGGCGAGCTGAAGGTGACCACGACGGTCGGCATCGGCGTGCACTGGCTGACGCCGCGGCTCGGCGAATTCATCGAGCTTTATCCGGACATCCACCTGACGCTGATCACGACCGACGAGGAACTCGATCTCGCCATGCGCGAAGCCGACGTGGCGATCCGCCTGCGCCAGCCCACGCAGCCGGATCTCATTCAGCGCAAGCTCTTTTCCGTGCACTTCCACGCCTATGCCTCGCCGGAATACCTGAAGAAATTCGGTACGCCGCGAACCTACGACGATCTCGACAATCATCGGCTGCTGCTGCTCGGGGGCAGCAACATTCCGCATTTCCTGCAGAACCGGAACTGGCTCACCGAGGTCGGCCGCAACGGCAAGGGCCCGCGGCTGCCGGTGCTGACAATCCACAATGTCCTCGGTCTGATGGGCGCATGCCGGCGCGGACTCGGCATCGCGCTTCTGGCCGACTATCTGGTCGAGGAAAATGGCGGACTCGTGCAGCTTTTCGACAAATCCGATCCGCCGGCTCTCGATGCCTATTTCGTCTATCCGGAAGAACTCAAGTCGGTTGCGCGCGTGCAGGTGTTCCGCGACTTCCTCGTTTCGAAAGCGCAGCGCTGGAGTTACTGATTACCGCGCGTCGGAAAGGCTTGCGACGCGGGCATGGCTGACATTCAGCTATTCGCGTTGTTCCGCCGGCGCCGGAGTCGCATAGTCATGACGCGCTGTTTGCGCGCTGCGGCGGAGAGTCAGTGAATCCTCCCAGGTCACTGACATTCGATCGACAGCTTGTTCCCCTCTGGAAGTCTTGCCGGCATTCCCGCGCCGGCAAATTTTTGCCGGGCCCTCGTGGCCCGGCATTTTTTTGCCGGTTCAGTCAAGGCGCACACCGAACTCCTCACGAAATATGCGCGTGCCTTTCGGCGTGACGGCGACCGCGCGCGTGCCCGGGAGGCGGCGGATCCAGCCGTTACGCAGGCTGTGGCTGCACAGCGCCGCGCCGAGCGCGCCCGCAAGATGCGGACGCCGCTCGCTCCAGTCGAGGCAGGGCCGGCAAAGGACGCGCCTGCCCTCACCGGCGAGAATTTCCTCCCCGATGCCGATCCTGCCGAAGAATTTGATTCCGGCGGGCGTCACGAGGCCGGCATCGCAGGCAAGCTCGATGCGACGGCGGCCGATCAGCGCATCGGCGATGCGCACGCCCAGCCGGCCGGCGAGATGATCGTAGCAGGTGCGCGCGGCGCGAAGCGCGCTGTCGCGGGGGCCGGTGGCAAGAGTGCGGCTCCCGCCGCGACGCTGCCCCGAGGCAACCTGCATGATGCTTTCGATCATCCGCGCCACCGCGGGGGAAGCGAGCCTGTGATAGCGGTGCCGCCCCTGCTTCTCCACACTGATGAGCCCCGCCGCGAGCAGGCGCGACAGGTGGCCGCTCGCGGTCTGCGGGGCCACGCTCCCGACCGAGGCAAGCTCGGTCGCGGTCAGGGCGCGGCCGTCCATCAGCGCCTGCAGCATCGCCGCGCGCGCGGGATCGCCGGTAAGGGCCGCGATCTCAGCAAATTCGGATGTGGTCGCCATCGGCACCTCGACATGATTGTAGCACGGGCCGGGCGGCGATAGTTCGGCGCCGGCCGTAGCATCGGCGACGACGCGAGCGCAGATTTCGCGCTTCCGGGAGAAGGCGATGGCGGCGCGGAACACGAAAAGGTTTTACGGCTGGCGCGTGGTGTGGGGAGCCTTCCTGCTGGCGGCGTTCGGCTGGGGACTCGGCTTCTACGGGCCGCCGGTCTTCCTGCAGGCGGTTCGCGAAACGCGCGGCTGGCCGGTTTCCCTGATCGCGTCCGCGGTCACGTTCCATTTTCTCGTCGGCGCGCTGGTGGTCGCGCGGCTGCCCGCGCTCTACCGCCGCTTCGGACTGCCGGCGGTGACCAGGAGCGGCGCCGTGCTGCTCTCACTCGGCATCGTCGGCTGGTCGCTGGCGGTCTCGCCCTGGCAGCTTTTCGCGGCAGCGCTGCTGACCGGGGCGGGATGGGTGGCGATGGGTGCGGCCGCGATCAACGCGATCGTCGCGCCCTGGTTCGTGCGCCAGCGTCCCGCCGCATTGGCAATGGCCTATAACGGCGCGAGCATCGGCGGCGTCGTCTTTTCGCCGCTCTGGGTCGCAGCCATCGGCGCCGCCGGATTTCCGGCCGCAGCGGCTGCGACCGGCGTGATCGCGGTCATTGTGGTGTTCACCCTTTCACACGTCTTTTTCTCAAAAAGCCCGCGGATGATCGGCGTCGAGCCGGACGGCGACGTGGCCCCGCCCGAGACGGCCGCGGCCCCACCCCGGCGCCGGCCGACGAATCTCTGGCGCGAGCGAAAATTCGTCACCCTGGCCGCCGGCATGGCGCTCGGGCTGTTCGCGCAGATCGGCCTGATCGCGCATCTGTTCTCCCTGCTCGTCCCCGCGCTCGGCAGCGAGAAGGCCGGCCTCGCCATGGGGTTCGCCACCGCCTGCGCCATCGGCGGGCGTACATTGGTCGGATGGCTGATGCCGCAAGAAGCCGACCGCAGGCTCGTGGCATGCCTGAGCTATGGGGTGCAGATCGCAGGGTCCCTTGCCTTGATGCTGTCGGCGGGAGCAAGCGTGCCGCTGCTGATTCTTGGCGTCACGCTGTTCGGGGCGGGGATCGGCAATGCCACATCCCTGCCCCCGCTGATCGCGCAGGCCGATTTCAGCAAGGAAGATGCCGAGCGCGTGGTGCCGCTCATCGTCGCCATCGGACAGGGCAGCTATGCCTTCGCGCCCGCGGCCTTCGGACTGATCCGCGATCTCGCGGCGGGCGAGAGCGCGACGGTCCTTTTCGCTGCGTCGGCATTCATTCAGTTGCTGGCTGTCGCGGCCCTGCTCGGCGGCAGGCGCGGGCCGCTCACATCCACAGCGCTTCCTTGTCGAGACCGGCATAGAGACCGGCCACCTGCTCGCCATAGCCGTTGAACAGAAGCGTCGGACGCCGCTCGCCCGTTCCGATCAACTCCTCCGTCGCCTGGCTCCAGCGCGGATGCGGCACTTTCGGATTGACGTTGGCCCAGAATCCGTATTCGTTTGACTGCAATGCTTCCCAGAAGGTGCTCGGCCGCTTGTCGGTGAATGTGAAGCGCACGATCGATTTCACCGACTTGAAACCGTATTTCCACGGCACCGCAAGGCGCAGCGGCGCGCCGTGTTGCTTGGGCATGGGATGACCATAGGCCCCGATCGCAATGAAGGCGAGTTCGTTGGTCGCCTCGGCAATCGTCAGCCCTTCGGTATAGGGCCAAGGGTACCAGCTCTGTTTCTGGCCAGGCGCCATCGACGGGTCCTTGAACGTTTCCATCTGCAGATACTTGGCCGACGACAGCGGCTTTGCGAATTCGACGAGCTTTGCCAGCGCGAACCCGGTCCACGGGATCGCCATCGACCAAGCCTCGACGCAGCGGTGGCGATAGAGCCGTTCCTCGACAGGCATCTTGGCGATCAAATCGTCGACTCCGACCTCCAGCGGCTTTTCCACCATGCCGTCGATCTTCACCATCCAGGGGCGAATGCGCAGCATCTGCGCGGCCTGCGCGATCTGCTTCGACGATCCGTATTCGTAGAAGTTGTTGTAGTTTCCGTTGATCTTCTCGTCGGTGATCGGGCGATCGAGCGTGAACGCCTCGTTCCGCTTCGCCGGATAGAGCTTGGCGGTCGGATCGGGGATGTCCGCGACGCGCTGGGCGGATGCCTGTCCGCCCGCGAGCGCGAGTGCGGCCGCGCCCGCCGCCGCGGACGATACGAACGCGCGGCGATTGAGGAAAATCTTTTCCGGCGTGGCGAGATGCTCCGGCATCTCCCAGCCGCGGCGGCGGATCACGGTCATGAGCGGCTCCAGCGTTCGGCGTCCGGCCACTATGGCAAAGGCGGCTTCACAAGCAAGTCACGGGAACGTCAATCGGGAGCCGGCGTTGCACGCTATTACCACACACGCAACCGATGATTGGCGGGATCATGGCGGAACCCTCCATTCCGATTGAAGAAAACATGCGCTTCCAGCGCGCGACCTGGAAGGCCGAACGGGCCGGGTGGGTGATTTTGACGCTCATCGTCGCAGCCGCGCTCCTCGGGGTCTTTTCCAACGGCTATCTCAGTTTCACGCAGATCGGCGACGAGAACGGCTTCGGCGTGAGCTACGAGCGGTTCCAACGCAAGACCGTGACCACCCATCTGCGCGTGAACCTGCCGGCCGATGACGACAACGAGGCGCATTTGCGGATCGGCAAGAGCGCGCTTGACGACTACGAAATCGACAGCATCGACCCGAGACCCGTGCGCGCCGCCGCCGATCAATCTGATCTTGTGTTCGACTTCGACGCCGGCAGCGCGAGAAAGCTTACCGCCTTCATCGCGCTGCGGCCGCGACGCGCGACGATCGCCCGCTTTGACCTGTCGACGCCGGGGCAGAAGCCGCTGACGTTGCAGGCACTTGTCTATCCGTGAGGCGACATGGACAGCGTCCTGAAGGCCTTCATCATCTACGTATTCCTGTGGGCGATCATGCGCATTACCGGCCGGCGCGCGCTCGGGGAGCTTTCGGTTTTCGAATTCGTGCTGTTCCTGATCATCGGCGGCGCCACCCAGCGCGCGCTGACGGGCGAGGACTATTCGCTGGTCAACGCCATCATCATCGTCGCCACGCTCGCCCTGCTCGAGGTGATCACCTCGCTGCTCGAAAGGCGGTACCGGCTGTTCGCCAAGGTGACGCGCGGGGTGCCGATGCTGGTCATGGCCGACGGGGAGTTCATGACGAGCCGCCTGCGGCAGGCGCGCATCACCGAGGACGACGTAATGGAGGCGGCCCGCCGCCTGCACGGGCTGGAGCGGCCGGAAGACATCCGCTTCGCCGTGCTCGAGGCGAGCGGCAAGATTTCCATCATTCCGCGCAGGCCCGTGCAGGCGCAGGCCCGCAAGCGTGCTAGGGCTTCGCCCCGCTCAGAATCCCCAACCTGAGGCCCGTCTGGGCCGGCCGCGGACCACCGACCATCCGGCGCTGCAGCAGCGAGACGAGCTGCCCGCGCTCCATCGGTCTCGCGAACAGGTAGCCTTGCCCCGCGTCGCAGCCCATGCTTTGCAGCTTGTGGCTTTCGTGCGCGGTCTCTACCCCTTCGGCCACTGTCTTCAGGCCGACACGGCGCGCGAGATCGATGATCACCTCGCACAGTCCCGCATTGGTCCGGTCGATATGGCAATTGGTGACATAGGAGCGGTCGATCTTCAGCTCGCTGAACGGCAGTTGGCGAAGCCGCGCCAGCGATGAATAGCCGGCTCCGAAATCGTCGATCGCCAGGCTGCAACCATGCGCCCGCAGCTCGTTGGCCACATCGTTGGCCAGCGACAGATCGTTGACGATCTCGTCTTCGGTGACCTCGAGAATAAGACCGGGCCAGTTCGCCGCGCGCGGTCGCTCCCGGCGCAGGAGCCCGGCAAGATCGAGCCGGGTCAGCGCCGACACCGGCACGTTGACCGCGAGTCTGATCGAAATTCCATGCGCGGCGATGGCCTCCCAGTCGCGCAGCGCGACGACGATGACGCTTTCGGTCATCCGCAAGAGGTCCGCTTCCGCCGCGCCGGGAAGGAAGCGCCCCGGAAGCAGCGTGCCCATGCGCGGATGACGCATGCGGATCAGACCCTCGGCTCCGGCAAGGCGCTTGTTCGCGAGATCTATTTTCGGCTGATACCAGAGTTCAAGCCAATCTTTCCGGAGCGCCTGCGCGAGCGTGACGCGCTCGCCATCGTGGCCCAGCCCGAGATCGGCGATCAGCGCCCCGACCGCCTCGTTACGGTAGGGCGGCTGTAGCGCCTGCGGCATCTTGATGCCGTTCTGGCTGCCGAGCAGGCGAAGCTGGCCGATCGCGGCGACCTGTTCGTAGCCCGCGATCTCGACGGGACTGACGAGCTGAATGGCGGGCCGCTGCGACCGCCGCGCCAGCCCGAGGATCGCCTCGCCCGCCACCGCGACGCCGAGCGACAGATCGACGAATACGAGCGGGGGATTTTGCTCCTGCGCCGCGTGCATCGCCGCCGGATCGGAAAAAATTGCGCCGCGCAGGCCGAACGGCTGCAGCGCTTGCGCGATCGGCGCGAGGCGCGCGGGATCGCCGAGAAGAAAGACGGCCTGCGCCTCCTCGCCATCGATCCAGCGCCGCAACTTCGACAGCATCGCCTCACCCCCGGCGGGCCGGCCTGCCGGCCGGATTGCCTTCGACCGCGATAGCGCAAGGCGGTTAACGGGAAGGCGATCGCGCCGACGCCGTAGTGCCTATGGTTTTCGAAAAGTGAACGAGCGCGAAATCGCTAGAACGCCCGAGCCTGCATGCCCGGCACGTAGCGCCGAGTATATTGCGCGACGAAATCGTGATCGACGAAGCGCTTGTAGGCATCGGTGAGCCGCTGCGTGACCGGCCCGAAGACCTGGCCCTGCGGCCCAATGCGGATCCCGTTCACCTGCACCACCGGACAGATACAGAGCGAGGTCGAGGTGAGAAACATCTCGTCGGCGTTATAGGCGTCGTAGAGATCGATATCGGCCTCGTGCAACGGAATGCCTTCCTCGCGCGCAAGGTCGATCACGGTCTGCCGGCTGACGCCCGGCAGGACATATTTTTCCCTCGGCGTCAGCACCTCGCCGTTGCGGACGACGAACACGTTCGAACCCTGGCCCTCGCAGAGATTGCCGTTGATGTCGAGCAGCACCGCCCAGGCCTCGGGGTCGATGCTCTGCACCTCCTGATTGGCGACGACCATATTGAGATAATTGTGCGTCTTGACGCGCGGCGACAACGATTCCGGCGGCACGCGGCGATGCGCGGGAACCACGACGCGGATGCCTTCCCTGAACGACTTGGCGCGCTGCGCGAGCGGCAGCGGCATGCATTCGAGGATGATGTTCGGACCGTGACGATCGATGTTGTCACCCTCGACATGGCGGACGCCGCGGCTGATGCGCTGCCCGACCCAGTAATCGTCATCGGCGCCGAGCAGGTGCCGGTTACGCTCGAACAATTCCTCGGTGAGCGAAATCATCGTCTGTGGACCGAAACCTGGATCGATGCGCAGATATTTCAGCGAGCGGTAAAGACGCTCAACATGCTCCTTTACCTTGAACAGCCTGTGGCCGAAGCTGCGCGTCATGTCGAAACAGCCGTCGCCGTAAAGCCACGACAGATCGCGGAACGGCACGCGCACCTCGCGCTCAGGCATGAATTCGCCGTTAAACCAGGCCACCCGCTCGTTCGCGCGCACGGACATGCGATACTCCTGTCGCCGCCGAACGCGGCCCTATTTCGAATGCGCCTCGATCAGCGCCTCGCCGGCGCGCACGAAGGAGCAGGCCGGCCCCTCGTTGCCGAGACTCTGGCGGCACATGAACGCCCCCTCGAGCAGCATGAAGAGCTGATCGGCCACGAGATCGGGCTGCTTGATTTCGGCCTTGCGGCAAAGGGCGACGAGCTTCTCGCGCGAGGACTGCTTGCATTGCTCGATGACGCAGCGCGCCGGATGATCTTTTTCTGGCAGCTCGACGGCGGCATTGGCGAGCGCGCAGCCGCGCGAGGTGGGGTCGGCGACGTTGCGCGCGGCCTCGTGCAGCCAGGCGCGAAGCTGGCCGGCCGGATCGCCCGGGTGCTCGCTCTCGAGTTTCGTCCAGATCGAATTCTTCTCCGCCGCGAGGCAGCGCAGATATTCCGCCACCAGCTCGTCCTTGGACGCGAAGTGCCGGTACAGGGTCATCTTGTTGGTGCCGGCCGCCTCCGCGATCGCCTCGACCCCGACCGCCCGAATGCCGTGCCGGTAGAACAGGTCGCGGGCGACCGACAGCAGGCGCTCCCGCGGCGGAAGCCGCTGGGCGTCGGATTCAGGGGCTTTGGCAGGAAATATCGTCATTCAACCTGCTTGGGGCTTGACAAGGGTGTTACCGGTCAGTACCTCATTTATGTTACCGATCGGTACCAGAGAAGATCCCGCCCCGCCAGCCCTTTTTCGATGGCGGTCCGAGAATTGGAGACCCGACCATGAGTCAGCCCGTCTACGCCAACAATGCCCCGGGCGGTAGTGCAGGTTGCGCGACCCCGCTCACCTTTCCCGACATTCTTTGCGACCCGCTGGTCCGCCTCGTCATGGCGGCCGACAGGGTCGATGCCCGGGCGCTGAAGGCGGAGCTGCTTCAGGTGGCCTCGGGCCTTGGGCTCGCCCCGCAGGAAAGCGCCTGCAGCTATTGATTTCCAACATCCCCAGCGTGGCGTTTGCCTCCGCCACGCCTCGCCGGACGGCGACTCGGGTCCCCTCTCCAGTACGGGTCCCGTCCGGCCCTCCTTTCCAGACCCAGGAACAGAACCAATGAATGTGCACACCTCGACCCCGCATGCGCCGGAACGCGCCCATCACCACCCGTCCCTTCTCTCGCCCTATACGCTCGGCGATCTGCACCTGAAAAACCGCATGGTGATGGCGCCGATGACGCGCAGCCGCGCGCTCGGCGGCAATGTCCCTAACCCGCTGGCCGAGACATATTACGTGCAGCGCGCGAGCGCCGGCCTGATCATCACCGAAGCAAGCCAGGTGAGCCCGCAGGGCCAGGGATATATCCGCACGCCCGGCATCTATTCGAACGAACAGGTCGAAGGCTGGAAAAGGATCACGCGCGCCGTGCACAAGGCCGGCGGCAAGATTTTCCTCCAGCTCTGGCATGTCGGCCGCATCTCGCATCCGGATTTCCACGGCGGCGCACTGCCGGTCAGCGCATCCGCGATCGCGGCTGAAGGCGAAGTCTTCACCGAGAGCGGACCGAAGAAGATGGTGACGCCGCGCGCGCTGGAGCGGGCGGAGATCCCCGGCATCGTCGAACAGTTCCGCCGCGGGGCGGCAAACGCCAAGCAGGCCGGGTTTGACGGCGTCGAGCTTCACGGCGCGAACGGATACCTGCTTGACCAGTTCACGCGCGACGGCACCAACAAGCGCACCGACGAATACGGCGGCAGCGTCGAAAACCGCGCGCGCCTGCCGCTCGAGGTCACCGATGCGGTGATCGACGTGTGGGGCGAGGATCGCGTCGGCTATCGCATTTCGCCGAACGGCTCGTACAACTCGATGTCGGATTCCGATCCGCTCTCGATCTTTTCCTATCTCGCCGAGCAGCTCGGCGCGCGCAAGATCGCCTATCTGCACGTCATCGATCCGGTCGGGCCGGACGGAGCCTCCCGCGTCACGCCGGTGCTGCGCAGGAAGTTCCACGGCACCTATATCGTCAATGGCGGCTTCACCGCCGACACCGCGAATGCGGCCATTGCCGCCGACGAGGCCGATCTAGTCGCCTTTGGCGTGCCGTTCCTCGCCAATCCCGATTTGCCGCGCCGCTTCGCCGCCGATCAGCCGCTGAACGCGCCCGATCCCGAGACCTTCTACCAGGGCGAGGAAAAAGGCTACGTGGATTATCCGAGCGCGGCGTAACGCGCCGCCATCCCCGATCGTCGTCATGGCCGGGCCCGTGCCCGGCCATTCGATTCGATGGCCTGCGATGGCCGCGGCTATTCCGCCGCCCGCCTCGCGGCGACGATCTGATCGGCCGTGCGCCCGGTCAGTTCCGCCATGTGATCGAACTTGAAGGTGAAGCTGCCGACGCCCGCCGTCGCCGAGCGGATTTCCACGATCAGGTCGCCAATCTCCGCCTCCGCCATCTGCGCCCGCACGACGTCCCAGCCGTCCCAACCCTCGCGCGTATCGAAACCCAGGATCTGCCCGCGGCGGCCGGACAGGATCGCGTTGATCCGGGCGGTTGCGTCCGAGGGGCAGACGATCTCCACCATATGGATCGGTTCGAGCAGGACCGGCTGGCAGTTCGGCAACGCCTCGGCGACGGCGATGCGTCCGGCGGTGCGGAAGGCCTGGTCGGAGGAATCGACCGAATGATACGAGCCGTCGACGAGCTTGACTGCGACATCGACCACCGGAAAGCCAAGCGGTCCCTGCTTCAGCCCGTCGAGCACGCCTTCCTCGACCGAGGGGATGTAGTTGCTCGGAACCACGCCACCCTTGATCTCATCGGCGAAGGTGAAGCCCGCGCCGCGCGGCAGCGGCTTGATCTCGATCACTACGTCGCCGAACTGGCCGTGGCCGCCCGACTGTTTCTTGTGGCGCCCGCGCTGCGTCGCAGGCTTGCGGATCGTCTCGCGGTAGCCGACGGCCGGCGCGCGCCGCTCGACCGCGACGCCAAAACGATCGGTCAGCCGCTCGGTGAGAATGCGCAGATGCATCTCGCCCTGGCCCCAGACGACGATCTCGTGCGCATCGGGATTGTGCACGACGCTGATCGAGGGATCCTCCTCGAGCAGCTTGTTCAGCGCCTGGCCGAGCTTGACGTCGTCCTTGCGCTCCTTCGCGGCGATCGAGATCGCCAGCACCGGGGGGGTCGGCCTGACATCGGCGACCGGCGGATGCGCCTGCTTGCCCGAGGAGAGGGTCTGCCCGGTCCTGGCATGATCGAGCTTGCCAAAGGCCACGGTATCGCCCGCGACGGCGGCAGCGCGCTTCTCGGTTGCCTGCCCCATCAATTTGAAAATGCCTGAGACGCGGCCGCTCTCGCCTTCATCGGAGATGAAGGTCGTGCCGTCGGCGACGCTGCCGTTCAGCACGCGGGCGAGCGACATCTTGCCGCCATGGGCGGTATTGAGCGTCTTGAACACATAGGCGACCGCGTCGCCGCCGCCATTGACGCCGAGCCGCGCCGCCGTCGCCTGCACGCCCGGCGCCTCATGGCGCAAGGCCTTCATCAGGCGCAGCACCCCGTTCGATCGCGACGCCACGCCGAGCAGCACCGGCACCACCTGCCCGTCGCGCAATTCCTTAGACAGATCGTCGAACACCTTGTCACGCGGCGGGGGAATATCGCTGAGCAATTGCTCCATCAGCTCGTCGTCGTGGTCGGCGAGCGTTTCGAGCATGGTGAAACGGGCGGTCCTTTCGCGCTCCAGATCCTCGCCCGATAGCTCGATGACCTCGGACGGCGCATGCTCCTTGTAAACATGGGCGCGCTCGAGCGCGAGATCGACGAATCCGGTGACAATGCCGTTCTTCCAGATCGGGATTTGCCGAAGCAGCAGCGGAACGCGCGAGGCCGGCTGCAAAAGCTTCAGCGTATCGCGGATGCGCTTGTCGGCCTTGTCGATCTTGTTGAGAAACAGGATGCGCGGGATTTTCAGCTCTTCCAGCTCGCGCAGGATGAGCTGGAGCTGCGGAATCTTCTTTTCGTCCGCTTCGCAGACGACAACGGCGGCATCGACCGCGGGAAGCACAGCACGCATGTCGTGCGCGAATTCCACCGAGCCGGGGCAATCGACGAAGGTATAGGGCTCGTCCATGAACGAGCAGGTCGCCACCGACAGCTCGATGCTCATCTTGTGATGGCGCGCTTCCTTCGACGCATCGCCGACGGTGGTGCCGGCATCGACATGGCCCGGCCGCTGGATCGCGCCGGTACGCGCGAGAATACTTTCGAGAAGTGTGGTCTTGCCGCTTTGGAACGGGCCCACCAGCGCAACGCACCGCGGGCCCGCAGGCCTTGTGCCGTTCAATTTCGCTGCCGCCATCGACGCCTCCCTTAAGAGTGGCGCCTGACGCGAAGGGCCGTTTCACTCCGGCCGCAGTCAGACGCCGGATGAAAGATCGTCCTCCTCCGGCTGGAGCTTGGCAAGAGGCTTGGTGCGATTCCGTCATGTGAACGGCGCGGGCTTTCGGCCCGCGCCGTTCACGTTTTCCAACAATCCTGAAGCAAGCCCGCCGATCAGTCGTTCGCGACCGGTCCGCTCTGCGCCTGTGCGAGCGTGCGCTCCACGCTCAGCCCGAACAACGGGCGCGCGTAGGTTCCGGCGATGCTTCCGGCAAAGGCGGCGACGAACCACAGCCAGCCGTGCAGGCTCGACGAGGCGATCCCGCTGAAATAGGCGCCGATATTGCAGCCATAGGCGAGTCTTGCGCCGTATCCGAGCAGCAGCCCGCCAATCGCCGCCGCCAACAGCGAACGGCCGGGAATCCGCCAGCCGGGCCTGAACTTGCCGGCAAGGCCCGATGCGAGCAGCGCCCCGAGCACAATGCCGAAATCCATCACCGAGGTAATGTCGGCGAAAACGCTCTCGCGCAACGACTGCGCACGCGCGGGCACCTGCCAATAGGGCCAGGAGGCCACGTCAATGCCGGCGAACGCGGCGATCTTCGAACCCCACAACGCGAACGCCGAGGTGATGCCCCAGGGACGGCCGGCGAGGTAAAGGGTTGCGGCATTGCCGACGGCGAGCAGCACCGCGCCGGCGAGCAGCGGCCATGGCCCCTGCAGGAAACGCGACCAGCCGCGGCGTTCGGTCGTCACGCCGGATCGCAGCCGGCCGTGACGGCGACGCTCGACCCAGACAGTAAACGCGGCGATCACGGCGAATGCCGCGAGATTGGCGGCGAGCGCGGGACCCACGCCCCAGGCCTGCACCAGCGACACCGGGCCGATATTCGGCTGCGCCGCCCACCAGGGCAGGTTCCATGCGCCGATCACCGAGCCGGCGATGAAGAAGGCCAGCGTCACCAGCATGCGCGAATTGCCGCCGCCGGCGGTGTAAAGCGTTCCCGACGCGCATCCGCCGCCGAGCTGCATCCCAAGGCCGAAAAGAAACGCGCCAACGAGAACGGACACGCCGACGGCGCCGTATTCGCCGCGCACCGCCTCGCCGAACAGGCTGCCCTGCCCGATCGCCGGAAAAAAGATGAGCGCGGCGACGGCCAGCATCGCCATCTGTGCGCGCAGGCCGGCTCCGCGCCCGTCGGCGATGAATACGCGCCAAGCGGAGGTGAAGCCGAATAGCGCATGATAGAGAACGAGGCCGAGCGCCCCGCCGAGCACGAACAGCGCGCCCTGCTTCCACGTGTAATAGTTGGCGAGCGCGAGCGCCCCCGCCACGAGCGTCGCACTGGCCAGAGTGACGACCGCGGCATTGACGGGCGGAGTTCCTCCGCGCTCGCTCGCAAGCAGTCGCGCATCGACGGAAAGATCGGTCATGGAACATTCCTGGATTCGACATCGCGCCGAAAGCGCGGTCATGGTTATCGGGCCATGTTTATAGGCCGGCCCGCGCGCGATTGAAGCGCGGAGCCTTTTATTGTCGCGGCGGAGACGACAGGAATTTTTCTTTTTTCGTGCGAACCCGGAAAATTCCTTTTCCGGGACCGCGCCGTGCGCCGCTAACGGCTAAAAGCGCGGAATGTCGGGAAAGGGCAGCTTGCCGCCGCTGATATGCATGCGGCCAAGTTCCGCGCAGCGGTGCAACTTCGGAAAGACCTTGCCGGGGTTGAGCAGGCCTTGCGCATCGAAGGCGCATTTGACGCGCTGCTGCTGGTCGAGGTCGATCTCGGAGAACATCACCGGCATAAGGTCGCGCTTCTCGACCCCCACTCCGTGCTCGCCGGTGAGAACGCCCCCGACTTCGACGCAGAGCTTCAGGATATCGGCGCCGAATTCCTCGGCGCGGTCCAGCTCGCCCTCCTTGTTGGCATCATAGAGGATCAGCGGATGCAGATTGCCGTCGCCGGCATGGAACACGTTGGCGACGCGCAAACCGTATTTTTCGCTCATCTTGCGCATGCGCTTGAGCACGAGCGGAAGCTTGGCGCGAGGGATCGTCCCGTCCATGCAATAATAGTCGGGTGAGATGCGGCCGACCGCCGGGAAGGCCGCCTTGCGTCCGGCCCAGAACAGCAGCCTTTCCTCCTCCGACACCGACGCCTTGCAACTCACGGCATTGCATTCCCTGGCGATGGTCTCGACCCGGCCGATCAAGTGATCCACCTCCGCCTGCGGCCCATCGAGCTCCACGATCAGCAGCGCCTCGACATCGAGCGGATAGCCGGCATGGACGAATTCCTCGGCGGCGTGGATCGCCGGCCGGTCCATCATCTCCATACCGCCGGGAATGATGCCAGCGCCGATGATGCGCCCGACGCAATCGCCGGCATCCTCCGAAGTGGGGAAGCCGACGAGGACGGCGCGCGCCGTTTCGGGCTTCTTCAGGATGCGCACGGTGACTTCCGTCACCACGCCGAGCAGCCCTTCCGAGCCGGTGACGAGGCCGAGCAGGTCGTAGCCTTCGGCATCGAGATGCTTGCCGCCGATGCGCAGGACCTCGCCGGTCATCAGCACCATTTCGAGGCCAAGCACGTTGTTCGTGGTCATGCCGTATTTGAGGCAGTGCACGCCCCCGGAATTCTCCGCGATGTTGCCGCCGATGGTGCAGGCGATCTGCGAGGACGGATCGGGCGCGTAATAAAAGCCCGCATGCTCGACCGCCCGGGTGACGCCGAGATTGGTCACGCCCGGCTCCGCCACTACCACGCGGTTGTCGAAATCGATCTCGCGGATGCGGCTGAACTTCGCCATGCCGAGCAGCACGCCGTCGCCGAGCGGCAGCGCCCCGCCCGAGAGCGAGGTGCCTGCGCCGCGCGGCACCACCTTGATTCTGTTCTCGTGACAGTAGCGAAGCACCTGCGACACCTGATCCGTGGTCGAGGGCAGGACGACCACCATCGGCACCTGCCGGTAGGCGGTCAGGCCATCCGCCTCGAAGGGCTTCATCTCGCGTTCGCTGGCGATCACACCCTCGCCCGGCACGATGGCGTTCAGGTCGCGCACGATCTGCTCGCGCCTTGCGAGAATCTCGGCATCGAGTTCGGGCATGACGACCGGCATGGCTTCACCTCTGCCGGCAATATAGATGCGACGAACGTCAAAGGCGACCCGCATTGACACAAGGCCGCATGCGTGATTCCGATCGGGTAATGGAGGAGTCCACCGTGCGCCCGTTTGTGATTGCCGCCGCCCTGATCGTGCTGCCCGGCATGGCGGCGGCGCAGGACCTCGCCGCCGGCGAGGCCTCGTTCAAGAAATGCCTTCCCTGCCATGCGGTCGGTCCGGACGCGCGCAACAAGGTCGGTCCCGTCCTGAACGGGCTCGACGGGCGCAAGGCGGGCACCATCGAAGGCTACAGCTACAGCGACGCGAACAAGAATTCCGGCATCGTCTGGAACGAGCAGACCTTCATCGACTACATCAAGGATCCTCGTGGCAAGGTTCCGGGCACCAAGATGACTTTCGCCGGCATCCGCAACGAGCAGGAAGCCGCCGCGCTCTGGGCCTATCTGAAACGGTTCGATTCCTCCGGCCAGGTGGCGGCGAAATCCCAGCCGAAATAACCGGCGCGGCGAGGGAACCGGCCAGCCGCGCGCGCGTTGTCCCGCGCTTACGCGCGTGAGGGACGCGCCTTTCCATACAAATCGCGGCCTTGTGGATGTCCGAACCTTATACCGTCGGGATCGAGGAAGAGTATTTTCTCATCGATGCGCAGACCAAATCGGTCGTGCGGACCATGCCGCAGGGATTCCTGACGGCGGCCAAGACCGCGCTCGGCAATTCGGTGTCGTGCGAATTCCTGCAGTCGCAGATCGAGGTGATGACCCGGCCGCATGCCGATCTGCGGCGCGCGCTTGCGGAATTGTGCGCGCTGCGGCGCACGGTCGCCGGCATCGCCTCCGGATTCGGTATGACGATCCTCGCCGCCGGCACCCACCCGACGGCGCAGTGGCAGCGTTCGCGCCAGAGCGAGGGCGAGCGCTACGACACCGTCATGGACGACCTACAGATGGTCGGCCGACGCAACATGCTGTGCGGGCTTCATGTCCATGTCGCGTTGCCTGACCCCGAGCAGCGCGTCGACGTCATGTCGCGCATGCTGCCCTATTTGCCGCTGTTCATCGCGCTCTCCACCTCCTCGCCGTTCTGGCGCGCGCGGAATACCGGCCTGAAAGGCTACCGCCTTGCCGCCTATGACGAATTGCCGCGCACCGGCATCCCGGAAATGTTCCGCACCCAGGCGGAATACACGGCCTATGTCGAGGCGCTCGTGCGCGCCGGCGCGATCCGCGATTCCAGCTACATCTGGTGGGCCATCCGGCCCTCACGCGCCAATCCCACGCTCGAATTGCGCGCGCCCGATTGCTGCACCAATGTCGCGCATGCGGTGGCACTGGCTGCGCTCTACCGCGGGCTCGTGCGCCATCTCGTGCGCGATCCGTTCAAGAATGCCGAACACGATACCATCTCGCGCGCCATCATCCAGGAAAACAAGTGGCGCGCCCAGCGCCACGGCATCGCCGGCACATTCGCCGATCTGTGGGGCAAGGGGCCGCTGAGCGTGGAGAACATGCTGCGCGACGTGCTGTTCGACATCCGCGACGATCTCGGCGCGCTCGGCTGCGCCGAGCAGGCCGCCGGCTGCCGCGAGATTTTCAGGACCGGCACCTCGGCCGATCGCCAGATCGCCATCTTCGAGGCCAATGGCGGCGAGAACGACCGCGGTCGCGCGCTGCTCGCGGTATTGGAATGGATCGCGCGCGAATCCGTCCCGGCGATGGAAGCCTGCTACGCGTGATCGCGCGGCGGCAGCGCCGTCTGCACCACGAGGCCGCGCGCGCGCGGATCGTTGACGCCGAGCGCGCGCAGCGAGAGGAGCGTGACCGTCTGCACCGCGTCGCGTTCGGTCGCCGCGTCTGCCGCCGGGCGTGCCAGCGGGCCGACGAGGCCCTCCAGCACGGCGCCGATCAGCGCGGCCGCGGCGCGGCCCGTGTCCTGTTCGGGAAAATGCCCATAGGCCATGGCCGTGGCGATGCGCGCCTCGAATTCGGCGGCGATCGACTTGCGAAAATCCTGGCGCAGCGCGGCCACCTGCGGATCGGCCGGCTCGGCCAACAGGGCGAAGACGAGCCTTCGCGCGCGCAGGGCGCGCGAAGCGAAGGTGACGATCGAGGCACACAGCGCCGACAGGGGTCCGGGCGCGGCGGAAGCGGCGCGGCGCATGGCGGAAAGCTCCTGCTCGGCCACGACGCCGACCAGGGCCGCAACCAGATCGGTCTTGGAGGGGAAATAGCGATAGACCGTGCCGGCGGCGATTCCCGCCCGCTCGGCGACAGGCATCACCTGAACGGCTTCCATCCCCCCTTCCGCGGCGGCGTCACGCGCCGCCTTCAGGATCGCGTTCTGCCGCGCCGCCATGCGGCGGATGACATTGTCCGTCCGGCGATAAGACATACAAGGAGTGAACTATGATTCACTCAATTAAGCAATTGTAAACGCGTCAACGCCCGCGAAAGTCGCGCCACGGGCACGCACCCGCCGCGCCTGCCCGCCGCGCCAGCCAGACCCTATTTTCCGAGCGCCTTGGCGCGGATCGCGTCGATCGTGGTCGAGGGCGTGATCGCCTGGGCATTGACCTTCAGGTGCAGGATCGACGGCTTGCCGGAGGCGAGCGCGGCCTCGAAGGCCGGGGCGAAATCGGCGGTTTTCTCCACTGTCGCGCCGAACCCGCCGAAGGCGCGGGCATAGGCGGCGAAATCCGGATTCCTCAACTCGGTGCCGATAACGCGGCTCGGATATTCGCGCTCCTGGTGCATGCGGATCGTGCCGTACATGCCGTTGTCCACGATCGCGATGACGACCGGCAGGTTGTATTGGACCGCGGTCGCGAATTCCTGTCCGTTCATCAGGAAATCGCCGTCGCCGGCGAGACAGAACACGATACGGTCCGGCCAAAGCTTCTTCAGCGCGATCGCGGCCGGCGGGCCATAGCCCATCGAGCCCGAGGTCGGGGCGAACAGCGTCCCGAATTCGCGGAAGCGGTAGAAGCGATGAATCCAGCCGGAGAAATTTCCGGCGCCGTTGGTGATCACCGCGTTCGCGGGCAGGCGGCCGCGCAGCCACACCATGATCTCGCCGAGATTCACCGCGCCCGGCACCTCGGTCGGCGCCTCGCTGAAGGCGCGGTAATCGGCATTCGCCGCCCGCGTCTCCTCCCGCCAGACGATTTCGCCCGGCGCCTGCAGGCCCTCCAGCGCCGCCGCGAAAGCGGTTGGAGTAGCATGGATGGCGAGGTTCGGATGATAGACGCGGCCCAGTTCCTCGGCGCCCGGATGAACGTGCACGAGCGTCTGCGACGGATTAGGAATGTTGAGCAGCGAATAGCCTTGCGAGGGCATCTCGCCGAGCCGTCCGCCCAGCAAAATCAGAAGATCGCAGCCGATGATGCGCGCGACGACTTTCGGATTGGGGCCGACGCCGAGATCGCCCGCATAGTTCGGATGCGTCTGGTCGAACAGATGCGAGCGGCGGAACGAGGTCACGACCGGAAGATCGAAACGCTCGGCGAACCGGATCACCGATGCGCGCGCCTTTTCCGACCAGCGGCTGCCGCCGAGAACGAGCACGGGCTTCTTCGCCGCCCACAGCATCTTCTGCAGCCGCGACATGTCGGTGAGGCCGGGCCAGGTCTCGACCGGCTCGATCGACGCCGCATCGCCGACGACCGCGCGGTCGGTCAGCATGTCTTCCGGCAGCGCGATGACCACCGGCCCGGGCCGGCCGCTGGTCGCCACATGGAAGGCGCGCGAGACGAGCTCGGGAATGCGCGCCGGGTCGTCGATCTCGGTGGTCCATTTCGTCATCGTGCCGAACACGGCGCGATAGTTAAGCTCCTGGAAGGCCTCGCGCTCGCGCATGTCGCGCGCCACCTGCCCGACGAACATGATCATCGGCGTGGAATCCTGATGCGCGATATGGATGCCGGGCGAACCGTTGGTCGCGCCCGGACCGCGCGTGACAAAACATATGCCGGGGCGTCCGGTCGCCTTGCCGACCGCCTCCGCCATCATCGCGGCGCCGCCCTCCTGGCGGCAAACGACGATATCGACAGCGCGGTCGTGAAAGGCATCGAGCGCGGCGAGATAGCTCTCGCCCGGCACGCAGAATGCCTGCTTCACGCCTTGCCTGACCAGTTGATCGACGAGGATTTCACCGCCAGTCCGGCTGCCGTCATTGGCCCGCATGCGTATCACTCCAACGAAAAGCCCGCGCGAGGGGACATATCAGAAGCGCAGCCGCGCTCCAAGGATCAGCCGGGTTTCCTGAAATCAAACACCTTGGTCGGCGTCATCAGCATGGTTGTCTGGTTTTCCAGGTAGCCGGCTTCGGCGCTGAGCTTGAGGAAATTCTGCCAGGCCGGGTCGGCTTGCATCGCCGCGCGCCGCTTTTCCCGGTCGGCGGCGCTGTCATAGGCCCAGATATGGACGAGGGTATTGAGCGTCCCGCTCTCGGCGACCATGTGCGCGACCGGCTGCCCGAGATATTTCACCTGCGTCTCCTTGCCGTATTCCTCGTAGAGCTTGATGTAGGCCTGCAGCTTGCCCGGCTTGCAGCGGTAGGTGCGGTGATCGATGAGCATCCTGTTCTCCTTCGTGACCTTGCTGTTTTGCGCACCTACAAACCGAGATAGCGCGCGAGAATGACCATCCCGACACCGGACCCGATGGCGAGGAACTGATTGCCCGTCGCGATCATCGCTGCGAGCACCCCTACGATGCCGGCATAGGCGGACGGCCCGGACTGGACGATCGCGGGCAAGACAATGGCGACGACGACGGAGCCCGGCAAGGCGTTGAGCATGCGCCGCACGCGCGGGGTGATCGGCACGTGCCCCATCAGCCAGAAGCCGCCGGCGCGCATCGCGTAGGTCATTGCCGTCATGCCGAGGATCGCCGCGATCGCCGGCGCTGAAAACCATTCACCGGGATTCATCGATGAAACCTCCCGCGATCGATCCGGCGAGCGCGCCCGTGATCAGATACCAGTAGCCCGGCACGAATTTCTGCACAGCTAGGGCAACGACGCCCGCCACGCACCAGGGAATCGCCTTGCGCATGCCGCGCCAGAGCGGAACCAGCATCGCCATGAAAAATATGGACATCACCTGGTCGAGCCCGTAGGGCCGAGGATCGGCGATCAGGGCGCCGAGCACGTGGCCGGCCGCCGTCGCCGGCACCCATACGATCCACAGAAGCAGGCCGCTGCCGAGCAGCACCGAGGCGTCGCCGCCGCCTTCGGCGCGGTATTTTTCCGCGATCAGCCAGCTCGCATCCGTGGTCAGCAGCAGCGTGGGATAGCTCTGCCATGCCGGCAGATCGCCGAGCCAGGGCCGGAACGACGCCGTCATCAGCAAAAGACGCATATTAACGACCGCGGCGATCAGCGCGATCGTGACGATGATCGGCGTCGTGAGCGGCGGGTTCCATGCTTCCAGCGAGGCGAGCTGGGCCGCGCCGCCGAACACGAGACCGCTCATCAGCGTCATTTCGAAGACGGTGACGCCCTTCTGCGCTGCCACGGTTCCAACCGCCATGGCCAAAAACAAGGTCGGCGGGACAACCGGCAGCGCGTCGCGCGCGCCGCGCGCCAGCCCCTTCAAGGTCCAGTGCGCCGTGGCGCGGTTCAGATCGAAATGCATGGAGGTTATGCGGGCAAAAACGAGCGGGAGCACTAGCAAAGTGGCCGCGCCTGAGCAATGTTGCGACGCGCAACGTCCTTTCCCCGCGACGGCAGCCCATGTTTTCCGATCAGCGGCATTACGCCGTGGCACTCGCTGCCATGGCCGCCTTCATCAATTTGTATGCTCCCCAGGCTTTGCTGCCGCATCTCGCGCGTGAATTCGGCGCGAGCGCCGCCGAGATCGGGCTGATCATGACCGCGAGCAGCCTGTCGGTCGCGCTGACCGCACCCTTCACCGGCGCCGTCGCCGATGTCGTCGGCCGCAAGCGGCTGATCAGCGCGGCGGTGCTGCTCTTGATCGTGCCGACCGTGATGGTCGCCCTGTCGCAAAGCCTCAACGCCATGGTGTTCTGGCGCTTCGTGCAGGGATTGCTGCTGCCGCCGATCTTCGCGGTCACCGTCGCCTATATCGGCGACGAATGGCCGGCGATCGAGGCGACCGGCATCACCGGCCTCTTTGTCGCCGCGTCCTCGACCGGCGGCTTTCTGGGGCGATTCATGACGGGGCTCGTCTCGGACGCGATCGGCTGGCGCGGCGCCTTCCTCGTCGATGCCGCATTCACCGCCTGCTGCGCCATCGGCATCGTGACGCTGCTGCCGCGCGAGCAGCGTTTCGTGAAGGCGGAAAGCCTGAGGGCCTCGTTGAGGCAGATGCTCAAACATCTCGGCAATCCGCAGCTGCTCGCGACATTCGCTGTCGGCTTCGGCGTGCTTTTCAATTTCATCGCCACCTTCACTTACGTGAATTTTCTGCTCGCGGCTCCGCCCTACAATTTCTCGCCGACGTTGCTCGGCGCGATCTTCGTGGTCTATCTGCTCGGCACCGTCAGCGCGCCGCTGACCGGGCGGGCGGTGATGGCGTTCGGCCGCCGCGCTTTCGTGATCGGAGCGATCTCGATCTGGATCGGCGGCATTCTGCTCACCCTCGTTCCGTCGCTGCCGGCGATCATCGGCGGTCTCGCGATCGCCGCGGCGTCCGGAATGATCTGCCAAGCCTCCTCGACGAGCTACGTCTCGACCTCCGCCTCGGGCGGCGTGTCGTCGGCGGTCGGCCTTTACGTGATGGCCTTCTATGCCGGCGGTAGCGTCGGGGCCTATGTGCCGGGCCATTTCTGGGCGCTGGGCGGGTGGCCGGGAACGGTCGCGCTGATCGTCGCCTCGCTTGTCATCATGCTAACCATCGTCGCGCTGTTCTGGCGCGATGGCGCCGGGCGCAGCGCCTGACGATCTGCTATAGAAGTTCGCTGCTCAAAAGGGGGAAGGAATGCTTTCCAAGGCCGATGCCGATTTTCTGCTGTCGATCGATACGCCCACCGTCTGCAACATCGTTGAAATGGTTTATCCGGAGCGACGCGGCTTCGGCTACACGACGAGGCACCTGCATTGCGCCTTTCCCGACCTGCCGCAGATGATCGGCTACGCCAAGACGGTAACGATCCGCGCCAAGGACCCCGCCCCGCGCGGCGAAGGCTACATGGCAAAGCGCCTCGAATATCTCGACTATATCGCCTCCGCTCCCAATCCGAGCTGGGTCGTGATCCAGGACCTCGACGACCCGGCAGGCTACGGAGCCTATTGGGGCGAGGTGCAATCGAACGTGCACAAGGCACTCGGCTGCGTCGGCACCATCACCAATGGCTGCGTGCGCGACATCCCGATGATCGCACCCGGCTTCCAGATGCTGGCGGGCTCCTTCGCGCCCTCGCACGCTTTCGTGCACATGGTCGATTTCGGCTGCGAGGTGACGGTGCACGGCATGGCGGTGAAAAGCGGCGACCTGATCCATGCCGACCGGCACGGCGCGGTTGTGGTGCCGACCGGAAAGATGGACGAGCTGAAAAAGGCGCTCGCCGACATTTCCGCCAAGGAAGCCAGGATCATCGAGGCCGCCAAGTCCGGCAAGGGCGTCGAGGCGATCAAGGCGGCGATCCGCGGCTGAAGCCGCATGCGGAAGGGACGGCGCCCTCGCGGCGCCGACCTTTCCTATCGCGCGCTGCAATGCCAGCGCGGATGGAAACCCGCGGCAAGCGTTCTCACGATCGAACGCGGCGTCAACACATCGACCGTGACGCCGCGCGGGCGCGCGACCGGCCCGCGATAACCTGACGGCGACCAGCGCAGCAGACGCGTGCCGCGCACGGCGAACATCTCCTGCGGCTTCTCCGGAAAATTCAGCATCGCGCCATCCGGCAAGGTATCGATCGCCATACTGTGACGCAGCTTGTCGCGCCCGCGAATACGCTCGCTGTGGATGACCTCCTCCATCGCGTCGGCGGATGGCGCCTCCTTCATGCGATGCGCCTTGGCCCAGAAGGAGGCGAAGGCCTTGGCATCGCGGCGGCGGCACTCGAAGCAGGGACGATGCCCGGCCGCGAGCGCGGTCACCTCGTCGAGGAAGAAAAGCTCCGTATATCCCCTGCCCCAGACGTCGCGATGCCGGCCCTTGAAATCGAGCACGCAACAGATCCAGCGGCGCGACACGTAACGGCGCGCGCCGAGCGTCCTGTCGTCGCGATGAAAGCGCCCACCGCGATTGCCGAACATCGTTCCGCGCGCCGACGTCGCGATCAAGTCGCCCGAAGGGGTGACGCGGTTCTGCATGGGCATGGCTTGTCCCCCCTTTCTACGGGGAGCGCGCGGGGAGCGCAAAGCGCGGCGACCGGCCGGGCCCGCACGCCAGGGGGCTCCTGGGGCGGGAAAAGAAGCAGCGGGAGACGCCGCCAACAAAATGGCCGGGCTTTCGCCCGGCCATCTCGTATCGTTCCGCGTCAGATCATCCCTGCGGCTGCGGGGCGACATCGCCCGTGGGCGCCTCGGGCCGCGGACGCGGCCGGCCGGCCGGCGGGACAGCGGACGAACGCGGCTGCGTCGGCTCGCTCACACCCTCACGCACCGGCGGCTTGCCGTTCAGCAGATCCTTGATCTCGTCGCCGGTGAGGGTTTCGTATTCGAGCAGACCCTTGGCCAGAGTCTCGAGGTCGGCACGCTTCTCGGTGAGGATCTTCTGCGCCTCCTCGTAGCCGGCCTCGACCAGCCTCCTGATCTCGGCATCGATCTTCTGGGCCGTAGCCTCGGACACGTTCTGCTGCCGCGCGACCTGATAGCCGAGGAACACCTCGTCCTGGTTGTCGCCATAGGCAACGGTACCGAGCGTGTCGGAAAGCCCCCAGCGCGTCACCATCATCCGCGCGAGCTTGGTCGCCTGCTCGATGTCGGAGGCCGCGCCCGAAGTCACCTTTTCTTTGCCGAAGATCAGCTCCTCAGCAACGCGCCCGCCCATCATGATGGCGAGGCGCGAGGTCATCTGCTCGCGGCTCATCGACAGCTTGTCCCGCTCGGGAAGCTGCATGACCATGCCGAGCGCGCGGCCGCGCGGAATGATCGTGGCCTTGTGCACCGGATCGGTCGCCTTCACGTTGAGCGCGACGATCGCATGGCCGCCCTCGTGATAGGCGGTGAGGAGCTTCTCCTCCTCCGTCATCACCAGCGACTTGCGCTCGGCGCCCATCATCACCTTGTCCTTGGCGTCCTCGAATTCGAGCTGCGTGACCATGCGCTTGTTGCGGCGCGCCGCCATGAGAGCGGCCTCGTTGACGAGGTTCATCAGGTCGGCGCCGGAAAATCCCGGAGTGCCGCGCGCCACCGTCTTCAGGTTGACGTCGGGCGCGAGCGGCACCTTGCGCACGTGAACCTTGAGAATGGCCTCGCGCCCGCTGACGTCGGGATTCGGCACGACCACCTGGCGGTCGAAACGGCCCGGGCGCAGCAGCGCAGGATCGAGCACGTCGGGACGGTTGGTCGCGGCGATCAGGATGATACCCTCGTTCGCCTCGAAGCCGTCCATCTCGACGAGGAGTTGGTTCAGCGTCTGCTCGCGCTCGTCATTGCCGCCGCCGAGGCCGGCGCCGCGATGACGGCCGACCGCGTCGATCTCGTCGATGAAGATGATGCAGGGCGCATTCTTCTTCGCCTGCTCGAACATGTCGCGCACGCGCGAGGCGCCGACGCCGACGAACATCTCGACGAAATCCGAACCGGAAATGGTGAAGAAGGGCACATTCGCCTCGCCCGCGACCGCGCGCGCAATCAGCGTCTTGCCGGTGCCCGGAGGGCCGACCAGCAGCACGCCGCGCGGAATGCGGCCGCCGAGGCGCTGGAATTTGCCGGGGTCACGCAGAAACTCGACAATCTCCTGCAGGTCCTGCTTGGCCTCGTCCACGCCGGCGACATCCTCGAAGGTGACCCGACCATGCGCCTCGGTGAGAAGCTTGGCGCGCGACTTGCCGAATCCCATTGCCTTGCCGGCGCCGCCCTGCATCTGGCGCGAGAGGAATATCCACACGCCGATCAGCGCGATGAACGGCAGCCACGATACCAGCAGCGAGACGAACCACGGCACGTTCTCGGTCAGCGGGCGGGCGGTGATCGACACGCCCTTACCGTAGAGACGCTGGACCAGCGTCGGATCGTTGGGAGCGTAGGTGTTGAAGGAGCGGCCGTCGGTGAAGGTGCCGTGGATCTCCGAACCCTGGATCAAAACGTCGCGGACGCGGCCCTGATCGACCTCGTTGAGAAGCTGCGAGAAGGAAATGTCCTGAGAAGTGGTGCGCTGCGCCGGGTTCTGGAACAGCGTGAACAGGGCGAGCAACAGCAGAACGATGATCACCCAAAGCGCGAAATTACGAAGATTGGCGTTCATCCAACGTCTTTCTGGACAGGGTGAAGATCAAATCCCGGGCTTCCGGTGAAGACATGCCCCCTGGTCCCAAGCGAATGTAGGTCTCGCCCGGGCCCAATGGAATAGCCGATTCAAGCCATTTTACCGCGTCCGCGCGATGTTTGGGTGACGGCGTCACGTCGACATCGCCTTTTGGTTAAGGCCTTTGCGAGATGGCGCGGAATTGCGGCGCGGCGGCGCAGGCTCGACCGTCACCCGCTCCCCGCGGCAGGTCACGACCGCGCCGGCAAGGCTGCGCCGCCCGCCCGCGTCCGAACCGAGCAGCGCCTCGACCAGCGCCTCGAGCTTGCCAAGTTCCACCGGCCCTTCGTGCCCGACGATGTCGATCGTCTTGCCGAGCAGGCGTAGCACGACCTCCTCGGGCAAGGCCAGTAGCGCCTCCCTGTCGAAGCCGATGCCGGCCCCCGCCGCGCCGAACGGGCGCGCGAGATGCGCCGCGGCCGCCTCCACCATCGCATCGAAAGCCGCTTCCGCGCGGCGGACGCGGCGCGCGAACAGGGCGAGCCGCTCCGCCGAGAGCCCCTCCTCGCAAAGCGCGGCCGCGAGGCCGCGAAGCCGCGCGCGCGCGAAACGCGGATCCCTGTTGGAAGGATCCTGCGCAAACCCGATCTTCGCCTGCCGCAGCGTCGCGATCAGCCGCGACTTCGGAACCGTCAGCAAAGGCCGCACCAAGGAAAGCCCGTCGCCTCCGCCGATCGGCAGTGGCGCCACGCGCGCCATGCCGGAGAGGCCGGTGAGGCCGCTGCCGCGCGCCAGGCGGAGGAGGATCGTCTCCGCCTGATCGTCCTTCGTGTGGCCGGTGACGATATGCCGCGCTTTCGCCGATCCCGCCGCCAGGGCCAGCAGGCGATAGCGCGTCTCGCGCGCCGCCTTCTGCAACCCGCTCGCGGGCTTCCTCCCGCGCCATTGCAGAATGCGGTGCGGAATTTTCAGCTTGCGCGCGAGGCGGCCGACGGCCCTCGCCTCCTCTGCCGATTCCCGGCGCAGCCGGTGATCGACCGTGCAGGCGAGAAGCTTCGGCCCGCGTTTCAACGCGGCGCGCCAGCGCGCCAGCAAATACAGGAGAGCCGTCGAGTCCGGCCCACCGGATACCGCAACGATGATCGAGGGCAGGCCGGCAAGATCGGCGAACAGAGTCCTGGCCTCGATCTGCGAAACGGGATGGTCTTTATCCTGCGCCATGTTCAGCCCGGCCACCGCGAGCGTTGCGGCATCAGCAGCGGACGCGCTTCTGTTCCCGTTCCACGCCCTGCCGGACATTCAACGCGGCGCGAGGATATTTGCGCCCGACTTCGGCGAAGGTGGCGCAGGCACTTTCCTTCTCGCCCATCGCGGCGAGCGACTGGCCAAGACGCAGCAACGAATCCGGCGCCTTGGCGGCCGTGTCGTATTTCGTCGAAACGGTGAGGAAGGAATCGGCGGCCTCACGATACATCTGCCGCTGGAACTGGCTTTCGCCGAGCCAGAAATAGGCGTCCGCGGCCAGCCGGTCGCCTGGATAGCGGCGCAGGAATTCGCGGAAGGCCTGTTCGGCGAGCGCGTAATCCTTGCGCTGGATCGCACCGGCGCCGAGATCGTATTGATCGCGCGGCGAATTGCCCGCCACGGCGACCGAGGCGACGGCGTTCGGATCGGCATAGCCGCCGCGCTTGCCGCTGATGTCGAGCGGCTGGCCGGGAGCGCCGCGCGTAGACACTTCCGGGGCGGAGGGCTGGCCCGGCGGCAGAGCGCCCAGCGGACGCGGTGCGCCCGGCGCATTCGGATTGGCATTCGGATCGAAGGCGTCGCCGTGCGGCCCGCCGGGCAGAGGACGGATCGGGCTCGGCTCGGCGGCGACCGGCGCGGCAGAGGCGACCGGCATGCCACCGCGCGGGGGCATCGGCTGGACTGAGGTTTGCGGCATCGGCTGGGGCGCGGCTTGCGCCTGCGGGGCGGATACGGGCCCGCCTCCCTGCAGCGCGCGAAGCTGCTGCTCGAGTTGCTGGTTGCGATACTGGAGCTGCTCGACCTGGCCAGTAAGCTCGCGCATCTGCGCTTCGATCTGCTCCAGCCGGATGACGACATCCGAGGCCGAATTCTGCGCCGCGACGGGCGTCGCGCAAACGAGAGCGGCCACCAGCGCAGAAGAAAGGGTTTGACGCATCAGGAATCCCGCGCTTTCGGGGATGAGACCTACCATAATATGGCAACAGCTACGTCGGAATTATGGCTCGCTCCGTGGAGCTTAGCCGCCCGGCGCCCGGCTGAGCCCACCAAAGCCGCTGCCCGATTCCGGGCCGGTCCGAAGCCTCGCATCCGGCGCGGCGCGCGGTCGAACCCCGCGCCCCGCCTGCCCGTCACGAGCTTGCGTTGAGCACGGTGACCGCGCGGCGGTTCTGCGACCAGCAGGAAATGTCGTTGCACACCGCGACCGGACGCTCTTTGCCATAGGAAATCGTGCGCATGCGGCTCGGGCTGACGCCGCGCGAGGTCAGATATTCGCGCACCGCCTGCGCGCGGCGCGCGCCGAGCGCGAGATTGTATTCGCGCGTGCCGCGCTCGTCAGCGTGCCCCTCGATCGTGAAAGTATACTGGCTGTATTGCTGCAGCCATTGCGCCTGCTTGTCGAGCGTGGCGCGCGCCTGCGGCGTCAATTCGGACTGATCGGACTCGAAAAAGACGCGGTCGCCCACATTCACGACGAAGTCCTGCTGACTGCCGGGCACGGCCGCGCCGGCTCCCCCGGCCAATTCATTCTGCTTGTTGGCGCAGGCCGAAAGGCCGAGCGCGACAGCAAGGATCGCAGCCATACCCGCGGCGCGAATGAATTTTTGTACTGGCAACATGCCGGTGCCTCCGTTCGAAGTCTTTGCCGGACCAACCCGAGAGTTAGCAGGGCATTCGTTAAGCGAACGTTCCGTCAACCTTGACGAGGCGTTGCGCAGCCTTTGAAAAATGGCCCCCGCCCGTAAACCTTTTGGTTCGGTTAGCAAACGGTTAAGCCCGGCAAAGCGGCAGGTCTGGGGCAGCCGCGACGTTCGCGGCGATGTTCCCCGTAGTTAAGACAAAAGCGGGGACCAGGCCGGATCGGAGGCGTAGCCGGGAGTTGGCGTCTTCTGCTCGTTGCGGCCGGTAATATCGACCGTATAGAGCGAGGGTCCGCTGCCGAGATCGCGGAAAAACATGATCACGCGGCCATTCGGCGCGAAGGTCGGCCCCTCGTTGTGGAACCCGGATGTGAGCAGCCTCTCGCCCGAACCGTCGGGCTTGATGATGCCGATGCCGAAATTGCCGCCGCCCTGCTTGGTGAAGGCGATGTAGTCGCCGCGTGGCGACCAGACCGGTGTCGAGTAGCGGCCCTCGCCGAAGCTGATCCGCTGCGCGGGGCCACCATTCGCCGGCATGATGTAGATCTGCTGCGAGCCGCCGCGATCGCTTTCGAAGCAGATGCGCTGGCCGTCCGGCGAATAAGAGGGCGCGGTGTCGATGGCCGGCGTCATCGTCAGACGAGTGGTGACTTTCGACCGCAGGTCCATCAGGAACAGATTGGAATTCGATCCCTGCTGCAGGCTCATGATAATGCGCTGCCCGTCGGGAGAAAAGCGCGGCGCGAAAGTCATGCCGGGGAAATTGCCGACCACCTCGCGCTGATTGGTTTCGATATTCAGAAGCAGCACGCGCGGGTCGCCCTGCCCGTAGGACATGTAGGTGATTTCCTGCGTGGAGGGCGAGAAGCGCGGGGTCAGGACGAGTTCGTCGCCGCGCGTGAGATAGCGCACGCCGGCGCCGTCCTGGTCCATGATCGCGAGGCGCTTGACGCGGCGCTCCTTCGATCCGGTCTCGTCGATGAACACGATGCGTGAATCGAAATAGCCTTTCTCGCCGGTGAGACGCTCGTAGATCGCATCGGAAATGATGTGGCCGACGCGGCGCCAATTGTCGGGAGAGGTGAAATATTGCTGGCCGGCCTGCTGCTGGCCGGCGAACACGTCCCACAGCCGAAATTCGCCCTTGAGCCGCCCGTCGGTCTGGCGCGTGAGCCGGCCGGTGACGAGAGCCTGGGCGTTGATCGCCCGCCAGTCGGGAAAGCGCGGGATCGCGTCGGGATTGGTGATGTGTTCGATATAGGCCTGCGGGTCGATCGGCGCGAACAGGCCGCTGCGGCGGAGATTGTTGGTGATGACCTGCGTCACCCCGGCGGCGAGTTCCGCGTCGGCCTGCGTGCCGCCGACGAAATTCGGCAGCGCGATCGGCATCGGCTGGACATTGCCCTGCGTGATGTCGACGCGGACCGCCGATTGCGCAAGACGCGGCGCGAGCGCGGCGAGACTTGCGCCGGCGCCGAGCGTCAGCAGGCGCCTGCGCGAGACACGTGAGAAAGAAAGCGGATTGTCGGTCATGGCGATCATATCATGTCAGCCGCGGAACATGTCGCGCGGGTCGAACAGCAATTCCATGTCTTTCCAGGTGTTGTAGGTCTCGGGCCGCAGCATGGTGTAGGGCTGGCATTGCAGCACGGCGCGCTTGGCGCTTTCCACCATGGCCGGACCGACCGGCGACGGCGTGGCCTCGACCATTTCCGGCGGACGGGCGACCGTGCCGTCGGGATTGAAAACGATGCGCAGGACGACGATCAGCCGCTGCGCGTCGAGCGCGCCAACCGGCGGATTCCAGCATTGGCTCAGGCGCGCGCGCAGCGCGTCGAGCTCCGATTGAGAGAGCGTCTGCGACTGGCCATTTTGCGTACCGAGCGCGGGCGCGTTGTTGAGGACAGCGCCGGTCGTGGCCTGGCGCTGCGGGTCGCGCTTGTCGATCAGAGCGGCGATGCGCGTCGGATCGAATTTCGGCTGCGGCTTTGCCTGCGGCGCAGGCTTGGGCTGAGACGGTTTGACCTCGGCTTTCTTCTCCGGCTTCTTCGCCTCGTCCTTCTTCAAGGCCTCCGCGATCGGATCGGGCTTCGGCTCGGGCGGCTTCTCGGCTTTCTTCTCGGGCTTGGGGGCATCGGCCTCGGCCGGCTTCTCCGCTTTCTTCTCCGGCTTCGGCGTCTCGGCCTGCGGCGGCGGTGGCTCGGCGCTGGTCGGCAGGATCTCTTTCTTGTCGGCGACCTTGTGCGTGACTTCCTCGATCGGCTTCGGGGTGTCGGCGATCTTCTCGACCAGGGGCTTCGGGTCGGGCTTCTTGGCGTTCTTCTGCCCCTTGGTCATCTTGGAGAATTCGTCGGCGCTGATGATGTCGACGGGGGCGGCCTCCGTCACCTTGTTGTCGAACGGCTTGGCCACGAGAACGAGCACGCTCCAGAGGATGAACGCGCCGTGTGCGACCGTCGATATGGTAAGCCCCGCCCTCATCCCTCGCTGCTCGGCATCTCCTAGGACCCCTGCTCGACCTCGGTCACCAGCGCCACGCGCTTGAATCCGGCGCCCGACAAGGCCCCCATCACCTTCATCACGGTACCGTAATCCACTTTCCGGTCGCCGCGCACGTAGATGCGCTCGTCGTTGCCGGCTTGCCGCGTCGCCGTGATTGCCTTCATCTTGGCAATCAGTTCGTCGAGCTTCACTTCCGTATTCTGCAGGAAAATCTGGCCTTTTTCATTCACCGAAACCGCCAGCGGCTCCTTGTCCTGGTCGAGGCTCTTGGCCTGCGATTGCGGCAGGTCGATCGGCACGCCGACGGTGAGAAGCGGCGCCGACACCATGAAGATGATCAGCAGCACGAGCATTACGTCGACCATCGGGGTGACGTTGATGTCCGCCATGACTGGACGGCGGCGATGACGCCGCCCGCCGCCGCTCACAACCGCGCTGCCTGCACCCATTGCCATGGCGATTACCCGCGCTCGTCGATCTGCCGCGACAGGATCGCGGAGAATTCCTCGGCGAAACCTTCCAGCCGCTGGGCCTGCTTGTTCACCTCGGCGACGAACTTGTTATAGAAAATCGTCGCAGGTATGGCGGCGACGAGGCCGATGGCGGTCGCGAACAGGGCTTCCGCGATTCCCGGTGCTACCACCGCGAGCGAGGTGTTTTTCGACGCCGCGATCGACTGGAAGCTCGTCATGATGCCCCAGACGGTACCGAACAGCCCGATGAAGGGGCTGGCCGAGCCGACCGTCGCCAGCACCAGCAGGCGCCGCTCGAGCCGTTCGATTTCGCGCATGATGGTGACATCCATCACTTTGTCGATGCGCGTCTGCAGCCCGGCGAAGGAGCGCGCCTGGCCCTCGAAGGACCGTTTCCACTCGCGCATTGCCGCGACGAACAGCGCCGCCATGGAATGCGTCGGGCGCGTGGACAGCGCGCGATAGAGATCCTCGAGCGACTGGCCGGACCAGAAGGTCTGTTCGAAGCGGTCCATCGCCTTGCGCGTGCGCATGTAAAGGATCGTCTTGTCGATGGCGATCGCCCATACCCAGATCGAGCAGCCGAGCAATCCGAGCATCACCGTTTTCACGACCCAATGGGCCTGGAGAAACAGCGACAGGATCGAGACGTTAGCGGAGACCGCCGGCAATGCGTCGGCAGGATTCATCGTTCTTGTCCTCTCAAAGCCATCGGTCGCCGGCTACATGTGCCGCGTGGGCCGCGTCTTCGCTGGACCGGAAAAAAGCAGGCACGGCCGTCCCGGGCCCGCCTGAAACCCATTCGTCGCGCAGACTTAATGCCGTCCACCACCTGCGGCAAACGAAATCCCCACGAAACGTGTCCAAAAAAGGGCCCCCGTTGCGTGTCCCACAGGCCCACCAGCGCCCTTTGCGGTTAAGGATTGGTTACCGTTTCGCGAAGCTTTCGAGACACTTGCGCGGAGAAATGATGGCGGCGCCCCGCAAGGGAGGCGAGAGGCGGGTTCCGGAAAAGCCTGCGGCCGCCCCCGGGCCGGGAGCGGCCGCGATCGCCGATTGCCGCTGTCCCTCAGGATTGCGGCTGTTGCGGAGGATTGGACCTGTTCCGGCGCTCGGCCATGAAGGCGTCGAACTCGGTCTTGTCCTTGGCAAAGCGCAGGCGGTCCAGGAATTCGCGGAACTCGCGCTGTTCCTCCTCCAGCCGGCGCAGCGTCTCCATGCGATATTCGTCGAAGGCGCGGTTGCCGCTGGAACGCGGCTCGGCCCACCGGCGCTCCGCGCCCCAGGTGCGCATGCGATCCATTTTCTCCTGCCAGCGCCGCATCTTGTGTTCGAAACGGTCCATGCCGTGATAGCCGCAGCCCATTCGTCCGCTCCCGATTGCAAAGGCCAGCGTGGCAAGCCCCACCGGCCACCAGATCATGAATCCCAGGACCGTCAGCGCGATCCAGGCCGGTTTCCCGAACTCGTCGATTTTCGCAGTGATCGGCATGCCTCGCCTCGCCTAGTGAATGTTAATAACATTTACATACGTAGAGGGCTCCTCCCCCGGAGTCAAGCCGGGGCCAAGGCATCTTTCGTCGCATCCTAGGCGGAGCGCTCGGCCCCCGCGGCGGGCAGACCGAGACCCCGGAGATAGATGAGCACTCCGGCTTCGAGCAGATCCTCCGCCGACATCGGCAGTGTGCGCCGCGCGGCGTCTCCGCGTCCAAACAGCGAAGCGACGCCATGCGACAGCGCCCAGATATGCAAGCCGACCATCAGGGCGGGAGGCCGGTCCTTCTGCGGCATGGTCGCGACCAGCATTTCGGCCGCACGCCGCAGCACGGCGAAGGCACGCTCGCCGGCCTGTGCGAGCTCCGGGCTCGTCGTCGGCGCAATGCCGGCCTCGAACATCGCCGAATAATAGGCGGGCTCGTTCCGCGCGAAATCGAGATATGCCTTCCCGGTGCGGTCGAAGGCTGCGAGCGGGTCGGGCGTTCCGTCCTGCCACGCCGCGTTCAGCGCCGCCTCGAAACGCTCGAAGCCGCGCCGCGCCACATCCGCGAGCAGCTCGTCGCGGTCGCGGAAATGTCGATAGGGCGCGGCTGGGCTGACGCCCGCCCAGCGCGCCGCCTCGGCAAAGGTGAATCCGGCCGGTCCCTTCTGCGCGATCAGCTCTAGCGCGGCGCGCACCAGGGCTTCCTTGAGATTGCCGTGATGGTAACCGCGCGGTCCGCCCTTGCCCCAGGTCATGTGCATACCCTCATGTGAAGGGTCCTTACATGACCGCGATCGCCGCGTCGATGGCCGTAGCCCTGGTTTCGCTGCAGGCCTGCGGACCGCTACGGGCGGCGCACCGCAAGCGGGAGCCGGTCGAAAAGTGTCGGCCCGCTCGGCTCCGCCCCCTCGATGGTCAGCAGCCGGAGCTTGGTGACCGCGCCGCCGGCGGCGGAGAACCCCCCGCTCCTGCCATTGGCGGCGAGCACGCGGTGGCATGGCACGATGATCGGGACCGGATTTTCTCCGAGCGCCCGGCCGACGGCGCGAGCCAATAACTTGTCGCCGAGGCGCTCGGCGATCTCGCCATAGGTCATCGTCCGCCCCGGCGGGATGGTCCGCGCGATCGCATAGACGCGCTTGTTGAATTCCGAGATTCCCTCGTCGTCGATCGCGATGCCGGTCAGGTCGGCGGCTTCGCCTTCGAGCAGGGCGGTCATCCCCGCGACGGCGCGCCGGATGCTCTCCGGCGGCTCGGATTCCACGGCTGCAGGATAGCGACCGAGCACGCGCCGGCGGGTGCGCGGCGCGTCGGCCTGCGGCAATTGCACGGCGACGATGCCGCGTTCGCTCCACACCACGGCGCAGACGCCGATGGCGGTACCAAAAAGGGCAAAGGCAAGATCGGACATGGCGCCATCATGGAATAGCCGATACGAAACCGCCACCCGATCTCTGCCGGGCTGGCGCCGCGCGAACGCGCGAGGCGGATGCGAGGGGGGTGCCTCTCAGCCCGCGGAACGCCCGCCGGCATTGTCGAGGTCCGCCTTCATGGCGATCCTCAGCGGCCTGGGGATCGGCTGCGCGCGTCCGCCGGAGATGAAGGCGACGCGGACCCGCGCCTCGATCAGGAGCTCCTCGCCGCGCCTGACCTCCTGGTGCAGCGTGATCGAGGCGCCTTTGACCTCCCTCGGCTCGGTTAAGATGTGCAGCACATCGTCCATGCGCGCCGGCTTCAGAAATTCGATCGCCATCGAGCGCACCACGAAGGCGAAGCCCGGAGCCTCGGCCTGCGCCTGCTCGAACAGAGCGCGTTGGTCGGCGCCGATCAGCCGAAGGTAATTCGTCCGCCCGCGCTCCATGTAGCGCAGATAATTGGCGTGATAGACGATGCCCGTGAAATCGGTGTCTTCATAATAGACGCGCACGCGCAGCGTATGCCTGCCGTTGCGCAATTCGCCGTCGAGGGTCGGATCGGTATTCATCTCTGAGAAGTCTAGCGTGAAGAGGCCGGCGCCGGGCAGGGATTTATTGCGGGCGCCTCAGGCTTCGTCGTCTCCGCTCGCGAACAATCCGAATTGCGCCGGATCGCGGGCCGGCTCGGCGAGACCGAGATGCCTGAAGGCATGCGAGGTCAACAGCCGTCCGCGCGGCGTGCGCTGCACGAATCCCTTCTGGATCAAATACGGCTCGATGATGTCCTCGATCGCATCGCGCGGCTCCGACAGCGCCGCCGCAAGCGTATCGACGCCGACCGGTCCGCCGCCGTAATTCAGCGCGATCACGTTGAGATAGCGCCGGTCCATGGCGTCGAGGCCGGCGCTATCAACCTCAAGCGCGCCGAGCGCCTTGTCGGCGATGGCGCGGTCGATCGCCTTGTTGCCCTCGACATGGGCGAAGTCGCGCAGCCGGCGCAAGAGACGTCCAGCAATGCGCGGGGTGCCGCGCGCGCGACGGGCAATCTCGTTCGTGCCGTCCGGAGTGATTGCGACGCCGAGCACGCGCGCCCCGCGCGCCACGATCTGTTCGAGTTCGGCATCGGAATAGAAATTCAGCCGGACCGGAATGCCGAAACGGTCGCGCAGCGGATTGGTGAGCAGTCCCGCGCGCGTGGTCGCGCCGACCAGGGTGAATTTCGCGAGATCGATCTTCACCGAGCGCGCTGCCGGACCTTCGCCGATGATCAGGTCGAGCTGAAAATCCTCCATCGCCGGATAGAGGATTTCCTCGACTTGTGGATTGAGGCGGTGAATCTCGTCGATGAAGAGCACGTCGCGCTCCTCGAGATTGGTCAGCAGCGCGGCGAGATCGCCGGCCTTGGCGATGACCGGGCCGGATGTCGCGCGGAAATTTACGCCAAGCTCGCGCGCGAGAATCTGCGCCAGCGTGGTCTTGCCGAGGCCCGGAGGACCGACGAACAGCACGTGGTCGAGCGCCTCCCCGCGCTCGCGCGCGGCGCGGATAAAAACCTCAAGATTGGCCCGCGCCTTTTCCTGGCCGACAAATTCGCAAAGCTTCTGCGGACGCAGCGACGCCTCCGCGGCATCGTCGTCACGGCGTTCGGATGTGACGAGGCGCGGCGATGTCGTCATGCGGAAAACACCGCCCGGCCGGTTCGCCCCCGGCGCCGCCGAAGCGACGTCTCGTCAGCGCGAAAAATGCAACGACCGGTCTTCACTTTGCCAGTTCCTTCAATCCCTGCCGGATCAGTGTAGCAGTATCCGCGCTTTCGCCGGCCGCACGCGAGGCCGCCGCGATCGCCGCCGCCGCCTGCGGCTGCCCGTAGCCCAGATTGACCAGCGCCGAAACCGCTTCCAGCACGGGTTTCGGCGCGCGCTGCTCGTCCACCGCCCCGGACAGCCTCACCACCGCCGGATCGAGTGCGGCGAAGGCCGGAGCCTTGTCCTTCAATTCCGTGACGATGCGCTCGGCGACCTTGGGGCCAACCCCCGGCGACTTGGCGATCATCGCCTTGTCGCGCATGGCAATGGCGCCGGCCAGATCGGCCGGCCCGAGCGTGCCGAGAATCGACAGCGCCACTTTCACGCCCACGCCTTGCACGGTCTGCAGCAGCCGGAACCATTCGCGCTCGGCGTCGCTCGTGAACCCGAACAGGCGGATCTGATCTTCCCGCACATGCGTCTCGATGGAGAGCGTCGCCGCCTCGCCCTGAGCCGGCAGCGATTGCAGCGTGCGCGCCGAGCAATGCACGAGATAGCCGACCCCATGCACGTCGAGAATGACGTAATCCTCCCCGTAGCTGTCGATGACGCCGCGGAGCTTGCCGATCATCCCGCCACCCTCATGAGCGCGCTCGTGCGATGGTGCGCGTGCGTGATCGCGATCGCAAGCGCATCGGCGGCGTCCTCGGATTGCGGATCGGCTTTCGGCAGCAGCACGCCGATCATCATGCGGATTTGCGCCTTCTCGCCGTGCCCGGCACCGACGATCGTCTTCTTGACGAGGTTCGGCGCATATTCGGCGACCGGCAATCCGGCCCGTGCCGGAATCAGCATGGCTATGCCGCGCGCCTGGCCGAGCTTCAGCGTGGCGCTGGCATTGGCGTTGACGAAAGTGGCCTCGACGGCGGCCTCGTCCGGGGCGTGATCCTCGATCACGCGCGTAAGGCCGTCATGCAGGCAGAGCAGGCGCGCGGCGAGATCGTCGCGCTCGCTCGTCTCCACCGAGCCGCAAGCCACATAGATGAGCCTGTTGCCCTCGCAAGCGATCAGGCCCCAGCCGGTGCGGCGGAGCCCAGGATCGATGCCGAGGATGCGAATCGGAGGTCTCATTCGATTCGTTGATAGCATGCCCCGCCCTTGGCCGAGCATGGCTGCCATGCCTGACGGGTCCGCCCCCGCCCTGCTACAAGACAGCGGCTGGGTTCCCGCCTGATGAATTTGCCCGATATCTCGCATCTTGCCGACGCGCTGGCCGATCGGCGCTTCGCGCTGGCGGCGGCGGTCGCCGCGCTCGCCGGCCTGGTGCGCGGCTTTTCCGGATTCGGATCGGCGCTGATCTACATTCCGCTGATGGCCGCGCTCTATTCCCCGCGCATCGCCGCCGTGACGATCGTGTTGATCGACTTTGCCGGAGCCGCGCCGCTGTCGCTGCGCGAATTTCCGAAATGTGATTGGCGCGATGTCCTGCCGATGGCGATGGCCACGGCGGGGGCGATTCCGTTCGGCGCGATGGCGCTCGTGCTGGTCGATCCGGTGGCGCTGCGATGGTTCGTCGCCTTCCTGATCCTGATCCTGCTGGTGCCGCTCGCGCTCGGCTGGCGCTATCACGGCGAGCCGAAGCTGCCGCTCACCATCGGCGTCGGATTGTTCGCGGGTTTCGGCGCCGGATCGGTCCAGATCGCCGCGCCTCCGCTCGTGCTCTACTGGCTCGGGGCGACGCGCCACGTCGCAACGGTCCGCGCGAACTTCATGGTGTTCCTGCTGCTCACCGATATTCTCGGCGTCCTCGTCTATGGCTGGAAAGGATTGCTGACCCCCGACGGGATAGCGCTCGCCGTCCTGCTCGCGGCGCCCTTCTTCATCGCCATGGCGTGCGGGGCCTATTGCTTCCACGGCACCTCCGACACGCTCTACCGGCGCATCGCTTATGCGATCATCGGATGTGCCGCGTTTTTCAGCCTGCCGCTGTTCGACGGCATCCTGCGCTAGAGGTCAGGCGCTCAGCTTGCTGACGAGCGCGTCCGAGACCTCGAAATTCGCATAAACATTCTGCACGTCGTCGTTTTCCTCGAGCGCCTCGACCATGCGCAGAACCTTCTCGCCGGCATCGTCGTCCACCGCGAGCGTGTTCTGCGGCTTCCATACCAGTGCCGCCTTGCGCGGTTCGCCGAACTTCGCTTCCAACGCCTTCGCCGTTTCGGCGAAATTGTCCGGCGCCACGTAGATCGCGTGACCGTTTTCGTCGGAGACGACGTCGTCCGCACCAGCCTCGATCGCCGCTTCGAGCATCGCGTCGGCGCCGGCGACCTGGGCATCGAACTCCACGACGCCCACTCGGTCGAACATGAATGAGACCGCGCCGGTCTCCGCGAGATTGCCGCCGGCTTTGGTGAAGATGGCGCGCACCTCGCCCGCCGTGCGGTTGCGATTGTCGGTCAGCGCCTCGACGATGACCGCGACCCCGCCCGGCCCGTAACCCTCGTAGCGTACCTCGTCGTAATTCTCGGTGTCGTTGCCCTGACTTTTCTTGATCGCGCGCTCGATATTGTCCTTGGGCATGTTCTCGGCGCGCGCGGCCAGAATCGCGGCTCGCAGCCGCGGGTTAAAGTTCGGATCGGGCAACCCCATCTTCGCCGCCACGGTGATTTCGCGAGCGAGCTTGGAGAACAGCCGGGCGCGCGCCTTATCCTGGCGGCCCTTGCGGTGCATGATGTTCTTGAACTGGGAATGACCTGCCATCGTCGGTTCCGCGGCGCTTTCTGGATGGGCGGCGTTATAGAGGGTGCGTTTCGCAAAATAAAGAAAGTCAATCCCAGAAGTCGGGGCGAGCCTGCGCGAGCCGCCCGCCGAGGCGGACCGGCGCGGCCTTGACCGCAAGCCCCGTAGCGTCGTCGGTCTCCACCGCCATGCCGCACAGCGTCGCCGGCCCGCCGGCCGGCTCGAACCGTTCGGAGGGGATTCGCCGCAGGAAGCGTCGCAGCGGCTCCTCCTTGGCCATTCCGATGATCGAGTCGTAATCGCCCGTCATTCCCACATCGGAGATGAAGGCGGTGCCGCCGGCGAAAATCTGGTAATCGGCGGTCGGCGTATGGGTATGGGTGCCGACCACGAGTGTCGCCCGGCCGTCCACGAAATAGCCCATCGACTGCTTTTCGCTCGTCGCCTCGCCGTGCATGTCGATCACGATCGCGTCCGCTCCATTCTTGAGCGGGCAGGCGACGATCTCGCGCTCCACCGCCTCGAACGGATCGTCGAGCGGATCCATGAAAATGCGGCCCATGGCGTTGATGACGAGCACATGCTGGCCATTCTTGGCCGCGATCAGCGCGGCGCCGCGGCCCGGCGTTCCGTCCGGATAATTGATCGGGCGGATGAGCTGCGGCGCGCGCTCGATGAAGACGAGCGCCTCGCGCTGATCCCAGGAATGATTGCCGAGCGTCACCGCGTCGGCCCCTGCCTCGATGAATTCGTTGAAGATGGCTTCCGTGATCCCGAAACCCCCGGCGGCGTTCTCGCCGTTGATGATGACGCAATCGAGCTTCCAGTCCCGAATCAGGCCGGGCAGCCTCTCGCTGACGATGGTGCGGCCGGACCGGCCCATGATGTCGCCGATGAAAAGGATGCGCAAAGCTCTAGCCCTTCCGGAAGTCGATCTCCTCCTTCTCCGTTAGCACGAGGTCAAGCTGTGCGTCGAACGGGGTTGCCGGCACGCGCGCGATTTCCTGGGCCGCGAAGGCAAGCCCGATGGCGACGACGGGCTTCATCGAGCGAATCCGCGCGATGGTCATGTCGTAATAGCCCGCGCCATAGCCGATCCGGTGACCGCTGCGATCGAAGGCGGCGAGCGGAACGATCATGACGTCGGGAAAAACTTCCGGCGCCTGCGGCGGCGGCTCCTTGATGTCCCATACGCCGGCGACGAGCGGCCCGCCGAAGGACCATGTCCGCATGGTGAGCGGCTTGCCCGGTCCCTGCACCGCCGGCAGCGCGAGCTGCGCGCCGGCATCGGCGAATTTCCGCAGCAGGGGGATCGGATTGATTTCGCTGCGGATCGGCGAGTAGCCGGACACGATCATGCCGGCGTTGACCGCCACGGGCAGCGGCCGCCCGGCGACGGCGGCGGCCGCGTCGGCACGGACATCCGCGGGCATCGCGTTACGCCGCGCAAGCGCGGTCGCACGCAGGACGGACTTGTCCTCGGACAAAGGGATAGGCATCCGGAAGAATAAGCACCATTCCGCCTGCGGACGAAACGGCGATGCAGGCATGGGAGGGGTGCGGAGCCGCAATGGCCGTCGGAGTGCCGATCCCGGGAACCTACAGAAGTAGGTGGGCGCCATATGTCCGAGCCCACGGGCCCGGTCAGGGACAGCTCCCTTCAGGATCGTAAGGCCCCGGGGAATTTGACTCCAGGCGCACCTCGCAGCCCCGCGCCGGCAATGTAGTGCGGCAAAGGGTCGTACGCTACAGGCGGCCGGCTGCAAAGACAGGGGCGCGGCTAGCCCATCGCGACGCCGTTGCCGTTCGCCGCTCCCTCGTTGAGCTTTCGCGTCAGGCTCTCGATCCGTTCCGCTGCCGCGTTGAGCGCGTTCACCACGGCGCCCTGCGCCTGCTGCGCGCGATCCGCCGAGATCACGCGCGCATCCTGCAGCGCCGTCAGTTCCTCCTCAAGGCGGCGCAACTTCATCCCCATCTCAGACAATTCGTCGGCCAGCATCAGCGCGGCCATGACGGTGAGGCGCGTATCCCCGATTTCGCCGACCGAAGCGCGCAACTGATCGATACGCTGGTCGAGTTCCTTGGCCAGTCGCGTCAGATGGCTCTCCTGCCCGTCCTCGCAGGCCATCCGGAATTGCCGGCCGTTGATGGTTACGCTGACCTGGGACATGGACCCTGCCCTATTGGCCGTGCGCTTCGAGCACGGCGCGGATCGTGTCCATCGCGATATCAAGACGGCGCGCGATCTCGCGGTTGGTGGTTTCGAGCTGGCGCTGCCGGGCGAAGGCGTGATCGAGATCGGACGCCAGCCGCGACCGGTCGGTGCCGAGATGATGGAGCTGGACGGTCAGCGCCTCCTCGTTCCGGTCCATCTCGCGGCGACGCTCGACCGCGGCTTCGAGCGCGTCCAGCGCCAAAGTCAGACGGCGCGCGGCCTGTTCGATCGCGATGGAATCGGACATCGCCCTCTCAACACGAAAACCCGTGCGCAAGCAACAATTTAGACAAAAAGCTTAAAATGCGGCTGCATCGGCGTCAACGGAGCCCCCTACCGCCGTCCCCAATTTCACGCCCCCGCTTGTGCATAGGAACGAGGCGGAACCCGCGCGCAATTGGACTCCGACCGCCCGCGTGTTATGCCCCGCGCCACCGACCGGCGAAAATCCTGATGATCGCGAAATCCACGGCTGCAGCAGCGCTCGCGTCAGCCCGCGAACCTGGCGAAATGGCCCTGTCCCGCACCGACCTTTCCAGCATGGCCAATGCCGTCCGCTTCCTGTCGATGGATGCGGTCGAACAGGCAAAGTCGGGCCATCCCGGCCTGCCGATGGGCGCCGCCGACGTGGCGACGGTGCTGTTCGCGAAATTCCTGAAATTCGACGCGGCCGATCCGCAATGGCCGGACCGCGACCGCTTCGTCCTGTCGGCCGGGCACGGCTCGATGCTGATCTATTCGCTGCTCCATCTCCTCGGCTACGAGGCGATGACGATCGAGCAGATCAAGCGATTCCGCCAGCTCGGCTCGCTCACTCCCGGGCACCCGGAAAACTTCGTGACGCCCGGCGTCGAGACGACCACCGGCCCGCTCGGACAGGGCATCGCCAATGCCGTGGGCATGGCGATCGCGGAGCGCCACCTCAATGCAGTCTTCGGCGGCATCGTCGATCACAGGACCTATGTTCTGGCCTCCGACGGCGACCTGATGGAGGGCATCAGCCAGGAAGCGATCGCGCTCGCCGGGCATCTAAGGCTCAGTAAGCTCATCGTGCTGTTCGACGACAACGGCATCACCATCGACGGCAAGCTGTCGCTGTCGGATTCCGTCGATCAACCCAGGCGCTTCGAGGCGGCAGGCTGGCGGGCCGAGCGCATCGACGGCCATGACGCGGACGCCATCGCCGCGGCGCTCTCGCGCGCGCAGACCTCGGACCGCCCAACCCTGATCGCGTGCCGCACGCAGATCGGCTTCGGCGCGCCAAACAAAGCCAATAGCGAGAAGGCGCACGGTTCTCCGCTCGGTCCCGACGAGATAGCGGCGACGCGCAAGGCACTCGGCTGGAACTTTCCCGCCTTCGAAATCCCCGCCGATATTCTCGATCTGTGGCGGCGCGCCGGCGCGCGAGGGGCGGCAGCGCGCGAGGCCTGGCTGAAAAAGGTCGCCGCACTTCCCGCCAACCAGCGCAACGAGTTCGAACGCCGCATCAGGGGCGATCTGCCCGAGGCGCGGCTCGCGGCCGCGGTGCGGCTGACCAAGGAAACGCTCGCCGCCGCTCCGAAGGACATCGCCACCCGCGCGGCATCGGAATTCGCGCTCGACGCGCTGACCGCCGCCGTGCCGGAAATGGTCGGCGGCTCAGCCGATCTCACCGGCTCGAACAACACGCGCGCCAAGGGCATGAAGGCCTTGACCGCGTCCGACTATTCCGGACGGTTCATCCATTACGGCATCCGCGAGCACGGCATGGCGGCGGCGATGAACGGAATGGCACTGCATGGAGGCATCATCCCCTATTCCGGCACCTTCCTCGTCTTCTCCGACTATTCGCGCCCGGCCATCCGCCTCGCCGCACTCATGGGGGAGCGCGTCATTCATGTGCTGACGCACGACTCGATCGGACTGGGCGAAGACGGACCGACGCATCAGCCGGTCGAGCATCTCGCCGCGCTGCGGGCCATTCCCAATCTCAAGGTGTTCCGACCCTGCGACGCGGTCGAGACGCTGGAATGCTGGGAGCTGGCGCTGCGCAATGCCGACGGGCCGAGCGCGCTCGCGCTGACGCGGCAGAACCTGCCGCAGCTTCGCAGCCGCGTCGATCACGACAATATCTGCGCCAACGGCGCCTACGAGATCGCCGGGCCGGACGGGCCGTCGGATATCTCGATCTTTGCTTCCGGCTCGGAGGTCTCGATCGCCGTGGAGGCGGCGAAGCTGATCGCGGTGCGCGGCGTTGCCGCCCGCGTCGTCTCGGTTCCCTGCCTCGAACTGTTCGCCGCCGCCCCCGGCCATGTCCGCGACGCCGTCGTCGGCCGCGCCCGCGTCAGGGTCGCGGTCGAAGCCGGCATCCGCCAGGGCTGGGACGCGATCATCGGGGCCGACGGCATATTCATCGGCATGACGGGATTCGGCGCCAGCGCGCCCTACAAGGATCTTTACAAGCATTTCGGCATCACGCCGCAGGCGGTCGCGGACGCGGCGCTGGCCAGGCTCGGCCTGCATTAACCCGCTCCGCAACTCACTGATCTGCCGCATTGCGCGGCTATTGGAATTGCGCCAAAACGCGCCCAAATTGGGTGCGTTACTCAAGGAGATTTCGTTATGGCTATCCGGGTCGCCATCAATGGTTTCGGGCGTATCGGGCGCAACGTGCTGCGCGCGATTGCCGAGTCGAAAAGAACCGATATCGAGGTGGTGGCGATCAACGATCTCGGGCCGGTCGAGACCAACGCCCACCTGCTGCGCTTCGACAGCGTTCACGGCCGCTTCCCCGGCGAGGTGACGGTCAAGGGCGACACCATCAGCCTCGGCAACGGCACCATCAAGGTCACCGCCGAAAGGGACCCCTCCAAGCTGCCGTGGAAGGATCTCGGCATCGACATCGCGATGGAATGCACCGGCATCTTCACCGCCAAGGACAAGGCCTCCGCGCATCTGACCGCGGGCGCCAAGCGCGTGCTCGTTTCCGCGCCCGCCGACGGCGCCGATCTCACCGTCGTTTACGGGGTGAACCACGACAAACTGACACGGGATCACAAGGTCGTCTCCAACGCCTCCTGCACTACGAACTGCCTCGCCCCGGTGGCGAAGGTGCTCAACGACGCCGTCGGCATCGACAAGGGATTTATGACGACCATCCACGCCTATACCGGCGACCAGCCGACCCTCGATACGCTGCACAAGGACCTTTACCGCGCGCGCGCGGCCGCGCTGTCGATGATCCCGACGTCGACCGGCGCCGCCAAGGCGGTCGGCCTTGTGCTGCCCGAGCTGAACGGCAAGCTCGACGGTGTGGCGATCCGCGTGCCGACACCGAACGTTTCGGTGGTCGATTTTAAGTTCGTGGCGAAAAAGGCCACGACCAAGGACGAGATCAACGGCGCGATCAAGCGCGCCGCCGAGCAGCAGCTCAAGGGCATTCTCGGCTTCACCACGCATCCGAACGTATCGGTCGACTTCAACCACGATTCCCACTCGTCGGTGTTCCACATGGATCAGACCAAGGTGATGGACGGCACGCTCGTGCGCGTCATGTCCTGGTACGACAACGAATGGGGCTTCTCCAACCGCATGTCGGACACGGCGGTGGCGATGGGGAAATTGATCTGACGTCTTGAGCCTCGTCCCGCGAGACGCGGCCTCCCGGCCGCCGCCGAGGACGAGGGTTTATTCAGAGCCCTCAGCTTGAGGAGCGCCGCCAGCGCGTCGCGAAGGGTGAGGGCGAGTTGAGCAAGCTCGCATGTCTCACTTCCGCACTCTCGACCACGCCGACATCAAGGGAAAGCGCGTTCTCCTGCGCGTCGATCTCAACGTACCGATGGAGAACGGCAAGGTGACCGACGCCACGCGCATCGAGCGCGTCGCGCCGACCATCACCGAAATCGCCGGCAAGGGCGGCAGGGTGATCCTGCTCGCCCATTTCGGGCGGCCCAAGGGACGCGATCCGAAGGAATCGCTGAAGCCGGTCGCGCAAGAAGTATCGCGCATCATCGGGCGGCCGGTCGCCTTCGCCGACGATTGCATCGGTGAGGTCGCGGAAAAGGCCGTGGCGGCGATGAAGGACGGCGACATCCTCTGCCTTGAGAACACGCGCTTCCACAAGGAGGAAGAGAAGAACGATCCGGCTTTCGTCGCGGCGCTCGCGAGGCTCGGCGACATCTACGTGAACGACGCCTTCTCCGCCGCGCACCGGGCCCATGCCTCGACCGAAGGCCTCGGCCACAAGCTGCCCGCCTATGCCGGCCGCACCATGCAGGCCGAGCTTGACGCCCTGTCGAAGGCGCTGGAAGCACCGCAGAGGCCGGTCATCGCCATTATTGGCGGGGCGAAGGTTTCGACCAAGCTCGAACTGCTGGAGAACCTGATCTCCAAAGTCGATGCGCTCGTGATCGGCGGCGGCATGGCCAACACCTTCCTGCACGCGCAGGGGATCAGGATCGGCAAGTCGCTCGCGGAAAAGGAGATGGCCGCGACCGCCCTGCGCATTCTCGAAAAAGCCGAGGCGAAAAACTGCACGATCATCCTGCCCGTGGACGCCGTGGTCGCGCCCCGCCTCGAGGCGAACGTGCCCTCCCATGCCTATGGCCTCGATGCGATCCCGGACGACGGGATGATCCTCGATATCGGCCCGCAATCGATCGAGCGGGTAAAGGCCGCGCTCGACGACGCCGCGACGCTGGTCTGGAACGGCCCACTCGGGGCTTTTGAAATCAAGCCCTTCGACAAGGGAACCGTCGCCGCCGCCCGATACGCGGCGGAACGCACGCGCGCCGGAAAGCTTGTGTCCGTTGCCGGCGGCGGCGATACCGTCGCGGCGCTGAACGCGGCCGGCGCCGCCGATGCGTTGAGCTACTTGTCCACCGCCGGCGGGGCGTTTCTCGAGTGGCTGGAAGGCAAACCCTTGCCGGGGGTCGAGGTGTTAAGGGTAAAATGATGCGCGAGAGCCATCCCCCGGATCACGGCGCTAGAATGCGCCCTAGGAATGTGAGTTTTTGCCGATAGCCGTGCGAGGTGGGGCCGCGTGCCGCCGCCGCACGGGAGAGAGGAAACGGAGAGAGCGATGAATCTCGCTGAACTGAATAAAGTCGCCGAAGCGATGGTCGCGCCGGGCAAGGGCATCCTCGCGGCCGACGAATCGTCGGGCACGATCAAGAAACGTTTCGACGCGATCGGTGTGGAATCGACGGAAGAAAACCGTCGCGACTATCGCGAGATGCTGTTTCGAGCCACCGAAGGCATGAAGGCGATTTCCGGCGTCATTCTTTACGACGAGACGATCTGGCAGAAGGCCAAGGACGGCACGCCGCTGATCGAGATCATCAAGCAGGCGGGATCGATCCCCGGCATCAAGGTCGATGAAGGAACCAAGCCGCTGCCCAATTGCCCCGGCGAGCTTGTCACCGTCGGCCTCGACAAGCTTGCCGACCGGCTGCCGAAATATTTCGAGCAAGGCGCACGTTTTGCCAAGTGGCGCGCGGTGATCGACATCGGCGCGGGCAAGCCGAGCTACGCTTGCGTCAGCGCCAACGCCCATGCGCTCGCGCGCTATGCCGCGCTCTGCCAGGACGCGCAGATCGTGCCGATCGTCGAGCCGGAAGTGCTGATGGATGGCGACCACGATATCGACACCTGCTACCAGGTGACGGAGTGGGTGCTGAAGGAAACCTTCATGCAGCTCTACTATCAAAAGGTCGCGCTCGAGGGCATCGTGCTTAAACCCAACATGGTGGTGCCGGGCAAAAAGAGCGCGAAGAAGGCCTCGGTCGCCGAAGTCGCAGAAAAGACCGTCAGGCTGCTGAAGGGATGCGTGCCGGCCGCGGTGCCGGGGATCGCCTTCCTGTCCGGCGGCCAGTCCGACGAGGATGCCACCGCCCATCTCGATGCGATGAATAAGATCGGCGGCCTGCCCTGGGCGCTCACCTTCTCCTATGGTCGCGCGCTGCAGGCCGCCCCGCAAAAGACATGGGCGGGCAAGAGCGAAAACGTGGCGGCGGCGCAGAGGGCCTTCACCCACCGCGCCCGGATGAACGGTCTCGCCGCCCTCGGCCAGTGGAAGCAGGACCTCGAAAAGAAGGCGGCCTGATCGCCTTACGCAAAAGCGCGGCGGAAATGCAGTTAACGCATTTCCGCCGAATTGGCGTTACATCGGACGGGTCATGGCACCGAAACACGAGGATGCCCGTCCGCAACCGCGGCTCTATCTGATCGCGCCGGAGGTCGCGGACCCGGAAGGGCTTGCACGCCCGCTTGCCGCCGCGCTCGGCGCGGCCGACGTGGCCGCCGTGCTGCTGCGTCTCGCTGACGACGCCGAAAGCACGCTGATCCGACGCGTGAAGACGATCGCGCCGATCATTCAGAATTCAGGCGCCGCGCTCATCCTCGACGGACGGACCGATATCGTCGCGCGTAGCGGTGCCGATGGCGCACACCTGACCGGCGCCGCGGCCTTCGAGGCCGCGCGCGAGGACCTGAAGCCCGACCGCATCGCCGGCGCCGGCGGAATCCTCACCCGGCACGACGCCATGGTCGTCGCCGAAGCGGGCGCCGATTATGTGATGTTCGGGGAACCGGACGCGCAGGGGCGCCGAGCGCCTTTCGCGCAAATTCTCGACCGCGTGCAATGGTGGCAGGAAGTCTTCCAGACTCCTTGCGTCGCCTTCGCCGCTGCGCTTGCGGAAGTTCATCCGCTGGCACAGGCCGGCGCCGATTTTGTTGCGGTCGGCGATTTCGTTTTCCGGGGCGCGCGGCCCGTCGCGGAAGCGGTCGCCGAAGCCGCCGCGCGCGTCAAGATCGCGGAGACGACCGCATGAAGCGGGCCGGCCCGATCCTCATCGCTTTGCTGATCGCGCAGGGCGCATCGGCCCAATCGGGCAAGCCGCAGGGCAAGCCGGCGCAGCCTCCCGCGTTTCCGTCGGGGGGCGTGCAGGTGGGCACGCCGATCGGCGAGGCGGATCTCGCCTATGGCGCGTTCCAGGGCGGACGCTATCTCACCGCCTTCGCGCTTGCCATGAAGCGGGCCGAAGCTCTCGCCGATCCGGTGGCGATGACACTGATCGCCGAGCTTTACGCCAATGGCCTGGGCGTGCCGGCCAGCGACGTCAAGGCGGCGGAATGGTACAAGCTCGCCGCCGAACGCGGCGACCGCAACGCCATGTTCGCGCTCGCGATGTTCCGGCTCGTCGGCCGCGCCGGGCCGGCGGACCGCAAGGAGGCCGCCCGGCTGTTCCAGGCGGCGGCCGAGCGCGGCCATGCGGCGGCAGCCTACAATCTCGCCCTTCTCTATATTGAGGGCCAGGCTTTTCCGCAGGATTTCGGCAAGGCGGCTCAGCTCTTGCGGCAGGCGGCCGACGCCGGCAACGCGGAGGCGCAATACGCGCTGGCGACCTTCTACAAGGAAGGGCGCGGGGTGGAGAAGGATCTCTCCGAGGCCGCCCAGCTCCTCGCCGCGGCGGCGCTCGCCGACAATCTTGATGCCCAGGTCGAATTCGCGATCATGCTCTACAACGGCACCGGCGTCGCCAAAGACGAGAAGAAGGCCTGCGAGATCATGCGCAAGGCGGCCCGGCGCGGCAGCCCGATCGCGCAGAACCGCCTCGCGCGCGTGCTCGCCTCGGGCAAGGGCCTGCCCGCCGACCCGGTCCAGGCGATCAAGTGGCACCTGATTTCCAAGGCGGGCGGCGCCACGGACCTGTGGCTCGACGAATTCGCCGCACAACAGCCACCCCAGGTCCGCGCCCAAGCGGAAAAGGAAGCCAAGCCCTGGCTCGACGCCATCGCCGCCTCGCGCTCTTGACGGGCATCGCGCTGCGGGGCACATCAGCCCCCGAACGTCTCATCCTGACAACGGCGGACATCGATGGCCAAGATCAATGGCAATGAAATCCGTCCGGGCATGGTCATCGAATATCAGGACTCGCTCTGGGTCGCGGTGAAAACGATGGCGGTGAAGCCGGGCAAGGGGCCTGCATACAATCAGGTCGAGCTGAAGAACCTGATGGACGGGCGCAAGCTCAACAACCGCTTCGGCTCGGACGAGCGCGTCGAACGCGCCCGGCTGGAGCAGAAGGATTTTCAGTTTCTCTACAAGCAGGGCGACGCGCTCGTGTTCATGGATAATGACACCTACGAGCAACTCGAATTGCAGGAGGATTTCGTGGGCGAGCGCGCCGCCTTCCTCCAGGACGGCATGCAGGTGACCCTCGAAATGCACGAGGAGCGCCCGATCAGCATCAAGCTGCCCGATCAGGTGACGCTCGAAGTGGTCGAGGCCGATCCGGTCGTGAAGGGCCAAACCGCGGCCTCCTCCTACAAGCCGGCCAAGCTCGAAAACGGTCTGCGGATCATGGTGCCGCCCTTCATCACGTCGGGCGAGAAGGTCGTCGTCGACACGAACGAAGTCGCCTACGTGCGCCGCGCGGAGTAAATGCTCCGTTCCGCCGTCCTCAACGTGATGATCAAGGCCGCGCAGAAGGCCGCGCGCGGCCTCAAGCGCGATTTCGGTGAAGTGGAAAACCTGCAGGTTTCGCTGAAGGGTCCCGCCGATTTTGTCTCCGCCGCCGACCAGCGCGCCGAGAAGATACTCAAGGAGGAATTGCTGACGGCGCGTCCCGGCTACTCGTTTCATGGCGAGGAAGGCGGGCGCGTCGAAGGCACGGACAGGACGCATGTCTGGTACGTCGATCCGCTCGACGGCACCACGAACTTCCTGCACGGCATTCCGCAATTCGCCATCTCGATCGGGCTGGAGCGCGACGGCGTGATCGTGGCCGGCCTCGTGTACAATCCGATCAGCGACGAGATGTACACCGCCGAACGCGGCAAGGGCGCGTTCCTCAACGACCGCAGGTTGCGCGTTGCCGGCCGGACCCGCCTCAGCGAGGCGGTGATCGCATGCGGCCTGCCGCATCTCGGGCGGGGCGACCTCGCGTTGTTTCGCCGTGAATTCGCGGTCGTGCAGGAGCAGGTCGCCGGCCTGCGTCGGTTCGGAGCAGCGGCGCTCGACCTCGCCTTCGTCGCGGCCGGGCGCGTCGATGCCTATTGGGAGCGGGGATTGTCCCCCTGGGACATGGCCGCGGGCATCCTCCTCGTGCGCGAAGCCGGCGGCTATGTCACGGATCTGAACGGAAACGATGCGATGTTCGCGACGCGCGGCGTCGTCGCGGGCAACGAAACCATGCACCGCGCGCTTCTGCGCATGGTCAACCAGGCCGGCTGACCCGGATTGCGGCAGAAAACGCGCCGTTACGCCGCCGTTTCATTTCGTGCCGCCTGTGCCATATTCAGGCAGCTTTGCCGTTCTATTTCAGGAACGTTCTCGAGGGACGCCTCATGGCACGCCACGCGGATCCGTTCAAACTGTCATCGCCTCGCATCTTTCTCGTGCGGATGCTGGTGTTTCTGATCTTGTGCGCCCTGCTCTGCGTCGTTCTCTACAAGCAGATTTTCGTCGCCTTCCTCTCCAATCCCGGCCTGAACGCCGTCATCATCGGCGTGCTGGTGATCGGCATCCTGCTCGCCTTCCGGCAGGTGGTCCGCCTGTTTCCGGAAGTCGCCTGGGTCAACGGCTTCCGCCTTGCCGATCCGGGCCTTGCGGTCGAGCGCCCGCCGGTGCTGCTCGCACCGATGGCCTCGATCCTCGGCGACCGCGTCGGACGAATGACGATCACCGCGCAATTGATGCGCGGCATTCTCGACTCGATCGCAACCCGCCTCGATGAATCGCGCGATCTGCTGCGCTACATGACGGCGCTGCTCGTTTTCCTCGGCCTGCTCGGCACCTTCTGGGGCCTGATCGAAACGGTCGGCTCGGTCGGCCACGTGGTCGAGACGCTCAAGCCGGGCGGCGACGCCGCCTCGGTATTCGACACGCTGCGCGAGGGCCTCGCCGCCCCCCTCAGCGGCATGGGCATTTCGTTTTCATCCTCGCTGTTCGGCCTTGCCGGATCGCTGGTGCTCGGCTTCCTCGACCTGCAGACAAGCCAGGCGCAGAACCGCTTCTATACCGACCTTGAGGACTGGCTTTCGACGACGGTACGCGACATCGCGACCGACCAGCCGGCCGCGGCCGCCCTGCCCGGCGATCTGCGCGTCGCCATCGACCGTCTGAAGGAAGCGATGGCCGAGACCGGCACCAACCGCGCCGCGACCGCGGCGATGGCCAACCTCGCCGAAGCGATCCAGGGCCTCGTCGAGCATATGCGCACCGAACAGCAAATGATCCGCGAATGGGCGGATTCGCAGGCGGAAATGCATCAGGACATGCGCCGGCTGCTGGATCGCCTGGCGCGAGAGAAGACCTGACATGGCTCTCGCGCGCGGACGCCGCGAGCGCGGCATCGATTACTGGCCGGGTTTCGTCGACGCGCTGTCGACGCTCATTCTCGGCATCATTTTTCTGCTCACCGTCTTCGCCGTCGTCCAATTCTACCTGACGCAGGAAATGAGCGGAAAGGACGAGGCCCTTTCCCGCCTCAACGCGCAGATCGCCCAGCTCAGCGAGCTGCTGCAACTGGAAAAGACCGGCAAGGCCAATCTCGAGGACACGATCGCGACGCTTCGCTCGACGCTGGCGGCGACTGAAAGCGAGCGCGACCGCTACAAGGGGCTTTACGAGGGATCGGGCGGCGGATCGGCAAGCGCGCGGGGGCAGATCAGCGAGCTTTCGAGCAAGCTTGAAAACGAAAAGCAGGTTTCGGCGCGTGCGCTGTCGCAGGTGGAGCTGCTCAATCAGCAGATCGCCGCCCTGCGGCGCCAGCTCTCGGCCCTCGAAGCGGCACTGGACGCATCGGAAAATCGCGAAAAGGAATCGCAGAGCCGCATCGCCGATCTAGGCAATCGCCTGAATGTCGCGCTGGCGCAGCGCGTGCAGGAATTGTCGCGCTTCCGGTCCGATTTCTTCGGACGCCTGCGCGCGATTCTCGGTAACCGTCCCGATGTCCGCATCGTCGGAGACCGCTTCGTCTTCCAGTCCGAGGTGTTTTTCGACGCCGGCCAGGCGGTGCTGAAACCTGAAGGGCGCGCCGAGATCGACAAGATCGCAACCGCCCTGCTCGATCTGGAAAAACGCATCCCCGCCGATATCGCCTGGGTGATGCGGGTCGACGGGCATACCGACGTCCGGCCGATCGCCAGCACCCAGTTCCCCTCGAACTGGGAATTGTCGTCGGCCCGCGCGATCGCGGTGGTGCAATATCTCATCAGCAAGGGCGTCTCGCCGCAGCATCTCGTCGCCGCGGGCTTCGGCGAATTCCAGCCGCTCGATCCGGGCACGACCGAGGATGCCTATCGCCGCAACCGCCGCATCGAGCTGAAGCTGACCGAACGCTGATGCCGGCGCGCGTCATCGTGCGGGCGATGCGGCGGGGCGATCGCGAGGCCGCGCTCAATCTGTGGACCGAGGCATGGCAGAGCGCCTATCCGGCGATTGACTTCGCTGCACGGCGGCCGTGGATGGACGCCCGCTTCGACGAGCTTGCCCGCGCCGGCGCGCGCCTTTACGCCGCGACGGTCGGGGGCCGGGTCGCCGGTTTCGTTACCATCGATCCCGAGAGCGGCTATCTCGACCAGCTTGTCGTCGCCAGAGCGCAGCAGCGGCGCGGCATCGCGGGAATGTTGCTGGCGAGGGCGCGGCAGGTCTGCCCGCAGCGGATCGATCTCGATGTCAATCAAGATAACTGCCCCGCTGTCGCCTTCTATCGTAAGCACGGCTTCACCGTGACCGGTACGGGCCGCGCGCCCCTGTCGGGCGCTCCGACCTACCGGATGACCTGGCGAGGCTAGGCGGCGCGGAACTGCAGCTGGGCGAGGCGTGCATAAAGGCCGCCTGACGAGGCAAGCTCCTCGTGAGTCCCCTGTTCGACGATTCGCCCCTGGTCCATGACGATAATGCGGTCGCAGGCGAGCACCGTCGCCAGGCGGTGGGCGATCACCAGCGTGGTGCGGCCTTTCATCAGCCGCTCGAGCGCGCGCTGCACGAGCGTTTCGCTTTCCGCGTCGAGCGAGGACGTCGCCTCGTCGAGCAAAAGCAGCGGCGCCTGCCGCAGCAGCGCGCGCGCGATCGCGAGTCGCTGGCGCTGGCCGCCGGACAGCGTCACGCCACGCTCGCCGAGCGGGGTGTCATAGCCCCGCGGCAGGCGGCGGATGAACTCGTCGGCGGCGGCCATTTCCGCCGCCGCCTCGATTTCCGCTTCGCACGCCTGCGGCCGACCGAAGCGGATGTTGTCGCGGGCCGAGGCGGAAAAGATCACCGTCTCCTGCGGCACGAGCGCGATCTGCCGGCGCAGGTCTCGCGGGTCAAGCTCGGCAAGCGGTATGCCGTCGAACGTCACGACGCCGGACGAGGGATCGTAGAAGCGCAATAAAAGATGAAAGATCGTGCTCTTGCCCGCCCCCGAAGGGCCGACGATCGCCACTCTTTCGCCGGGCGCGATTTGCAGCGACACATGGTCGAGCGCGGGATTCTGCGGCCGCGCAGGATAAAAGAATGTCACGTCCCGGAAGGCGACCTCGCCGCGGGCGGGCTCGGGCAGCGTTTTCGGCTGCGCCGGGCTGGCGATGGCCGGTTCAAGCTTCATGATTTCGAACAGCCGCTCGGCGGCGCCCGCCGCCTGCGAAACCTCACCCCACATCTGGCTGAGCTCGCCCAGTCCGCCGGCGGCGAAAACGGCGTAGAGCACGAACTGGCTGAGCTGGCCGGCGGTGATGCGATGGGCGATCACGTCCTGCGCGCCGACCCACAGCACGAGGACGACGCTGGCGAAGACGAGGAAGATCGCAACCGCGGTCAGCACCGCGCGCGCCTGCGTGGAGCGGAGCGCGGCGGCAAAGGCGTCGTTCACCGCCGTCTTGAAACGGGACTGCACCATCTGCTCGTTGGTGAACGCCTGCAGGATGCGGACCGCGCCGATCAGCTCGGCGGCGTATGCGGACGCATCCGCGAGTGAATCCTGCGCTGCGCGCGAGCGGCGGCGCACCGCGCGCCCAAACGCCACGAGCGGCAGCACGATGATCGGGATCGCGACCAGCACGAACGCAGAGAGGCGCGGGCTCGTCACCACCATCATCGCCGCCGCGCCGACAAACAGGACGAGGTTACGCAACGCGACCGAAACCGAGGAACCGACCGCCGCCTTCACCTGCGTGGTATCGGCGGTGAGGCGCGACATCATCTCGCCGGTTTGCGCCTCGTCAAAAAAAGCAGGCGACAGGCGCGTCAAATGCGCGAATACGTCGGCGCGCAGATCCGCCACGATCCGCTCGCCGAGCGTCGTCACGAGATAGAAGCGAAGCGCGCTCGCCCCGGCAAGCAAAGTGACCACGACAAGCATGGCCAGGAAATAGCGGTCGATCGAGGAACGTTCGGCGAAACCGAAATCGATCATCCGCTTGACGGCCACCGGCACGACCAGCGTGGCCGCCGCCGCGACGACCAGCGCCGCCAGCGCCGCCAGCCCGCGCGGCCAATACCGCCGGACATAGGGGACGAGCAGGAGCATCGGCCGGAGCGCGGCGCCCCGTTCCCTTGCGTCCCCGTCCGTCAGCGCGCTTTGATCAACCGGCACGCGGCCCTTCGCTCAAATATCGTTTTCGGCGCATCCGCCGCGTCGGCCCCGCCTTCACATGCCGCCGCAGGCCGCGAAACGCAAGGCGACCGGCGCAGGGCCGGGCGGCGGCTTGTGCAAGGGGCAGGCGTGGGCTATAGACCCCGCCAATTCTCGACATCTCCCGGCAGGAAGGCGGGCCGCCCGCAGGAAAGAGCGCCATGAAGTCCGATATTCATCCCGATTACCACACCATCAAGGTCGTCATGACCGACGGCACCGAATTCCTCACCCGGAGCACCTGGGGCAAGGAGGGCGATACGATGCACCTCGACATCGATCCGAAATCGCATCCCGCCTGGACCGGGGGCAGCCAGCAGATCGTGGATCGCGGCGGACGCGTCTCGCGCTTCCAGAAGAAGTTCTCCGGCTTCCTCAAGGAAGGCAAGGAGGACAAGAAGAAATAGTTCTTCCCGCCGAACCAAACAAAACCCCCGCTTGCGCGGGGGTTTTTGCTTGGAAGGCCGGCGGCGCAGGCGCGAATTTCAGGCGCTGCGCGGCTGCTCGAAGGCGGCCTTCAAAAGCCCGAGCTGATGCCCAACCGGATTGACGACCGGCGCCGCCGGTTCGCTGGGCTTGCCGTGTATGGTGGCGTCAAGCCGGATCACCATGTCGTGCAGCTTGCGGGAACGCGCGATCAGGCCCGCCAGCGTCGGCGGCAGCATCGCGAGCGTAGCCTCGCTCACCGGCGCGCCGATCGAGAGCTTGACCTTGGTCTTCTCCTGGTTGACCTGCGCGAGCGACATCTCGCCTTCCTTCACCGCCCGATGCAGCAGCAGCCATGAGGCAAGCTGCATCAGCCGCGTCGTTAACCGCATACTCTCGGTGGCATAAGCCAGAGCGGCCGCGCGCTCGAGCGCCTTGGATTCGTGACGGCCCTTGCCGTCGAGATAGGCGGCCGTCTCCTCGACCAGCGCCATCCCTTCACGAAACAATGCCGAAAAGGCCTGCGATCCGGCGAGCCGTTCCTGAAAGGAGACGGGCTCGGCATCCTGTATCGAACGCTCCGACATATACGCCTCACCACCCTACGCCACACCGATGCAGCATAGGCACGAGCGGCCCGGCGCGTAAAGCATACACGGGGGGTAACATGCCGGCATAGTTGCCGGGCGTGGCGCGGCGGCCATCTGCTCCGAAATGGGACAGTGGGACAAAAAAGAGCCGCCGAAGCCGGCGGCTCAAGTAGTAACAGGGAGGCGTCAAACAGAGTGGACAGGAGCCACTCAATGTCCAGAAGATGGACAATGCCAGTAATGACTGAGAAAGCTTAACTTTATGTAAATTGAGAAATAAATTCGAACGATCGATGATCACGCGTCTGTCGGCTTTCTGGTTCCATCGAGCGGTAAAAATGCGCGCCGCCGCTATCGTGTGCCTGTCAATTCTCGTCGCATCGTGCGGCAGCACGGGAAAGTCCGACGTGCCGGAGAATCCCAATATCGCGCCGACCAATTATCGTGCCGAGATCATCAATCAGATTCAGGTCACGCTCGATGATCCGAGCGGCATCCGCGAGGCATTCATCGCCGAGCCCGCACTCAAGCCGAGCGGAGCCGAAACGCGTTACATCGCCTGCCTGCGCTTTAATGCACGCAACAAGGACGGCACCTATATGGGCGTGAAGGAAAAGGCGGCGTTCTTCTACGGCGGTCATCTCACCACCATGCTCGATGCGACGAAAGAGCAGTGCGGCAACGCGCCCTATCAACCTTTTCCCGAACTGGAAAAGCTCTGCCGCGTCTCCGGTTGCCCGCCGGTGCGCCGATAGTCTTATTTCTTGAAGACCTGGTCGGCGGCCTGTCGCGAGGATTGCTTGACGGCGATGTCGGACTCAAGACGCGCGATCTCCTCTCGCAGCAGCGCGATCCGGTCACGCAATTCGGCCACCGACAGCAGCGTCAGGTCCTGTCCGATCTCGTGGGCGACTTTTTTCCTCGGGCGGTCGTCGTCGGTCATCGACATGGGCGTGTTCTCCTGCCGGCGGATGTTAGTGACGCAAGGCCGGGTTGTCACACCAGAGGCCGGCCAGTAAACAACACCAAGACGCCACGGCTTCCCATATCGGACCGCGCCATGCTCGACATCCCCGCCCGCATGATCGCCATCGGCATCAAGGCCCCCGGCGACGCGACGATGCTCGTGCCGCAGGAGCGGCCCGTTCCCGTGCCCGGCCCCGGCGAGATTCTCGTGAAGGTCGCCGCCGCCGGCGTGAACCGCCCGGACGTGATGCAGCGCATGGGACTTTACCCGCCGCCGAAAGGCGCGCCCGACATTCCCGGGCTCGAGATCGCGGGCGAAGTGGTGGCCCTTGGCGAAGGCGCGGCGCGCTGGAAGTCGGGCGACAAGGTGATGGCGCTCGTCGTCGGCGGCGGTTACGCGCAATATTGCCTTGCGCATGAAAGCCACGCGCTGCCGATCCCGTCCGCCCTGTCGATGACGGAAGCGGGCGCGGTACCGGAAACGTTCTTCACGGTCTGGCACAACGTGTTCGAGCGCGGCGCGCTGCGGGCGGGCGAAACGCTGCTCGTGCATGGCGGATCGTCCGGCATCGGCACGACCGCCATCCAGCTTGCCAAGGCGTTCGGGGCGAAGGTGATCGTCACCGCCGGAAGCGCGGAAAAATGCGAAGCCTGCCGCAAGCTCGGCGCCGATGCCGCCATTAACTATAAGTCGGAGGACTTCGTCGCGCTCACCAAGGACGCCACCGGCGGCAAGGGCGCCGATGTTATCCTCGATATGGTCGGCGGCGATTACATAGAACGCAACTACGAGGCAGCCGCCGTCGAAGGGCGCATCGTGCAGATCGCATTCCAGGGCACCTCGAAGGCGACCGTCGATTTCCGCCGCATCATGCTCAAACGGCTGCACCACACGGGCTCAACGCTGCGCTCGCGCTCGGTCGCCGACAAGGCCGCGATCGCGAGGGTGATCGAGGAACAGGTACTGCCGCTGCTCTCGTCCGGGCGTGTTCGGCCGGTGATGGATTCCACCTTCCCCTTGACCGAAGCCGCCGCCGCCCATGCGCGCATCGAGGAAAGCCGGCATATCGGCAAAATCGTGCTCCTGACCTGAGTCATGCGCTGCACGCCCGGCCAGCAAAACCTCCCTTTCGCCACCCAAAAGCGGCGGAATCGCCGCTCCCGACCGTCAAGCCCCTGCATCTGCCGTGAAATCGGCGTAAAGCTGGGCCGTTGGTGAACGCCGTGGGGTCGTCACGGCGCCGCCGGATGCAGGAATTGTGGGTGGCAGGCGCCGCCGGAGGGTTTTGTTTGCGCATCTTTCGTCTCTGCGCTCTGGCCGCGGCGCTGGCCGCGCTCGCTGCGGTGGCCACGCGGCCGGCCCTGGCGGTCGATGCGGTGGCCGTGCGCGCCGACGTGCCGGCCATCGACCTGACCGATGCGCTCGAATATCAGCGCACCGAAACCGACCGCATCCAGGTTTCGACGGCGCCCGGGACCGACGGCATCATCCGCCGCATCGAGGTGCGCGGCCGCGAGGGACAGACCCACTGGGCGGTATTCGCCCTCGCCAATAACGGCGACGAACAGATCGATCGGCTGATCGTCATCCCGCATTACCGGATGGTCGGCTCGGGCATCTTCTGGCCCGATCTCGGCCTGTCGCGCGTCGTGGGCATCACCCCGAGTTCGGGCGAAAGGCCCGATCGGCAGGATTCGGCCGCCGCCGACATTTTCCGTATCACGCTCGATCCCGGCACCGTCATCACCTATGTCGCGGAGCTGCGCACCGGCTATCTGCCGCAATTCTATCTGTGGGAGCCGGACGCCTATAAGGACAAGATCAACTCCTTCACGCTCTACTACGGCATCGTCATCGGCATCGCCGGCCTGCTCGCGCTCTTCCTCACCATTCTGTTCGTGGTGAAGGGAAGCGTGATGTTCCCCGCCGCCGCCGCGCTCGGCTGGGCGGTGCTCGTCTATATCGGTGTCGATTTCGGATTCTGGGGCAAGGTCTTCGATATGTCCGCCGGCGCCGAGCGTATCTGGCGCGCCTGCGGCGAGGCGATCCTTGCCGCGACCTTGCTGGTCTTCCTGTTCGCCTATCTCAATCTCGGCCGCTGGCATGTGCGCTACGCCCATATCACCATCGCCTGGCTCGGGGTGCTGGTTGCCTTGGTCGCGCTCGCGCTGTTCACGCCGCAGATCGCCGCCGGCATCGCCCGCTTCTCCCTCGCTGGCGTCGCCTTTGTCGGTTTCGGCCTTGTCGTCTATCTCGCGACCCAGGGCTTCGACCGTGCGGTCCTGCTGATCCCGACCTGGATTTTGCTGGTCGTCTGGACGGTCACGGCCGGCCTGACCATCGGCGGAGTGCTGACCAACGACATCGTCGGCCCCGCTCTGCTGGGCGGCCTCGTGCTGATCGTCATGCTGATCGGCTTCACGGTGATGCAGCACGCCTTCGCCGGCAGCATCACGCACGGCATCGTCTCTGATGTTGAACGCCGCGCGCTGGCGCTCACCGGCGCGGGCGACATGATCTGGGACTGGGATGTGTCGGCGGACAAGGTCTTCACCAGCCCGGAAACCGAACATTTGCTCGGATTGAAGCGCGGCACGCTCGAGGGGCCGGCTGCGGGCTGGCTCGACTATCTGCATCCACTCGACCGCGACCGCTTCCGCGCCTCACTCGACAGCGTGATCGAGCAGCGGCGCGGTCGCCTGATGCAGGATTTCCGGCTGCGCACGCCGGACGGCCATTACCTGTGGTTCGCGTTGAAAGCGCGGCCGGTCGTCGGGTCGGACGGTGAGGTGGTACGGCTTGTCGGCACGCTGACCGACGTCACCGAATTCAAGACCGCCGAGGAACGCCTCCTGCACGACGCCGTGCATGACAATCTCACGGGGCTGCCGAACCGCCAGCTTTTCCTCGACCGCTTCGATGCGATGCTCGCCTTCGCAAAGACCGACGCGACCATGCGCCCGACGGTGATGGTGATCGACCTCGACCGCTTCAAGCAGGTTAACGATTCCGTCGGCATCGCGGTCGGCGATTCCATCCTGCTCACGCTGGCGCGCAGACTGACCCGCCTGCTCAAGCCGCAGGACACGCTCGCGCGGTTGAGCGGGGACCAGTTCTCGCTCATCCTGATTTCCGAGCGCGATCCGAGCAAGATCATCGCGTTCGCGGAAACCATCCGCCGCACCCTGCGCGCCCCAATCACCTTCAATGACCGCGAAATTTTTCTCACCGCCTCGATCGGGCTCGCGCTCGCTGACAACCAGGCGACGCGCACCGAGGAAATCCTGAAAGACGCCGAGCTTGCGATGTATCACGCCAAGCGCATCGGCGGCGACCGCATCGAAGTGTTCAAGGCGGCGATGCGCGAGCGCAAGACCGACCGCCTGACGCTCGGCTCCGAGCTTCGCCGCGCGCTCGAGCGCGGCGAGTTGACAATGATGTACCAGCCGATCGTGCGGCTTGAGGATCGCACCATCGCCGGCTTCGAGGCGCTGGCGCGCTGGGACCATCCGAAACTGGGGCGCATGTCGCCGGCCGAATTCGTATCCATCGCCGAGGAAAACGGACTGATCGTCGAACTCGGCATGTTCGCGCTCGAGCACACCGCCCGCCAGCTCACCCAGTGGCAGCGCGCCAGCCGCATGCAGACCGGCATCTTCGCGAGCGTTAACGTTTCGTCGCGCCAGCTCCTGCGACAGGATCTGATCCACGACCTGCGCACGGTGCTGTCGCATTCGAGCGTGATGCGCGGCACGCTCAAGCTCGAACTGACAGAATCCATTGTGATGGAGAATCCCGAACTCGCCGCGCAGATGCTGCTGCGCATCCGCGATCTGGGTGCCGGACTGGCACTCGACGATTTTGGCACCGGGCATTCGTCGCTCGCCTATCTGCAGCGATTCCCTTTCGACACGCTCAAAATCGACCAGTCCTTCGTGCGCACGACCAACAAAGGCAAGAGACCAATCATCCTGCGGTCGATCGTCGCGCTCGCGCACGATCTCGGCATGGAAGTCGTTGCGGAGGGAGCTGAGACGGATTCGGACGCGGTCGAGCTTTACCAGCTCGGCTGCGAATACGTGCAGGGCTTCGCTTTTGGCGAACCGATGACGGCGGAGGCGGCTACCAAGCTGCTCGCCACCGACCGAATGGAAATGGCACGCTAAGCCTGTCCGCCGCGCGCCCCCTTGTCGTGAGACGCAGCGCCGTGTCCCTCTCGGGCGGGAGCGGCGATTCAGGCGTGGCCGATATCGCTCGACAACATCCCGAGGCTGATGCCGATCTTGCGCAGCGCGCGTTCGTACTTGTTGGACATGTCCTCGCCGAAAATCAGCTCGGTATCGGCGGGGCAATGCAGCCAGCCATTGCCCTGGATCTCCATCTCGAGCTGGCCCGGCGCCCATCCGGCATAGCCGAGCGCGAGGATAGCGTTGGCAGGCCCGTCGCCGCGCGCGATCGCCTTCAGGATATCGAGCGTCGCGGTCAGGCAGACGCCTTCGTCGATCGGCAGCGTCGAGTTCTCGATGAAGAAATCGGCGGAGTGCAGCACGAAACCGCGCCCGGTTTCCACTGGTCCGCCCTTCAGCACCCGCACGTCGTCGCGCGGGGTGCCGATCTCGATCAGATCCTTCTTGGGCAGGACCTCGAGCTGCACCAGCAGGTCGGGAAACCTGATATTCGATGCCGGTTGGTTGACGACGATCCCCATCGCTCCCTCTGGAGAATGGGCGCACACGTAGATGACGGTGCGAGCGAAACGCTCGTCGCTCATGGTCGGCGTTGCAATCAGCATCTGGCCGTCGAGATAGCCGCGTCCCGAGGCCTTCTTTTGCAACGTCTTTCGCGAAATCTTCATGCCTTCGGAGGTTACTCCGATCCCGCCGCATTGCAAATCGCCGGCGGAACACACTTCACGACCATTTCAATGGTGCGCGTCACATATGATCGCTAGATGAAGCTCATGTCAGACCGCCCCGCCCGCTCCCTCCGGCCCGCTTTCGCCACAATCTGCCACGCGCTGTGCTGGTTTGCGCTTCCGGCGGCGGCCGCCGACACATCGGCCTGGGACGGCGATTCGCGCAGCGCCGTGCGCCTGCTCGCCGCACGCCCCGACGGCTCGCTTCTGCGCGGCGGCATCGAGATCAATATGGCGCCGGGATGGAAAACCTATTGGCGCTATCCGGGCGATGCCGGGGTTCCACCGCATTTCGATTTTTCCGAATCCGAAAACCTCGGCCGCGTCGATGTGCTGTGGCCGGCACCGGTCCGCTTCGCCGACGCGGAGGGCAATACCATCGGCTACAAGGGCGACGTGGTGCTGCCGCTGCGCGTCGAGCCGAAGGATGGATCGCGCGCGGTCGTGCTGCGCCTAAAGCTCGATTACGCGGTTTGCGAGAAACTGTGCGTCCCGGCGCAGGCGAAGGTTGAGCTGCCGCTTCCGGGCGACGCCTCGGCCGCTAGCGAAGCCGCCGTCGCCAGGGCGGAAAAGCGCGTGCCGCGACCTGTGGCGCTCGGAGCGCGCCAGCCGCTGGCGATTGCAAGCGTCAGGCACGAAAAGGGGTCCGCCCAGGTCAGCGTCGATGTCGCCGCGCCCGCCGGGACGGAGCCCTCGCTTTTCGTCGAAGGCCCGGCGCCGGACTGGGCATTGCCGCTGCCCGAGCCCGCCGCCGGCGCGCCGCAGGGACAAAGGCGTTTTGTCTTCGCACTCGAGGGCCTGCCGCCGGGGGCAAGGGCGGAAGGCGCGGTGCTCAAATTCACCGCGGCCGCGGCGGACCAGGTGATCGAGACCACCTTCCGCCTCGAATGATCCGGCGCTATGGTCGCCCCGCCATCCGCAGAACCGATAAAACACGGAGAGTAAATCTCATGCCCATCAAGGTCGGTGATCGCCTGCCCAACGTCACTTTCCCGGTCGCGACGGCGGACGGGCCTAAGCCGATGACCACCGACGAGATTTTCAAGGGCAAGAAGGTGGTGCTGTTCGCGGTGCCCGGCGCCTTCACTCCCACCTGCCACAAGAATCACATGCCGGGCTTCGTGAAGAACGCCGACACGATCAAGGCCAAGGGCGTCGATGCGATCGCTGTGACGGCGGTGAACGATCCCTTCGTGATGCAGGCGTGGAAAAAGGAATCCGGCGCCGACGGCAAGGTGGATTATTTTCTCGCCGACGGCAGCGCCGCCTTCGCGAAGGCGATCGGCATGACGCTCGACCTCGGCGAACGCGGGCTCGGCACGCGCTCGCAGCGCTATTCGATGATCGTCGAGGACGGCGTGGTCAAATCGCTCAATGTCGAGGACGCGCCGGGCAAGGCCGACATTTCCGGCGCCGACAACCTGATCAAACAATTGTAACAGCTCTGGCGGCCCGCCGCCGTCATGGTCGGCGCGGGCGCGGATTTGCCGGGGCTTGCCCGCTCAACGCGCCCTTGGCGCCGGCCCGCACGGCCATGATGCCCTCGCGCGCCAGCTCGTCGGCGCGCTCGTTCAGGTCGTGCCCGGCATGACCCTTCACCCAATGCCAGCGCACCGTGTGGTGGGCGAGCGCGCCGTCAAGCCGCTGCCATAGATCGGCATTCTTGACCGGCTTCTTCTCGGCGGTCTTCCAGCCGTTCGACTTCCATTTCCTGATCCAGGAGGTGATTCCGTTGCGCAGATACTGGCTGTCGGTGTGGAGATCGACCTCACAGGGCCGCTTCAGCGCCTCGAGCGCGGCGATGGCGGCCATCAGCTCCATGCGGTTGTTGGTGGTGTGCGCCTCGCCGCCTTTCAGCTCCTTCCTCTGGTCGCCGAATTCGAGGATCGCCCCCCACCCGCCGGGCCCCGGATTGCCCGAGCACGCACCGTCGGTATGAATGATGACCCGCGGCAGGCTCACGCCAGTTCCTTCATCTCGACGCCGTAATCGCGCACGCTCGTCACGCTCTGGTGGAAGCGGAGCTTTCGGAAATATTCCTGCGGGCTTTTCGGACGCACGAGCGCGCCGGGCGGCACGTTCAGCCAATCGACGAGGCGCGTGAGCAGGAAGCGCAGCGCGGCGCCGCGCGCGAGCAGCGGAAGCGCATCAAGTTCCGGGACGCTCAACGGGCGCACCCGCGCATAAGCCTGCAAGAGGCCGCGGCCCTTGGTGACGTTGTAGGAAAAATCCGGCTCGAAGCACCAGGCATTGAGACAGATGGCCACGTCATAGGCGAGCGTGTCGGTGCATGCAAAATAAAAGTCGATCAGCCCGGACAGCGTCTGACCGAGAAAAAACACGTTGTCCGGGAACAGGTCGGCATGGATCACGCCTTGCGGAAGATCGCGCGGCCAGTCCCGCTCCAGCGCCGCCAGCTCCTTCTCGATCGTGCCGCACATGCCCGCCTGCACGCTGTCGGCGCGATCGGAGCAGTTGCGATAGAGCGGCCGCCACCCCGACACGGAGAGCGCATTGGCGCGCTTCATCGGGAAATCGGCGCCGGCGAGATGCAACCGCGCCAGCGCCTCCCCGACGGCAGCGCAGTGGCGCGCATCGGGCCTGCGGATCCACATGCCGTCGAGAAAGGTGACGATCGCCGCCGGCCGTCCGGCGAGCGTGCCGAGCGTCTTTCCCGCGCGCGTCTTCACCGGCTGCGGGCAGTTCAGCCCGCGCGCGGCGAGGTGTTCCATCAGGCCAAGAAAGAAAGGCAGATCGCCGGCGGCGACCCTCTTTTCATAAAGGGTGAGGATGTAATGGCCGGCGCCGGTATGGAGAAGAAAATTGGAATTCTCCACGCCCTCGGCGATCCCCTTATAGGAGAGCAGCTCGCCAAGATCGTAATCGGCAATGAAGGCGGAGAGGTCTTCGACCGAGACGTCGGTATAGACGGCCACGCCAGGCGCTCCAGGTCGGCCGCGTCGCGGCCTTCAGAATTATTCCGCCGCTTCGCTCGGACGCAGCACGCGCGGCAGCGGGAAGAACATGTCTTCCTGCACCGCCTGCACCGTTTCCACCTGGATCGTGTAGCGCGCGGCAAAAGCGTCGATGATCTCCTCGACCAGCACTTCCGGCGCCGACGCGCCGGCGGTGATGCCGAGCGAGGTAATCCCCTCGAATTTGTCCCAGTCGATCTCGGAGGCGCGCTGCATCAGGACCGAATAGCGGCAGCCTTCGCGTTCGGCGACTTCCCGCAGGCGCTGGGAATTGGACGAATTGGTCGCGCCGACGACAATCATCGCATCGACGGTGGGCGCCACCTTCTTGACCGCGACCTGGCGGTTGGTTGTCGCGTAGCAGATGTCTTCCTTGTGCGGCCCGACGATCGAGGGAAACCGCTTCTGCAGATGATCGACCATCTCGCGCACCTCGTCGAGCGAGAGCGTGGTCTGCGTCACGTAGGCGAGCTTGTTCGGGTCCTTCGGCTCGAAGGCATCGACATCGGCGACGGTCTGCACGAGCTTGACCGCGCCCTCCGGAAGCTGGCCCATGGTGCCGACCACCTCCGGGTGCCCGGCATGGCCGATCAGCACCACCTCGAGGCCGCGCTTGTGATGGATCTGCGCCTCGCGGTGAACCTTGGTGACGAGCGGGCAGGTCGCATCGAGCGTGAAGAAATTGCGCTTGCGCGCCTCCATCGGCACCGAGCGCGGCACGCCATGCGCGGAGAGGATGACGGGCGCGTCGGTATCCGGGATTTCGTCAAGCTCCTCCACGAAGATCGCGCCCTTGGCCTTGAGGCTTTCGACCACGTAGCGGTTGTGGACGATCTCGTGGCGCACATAGACGGGGGGGCCGTACATGGCGAGCGCGCGCTCCACCGAATCGATGGCGCGGACCACGCCGGCGCAGAAGCCGCGTGGCGAGCACAGCACCACCTTGAGAGGGGGCTTTTCGCCGGTCTGCGGCGTCGGGGTCGATGTCATGAAAAATGCCTGTTCCTGGCCCCCGGCGGGGCGAAATCAACGCTGAAATGGGGGCCTAAGCCCCGTCCTGTCAAGCCGAGGAGCCCTTTTGCTTGCCGCAGGGGTTTATCTTCCCTATATTCTGCCGACTTTCCGCTCATCGCCGATGACGAAAAGGCTTCGCCCCGACGGGCGGGCGGAGCTTCAAGAAAAATTTGTCCCGGAGGACCCTATGGCCACCGCACCTCTGATGCCGAAGGCCACCGCCGTGTGGCTCGTGGAAAATACCGCCCTGACCTTCGACCAGATCGCAGATTTCTGCAATCTACACCCGCTTGAGGTGCGCGCCATTGCCGACGGCGATTCCGCCCAGGGCATCAAGGGCCTCGATCCGATCCAGACCGGGCAATTGACCCGCGAGGACATCGAGCAGGCAGAGAAGGATCCCAATGCCCGCCTCAAGCTCGCCGACCGCAAGGTCCGCGTCCCGGAGCAGAAGACCAAGCGCGGCCCGCGCTACACGCCCGTATCGCGTCGCCAGGACCGGCCGAACGCGATCCTGTGGCTGATCCGCAATCATCCCGAACTCAAAGACAGCCAGATCATGCGGCTCGTCGGCACCACCAAGTCGACGATCCAGGGCATTCGCGACCGTACGCACTGGAACACCGCCAACCTCCAGCCGCTCGACCCGGTGACGCTCGGCCTGTGCTCGCAGATCGACCTCGATTTCGAGGTGAGCCGCGCCGCCAAGGAGAAGCCGCAGCCGTCGGAGGCGGGGCAGGTCACGCTTCTGCCCGCTTCAGTCACCACTGCGCCCGAGCAGCACGGCGAGGAGGAGCATGCGGCCGGCGCGCCGCCGAAGGACGACATGGACGTCAGCGCCGTGTTCGCCAAGCTCAAGCAACTCGGCGGCAAGGACAAGGGCGAGGACGAATAGCGCCGCCGCATGCCCGCCAAGGCCGATACCGGCGTGTTCCCGATCGCCCCTACTCCGTTCGACGATAATCACAACGTCGATCTCGAGGGGCAGAAGCGGGTGCTCGACTGCATGATCGACCAGGGCGTCGACGGCATCTGCATCCTCGCCAATTATTCCGAGCAATTCCTGCTATCGGATGACGAGCGGCAGCAATTGACCGAGCTGTGCCTGTCGCACGTGGCCGGCCGCGTGCCTGTGATCGTTACCTGCAGCCATTTCTCCACACGCATCGCCGCCGCGCGCGCGAAGGAAGCCGCGCTGAAGGGCGCGGCGATGGTGATGATGATGCCGCCCTATCACGGCGCCGGGCTGCGCGCGAGCGAGGACGAAATGATCGTGCATTTCGCGCGCGTAGCCGAGGCCGGCGGCATTCCGATCATATTCCAGGACGCCCCGCTCTCCGGCGTGAACGTGTCGCCCGCTTTCCTCGTCCGGCTCGCGAAAGAGGTGCCGCTCGTCTCCCATTTCAAGATCGAGACGCCCGGCACGGCGGCCAAGCTGCGCGCATTGATCGCGCTCGGCGGAAAGGCGATCGCTGGCCCCTTCGACGGCGAGGAATCGATTACGCTGATGGCGGATCTCGATGCCGGCGCCACCGGCACGATGCCGAGCGCGCTGATGCCGGACCTGATCAAACCGGTGGTCACCGCGTTTCTCGCCGGCCGCCGCGCGGAGGCGGCCGAAGGCTATGCGCACATTCTGCCGCTGATCAATTACGAAAACAGGCAATGCGGGTTGCGCGCGACCAAGACGGTGATGAAGGAAGGCGGCGTGATCCGGTCCGACGCCGTGCGCCATCCGCTAGAACCGCTGCATCCGGCGACGAGGGCCGGCCTTCTCGAACTTGCCCGGGCCGCAAATCCTCTCGCCTTGCGCTGGGGCCGCTAGCGCCCGCGCGGCGAAGCGCGCCATCACCGATTCAGTTGTCAAACAGCCAAGGCTCCGCCGCCCGTATTGTTTGAAAGGCGCCGGGCCGCCTTCATTCCAGTCCCCCCTTGCGAGGGGATGGAGCGCCACAAGGCGCATCCAACCAGAGGCCGCCTCCATTCGCGGACGCGGCGCGCCCGTTTCGCCGGGCGCACGCCTTGCGGCGCTCCATCGCGGCTCTTTTCCCCGCTCCGTACGGGTACCGGCTCCGGACCGCGCTTGCGTACTTGCGCTTTCGCGCAAGCCGTTCAGCGAGCTCCTCGCACACG
>DASZTD010000028.1:0-81217 GCA_035548355.1 Pseudorhodoplanes sp.
TATCGCCCTTGCGCCGCAATCGGCTGGGAGGCGCGGGCTGCCCTTGAAGATCGCGGTTCGCCGTGGCTATCATCACGCACGGTCGACGGGGGTTGCGGGCACTACGGAATAGCATTGGCCCCCTCGTTATTGGGGGTTGTCATGACACTCAATGGCGCGGCCGCACGGCCGCATGCACTTCGTTCCACAGCATCGCGCCTCACTCTTTTTCGCACGCATCGTCCATGGACCGGCGCCCCAATCGGGGGCCGCTTGTTCGGCCTTGCGGCTGCGCTTGGGATGACCGTGCTTTTCGGCGCCGCGCCGGCCTTTGCGCAATGCGCCTCCGGCGACGGCAGCGGCGGCAGCCAGCTCACCTCCAGCATTTGCAACGGCGCGGCGCTCGGCACCTTCGCCACCGCAATCGGCCAAACCAGTAGCGCAATCGGCCTCAACGCCACCGCCACCGGTTACAACAGCAGCGCGAACGGTACCAATGCCGCCGCCACTGGCGCGGGCAGTTCGGCAATCGGCACCGACGCCACCGCCATTGGTGGTTTCAGCACTGCCAATGGCTTCGACGCGACCGCCACGGGCGCTTTGAGCGCGGCAAATGGCGCCAATGCAACTGCCACCGGCGGTTTCAGCAGCGCGAGCGGCACCAACGCCACCGCCACCGGCGCGGGCAGCACCGCGAGCGGCAGCAATGCCACCGCCACCGGTCACAGCAGCAACGCGAACGGCACCAACGCCACCGCCACCGGCCAGAGCAGCACCGCCATCGGCGAGACCGCCAGCGCCTACGGCCAGGGCAGCGTCGCCAATGGCGACGCCACCACCGCCATCGGTCAGAACGCGACCGCCACCGCCACCGGCGCCAGCGCCCTCGGCCAGGGTGCGGCCGCGAGCGGCGCGAACAGCGTCGCCTTCGGCATCGGCGCGCATTCCAATGCCGCCAACTCCGTCGCCATCGGCGGCAACGCGACAAGCAGCAACGCCGCTTTCGTCGATTCGACCTCCGGCAACGGCATCGCCATCGGCAACCAGTCCGCCATCAAAGCCAACAGCGCCAACAGCGTCGCCGTCGGCTTCAACAACAGTGTGACGGGTCAGAACAGCGGCGCCTTCGGCGCCGGACAGGTGGTCAACGGCGCGGGCTCTTTCGCCATCGGCGACCCCAACACGGTGAACGGCAACGGCAGCTTCGTGTTCGGCGACAACAACACCATCAACGGCACCAATCAGGCCGGCTGGGGCGACAATGTCAACGTGGTCGGTTCCAACAACACAGTGGCGAGCACCGCCAGCGCCGCCGGTTCCTCGATCGTCGGCTCCGGCAACGCGGTGAACGCCACCAACGCGTTTGTGATCGCCAACAACGGCACGGTGACGGGCACCGGCGCGATCGCCGTCGGCAATGCGGTGTCGGTCAGCGGCGCCGACGCGGTGGCCATCGGCAACAATACCAGCGCCAGCTTTGCCAACTCGGTCGCCATCGGCAACGGCGCCACGGTGACGCGGGCGAACCAGCAGGTGTTCGGCACCGCGAGCAACACCTACACCATGCCGGGCGTCACTTCGGCAGCGAGCCGGGCGGCGCAGAGCGGAGCGGTCGAGATCGTCACCGCCGACGCGGGCGGCAACCTTGCGACCGCCACCCCCGCCCAACTTGGCTTCGCCTCGGCGGCCGATCTCAATGCCATCAATTCGCGGCTGGATACGCTCACCGATCGCAGCAACAAGGCCTTCACCGGCATCGCCATGGCCTTCGCCATGGCCGGCACGCCGACACTCCTGCCGGGCGAGCGCTTCGCGATCGCGATGAACTGGGGCACCTTCGAAGGGGCCAACGGTCTTGCTCTCGGGGCTTCAATGCGTCTCTCCGAGAACCTCCAATTGAATGGAAGCATCGGGTACGGCGCGGACCAGAATCTCGTCGGCGGCCGGGTGGGCCTACGGCTCGGCTGGTGACATGCGGAAACGGACGCTCGCTGCGGTGGTCTCCTGCCTTGTGCTGGCTTCGGTTGCAACTGGGGCATCCGCGCAGAGCATTCCAGGCAGCGGCGCCTCATCCCACAAGGCCCCGGCCGACGGCGCGCCAAAGGGTGCCCCGCAGCAGCAGCCGCCGCAGCCAAGCACGTCGCGCATGATCAGCGCCCAGCAGGCGCTCTATCTCATCCGCTCGTCGCTGCTCGCGCTCAACGACGCCAACCGCACCGGCAACTATACGGTGCTACGCGATCTCGCCACGCCCGCCTTCCAGGCCAGGAACAGCGCGGCCGATCTGGCGCTGACTTTCTCTGACCTGCGTCGCAGGAACTTCGATCTGTACGCGGTGGCCGTCGAGGCCCCGCAGCTGACCACACCCCCGGCCGTGAACGAGAACGGTGTCCTCGTGCTGGCGGGTTACTTTGCGACGCAACCGAAGCAGATTAGGTTCGAGCTCGTCTATCAGGCCGTCGATAACCACTGGCGGCTGCACAGCATTTCGGTGGCGACGCCGGACGCGCCGCCGCCGCCGCAGGCGGATGCCGGGAAGAATCGGTAACCGCCGCGCCTGGAGACCCGGTCTCCGGCGATGCGTCCTGCTGCCGGAGTGGTCAGCGGACTAAGCGGGCGGCCATTGACGCCGGCACGGGCTTGGCGTTCGCTTGGACAGGCCGCGGTCGTTGTGCGTTAGGCATTGCAAATAGTGCGCGAGTGCCAACGATGACGGCCCGTGGCGAACGCAAAGTCCCGCTGATGCTGGCTATCCTGAGCAATCGCACTTATCGCCATCTATTTCTCGCTCAGGTCATCGCGCTGGTCGGGACCGGCCTTGCGACTGTCGCACTCGGGCTACTCGCCTTTGAGCTGGCTGGGGCCGAAGCCGGCGCCGTGCTGGGGACGGCGCTCGCCATCAAGATGACCGCCTATGTCGGGGTAGCGCCGATCGCATCGGCCTTCACCGAGCGCGTGCCGCGCCGTGCCATGCTGGTCGCGCTCGATCTCGTGCGCGCGGCCGTGGCTGTGCTTTTGCCCTTTGTCACAGAGATCTGGCAGGTCTATGTGCTCATCCTCCTCCTGCAGTCAGCCTCGGCCGCCTTCACGCCGACCTTCCAGGCGACCATCCCCGACATCCTGCCCGACGAGCGGCAATATACCCGCGCCCTGTCGCTCTCGCGGCTGGCCTATGATCTGGAAAGCGTGGTCAGTCCGATGCTGGCTGCCGCGCTGCTCGCCTTCGTCTCGTTCCACAACCTTTTCGCCGGCACGGTGATCGGCTTCCTCGTTTCGGCGGCGCTTGTGGTGTCGGTCGTGCTCCCGAGCTCGAAGCCGTCAAAGCCGCGCGGCATTTACGATCGCACGACGCGCGGCATCCGCATCTATCTGGCGACGCCGCGATTGCGCGGTCTTCTCGCGATCAACCTCGCCGTTGCTTCGGCCGGCGCGCTGGTTATCGTCAACACGGTGGTTTATGTGCAGGCTGCCTTCGGGCTGGACCAGCAAAGCACCGCGCTGGCACTTGCAGCTTTCGGCGGCGGGTCGATGGCGGCGGCCCTGGCATTGCCAGGGCTTCTGGAGCGGGTGCCAGATCGGGCGGCAATGCTAGGGGGTGCCGGTCTTCTCGCGGCCGGGGCGCTGGCTGCTGCCGCGCTGCCATCCTATGGATGGCTGCTGTCACTGTGGTTCGTGCTCGGCCTCGGCTACTCGATGGCGCAAACGCCCTCCGGCCGGCTGCTCAGGCGCTCTGCCAGACCTGAGGATCGGCCGGCGCTTTTCGCCGCGCAATTCGCGCTCTCCCATGCCTGCTGGCTGATCGCCTATCCGCTCGCTGGTTGGGCCGGCGCGGCTGTCGGGCTTCCGGTGACGTCGATCGTTCTTGCGGCGCTGGCGTCAATCGCGATCGGGATAGGCTTTGCCGTTTGGCCTTCGCACGATCCAGATGTCGTCGAACACAGCCATGACGAACTCCCGACCGACCATCCGCATCTTGCCGGGGCCGGTCACGGACATCGCCACGCCCACGCTTATGTGATCGACGATATGCACGTGACATGGCCACGCGAGCGCTGACCGGGAACGTGGCGGACCTGCTTTCGCTGGCCGGGCTGTTCGCCGTTGCCGCATCCGAGGCGCATGAGCCTCGGCCTCATTGAAGCCGGGCCGCGAGAGTTGTCATCAATCCCGGACGCCGAATGTCTCCGAGCGCCTATCTCGACTCAGATTTCGCATTGGCGTCGCGCCAGCTTCCGGGTGTCATGCCGGTAATACGTTTGAACGCCCGGCTGAAGGCCGCTTCGGATTCATAACCGATTGCGGCGGCGATACTTGGAATGCTCTCATGACCGGCGCGCAGTCGCTCGGCCGCCAACTGGATTCTCCAGTTTGCGAGATAGGCGATCGGCGGCCGCCCGAGCAGAGCCCTGAAACGATCGGAGACAACGGTACGCGACGAGCCGACGCGGCTCGCAATTTGATCGAGGGTCCAGCGATTACCAGGTTCGGCGTGCAGGAGTTGCAGCGCGCGGCTGACGACAGGATCGTTCAGTGCCGCGAGCCATCCCTTCGAACCGGCCGGAAGTCGCGCGATATGACGTCTAAGGAGTTCGACAAAGAGCAGCTCCATGAGGCGTCCCAGCACGGCTTGCGAGCCGGGCGCGGCGGCCTCCACGCGATTCACGATCTCGCGCACAGTGGACGCAATCAGCGTGCCGACCCTGTCTTCCGTGGTGCGTTCGACAAGCATCGTCGGCAGCGTCCGAAACACCGGCGAGAATAGGAACTCCGCTGACTCGACGAAACCGCAGACCATTCGCACTTCGTCGCCGCCCCCGCCATAATTAACCGTCCACACGCCTTCGATCGGCCCGGGACGGACGGTCTCGCTGGCCTGCACAATCCGCGCCGGTTCGCCCTTCCAGAACTTGTACTGGCCGGGCAGGGGCAGGAAGATCAGATCGCCCGCGCTCACCCGGCAGGTCTCGCCGGCGGTCTCAAACTCGCACTCGCCTGCTACGATAAGGTGCAGGATGCTTATATGGCGCAGGCGCGCCATTGGCGTGCGGTCACCGTACGACTTGGGATCGATTACGCCAAACGGTGCGGTGAAGCAGGCGTTCAGGAAGACCGCCCCCGTCAGGCGCACCGCCTTGAGCACTTCCGACAGGAGGTCGGGTCCGGCCGGCGGCCGGCGATCCGGCATTTCGGCAAATGAACCCGGCGGTTCGGTCATTGTCGGCTCACCGACAAGGCGTCAGCTTCGAGGGCCAGGATATCTCGACGAAGTCGAGAATAGGAGAGAGCTGATCGAACGGGAGTGGCTGTCATGGAAGTGCTCATGCCCGGGTCCATCCAATCCCATAACCAGCGGCCGGCGGCGGTGTGGAGTTCGGGCGGGCTCGCCTATGATGAGATTAGCCGGCAGATCGCCAGCGCGCTTGATCATTGCGTCCGGCGGCTCGATCCGAAGCCGGGCGAGCACATCCTGGACCTTGCGACCGGCACCGGCTGGACCTCGCGCCTGCTGGCCGCCCGCGGCGCCAAGGTCGTCGGCGTCGACATCGCCGCAGACCTCATCGAGGCGGCCAGGACCATCGGTCAGTCCAGCGGACTGGTGATCGACTACGAGATCGGCGACGCCGAGCAGCTCCGCTTCGCGGACGCGAGCTTCGATGCGGTGATTTCCACCTTCGGTGTGATGTTCGCCAGTAACCCGGAGGCGGCAGCAGGAGAAATCACGCGCGTCTGCCGCAAAGGGGGGCGCATCGCGCTCGCGACCTGGAAGCCGGACGGCAACGTGTTCGGAATGTTCAAGGTGATGCGGACCTACATGCCGCCAACTCCGTCATCGCCGCCGTCGCCCTTCGCATGGGGAAGCCGCGAGCGCGTGACGGAGCTGCTGGGATCGAACTTCGATCTCAGGTTCGAAGATGGCGAGACGATCTACTACGACCGCAATGGTGAGGCGGTATGGCAGACATTCGTCGCCGGATATGGCCCGACCAAGGCGCTTGCCGCCAGCCTCGATGACCGGCGCCGCGATGAACTGAAGCGGGACTTCGTGGCCTTCCATGACGCATTCGTGGCGCCGCTCGGAATCGCCATGCCGCGCCAGTACCTGGTGACGGTCGGCGTGCGGCGCTGAACGAGAACAAGGCGGCCGGCATCCGATGTGAGCCGAACAAGGATCCGCACGAGAACCCGCAATAGCGTCGGCGATCAACGTGTCGGCGGCCGGAGGGCTCGCCATGGCAGGCCATGAGGTGATCGTGGTGGGAGCCGGCTCGGCAGGATGCGTGCTGGCGGCGCGGCTGGTGGAACGCGGCGCGTCGGTGCTGCTGCTCGAAGCCGGCCCGGATTATGTTTCGCAATCCTCGCTCCCCCCGGATATTGCCGACGCGCGAATGCCGACCTTTTCCCATGACTGGGGTTACAGCAGCGTGGCCGGCAACATCGGGCGAGAACTGCCGCTTCCGCGCGGCCGCCTCGTCGGCGGCTGCTCGGCGACCAACGCCTGCTTTGCGCTGCGCGGATCTCCCGCCGACTATGACGCCTGGGCTTCGATGGGCAACGAGGGATGGTCATTCGACGAATGCCTTCCTTTCTTCCGTGCTTCTGAAACGGACGCCGACTTCGGCTCGGCACCCTGGCACGGCGCCTCCGGTCCGCTGCCCATCCGGCGATACCGCGAGGATGAACGCAACGGATTTCAGCAAGGGCTGATTTTGGCCGCCGCCAGGCACGGTCACACGGTCGTCGAGGACCACAATGCCCCGGGAGCGGTGGGCGTGGGGCCGCTGCCGGTGAATGCGGTCAACGGCGTTCGGATCAGCACGGCCCAGGCTTATCTCGGCCCGCTCCGCGGATCGGCGAACCTGACCGTCAGAGCCGGAGCGCTGGTTGACCGCGTGGTGCTGCAATCGGGGTGCGCGGTTGGCGTGCGGCTCGCCTCATCCGGCGCGTTCGTTGGCGCCGAGCTTGTCATCGTTGCGGCCGGAACATATGCCAGCCCCGCCGTGCTGATGCGGTCGGGAATTGGGCCTGCGGCCCGTTTGGCGGCGCTCGGCGCTCGGTGCCACGTAGATCTCCCGGGCGTCGGCGGTAATCTCGCCGACCATCCCTGGGTGCCTGTCCGCCTACCGGTCAGCATCCCCACGGACGGACCGGGCTTCCAAACGGTTTTGACATGGCGCAGCGCCGAAGTGCCGTCGTCATCGCCGCCCGACCTGCAGATTTTCGCGCAAGGTCCGTTCCTCAATGAAGGCGTAGCCGTCGCATCACTATGCGCGGCGCTGTTGAAGCCGCGCTCTCGCGGACGCGTCGCGTTGCGGTCTCTTGATCCGGCGGCGCCTCCCGTCATTGACCTTGCGCTCCTGACCGACAACAGCGATTTGCGCCGATTGGTCGAAGGCGTGCGCCATGCGCGTCAATTGCTCGGTTCGCCGGATTTCGATCTCGTGGCCCGGAACAAGCATCGGCGTGGCGGCGGGCTGAGCGACGGCGAACTCAAGGATGAAATCCACGCCAATGTGAGAACCTATCACCACCCGGTCGGTACATGCGCCATGGGACCGGACCCGTCGCGATTCGTCGTGGACTTCAATGGCCACGTGCACGGAACGGAGCGGCTGTTGGTGGCGGACGCTTCCATCATGCCCGAGATTCCATCGGCCAATACCAATCTTCCGACGATCATGATCGCCGAACGGATCGCCGCCGTCGCAAAGGCGTAACGTCGCCCCCGCATCCTCGATCTTTCAGAGTGGTGTCACTCCGCTACGAAAGCGAGGAGATCGGCGTTGAGGACGGGCGTGTTCACGGTGAGCATGCCGTGGCTGTAGCCTGGGTAGGTTTTAAGCCTGCCGTTCCTGAGCAGCTTGATCGAGAGCCGCGCGCTGTTGCCGATCGGCACGATCTGGTCGTCTTCGCCGTGCAGAACGAGTACCGGCACGCGGATCGCCTTCAGGTCCGCCGTCTGGTCGGTTTCGGAAAAAGCCTTGATGCCGTCGTAATGGGCCTTGGCGCCGCCCGCCATTCCCTGCCGCCACCAGTTCCAGATCACCCCCTGGTCGATCTTAGCGCCCGGCCGATTGAACCCGTAGAACGGTCCCGCCGCAACATCGAGAAAGAATTGCGCCCGATTGTCGGCGAGCGCCTTGCGGAAGCCGTCGAAAACCTCGATCGGCAGGCCGCCCGGATTACTTGCGGTCTTCAGCATCAGCGGGGGCACCGCGCTGACGAGCACGGCCTTGGCGACGCGACCTTCGCGTTCACCGAATTTGGCGACATAGCGGGCGACCTCGCCGCCGCCCGTGGAGTGGCCGATATGGATCGCGTTACGGAGATCGAGATGCCGCATCACGGCTGCCGCATCCGCTGCGTAGTTGTCCATCGTGTGGCCGTCCCAGACCTGTGATGATCGGCCGTGACCGCGGCGATCGTGGGCAATGACGCGATACCCCTTTGACAGGAAGAAAAGCATTTGCGCATCCCAGTCGTCCGAGCAAAGGGGCCAGCCGTGATGAAAGACGATCGGTTGCGCATTCTTCGGCCCCCAATCCTTGTAGAAAATGTCGACACCGTCTTGTGTGGTAACGAAGGGCATTTCGGGATCCTCACGCTGTTGGTTGACGGCAAAAGCGTTGTGCCGGCGTTCATCAGATTTCTTCCGGCAGCGGCTCTCGCGGCCAAGGGTGTTGATCGCCGGGCCGCCGGCTCCTTGTGCGAAAGGGTCGGCATCAGCTTCTAACGGACCGCTTCATAGGCCGTCCAATCGGCTGCATCCGGCAGCGAGGTAATGGTGATCAACCCACCCGAGTCCAGGCCCGCGAGCGCGGCGTCCACCATCGCCTCGACCGGCATAACGATCTCTCCGGGCAGATGTTCAACCGGCGTGCCCGCGATGCTCCAGAAATCGGTGGCGGTCGCGGATTTCGGCTGGCATGGCCGCGAGCATCGAGCACGGGGCGGACGTCGCGCGAACCGTTGCCGCTAAGCTCGTGATCTATCGTCGCCGCCGGGGCGGCCAGCCTCGGCCTTCGGCACCCCTGGAATTGGCAATATCGGCGCTTATGGTTCTCAATTTGGAAACCGTGCCTGCACATTTTGAGAATCTCGCCGTCCGCGCGGCAGCGGCGAGACATCGTGGATTCACCGCTGCGGCGCGGCCGCGGTTCGCAACGCCCGGAGCGGGCTGCGTGCCGGCGGCCTGACGCACGGACCGCTGCGCTGGTCGGCCGGGAGCCTTTTCCGGTATCAGGGCGACCTGCCATAATGAGCCATCAGACCGAAAGGGCAGCGTAGGTGCCGTTACAGGCTGTTGCGATCGTGGTTTATGAGGGTGTCCAGGCCCTGGATATCGCTGGTCCGATGGATGTGTTCAGTGAGGCGAACACCTTCCTGGGCAGCGCCGACCGTTATGAAACGGTTTTGATTGCAGCGCACCGCAATCCGCTGCGCGCTTCGAACGGCATACGACTGATGGCCGACCTGACCTTCGAGGAGGCGAAAGGCGGCTTCGATATTATCCTGGTGGCCGGTGCTCCGACGCCGCCGGAGGCGGAGCCAGATCCGCACTTGGTGGAGTGGGTCAAGGAGTTGCCCTGGCGCTCGAGCGTCTATGGATCGATCTGCACGGGGGCCTTCGTCCTTGGCTATGCCGGCCTCCTGGACGATCGGCGCGTCACGACTCATTGGCAGGACGCGCAGGCGTTGGCGGCTAGGTTTCCAAAAGCCAAGGTCGAACCGGATCTGATTTATGTCCGCGATGGCCGGCTGATCACCGCGGCCGGTGTGACTGCGGGCATAGATTTAGGCTTGGCGCTCGTCGGCCAGCGGCATGGCGCGGAGACGGCGCTCAAGGTCGCCAAGCGTCTGGTCGTGGTTGCCCAGCGCCAGGGCGGACAATCGCAGTTCAGTCCGTATCTCACGGCACCGGCCGATCCGGGATCGCCGGTCGCCCGCATCCAGGACCATGTTATGGCCAACATCGGGGATCGCCATACGCTGGAGTCGCTTGCTGCCGTCGTCGGCATGAGCGCCCGCAATCTCGCCCGACATTTCGTACAGGCGACCGGGATCACCCCGCACGAATTCATTGAGCGCGCGCGTGTCGATGCGGCGCGCATGATGCTGGAAGGCAGCGACCGGCCGTTGAAAGCCGTTGCCTTCGATTGCGGTTTCGGGTCCGCGGACCGGATGCGGATCGTCTTCAGTACCCGTCTTGGCGTGACCCCTGTCCAATACCGCACCAGCTTCCGTCGGGCCGAAGCGGAATAGATGCCGGAATCATCTGACGGCGGAACCGCTGTCTTCTACTGTCGAGGGCTCAGACCCGCTTTGTCAATAAACGACGTAGGGCTGTCCTGATCCGCAGGATCGCGTCTGTTGTCCAGAGCAGCGCTGTATTGCGACATAGTGACGATCCTGGCGACGAGGTTGTCGTCCGCAGCAAGTCGCCACGAATGGTTGGCTGCGGTCTCGGCAAACTGAGCGCAAGGAGCAGGAGATGACCTCCGGCGTCGCCGTTTCTCGAGCGAACGAAGAGCGATCTCATCCAACAATGATGGCCTGGCGCGTACATGCGTTTGGCCCACCCGAGGTTATGATGTTCGAGCGCGTCCCGCGGCCCGAACCCGGCCCGGGCGAGGTCCTTGTCAAGGTTGAGGCCGCCGGGGTCGGACCTTGGGATGGCTGGATCAGGGCCGGAAAGAGCGCGTTGCCGCAACCGCTCCCGCTCACGCCGGGCTCCGATCTGTCCGGTGAAATCGTCGCCACGGGCTCCGGCGTTTCCGGACTGCATGTGGGAGATCAGGTCTATGGTGTCACCAATCCGCAGTTTGTTGGGGCTTACGCCGAGTATGCGTTGGCTTCCGCCGAAATGGTCTCGAATAAGCCAACCTCGCTATCCCACGTTGAAGCCGCGTCGGTTCCTGTCGTTGCCGTGACGGCATGGCAGGCATTGTTTGACCACGCAGGGCTCAAGGCAGGTCAGACAGTAGTCATTCAAGGAGCCGCGGGAAATGTCGGCTCGTATGCGATTCAATTGGCGCGTAACGCGCGCCTGCAAACGATTGCCACCGCGGGGACGGACGACATTTCCTTCGTGCACGATCTCGGCGCGAACACGGTGATCGATTACCGGACCCAACGCTTCGAGGAAGAGGTGCGAGACGCGGACGCTGTCATCGATCTGGTCGGCGGTGAGACGCAGAACCGGTCGTTCCAGGTCCTTCGTCGTGGCGGCAAGCTGATTTCGGCGGTGTCGGAGCCGGATCAGACACTTGCCGAACGCCATGGCGTCGAAGCCTCCTTCTTTCTGGTCAATGTCACGGGCCAGTATCTGACGGAAATCGCCCGTCTCGTCGACGGTGGAAAGCTAAGAACAAGGGTCGGGGCCGTCTTGCCTTTCGCGAATGCGCGTGAGGCGCATTTGATGCTGGAACGCATGCGGCCTCAACCGAAAGGAAAGATCGTGCTCGCCGTCGGCGCGCGTTGACCGATCCGGTTTCGGCGTTGCGCTTCCGAGCGAAGATGTGTGCCGAACCCACCGTCGCTCGTGAAAGGATGGAACGATGAACACCCCAAATCTCACCAGCGCCACCGTGATTCCCGATTCTTTGCTCGCCAAAGAGGCGACAGACATCCTGCGAGAACATGCGACCGCTCTGCTCTTCAATCACTCGATGCGCGTCTATCTGTTTGCGGCCGAGCAGGGACGGCAGAGGAAACTACGCTTCGATCCGGAGCTCCTGTACGTGGCCGCGGCATTCCACGATCTCGGTCTGATCAGGAAGTTCTCGAGCCCGGATGAACGCTTCGAGGTCGATGGCGCCAATGCCGCGCGGCAGTTCCTCAGCGCCCATAACATCCCTGAAGACCAAGTGCAGACCGTTTGGGAGGCGATCGCGCTGCACACCACGCCTGGGATTCCGAAGTACATGCGCCCAGAAGTGGCGCTCCTCAATTCAGGCGTTCTTCTCGATGTGCTGGGGGTGGGGTTCGATCAGTTCCCTGCGGAGTTGCGCGAGGAGATCGTCGCCAAGTATCCGAGGGTAAATTTCAAGGAAGGCTTCATCCGGGAGTATTTCGCTGGCTTCGCGCACAAGCCCGCGTCCACCTACGGCACCGTCAACGCCGCCGTCTGTGAACGCTTCATCCCGGGGTTCACGACTCCGAACGCGTGCGACTTGATTGCCGCATCTCCCTTTCCGGATTCGCCGGTCCACGGTTCAACGTCGTGATGGGGCATAATCTTGTGTTCCAGGGCCGATGGGTCTGGGGGAGCAACGAACGCCGCCGATCACCACATGCACGGAACCGCGGGTCGTATTCAGCACGCATCTCGGCATAATGCGGGTCTGGCGCAGTGCCATCCAATTGTCAGGAAACAACGTGCGGCTGTCCTGATCCGCAGGATCGCGTCCGTTGTCCGCGGCCGGGGCCCGTTGCGAGAATACTGAAACGCCATCCGAAGGGTCGCTCTGGCGCATGATGCTGCGTTTTGCGCCAGGCCTCGTCGAAGAGAATGATCAGCGGGAGCGGCAATGTCCGTGTGGAACATGAATAATGAGCCTGAGATTAGCCGCCGTTCACTTCTTGAGGGGACGGGCGCCGTTGCCGCGGTGACGGTTTTGGGAGCGGACATTGGCGAGGCTGGGGGAGAGGAGGCCGAGCACGTCACTGTGACGCTGACGGTCAATGGCCACACGCGGTCGGTCGCCATCGATCCACGGACCTCGCTCCTCGATCTCCTGCGTGACCGCTTGGCACTCACGGGTGCAAAAAAGGGCTGCGATCACGGCCAGTGCGGAGCCTGCACGGTGCATCTGGACGGCCGGCGGGTTGTGTCCTGCCTGACACCGGCGGTGCAAACGGACGGACGCGCGGTGACGACGATCGAGGGTCTGGCGGGCCCGGGCGGCGAGCTTCACCCGATGCAGCAGGCCTTCATCGATCATGACGCGTTGCAATGCGGCTATTGCACGCCCGGCCAGATCATGGCGGCGGTCGCGTGCGTGCAGGAGGGACACGCCAATTCTCCCGAACAGATCCGCGAATACATGAGCGGCAACATCTGCCGCTGCGGCGCCTATGTCGGCATCGTCGCCGCGATCCAGGACGCCGCCGCCAGGATGCGGAGGACCTGAAACGTGCAACCCTTCAGCTACACGCGCGCGAGGACAGCCGAGGACGCCGTTCGTGCTGTTGCCGGCGGCGGGCAGGGCGCACGCTTCATCGCCGGCGGGACCACGCTCTACGACCTGATGAAGCTGAATGTCGAGACGCCGGACAGGGTGATCGATATTTCCCGGCTCAAGGATCTGGATCGCATCGAGACCGGCGGGCGCGGCGAGCTTGTGTTCGGCGCGCTCGCGCGGATGAGCGACGTTGCCGCGCATCCGCAAATCGTCGCCGAATATCCGGCCATCTCGGAATCGTTGTGGCGGGCGGCGTCGCAGCAGCTTCGCAACATGGCAACGCTGGGCGGCAACCTCCTGCAGCGGACGCGCTGCGCCTATTTCCGCGGCGGCGAGCCCTTCGCCTGCAACAAGCGAAAGCCGGGCAGCGGCTGCGCGGCCCAGGGCGGCATCGACCGCGGCCATGCGTTGCTCGGCGGCAGCGATGCCTGCATCGCCGTCTATCCCGGCGATATGGCCATCGCGCTCGTGGCTTTCGATGCGAGGATCGACGTGCTGGGTCCGGACGGCGCGCGCACGATCGCCGTGGAGGAGCTTCACCGCGAGCCCGGCGCCACGCCGAACGTCGAGACGACGCTCAGACCCGGCGAATTGATCCTGCGCATTCGCGTGCCCAGGACTGCGATCGGTCGGGCCTCGACCTACCACAAGATCCGCGACAGGGAGTCCTACGCCTTCGCGCTCGCCTCGGCGGCCGTTGCGCTCGACATGGATGGCGAGACCGTTCGGCAGGCGCGCATCGCCATTGGCGGGCTCGCCACGAGGCCCTGGCGAGCGCGCGCCGCGGAACAGTTTCTCGCCGGCAAGACGCTCACGCCGCGAACCACGCGCGAGGCCGGCGATACCGCTCTGGAAGGGGCAAAGCCCGGCCATAACAACGCCTTCCGCATCGAGCTCGGCGCGCGCACGGTGGCCGACGCCCTGATGATCGCTAGGCAAAGGGCGTAAGCCATGATCGACATGCCGTTTCCCGATACGATCCGCGTCGACGCCCATGACAAGGTGCGCGGCCGGCCGATCTACGGGGCCGATGACGTTCGCCCCGGTCTTCTTCATGCCGCGCTGGCGGTCTCAACCATCGCCAAGGGGCGCATCACTGGCATAGACACCGCGGCGGCGAAAGCCGTGCATGGCGTGCGGCTGGTGCTCACCCACGAGATGATGGGCGCGACAAAGTCTGCCGGATTCCTCATGGGCGGCGGCTACGGATTCCAAAGTCTTCAACCCATGCTGTCGCCGGCCATCGCCTATCGCGGCCAGCCGATCGCACTTGTCGCCGCCGATACGCTCGAGCAGGCCATCGAGGCCGCGCATCTCGTCAAGGCGAGCTATGCGGAGGAGCCCTTCAGCGTCACTCTCGATGCGCCGGGCGTCGAGGTCGTGAACCAGGCCGATACGCCGCTCAAGAATTTCATTCCCGAAATTGCCGCGGGCGATGCGGACAAGGCCTTCGCGGAATCGCCGGTTAAGATCGAGGCGGTTTACAATTGCCCGCCACAGCACCAGAACCCCATCGAGCTGATTGCCACCGTGGCCGAATGGCGCGGCGGCAGGCTCACAATTCGCGAAGGCACGCAGAATGCCGAGGCCGTTCGCCACGGCGTCGCGACCGCGCTCGGTATCGCGCCGGACCAGGTGGAAGTGATCTCGCCGTTCGTTGGCGGCGGCTTCGGGCAGAAGAACTCCCTGCAAATGCAAACGGTGCTGGCCGCCGTCGCCGCGCGCGAGACCGGGAGGCCGGTCAAGCTGGTCGTCCCCCGCGCGGGCGTTTTCCACGATGCAAGTTTCCGGCCCGCCAGCCGGCACCGTATCCGTCTCGGCGCCGATCGGTCGGGCAGGATGGCGGCCGCCATCCACGAGATCGACGCACAGACTTCGCGCCACGACCTATTTCCCGGGGAATACGCAGCGACCAGCTCGCGTCTGTACGGATTTGCGAATTTCCGCGGCGTGGAGCGCCTGGTCCGCACGGACGTGCAGACGCCGGGCTATATGCGTGCGCCCTTCGAGCATCCCGCCTGCTTCGCCATGGAATGCTGCGTGGACGAACTGGCCTATGCCGCCGGCCAGGATCCTGTGGCGCTGCGGCTGGCCAACGACACCGATACCGACGCCGCCACCGGTCTTCCTTTCTCCTCGCGTCACGTGGCGGAGTGCCTGCGGCGCGGCGCCGAGCTTTTCGGCTGGGCGAAGCGCCCGATGGCGCCGCAATCGATGCGCGGCGCCGACGGCAGCGAGATCGGGTGGGGCGTGGCGATCGGAGCCTATCCGGGTCTCGCCACGGCGACGATCGCGCGATTGAAGGTCAGCGAGGACGGCGGCGCGTTGATCAGCATCGGCGGGCACGAGATGGGGCAGGGCATTCGCACCGCCCTGGGCAACGCGATCAGCCGCAAGCTCGGCATTCCTGTCGAGAAGGTAACCGCGGTCATCGGCGATACGCGCGCGGCGCCGCAACATCTCACCGCCGGCTCATGGGGCACGGCCTCGGCCGTCCCAGCGGCGGAGGATGCCGCCGACGCGATGCTCAAGGCGCTTGCCGAATTGTCGCCCGGCGGCGTGGCCAACCGCGCGCCGGCGGACATCCTCAAGGCCGCCGGCCGCAGCTCGCTGGAGGTGGAGGTGCAGCGGAAGGCGCCCGGCCAGTCGGACGCGATTTTCGGACGATTGCGCGCTGGGCTGCCGTCCATCGCCGGCCCGGTCTTCGACAGTCACGTCACGTTCAGTTACATCGCCCATTTCGTGGAGGTCGTGATCGAGCCGGGCACGCGGCGGATCCGCGTGCCGCGGGTCGTGAGCGTCGCCGATTGCGGGCGGGTCATGAGTCCACGCACCGCGGCAAGCCAGGTGCGGGGCGGCGTCGTCTGGGGGATCGGCGCTGCGCTACGCGAGGCAAGCGAGGTTGATCCGCGCTATGGCGGGTTCCTCAATGCCGATCTTGCCGAATACGTGTTGCCGGTGAATGCCGATATCGGTTCGATCGACGTCGCCTTCATCGACAAGCCCGACACGGTCTTCAATCGCTCAGGCGTCAAGGGTCTCGGCGAAGTATCGATGACGGGCGTCGCCCCCGCGCTCGCCAATGCCGTGTTTCATGCGACCGGGCGTCGCCTGCGTGATCTGCCAATCCGGATCGAACACCTGCTTTAGGCTAGGCAACGGCCCGACCCGCGCAAATCTTTGCATCGCGCGCGCGAAAGCGACCTTGCTCATCCGCGCCGCGAGCGCCTGAACGATCTTCTGTCAAAAAACGACGTGCGGCTGTCCTGATCCGCAGCATCGCGCGCATTGTCGGAGGCCGATCTGCATTGCGAAATGCAGGCAGAAGATCCGGTCAATCGTTTTGGAGAAACGATCCATGCGCCCTCCGCTGCCGCCCTTCACCGAAGCGAGCGCGATCGAGAAAGTCCGTCTCGCGGAAGATGCCTGGAACAGCCGCGACCCGGCCACGGTTGTGCTCGCCTATACGCCTGACAGCCGATGGCGCAACCGCGCCGAGTTCGTCAATGGTCGCGCGGAGATCGAGGCTTTCCTCAGGCGCAAATGGACGCGTGAACTGGATTACCGGCTGATCAAGGAACTGTGGGCCTTCACTGGCAACCGCATCGCTGTCCGCTTCACCTATGAATTCCACGACGACAGCGGCACCTGGTTCCGCGCTTACGGCAACGAGAACTGGGAATTCGACGAGAACGGGCTGATGCGCCGCCGCATCGCCAGCATCAACGAGCATCCGATAGCGGAGTCCGAGCGCAAATTCCGTTGGCAGCTCGGCCGCAGGCCCGATGATCACCCCGGACTTTCAGATCTCGGATTCTGAAGGACACATAACAGACGCAACGGGCGTTTCCACGGTCGATGGGAGAACATCCATGCGCAACATGAGTGAACAGTTTGATCTGCCGGCGCGCCGCACCGCAATCAAGACTCGCCCCACCGTCATCTGGAGTATTCCGGAACCGGAAAGCCCGGAGCAGGACGCCGATCTTGCGGCGATCCTTCTGGCCACCGCCGCTCACGATCTCCGCCAGCCGTTGCAGATGATGCAGTACGCCCATGACTCGCTCAGCAAGGGCGTGCGCACCAGATCCGAACTCAACGCGCTTGAACTGAGCCAGACCGCGATCGACCGGATGACGCAGCAGCTCAAGGATCTACTCGGTGCCCTTCTTCTGCACGACCGGGCCGGGCAAATCGAGCTTAGCGTCGTTGACGTCGATTCCCTGTTGCGGCAGGCCTGTGATGAAAACGGGGAAATCGCCGCCCAGAAAAATATTCGCATGCACGTGGTCGGGACAACGGCATCCGTTCTCAGCGATCCGCTGCTTCTCGGCATCATTCTCCGCAACCTGGTGAGCAACGCCGTCAAATACACGAGACCCGGAGGCCGAATCCTTGTCGGTTGCCGCCATTTAGGGCCGATCGTGCGCATCGACGTGATCGATACCGGCGTCGGCATTGCCGATGTGACGGTGCTGAGATTGCTCGAGGCGCTGACGCGCCCCGGAACTGAGCGAAAACACGGTTTGGGCATCGGCCTCTTTATCGTTCGCAAGGCCGCGGACCTTCTCGGCCATCGCGTCGATGTGAGCTCTACGCCGTATCGAGGATCGCGGTTTTCGATTTTCGCGCCACGCGCCAGCTAGGCCGCGAGAGGCGCGCGGCGGCGCGGCGTCCCCCCAAGCGCCCGCCGCCCAGGTTTCGAGTGGCGATCCGTGCCACTTCCGGCCGAACCAAGGAGGGAGAGACAATCCATGTCCGATATTATTGCCGGCATTCGGGTGCCGGACAGCGCCATTGCCCGCGCCGCCACGCAGCTCGTCCGCGATACTGAGGATGATCTGCTGTACAATCACAGCCGCCGCGTCTTCTTCTGGGGCGCGTTGACCGGTGAACGGCGCGGGCTGAAATACGACCCGGAGCTGCTCTATATCGGCGCCATGTTTCACGACTTGGGGCTGACCGAGAAATACGCAAGTCCTGACCTGCGCTTCGAAGTAGATGGGGCGAACGCCGCGCGGGACTTCATGAAGAGCTACGGCGTGCCGGAACGCGATGTCGAGGACGTCTGGACCGCCATCGCGCTGCACACGACGCCGGGCATCCCCGAGCACATGCGCCCGACCATCGCGCTGGTGACGGCCGGCGTGGAGATGGACGTGCTCGGCATCGCCTATCATGACTTCACGCACGAGCAGCGCGACCATGTGTGCGCACGCCACCCGCGCGAGGCGAATTTCAAAGAGAACATCATCGAACACTTTGCCAAGGGCATAGCGACGAAGCCGCTCACGACGTTCGGCAACGTCAAGGCGGACGTGCTGGCGCTCAAGGACATGAACTACGTCCGTCAGAACTTCTGCGCGATCATCCTCGGCTCGGCTTGGCCGACCTGACATTGGAAGCCATGACGCCTTGTGAAACTGCGGATCACGACTATGGAGAACGAAACAAGATGACAAAGGTGCTGGTGCTTTATTACTCAGCCTACGGCCACATCGAAAAGATGGCCGAGGCCGTGGCTACCGGTGCGGGCGAAGCCGGTGCGGAGGTTGCGATCAAGCGCGTTCCGGAGCTGGTGCCGGAGGACATCGCCCGCAAGTCCGGTTTCAAGCTTGACCAGAAAGCGCCCATTGCCACTGTCAACGAGCTTCCCGACTACGATGCGATCATCTTCGGAACCGGGACGCGCTACGGCAATATGACCGCTCAGATGAAGAATTTCATCGACCAGACGGGCTCACTTTGGGCGCGTGGCGCCCTCGTCGGCAAGGTTGGGTCGGTCTTTTCGTCCTCCGCCACGCAGCATGGCGGCCAGGAGTCCACGCTGCTGACCTTTCATCCCGTGCTGCTGCATCTCGGCATGATCGTTGTCGGCTTACCCTACGCATTCCAGGGCCAAATGGGCGTTTCCGAAGTGATGGGGAATTCGCCTTATGGGGCATCGACGATTGTGGGCGGTGACGGAACCCGGCAGCCGTCCCAGGTCGAGCTCGATGGTGCGCGATACCAAGGCCGTCATGTGGCGCGGATCGCCGCCAAGTTGGCAGGTTGAATACATGTCGCGCGCACCCGGCGCCGGCAACTCTCGTCCGGCAGGAGGAACGCGGAAGGAGCCGTGGGCATGACCAAACTGGATGGCGTCGCCATTGTCGAAAACTTCTGGCGCGAAGTATGGCAACATCCTCAGAACCCGGACGCAATCGACCGGCTGGTCCACGAGGATTTCGTGATCACGTCGGGCGGACGGGATATCGTCGGGCGTGAGCCCTTCAAGGCGTGGGCCAAGGCGTTTCTGTCCAAGGTCCACGACTTTCAGTTCCACATCGTGGAGACGTTTCAAAACCACGACGGCAGCCGCGTTGCTTCGCGCTGGCGGATCACCGGGCGCAACAATGGACTGATGGGTACGGAACCGAACGGCACCCCGTTCGAGATGACCGGTACCGCCGTATGGGAGGTGGGGCCGGACGGCTTGCTGCGCCACAACTGGGTGGAGCGCAATGCCTTCGAGGTACATGGGGTCATCAGCCGGCCGGATTCGCAGGCGAATGTCTTCTGAACGCGAGGAGCTATGAGCGGAGCGGCAACAAGCGTACAAATTTGAAGGGGGCCGCTGATCCACGGATGCGCGCTCGTTTACGCGAGGGGCGTCATCATGAGCCGGGAGGGGACAGTATCTGTGTCGGAGAGCGTCGATGTGCCAAGCCTTGAGGAGGGAATTCGCTTCTATGCCGCTGCGTTCGGGTTTGAAGTGACCGGCAGGCCCGTTCCAGAGGTGGCCGTTCTCAAGGCCGTAAACACGACCCTGTGCCTGCTCGAGAAGAAGGCGGGCACGCGTCGTTCTCCGCGCGCCGCCGATGTGCGCCGCTACGACCGCCACTGGACGCCGGTGCATCTCGATCTTCATGTCGGCGATCTCGACGCCGCCCTTGCGCGCGCGCTCGCAGTCGGGGCGAACCAGGAGCAGGTCTTCCGCGACGCGGAGCACGGTTCGGCAGCCTTCTGCAGCGGTCCCTTCTGTCTCATCCAACGCTGACGGGCCCCTCGACCCCGGCGGGGTGGTCACGGAAGGCCGCCCGGAGATTTCCGCAAAACCGGGAGCCGAAGGCTGGTTCCGCAACGAAACCGGTGGGGAACAGCCGCATTGTTGCTGCATTATTCTGGCGAATCCTCGCAGTTTCTCGTTGCGGGGATGTGGCCCGCTCCGCTCGAATTGAATCGAATCGGATGCGCGACAACGCGATACAACCACGAAGCGACGAAGCCGATCAGCTTCTGCCCAAGCAGGAGGCTACGGGGGGTGCCCGGCTGGCGCAGTTTTTCATTCCGGCCGCCGCCTCGTTGCAGGAGCGCAGGCCGCGCACGCTCAAATGCGGCGAGACCTTCGCGGTGTTCGATCACAACGGCGATGTGCTGTCGGGGCCGGGAAGCCCGGAGGGTCTTTATCACCGTGATACGCGTTTCCTGTCGCATTTCTACCTCACGGTGGATGGCGCGCGCCCGATGCTGCTGAGCTCGACGTTGCGTGACGATAACGCAACGCTGACCTGCGATCTGACTAACCCGGATCTGTATGACCGTTCCGGCGCGCTCGCGCTCAGCCATGATCTCATTCATGTCCGCCGGTCGCGGTTTCTGTGGAACGGAACCTGCTTCGAGCGCCTCGCCATCCGCAATTTTGACGTGGCGCCACGGCGCGTGCGGCTGACGCTCGCCTTCGCCGCCGACTTTGCCGATCTGTTCGAGGTGCGCGGCACAGAGCGCAAGCGTCGCGGCACGGTGCATCCGGCGAAGGTGGAACAGGCCGGCGTGCTTCTGGCCTATACCGGGCTCGACCGGGTGCAGCGCACGACCTGGCTGCGTTTCGAGCCGCGGCCGGCGCGGCTGGACGGCAATCATGCCGTGTTCGAGATTGATCTCGATCCGCGCAGGCCGACGACTCTGTTCGTCGAGATCCGCTGCGATGAAATGGCGGCGGGCGAGCCGCCGCGGCGCGCATTCTTCATCGCGCTGCGCGACGCCCGGCGTGCCTTGCGGTCTTCGGCGTCACGAGCCGCCTCGCTCGCCACCTCCAACGAGACGTTCAACGAGGCGATCCGGCGCAGCATCTCCGATCTCACCATGCTGACCACGGACACTGAGCACGGGCCTTACCCCTATGCCGGGATCCCGTGGTTCAGCACGGTGTTCGGGCGCGATGCGCTGATCACCGCGCTGCAGATGCTGTGGCTCGATCCGGCGCTCGCGCGCGGGGTGCTGCGCTATCTCGCCGCCCATCAGGCGACCGCGACCGATCCGGCGGCCGACGCCGAGCCGGGAAAGATCCTGCATGAGGTCCGCCACGGCGAGATGGCGCGCCTGCGCGAGGTGCCGTTCGGGAAATATTACGGCAGCGTAGATTCCACGCCGCTATTCGTCATCCTTGCCGGTGCCTATCTCGAACGGACCGGCGACATCGAGAGCATCCGCAGATTGTGGCCGAACGTGGAGGCCGCCATCGGATGGATGACGACGAGCGGCGATCAGGACGGCGACGGCTTCGTGGAATACAGCCGTATGACAGCCGAGGGGCTCGTCAATCAGGGTTGGAAGGACAGCCACGATTCGGTATTCCACGCCGATGGCAGCCTGGCGCGCGGCCCGGTCGCCATCGCCGAGGTCCAGGCTTATGCCTACGGCGCCTGGCGCGCGGCGGGCCACATGGCCGCCGCGCTTGGGCAGGCGGAGAAGGCCGCCGCCTGGCGCGCACGCGCCGAAGGCCTGCGCCGGCAATTCGACCGTGCCTTCTTCGACGAAGACCTAGGCAGCTATGTGCTGGCACTCGACGGCGACAAGAAGCCGTGCCGCGTGCTCGCGTCGAATGCGGGGCACGCATTGTTCACCGGCATCGCCTATCCCGAGCGGGCCAAAACGGTAGCAACGACGCTGATGCAGAGCGTGTTCTTTTCGGGCTGGGGCATCCGCACCGTCGCATCCACCGAGGCGCGCTACAATCCGATGAGCTATCACAACGGCTCGGTCTGGCCGCACGACAACGCACTAATCGCCGCCGGGCTCGCGCGCTATGGCTTGCGCCATGAAACAGCACGGGTGTTCGAGGGCCTTTACGCGGCGTCGACCTATATCGATTTACGGCGCCTGCCGGAATTGTTCTGCGGATTTTCCCGCCAGCGGAGTCAGGGGCCGACCTTCTATCCGGTCGCCTGCGCGCCGCAGGCCTGGGCGGCGGCCGCGCCTCTGTCGCTCGTCCAGTCCTGTCTCGGATTGTGCTTCGACGTGGGCGCGAGACAGGTGATGCTGGATCGGCCCATCTTGCCGAAATTCCTCGACGAGCTTGTCGTGCGCCGCCTGAGCCTTGGCGATGATTCGGTCGATCTCGCGCTGCGCCGCTTCGGATCGGAGGTGGTGGTCACCGTCCTGTCCAGGCGCGGCGATGTCAGCGTGGTCGCGAGAACATAGGTTCGGCGGCGGCGCAAGCCGGCAGCGCCGCGTTGTGTGGTACGCTTTTTTCGCTCGACGAATTGCGTCATCGGGACAATATACGAGCATGACGGATCCGCTTGCTCACGCCGAAACCGAAATTCCCAATCACGAATTCACGCCCGGCGACGAAACACGCGGAGCGCGGCTGCAGCTCGAATTTTCCCGCGTGGAGGAAGCTCTGCGTGACTGGGGGGTGCGTTCGACCATCGTGGTGTTCGGCTCGGCGCGGGTGCGCGAGAACGGGCCGGGCCGCCAAGCTTTCTGGTACGAGCAGGCGCGGAGATTCGGTCGCATCGCCTCGGAGCGCGGCGGCGCGCTCAAGCCGCAGGGGCATGTTCGCGACAACGTGATCGCCACCGGCGGCGGCCCCGGCCTCATGGAAGCGGCCAATCGCGGCGCGTCAGAGGCCGGCGCGCCGTCGATCGGCTTCAATATCATGCTGCCGCGCCGGCAGGAGCCGAATCCGTATTTGACGCCGGATTTGACATTCAATTTTCACTACTTCGCAATGCGCAAGATGCATCTCGCGATGCGCGCCAATGCGCTCGTCGTTTTCCCGGGCGGCTTCGGCACGCTCGACGAATTGTTCGAAATGCTCAATCTCTGCGCCACCGGAAAATCTCCCGCGATGTCGATCGTGATGATCGACCGCGGCTTCTGGGAGGCGGCGCTGAAATTTGAGGTGCTTGCCGACAACGGAATGATCGATGGGGCGGATTGCGCGCTTTTCCAGTACGCCGACGATGCGGAGGACGCATGGGCGAAGCTCGTCGCGTCGGGTCTGTCGGCGCATCGGCGGTAACTTCGCAGGGATGGCACGCTCAGCCGTTTCGGCCAATGCGGACAGGTGCGAGGACAGAATGACGGTCAGGATTTACGGCATCAGGAATTGCGACACGATGAAGAAGGCTTTCGCCTTTCTCGACGGGAAGGGGGTCGCCTATGACTTCCATGATTACAAGACGAAGGGCGTCGACAGGGCCCTGCTGGAAAAATGGAGCCGTAAGGTCGGCTGGGAGACGTTGCTCAACCGCGCTGGGCTGACCTTCCGCAGGTTGCCGGAGAAGGACAAGAGGGTCGCCGACGAGAAAAAGGCCATCGCGCTGATGCTCGCGCAGCCTTCGATGATCAAGCGTCCGGTGCTCGAGGTCGGCGGCAGGTTGCTCGTAGGTTTCAAGCCGGACGACTATTCCGCCGCACTCAAATAGCGGAAGCTGAGACCCATCCGCACACTAGGTGCAAGCGCGCCCGATCCAGTTCCTGACCGCCGCCGGCGTCAGCCCCGGACTGCCTTCTCGATGGCGGCGAGGTCGATCTTCACCATATCCAGCATGGCGGTCATCGCGCGCGCGGCCTTCGCCGTGTCCGGATCGACCAGCAGATCGTAGATCCGTTGCGGGACAATCTGCCAGGAAAGGCCGAACTTGTCCTTCAGCCAGCCGCAGACGACCTCCTTTCCCCCGTTCTCCACCAGCGTATTCCAGAACAGATCGACTTCCGCCTGGTCCTTGCAGGCGACGGCAAGCGAGATCGCTTCGGTGAAGGGAAAGGCGACGCGGCTGTTTATCGCCCTGAACAGGCGGCCAGCCAGCACGAATTCGAGTGCGAGCACATCTCCTTTCCTGGTGCCGGCATTCGGCCCAGTCCCGTCCATCGGCCAGAGGACGATTTCGTTGATGCGGCTGTTGGGGAAAATCGAGACGTAGAAATTCACTGCTTCTTCTGCATTGCCGTTGAACCACAGGCAGGGGCTGATCTTGTCCATTCGCATTTCCTTTCCGATGGCGAGGGAATGGAGTAGCTTGTCAAAGACATGGCGCGCGGCGACCAATCGAGAATCCGGCCGCGCCGTGAGGCAAGGTGTCGCGTGAAAACCTACCGGAAATATGACTTTCCCGTTTCGGAAATCCGACGATTTCTTGAGCCGGGTCCGGTCGTTCTGGTGAGTTGCGCCCATCGGGGCGAGCAAAACGTCATGACGCTTGGCTGGCACACGGTCCTGGAATTCTCTCCGTCACTGATCGGCCTGATGATCTCGGCCGGCAATCACAGTCACGCAATGATCGCGCAAAGCCGCGAATGCGTCGTCAATGTGCCGACCGTCGATATCGCTTCGATCGTGGCGAAGATCGGTAATTGTTCCGGTGCCTCGGTCGACAAGTTCAGGAAATTCAAGCTGACCGCGGTAGAGGCGGAACGGGTCCGCGCACCCCTGATCACGGAATGTTTCGCCAATCTCGAATGCAGGCTTGTCGAGGATAAGCTGGTGCCCGACTATAATTTCTTTATCTTCGAGGTGGTGAAGGCGCACGCCCCCAGGGCCCCGAAATACCCGACGACCATCCACTATCGGGGGGAAGGCATGTTCATGGTCTCGGGCCGTTCGCTAAGCCTTCGGCGCCACTTCCGGCCGGGAATGCTCTAGGCCGGCCTGTCCTCTTGATCCGCCCGGCTTTCCCTGCCACATGCGGCGCATGAATAAAGCCCTCACAGAGGCCGATTCCACGCCATTGTCTCCGCTCGCCGCGCAGGTGGCGCGGCGGCGTACCTTCGCGATCATTTCTCATCCGGACGCCGGCAAGACGACGCTGACCGAAAAGCTGCTTCTTTTCGGCGGGGCGATCAATCTCGCCGGCCAAGTCAAGGCCAAGCGGGATAGGCGCTCGACGAGGTCCGACTGGATGGCGATCGAGCGCGAGCGCGGGATTTCGGTCGTCACCTCGGTGATGACTTTCGAGTTCGACGGCCTCGTCTTCAATCTGCTGGACACGCCCGGCCACGAGGACTTTTCCGAGGACACCTATCGCACGCTGACCGCCGTCGATTCCGCCGTGATGGTGATCGACGCGGCCAAGGGCATCGAGGCGCGGACCCGCAAGCTGTTCGAGGTCTGTCGCCTGCGGGATATCCCGATCATCACCTTCATCAACAAGATGGACCGCGAAAGCCGCGATCCGTTCGACTTGCTCGACGAGATCGAGAAGACGCTCGCCCTCGACACCGCGCCCGTGACCTGGCCGATCGGGCGGGGCAGGGACTTCATTGGCACGCTCAACCTGGAAGACGACGGCGTGCGCCTCGTCGAGGGCGATGCCTCCAAGACCGGCGTCGCCAGGCGGATGAGCGTGCCGGAGCTGATTTCCCTCAATGCCAATCTCAATGCCAAGGGGCTCGAGGAGGAATTCGCGCTCGTGCGCGAGGCCTGTCACAAATTCGACCTCACGGCCTTCCGCGAGGGGAATCTAACGCCGGTGTTTTTCGGCTCCGCGCTGAAGAATTTCGGCGTCGGCGATCTGCTCGAGGCGCTCGGTACCTATGCTCCGCCGCCGCGCGCGCAGCAATCGGACAAGCGGCTGATCGAGGCCACCGAGCCGCGCATGAGCGCCTTCGTTTTCAAGATCCAGGCGAACATGGATCCGAACCATCGTGATCGCATCGCATTCGCGCGGCTGTGTTCGGGCAAGCTCGACCGCGGCATGAAAGTCAGGCTGGTCCGCACCGGGAAGCCGATGACGCTGTCGGCGCCACAATTCTTCTTCGCCCAGGATCGCTCCGTGGCCGACGAGGCCTATGCCGGGGACGTGGTCGGCATTCCCAACCACGGCACGCTGCGCATCGGCGACACGCTCACCGAGGGAGAGGACATTACATTCGTCGGCGTCCCGAATTTCGCGCCGGAAATCCTGCGCCGCGTCAAGCTCGGCGATCCGATGAAGGCGAAGAAGCTGAAGGAAGCCCTGCAACAGATGGCGGAGGAGGGCGTGGTGCAGGTCTTTCGCCCGCAGGATGGTTCGCCGGCCCTGGTCGGGGTGGTCGGCCTGCTGCAGCTCGACGTGCTGAAGGTGCGGCTCGCCCAGGAATACGGCTTGCCGGTCGATTTCGAGACCAGCGAATTCGAGCTTGCGCGCTGGATTTCCTCGTCCGATCGAGCGGCCTTCGATGCCTTCGTCGGCGCCAACCGGTCGGGGATCGCCGAGGATCTCGACGGCGATCCGGTCTTCCTCGCGCGCAACGCCTTCTATCTCGACTATACGCGCGAGCGCGCTCCCGGCATCGTTTTCACCGATGTCAAGGACGTGAAGAATGCGCAGAGCCGCCCTGCAGCCTGAAGTCTTGGCTCGGGCGCGGCGGGCCGTTAAACGGCCGGCGGCGAGCCGTGTCGACATCGCGGAGGAGTTCAAGCAGATTGAGATTTCATCGTCACCGCCCCCGGTCCGCTTCCGAAGCGGGCCGGCCTGCGGCGCCGAGCCGGTTGAACGCAGCAAGTTGGGATGACCGAATGTCTTTGCAAGGCGAAACGAGGCGCCTGACCGCCCCCGATATCCGCGCCCGCAAGGGAGGCGAGCCGATCGTCTCCTTGACATCCTATCACGCGCATACCGCGGCGCTCGCCGACAGGTACTGCGACTTTATCCTCGTCGGTGACTCGCTCGGCATGGTGATGCATGGGCTCGAGACCACCATTCCGGTGACGCTCGACATGATGATCCTGCAGGGCCTCGCGGTGATGCGCGGATCGAAGCGGGCGCTCGTCGTCGTCGACATGCCCTTCGGCTCCTACGAGGCGTCGAAAGAACAGGCCTTCCTGTCCGCCGCGCGCGTCATGAAGGAGACCGGCTGCGGCGCCATCAAGATGGAAGGCGGCGCGCGGATGGCTGACACTGTCCGCTTCCTGGTCGAGCGCGGTATTCCGGTGATGGGCCATATCGGCCTCACGCCGCAATCGATCAACGCGATCGGGTCGTTCCGTGCCCAGGGACGGGACGAGGCCGATTGGGGGCCGATCGAGAACGATGCGAAGGCCGTCGCCGAGGCCGGCGCCTTCGCGATGGTAGTCGAAGCGGTCGCCGAGCCTCTCGCCCGCAAGATCACGGCGCACGTCGCCATCCCGACCATTGGCATCGGCGCGAGCCCCGCCTGCGACGGTCAGATTCTTGTGCTCGAGGACATGCTCGGGCTATCGCCGCGCGTGCCGAAATTCGTCAAGCGCTACGGCGATCTCGGACCGGGCATCGAGGCGGCCATCAAGGCTTATGCTCAGGATGTCCGGTCGCGGGCCTTTCCCGGACCCGATCACGTGTACGGAATGAGGGCCAAGAAGGCCTGACCGCGGGGGCATTAACCTGCGATTCCCGGGCGCTTTGCCTTGTGCCCGCCATATCGCTATTTTACCGGACCTCGGACAGGGTCGGGGACGGGCGCTCGACCGAAAATACAAGCCGGAGAGCCATTTGGCCGACATTTTCCAGGAAGTTGATGAAGAAGTCAGGCGTGAGCGCCTCAAGCAGATTTGGGATCGCTACAGCATCTTCATCATCGCTGCCGCCGTGCTGATCGTCGCCGGCGTGGCCGGGTGGCGCGGCTACGAGCATTGGCAGAGCCAGAAGGCGGCCGAAGCGGGCGCGGCCTTCGAGCAGGCATTGACCCTCGCGGAGGAAGGAAAGCACCAGGAGGCGGAAGCCGCCCTGAACAGGATCGCGGACAGCGGCACGGCCGGCTACCGCGCCCTCGCGCGGCTGCGAGCCGCCGGAGAGATCGCCGAACGCGATCCCAAACAGGCGGTTGATGCCTACGACAAGCTTGCCGCCGACAAGGGTCTCAATCGCAAATTGCAGGAGCTTGCGGCTGTTCGCGCTGGATTCCTGCTGGTCGATACCGCTTCTTTCGATGAGATGACCCGCCGCCTCGAGCCGCTGACCGGGGCGAATGCGACCTTCCGGCATTCCGCGCGCGAATTGCTCGCACTGTCGGCCTGGCGCAACGGCGACGCGACTGCCTCGCGCCGCTGGTCCGATCTCATTATGTCGGATCCGGAAAGTCCCGCCAATCTGCGCAGCCGCACCGAGCGGTTGCTTGCGCTGATTGCTCCGGCGGGCAAGGGTTGAGCGATGCGGAATTTCCGCCACGCGCGTCTCGCATTGCTCGGCGCGGTGATCGCAGTCGCGCTCGCCGGCTGCGAGAGCTTCGATCCGACATCGCTGACCGACTTCATTCCCGACAGCAAGAAGAAGCTACCGGGGGAACGCAAGGAATTGTTTCCGGGCGGCGTGCCGGGCGTGACGCAGGGCGTGCCGCAGGATCTGGTGAAGGGCAATCAGCCGCCCGCCGACCAGAACGCGGCGGCGCAGCCGCCGTCCGAACCGCAACCCGAGGACAAGCCGACCGAGAAGCCGAAGGCCAAGTCCAAGCCGAAGACGAAAACCGTGCGCGCGGCAAAGCCGCAGCCCCAGGACGATTCCTCGGCCGCAGGCGCGGTCCCGCAGACGCAGGCGGCATCGCCGTGGCCCGCTCAGCCGCAGCAGGGCGGCCAGCAGCCGTGGCCCGCTCCCGCGCGCTAGTATCGGCTCGGCGCCGCGGCTGAGCTTTTTCCATGAGCTTCACGATCGCCATTGTCGGACGCCCCAATGTGGGCAAGTCCACTCTGTTCAATCGGTTGGTCGGCAAGCGCATTGCGCTCGTGGACGATCTGCCTGGCGTGACGCGCGACCGCCGTCTCGGGGAGGCGCGTCTCGGCGATCTGAACTTCTCGATTTTCGATACCGCGGGCCTTGAGGAATCGGCTCCGTCGTCGCTGGCCGGCCGCATGGTGCGGCAGACTCAATACGCGATGCAGGACGCCGACGCGATCTTCTTTCTGATCGACGCGCGCCTCGGCGTCACGCCGGCCGACCGCGCCTTCGCCGATCTCGTGCGCAAGACCGGCAAGCCCACCATTTTGATCGCCAACAAGAGCGAGGGAAAAGCCGCCGAAGCCGGCCTGCTCGACGCCTATTCGCTCGGTCTCGGCGATCCGGTGGCGATTTCCGCCGAGCACGGCGAGGGCATGTCCGATCTCTACGACGCCGTTCGCGCGGCGCTGCCGCGGCAGACGGCGCGCGCGGGTGAACAGGCGAGCCGCCCCGGCGCCGACAAGCCGATCCGTGTCGCGGTGGTCGGCCGGCCGAATTCCGGCAAGTCGACGCTCGTCAATCGCCTGCTCGGCGAGGAGCGCCTGCTCACCGGCCCCGAAGCCGGAATCACGCGCGACGCGATCGCTGTCGATCTCGACTGGCAGGGGCGGAAATTTCTCGTTTACGATACTGCCGGCATGCGCCGCCGCTCGCGCATCGAGGAGAAGCTGGAGAAGCTGTCGGTATCGGATGCGCTGCAGGCGATCCGGTTTGCCGACGTGGTAATCCTGCTGATGGACGCCACGCAGGCGTTCGAGGAGCAGGATCTGCGCATCGCCGATCTGGTGGAGCGGGAGGGGCGGGCGATCGTCCTCGGCATGAACAAATGGGATCTGAAGGAGGATCGTCACGCCGCCGGCAAGCTGCGCTCCGAAGCCGATCACTGGCTGCCGCAGGTCAAGGGCGTTCCGGTGGTCGCGCTGTCGGGCCTGACCGGCGAGGGACTCGACCGCCTGATGAAGGCGGTGGTGGAGACTTATGCGGTCTGGAACGTGCGCGTGCCGACGAGCGCGCTCAATCGCTGGTTCGAGCAGGCGATCGCGGCGCATCCACCGCCCGCCGTGTCCGGGCGCCGCTTGCGGCTCAACTACATCACCCAGACCAAGACGCGCCCGCCGAGCTTCGTTATTTTTTGTACTCGCGCGGATGCAGTGCCCGACGCCTATACCCGCTATCTCGTCAACGAGTTGCGCGAGAGCTTTGACCTTCCGGGTGTTCCCATCCGTGTCACGCTGCGGGAAAAGAAAAATCCGTTCGAAGGCCGGGCCAGGAAGCGCTGATCGCGCGCAAGGCCGCCTTGTGAATCAGGCCGGGCCTCGGAACGACAACAACTTGCCGCTCGGAAAATCGTAAAGTTTTCCGCTTTCGGAAAAGGACGGCAGGCAAAGCTCAACGATTTTCTCAGCCGCCTGATCCGGCGTTTTAAGTGTCGCTGGATCCTCGCCGGGAAATGCGCTTTCGCGCATGCGGGTGCGGATTGGGCCGGGATTGAACAGGTTGATGCGAAGCCTGCTCGTCTTGGTTTCGGCAGCCCAGGTCCGGCCGATCATGTCGAGGGCTGCCTTCGAGACCGCATAGGGGCCCCAATAGGCAGTGGCTTTCCAGGCCGCAGCGGAGGTCACGAGCACGGCGCGGCCGGCGGCGGACTGGATCAGCAGCGGCTCCATGCAGCGCGCGAGATGCCATGTCGCGGTGACATTCACCGCCAACACGTCGTTCCACACCTTTGGATCGACATGCGACAGTGGCGACAGCGAGCCAAGGATCGCGGCATTGGCCACCAGGACGTCGAGGCGGCGATAGCGGTCATTCAGCGCCGCGCCGAGCCGGGCGATGCCGTCGGAGTCCTTGAGGTCGAGCGGCACGAGCGTCGCCGATCCTCCGGCCTGCCTGATCTCGTCGTCCAGCTCCTCAAGCCCGCCGACCGTGCGCGCGACCGCGACCACATGCGCGCCGGCCCGGGCGAGCCTGAGCGCGGTGGCGCGCCCGATGCCGCGGGAGGCGCCGGTGACGAGCGCGACGCGATCGGTGAAAGGCTTTGTCATCGCGCCGAGGTCATGCCCGACTATCGGCTGCCGATCAACGGCTTCGTGCGGTCACGCAGCGGATTTGAACTCGCGCGCGGTCGGCCCGCCGCAACGTCTCCGCAATTTGTGGGGCTGGCGGGGGCGCGGGCGCCGCTAGCTTGCCTCGGCCAGCAGGCTTAGCTGCCGCGGAGACGATTGCTGCGCCATGCGGTCGGTCAGCGGGGTCGGGTAATCGCCAGTGAAGCAGTGGTCGGTGAATTGCGGGCGGGCGGGGTCGCGCGCGTCATAGCCCATCGCCTTGTAGATGCCTTCGACGGACAGGAAGGCAAGCGAATCGGCGCCGATCATCGCGCGCATTTCTTCCAGCGTGTGCGTGGCGGCGAGAAGTTTGTCCTGTTCCGGTGTGTCGATACCGTAATAATCCGGGTGCGTGATCGGCGGGGAGGCGATGCGGAAATGCACCTCGCGCGCGCCAGCGTCGCGCATCATCTGCACGATCTTGGTCGAGGTGGTGCCGCGCACGATCGAGTCGTCGATCAGGACGATGCGCTTGCCGCTGACCACCGCGCGGTTCGCGTTGTGTTTCAGGCGCACACCGAGCGAGCGGATCTGCTGCGTCGGCTCGATGAAGGTGCGGCCGACATAGTGATTGCGTATGATGCCCAGCTCGAAGGGAATGCCCGATTGCTGCGCATAGCCGATCGCGGCGGGAACGCCGGAATCGGGCACGGGCACGACGACGTCGGCGGGCACGGACGCTTCCCGGGCAAGCTGGGCGCCCATGGTCTTGCGCACGTCGTAAACCGCGCGGCCGCCGACGATCGAATCCGGTCGGGCGAAATAGATGTATTCGAAGATGCAGGGGCGCGGCGCCATCGGTGGGAAGGGCTTGTGGCTGTGCGCGCCGTTGTCGTCGAAGATGACGACCTCGCCGTTCTCGATGTCGCGGACATATTTCGCGCCGATGATGTCGAGCGCGCAGGTTTCCGAAGTGAGGATCGGGCAGCCGTCGAGCTGGCCGAGCACCAGCGGGCGGATGCCGAGCGGATCGCGCGCGCCGACGAGCTTCTTGTTGGTGAGGCCGACGAAGGAATAGGCGCCCTCGAGCGCCCGCAGGCCCTCGATGAAGCGGTCGACGAAGCGCGGCTTGTTGGAACGCGCCACAAGGTGAAGGATCACCTCGGTGTCGCTCGTCGATTGCATAATCGCGCCCTCGCGCACCAATTGCCGGCGCAGCGTCAGTGCGTTGGTGAGATTGCCGTTGTGGCCGATGGCGAAGCCGAACGGATCAAGCTCGGCGAAAAGCGGCTGCACATTGCGCAGGATCGTTTCGCCGGTGGTCGAATAGCGGACATGGCCGATTGCGGCGAGGCCGGGCAGGCGGTCGATCACCTCGCGCCTGGAAAAGGCGTCGCCGACGAGCCCCATGCGGCGCTCGGAGTGAAAACGCTTGCCGTCGAAAGAGACGATGCCCGCGGCTTCCTGGCCACGATGCTGCAGGGCGTGGAGGCCGAGGGCTGTGATCGCGGCCGCGTCCGGATGGCCGAAAATGCCGAAAACCCCGCATTCTTCGCGGAGCCGGTCGCCGTCGAGCTCGAAGCCTTCGCCCGAACCTGCCATCGCCTCGTCCATCGAGCCTCCGCTAGCGGGTTGCCTTACTTTCGATCAACCTTTGCAGGCCGGCCCGATCAGACCGCTGATAGGCGGCGGTTTCGTCCGGTTTGCCGAATTCCGACTTCTGTTCCGGTGCCGCGTCCTGCGGCTCGCCCTCGTCGCGCGGCTTCTTCAACCGCCTCAAGATGGTGCTTTCGGGGTCGTCCGGCAACAGGCTCTTCAGCCAGTCGCCGGTGGCCTGCAAGACGACTTTCGACTTGGCCTCCGTGACCCAGGCCGGCTGCGATTTCTGGGGCACCAGCCAGTCGAAAAAGAGGAAGGCCACAACCACGATGATCAGTCCGCGCCCCAGGCCGAACAGGAACCCCAGGGTCCGATCGAGCGCCCCGATTCGGCTGTCCAGGATCATGTCAGAAACCTTGACCGTGATCACCGAGACCACCAACAGCGTGCCGAGGAAAACCCCGACAATGACCACTGCCTTGGCGACGATGTCATTGTTGAAATAGCTCTGGGCGTAGGGAACGAGCTTGTTGAACAGGTAGAGCGTAGCGAGTGCGGCCGCGCCCCAGGCCGCGATCGAAAGGATTTCGCGCATGAAACCGCGAACCATCGCGAGGAGCGCCGAAATCAGCATGACGATCAGGAGAAAGAGGTCGAGAACGGTGATCGGCATCGCGGGCTGTCAGCGTTTCTTGGGCAGGGGATGGGCGAGCCGCTTGCGACCCGGCCGGCCTGGGCTGGCCGGCCGCAAGCCGAGCGGAAATCCAGAAAAATTCATCGACTCCCCGGGCGTAGGACACCGGCGGGACCGGCCGGTTGACGAGGGCTGTATAGCGGCATCCCTGCGAGACGTCATCCGTCTCGTGGGGGCGCGCCGCGGCCTTTTGTACCCCGGGCGGCGATATCGGCGATCAGACTCGAAAGGGAGCTGATTCCGGTCAGCGACAGGCCGGCGGTCGGCTCCGCGCGCGCGGCCTCCGGGCCATAGGCCTGGGTGAAGCCGAGCTTGGCCGCTTCCTTCAGCCGCGCCGCCGCCTGTGCCACCGGCCGAACCGCGCCGGAAAGCGACACTTCCCCGAAAAAAACCGCGTGCGGCGGCAGCGGCGCGTTGGCGAGCGAGGAGACGAGCGCGGCCGCCGCCGCGAGGTCGGCCGCTGGCTCCTGGATGCGAAGTCCTCCGGCCACGTTCAGATAGACGTCGTGGCCGGACAGGCGCACGCCGCAATGAGCCTCCAGCACGGCGATCACCATCGCAAGCCGGCTCTGATCCCAGCCGACGACGGCGCGGCGCGGAGTGCCGAGCGAGGTCGGCGCGACCAGCGCCTGGATTTCAACGAGCACCGGCCGCGTCCCCTCGATGCCGGCGAAGACAGCGGTCCCCGGCGCGCCGAGATTGCGTTCGGACAGGAACAGTTCGGAGGGATTTGCGACTTCGCTCAGGCCGAGCCCGGTCATTTCGAACACGCCGATTTCGTCGGTCGGTCCGAACCGGTTCTTCACCGCGCGCAGGATGCGAAACTGGTGCGAGCCTTCGCCCTCGAACGACAGAACGGCATCGACCATGTGCTCCACGACGCGCGGACCGGCGATCTGCCCGTCCTTGGTCACATGACCGACGAGGATGATCGCCGCCCCCGTCTGCTTGGCAAAGCGGATCAGGGACTGGGCCGAGCCGCGGACCTGCGTTACCGTCCCCGGCGACGATTCGACCGTGCTCGTCCACATCGTCTGGATCGAGTCGATGACGACGAGCCGCGGAATCTTGTCGCTCATCAGCGTGGCGATGATGTCCTCGACCGACGTTTCGGACGCCAGCCGCACATCCGCATCGGCTAGGCCGAGCCGCTCGGCGCGAAGGCGCACCTGTGCGACCGCCTCTTCACCTGAAATATAGACGGTGCGATGCTTCAGGCGCGCGAGGGACGCGGCAACCTGGATGAGCAGCGTCGATTTGCCGATGCCGGGATCGCCGGCCATCAGCAGCGCCGATCCGCGCACGAGACCGCCACCGGTCACGCGGTCGAACTCGCCGATGCCCGTGGCAAGACGCGGTGCCTCGTGCGTGTCGCCAGCAAGGCCTTCGAGCGCGAACAGGCGCCCCTTGCTCGGCGGGCGTCCCGGCCCGGCGGGACGGAGCGGGGAGGACGCCTCCTCGGCGAGCGTATTCCATTCGCCGCAGGCGTCGCATTTACCCTGCCACCGGCTATAGGTCGCGCCGCAATTCTGGCAGATGAATTCCGGGTTGCGCTTGGCCATGTCGGACCGCGGACGCTAATCGTCAGCGCTGTTTCGGTAGATGCGGGCGTAGCGGTGACCGAGCCGCGTGAGAATCTCGTAGCTGATCGTGCCGGCGCGCTCGGCCACCGCGTCGAGATCGAGCCCGTCGCCGATCAACGTGACGAGGCTGCCGCGGCGGACCGCTCCCTCGTGCAGCCCGGTGACGTCGATGGCGATGAGATCCATCGACACCCGGCCGATGAAAGGACAGAGCCGACCGGCCACCATGGCCTCGCCGCGCCGTTCTCCTGTTGCCGCGCCGGTCGAGCGCGGAAAGCCGTCCGCATAGCCGACCGACACGATCGCCACGCGCGAGGCGCGTTCCGCCACCCATTGCGCATCGTAGCCGACCGTCTCTCCCGCCGGCACATGGCGCAGTTGAACCACCCGCGCCTTCAGATCGACGACCGGATGCATCGGGTTCGCCTTGCCGGGCGTCGGGTTGCCGCCATAGAGCGCGACCCCCGGACGAACGAGGTCGCAATAGGCGGCCGAGCCGAGGAAGATGCCGGAGGAATTGGCGAGCGAGGACGGCACCCCGCGAAACATGCGGCGGATTTCGCGAAACAGCAGGATCTGCTTGTTGTTGATCGGATTGTCCGGCTCCTCCGACGCCACGAAGTGACTCATTAGCAGAGAGATGCCGTGATGCTCCGAGCGCAGCCGCGCGGCGATGCCTTCGGCTTCCTCCACGCGCACGCCGAGGCGGTTCATTCCCGTATCGACATGCAAGGCCATGCCGCCGCGCCAGCTATTGGCGGTGACGAAGCCGTCCCACTCGGCAAGCTCGGCGGCGCTGCCGATCACCGGCCGCAGGTTGTGCTCGGCGAAAACGGCGGCGGTTCCCGGCATCAGCCCGTTGAGCACGTAGATCGTGGCCTCCGGCGCGATCCGCCGCACGCGCTTGGCCTCCGACAGATCGGCAACGAAAAACGTCGAGCAGCCGACATGCTGCAATAGTGCGGCCACGGGCTCGATGCCGCAGCCATAGGCATCGCCCTTGATCACGGCACCGCATTCGGCCGGAGTCACATGCGAGCGCAGGCTTCGCCAATTCGCCTCGATCGCGGCGAGATCGATCGTCAGTACGCCGCCGGCCTCAGCTTCGGGCGGACCGAAAGCGAGGTCTGTTGATTCCGGGACGGGCGCTTCCTGGGCGGACATCTTCAATGGGCCTATCGGTAGAGGCACCGCGACTTCTATCGACCCCGCCCCCGGCCCGCAACACGGGCAGGAGCAAAGCTATTCCAGCGGCTCCGGCAATTGGCCGGGATAGGCGAGGTCGCTGAAGCGCGTCACACTCGCATCGAATTGCACTTGCACGGTGCCGGTGGGGCCGTGGCGCTGCTTGCCAATGATCAACTCAGCCTTGCCATGCACGGCCTCGACCTCGGTTTGCCACTTGATATGCTCCTCGGTGCCGGGTCTGGGCTCCTTGTTCGCAAGGTAATATTCCTCGCGGAACACGAACAGCACGACATCGGCGTCCTGTTCGATCGAGCCGGACTCGCGTAGGTCGGAGAGTTGCGGGCGCTTGTCGTCGCGGTTTTCCACCTGGCGCGAGAGCTGCGACAGCGCGATCAGCGGCACGTTCAGCTCCTTGGCAAGCGCCTTCAGATTGGTGGTGATCTCGGTGATCTCCTGCACGCGATTCTCGCTCGAACGGCGGGTCGATCCCTGCAGGAGCTGGATGTAGTCGACGATCAGCAGGTCGAGCCCGCGCTGCCTTTTTAGCCGGCGCGCCCGCGCGGCGAGCTGGGCGATCGAAAGGCCGCCCGTTTCGTCGACGTAAAAGGGCAGATGCTGCAATTCGATCGACATGTCCTTGATGCGTTCGAACTCGGCTTCGGTGATGCCGCCGCGGCGGATGGTGCTCGAAGGAATGCCCGTCTGCTCGGCGATGATGCGCGTGGCGAGCTGCTCGGCCGACATTTCCAGCGAGAAGAAGCCGACAATGCCGCCATTGACGGTGGAGGTATGCCCGTCGGCCCGCACCTCGCCCTGCCAGGCCTTGGCGACGTTGTAAGCGATGTTGGTGGCGAGCGCCGTTTTGCCCATGCCCGGGCGTCCGGCGATGATGACGAGGTCGGAATGCTGCAGTCCACCCATCTTGGCATCAAGATCACGCAGGCCGGTGGCGAGGCCGGATAGCTTTCCGTCGCGCTGGTAAGCGCGCGCGGCCATATCGACCGCCGTGGTGAGCGCCTGCGCGAAACGCTGGAATCCGCCATCGTATTTTCCGGTTTCGGCGATCTCGTAGAGCTTGCGCTCGGCATTCTCGATCTGCACCCGCGGGGCAAAATCGACGGGGGCGTCGAAGGCCTCATTGACCATGTCCTCGCCGATCACGATGAGCGCCCGGCGGATGGACAGATCGTAGATCGTGCGGCCGTAATCCTGGGCGTTGATCACCGTCGTCGCCTCGGCCGCGAGGCGGGCGAGATACTGGCTGAGCGTCAGGCCGCCGATATCCATGTCGGCCGGCAGGAAGGTCTTGAGCGTCACCGGGCTCGCGACCTTTCCAGCCCGGATCAGGCTGGCCGCAACTTCAAAGATCTTCTGGTGAATGCCCTCGAAGAAATGCCGCGGTTCGAGGAAATCCGACACCCGGTAGAAGGCCTCGTTGTTGACGAGGATGGCGCCCAGCAGCGCCTGCTCCGCCTCCAGATTGTGCGGCGCAACGCGGTATTGGGACGGCTCGGCTGGAAGTTTTCGTGCGGAAGAATCGAGCGGCGCCATGAATTTGGTCCGGTTGCTCTTTGGAGTGTTCTTGTTTGATTGTGAGACAGTTCACGCAACAACGGACGCAACGCTTACGAATGTGGGTAGCATCGGATCGCCGCAGCGTCGCGGGCGACTCGCGCCTATCCCCGTTGTCCCCTGATTGTGGCCAATCCGTCGCTTTTTTAAGGCCGGATGCTTGACGGCCGCCGCCGCGGTATCTTGTTCCTATTCGCCGGCCAGCCGGAAGGGCGGGTTACTAGCGCGTTCGGCCTTGCGCAGGCGCTCTTCCTCGCGCCCGATATAGTCGCGCGTCATCGGCACAATGTCCTGGCGCTTGGTAAGCTGGATCTGGAACACCATCATCGCCTGCTCCCTGAACGCCATTTCCGCCGACGCGAGGTAGAATTCCCACATGCGCAGGAATCGCTCGTCATAAAGGCGCATGACTTCGGCGCGGTGAGCCAAGAACCGCTCCCGCCAGGCCTTCAGCGTCTCGGCATAGTGCAGGCGCAGGATTTCGATGTCGGTGACGAGCAGCCCCGCCCGCTCGATCGCCGGAAGCACCTCCGACAGGGCAGGGATGTAGCCGCCGGGGAAGATATATTTCGCCACCCACGGATTGGTGACGTTTGGCCCCTCCGAGCGGCCGATCGAGTGCAGCAGCATGACGCCGTCGTCGGCAAGCAGCTTCGCGCACTTCTTGAAGAAACGTCCGTAATAGTTGACGCCGACATGCTCGAACATGCCGACCGAGACGATGCGGTCGAAGCTCTGATCGAGGTCGCGATAGTCCTTGAGCTGGAAGCGGACGCGATCCTCGAGACGGCGCTCGACGGCGCGCGCGTTTGCCCGGGCGAACTGCTCCTCGGAGAGCGTCACGCCGGTCACGTCGGCGCCGCAGAAATCGGCGAGATACAGCGCAAGGCCGCCCCAGCCGGATCCGATGTCGAGGATTTTCTTTCCCGGCTTGACGAGAAGCTTGGCCGCGAGATGCCGCTTCTTAGCAAGCTGGGCGTCGTCGAGCGTCTGGTCAGCGCGCTCGAAATAGCCGCAGCTATATTGCAGGTCGGCGTCCAGGAAGAGCGAATAGAGCCGCCCGTCGAGATCGTAATGATGGGCGACGTTGCGCTTGGCCTTGCGCGGGCGATTGAATTGGCTGAACCGCCGCCCGGCATAGCGCAGCAGCCACTGGGGCGCCGCCCAGCGGGGCAGCATCTTGTCGCGTTGTTGATGCAGAAGAAGCGCGAGAAGGTCAGCGATCGACCCTCGCTCCACCACGAGCGTGCCGTCCATGTAGGCTTCGCCGAGGGCGAGTTCCGGGTCGAGGAGGAGACGCCGCTCGGTCGCCTTCGAGCTGATGCGGATGGCGACGGGCGTCCCCTTGCCGTCGCCGAATTTCAGCGTGTTTCCGCGCGGCGTAACCACCGTCAGGTTGCCGCGACGGATGAAAGGCCTTACCGCTCGTTGAAGCAACCAGTCCATGGCCGCCTCCGCCTACATTTCTCCTCGCCCTGCGCCCGGCGCCGGCCGGTGCGCGCCACAGTTGACAACATCGAAGCGGCACCGGAAACACAAGGCATTACATCAAAATAGGGCTATGGCGGCAACGCAGGGCTCCGAAATGGAGCCACATTTGTCGGCTTTGGGATTCGACCAAAGAGGGGGCGGGCACAGGCCGCTCCGGCGGGAGGTTTGCGGGTGTTGAGGACAATCCAGTTCGTCGCCGTAACGGCAGCGGCGCTTTGCATCGGGGCGGCACCGGCCTTTTCGGCCCCGAAGAACCAGGAACCCGCCTTCGAGGAACCGCACGGCGCCGATCTCAACCAGGGCAAGCCGCCGTCCGAGATTTTCAAATCCGACTGTTCGGTATGTCACAAGTCGCCGCAGGGCCTCGCCAAGGGCGGCGGCGTGGCCGGTCTGCAAAGCTTTCTGCGCCAGCACTACACGACAGGCGCACCGCAGGCGGCCGCCATGGCGAGCTATCTTGCGTCGGTGGGGGGAGGCGGATCCGCCAAGCCGGTATCGCCGACCCGGCCGGAAAAGCCTGAAAAGCCGGAAAAGCCCGAACGGGCATCCCCGGAGCACCAGCGTCCGGCGGTTGCCCGCCGTCCCGCGGCGGGTGAGCCGGCCAATGACGGGCTGATCACGCCGAATTCCGCCAAACCCGAGGCCGAACCGGCCCATCCGGCCCGGCGCGGCGTCAGGCCGGAAAAGCCGGAGGAGCCGAAACAGGCCCCGGCGCGTGCGCGGGCGCCGAAGATCGAGGAAGCCAAGCCGGCCGAGCCGGAGAAGCGCGAGGTGGTGTCCGAGCCCGCACCGCGAAGCTCCGAACCCGCCGCCGCTCCGGCTCCCGAGCCCAAGCCTGCGGCGCCGGCCGTGCCTGAAATCCCGCTTTAGGGCTGCTCGGGGGTCTCGGCTTCGGGTTCGGCCGCCGCCCGCTGTGCTTCCAGCGCTTCCGGATCGAAGAAGGCCTCGGCCGCGGCCTTCGCGGCCTCGGCATCTTCCTGCGCCTGCGTCTTCTGCAGCGTGATGTCCTCTCCGCGCAGCAGGCGTTCGGCTTCGTCCTGGCTGCGCGCCACCGCGACATTCACGGACACTTCGATCTCCGGGTGCAGCGCGACCGGGACCTTGTGCAGGCCGATGGTTTTGATCGGCGCATTCAGCGCGATCTGGCTGCGGCTCACCGTGATGCCGCTCTCGCTCAGTAGTGCGGCGAGATCGCGCGGTGAGACCGAGCCGAAAAGCTGGCCGGTTTCGGCCGCCTGGCGCACGACCGAGAAATTCTTGCCGTCGAGCTTCTCGGCGACCTTCTGCGCCTCGCTCTTGTGCTGAAGGTTGCGCGCTTCAAGTTCCTTGCGCATTCCTTCGAACCGGGCCTTGTTCTCCTTGGTCGCGCGCAACGCCTTGCCGTTGGGTAGGAGGAAGTTGCGGGCGAAACCGTCCTTGACGCGAACGGTGTCGCCCATCTGGCCGAGCTTTCCGACGCGTTCGAGCAAAATCACTTCCATGGGCATGGTCCTTCTGGTCTGGGTTAGCGGATTGTGGCGGGGGGCGGCCCGCGTCGCGCGGACACCCGTCCGCGAATGTCAAAGGCCGTGTCGGCAAGCCCGATCAGCGCGACCCCGATGGCGGCCCAATAGATGATCGTGGAGGCGGCGTAGGCGATGCCGAGCAAGATCGGGCGCCCGGCAAGGCCGGCGGTGACCGAATGCAGCACGGCGAATCCGAGAACGGCGTAGGCGCAGAGCAGGGCGGCGGCGAACACCGAGGCCACGATCCCGCCGATGCCCGGCAGGAAGGAGCCGGCAAGGGCGGCGCCGAGGAACAGGGGCGTCTGTGGTGCAAACCGCATCGCCGGCAGGTCGGGCCAGGGGCGCCGCAGGCGTCCCGATACCTTCACCACCCGCGCCGCCAGCCAGACGTTGAACAGGTTGACCACGGTCGAGACCACGGCGATGCCGAGCGGCGTAACGGTCACGAGGAAATCGAGAAGCCGCCGCGTGTCGGCGCCGGGAATTTCCAGCGGGGCGCCCTCGGGCGTGCGCATCTGCGCGCGCAGCACGCGCTCGAGCGATGTGCGCAGCGTCGTCTGAAAGGATTCCTCGGTAAAGCCGAAGCTTGGGATCGTCGCGACGACGACGAAAGCGCCGAAGATCGCGCACCACACCACCATCCGGCCGGCCGGGTACCATTCGATCTCGCTGGAGGAGGGCAGGGGTCTTGCGAGAAGGGCGAGATAGCTCAGCCACCATGACGGCAGGCCGATGCCGACGCAGAAGGCGATGAAGAAGAACCAGCCGAGAACCGCGCCGAGGGCGGCGCCGGCGAAGATCGCCCCGATCAGCCCCGACCAATGGCTCCAGCCGATGCCGGCGATCAGGATCGGAAGGGGCGCGAGGTAGAAGAGAAGGACGGAGAGCGCCGAGCCGGACAGAATCGACGCGAACAGCAGTCCCGCTGCCGCCCCCGCACCAAGTCCGATCAGAACGATCTGTTTCATCACGAGCTGTCCCGCCTTTCAGCGGTTAGAGACGGATCCCTGTCCGTCCCAACCTTCGGCTTCCGGGACCGGCCCGGAAGCCTCGTTTTTCAAATCCGCCTCAGCGGATCACGTAGGGCAGAAGACCGAGGAAGCGCGCGCGCTTGATCGCCTGCGCCAGTTCTCGCTGCTTTTTGGCTGACACCGCGGTGATGCGGCTCGGCACGATCTTGCCGCGCTCCGACACATAGCGTTGCAGGAGCTTGACGTCCTTGAAGTCGATCTTCGGCGCATTGGCGCCGGAAAACGGACAGGTCTTGCGACGGCGGAAGAAGGGACGGCGGCCGCCGCCCGCGCTGCCAGCACCGGTTGCCATGACTTATTCCTCCGTTTCGACTTCGGCGCCGACTTCTTCGCCGTCCTCGCGGGGACGGTCGCGGCGCGGACGCTCGAAGCGGCCGCGATCGCCGAAGCCGCGGTCGCCGCGCTCGTCGCGATCCTGCTTGCGCATCATTGCCGACGGGCCTTCCTCGAGTTCGTCGACCCGCACGGTCATGAACCGCAGCACGTCTTCGTGGATGCGCTCCTGGCGCTCGACCTCGGCGATCGCCGCGGCCGGCGCATCGACATTCAGCAGCGTGAAATGCGCCTTGCGGTTCTTGCGGATACGGAACGCGAGCGACTTCACGCCCCAGGATTCCGTCTTGGTGACCTTGCCGCCGAGGCCCTCGATCACACCCTTGAACTGGGTGGTCATGTCCTCGACCTGTTGCGCGCTCACGTCCTGGCGCGCCAGAAATACATGCTCATAAAGCGGCATGAATGCCTTTCCTTCTGCTCGTCGCTCCTCCGGCGCAAAGCCCAACGAGACCTTCGGAAAGGCTCGATTGCTCATGGCGGAGACACGGGACGCCGGACCTCGAGGTCCTACCCTTGCGGGCCGTCCGTTCAGCCTCCGGCCGGAGCGAGCGGAAGCGGGCTTTATAGGGGTTTCTGGCCGAATGGCAAGGATTTGCTGACCGGAGCGGGTTCCATCTTCCCCTTCGCTTGACATGGCCGGTCCCGGCGTGTCTTTCGGCCCGAATTCTGAGGGGGTGGCAAGGGCATGGCAGCGGCATTTACCTGTCCGGGGCAAGGCAGTCAGACAGTCGGGATGGGCAAGGCACTGGCCGATGCCTTTCCCTCCGCCCGAGCGGTATTCGAGGAAGTCGATGCCGCGCTCGGGGAAAAGCTGTCGGCGACGGCGTGGAACGGCCCGGCGGAGGCGCTGCAATTAACCGAGAATGCCCAGCCAGCGCTCATGGCGGTTTCGGTGGCGGTGGTGAAGGTGCTCGAAGCTGAGGCGGGCCTCGACCTCGGGCGCGACGCCAAATTCGTGGCGGGTCATTCGCTTGGCGAATATTCGGCGCTGGCGGCGGCCGGCGCGATCAGCATCAGCGATGCCGCCCGCCTCCTGCGCACGCGCGGCAGCGCGATGCAGAAAGCCGTTCCGGTGGGCGAGGGCGCGATGGCGGCTCTGATCGGCCTGTCGTTCGAGGATGCGGCGGCGGTCGCTAGCGAAGCCGCCCAGGGCCAGGTCTGCCAGGCCGCCAACGACAATGGCGGCGGGCAGGTCGTGCTTTCGGGTGCCAAGGCCGCGATCGAGCGCGCCGTCGAAATCGCCAAATCGAAAGGGGCGAAGCGCGCGATGCTGCTTCCGGTTTCCGCCCCCTTCCATTGCGCGCTCATGCGTCCGGCGGCCGAGGTGATGGCCGAAGCCCTGTCCAGGGTAAAGGTGTCGGCACCGGCGGTGCCGGTGGTAGCCAATGTGCGCGCGGCCCCGCTCAGCGATCCAAAGGAGATCGTGAAGGCGCTGGTGGAGCAGGTGACGGGTACGGTGCGCTGGCGCGAATGCATCGCCTATATGGCGGGGGCCGGAGTCACCACGTTCTACGAGGTGGGCGCCGGGAAGGTATTGACCGGCTTGGCCAAGCGGATCGTGGACGGCGTGACCGGCATCGCGATCGGCACGCCGGAGGATGTGGCGGCATTCAAGGCGGCGCGGGTTTGAGGAGATTCTCATGTTCGATTTGACGGGCAAGACCGCGCTGGTGACCGGCGCGACCGGGGGATTGGGCGGCGAGATCGCGCGCGCGCTTCACAGGCAGGGGGCGACCGTCGCCCTTTCGGGCACGCGGCGCGACGCGCTCGACCAGCTCGCGGCGGAGCTTTCGAGCCGCGTATATGTCCTGCCGTGCAATCTCGCCGACAGGGACGACGTGGAAACGCTCGTGCCGCGCGCCGAGGAGGCGATGGGCCAGCTCGACATTCTCGTGGCCAATGCCGGCATCACCAAGGACAATCTTTTGGTTCAGTTGCGCGACGAGGACTGGGATTCGGTGATCAGCATCAATCTCACCGCCGCCTTCCGTCTCGCCCGCGCCGCGATGAAGTCGATGATGCGCCGCCGCACGGGACGGATCATCGGCATCACCTCGGTGGTCGGCGTCACCGGCAACCCGGGGCAGGCGAACTACACCGCTGCCAAGGCTGGCATGATCGGCATGATCAAGTCGATCGCGCAGGAATATGCGCGGCGGGGCGTCACCGCCAATTGCGTGGCGCCGGGCTTCATCGCGACGCCCATGACCGACAAGCTCAACGAAAAGCAGCGCGAGGCGATCCTCGGCCGCGTCCCCGTCAACAGGCTCGGGACGCCTGCTGACATTGCCGCCGCGGTAGTCTATCTCGCCTCGGACGAGGCGTCCTACGTCACCGGGCAGACATTGCACGTCAACGGCGGAATGGCGATGATTTGACTGTGGACGAAAGGGCTTAAGGGGTATCCGGCGATGCTGGCCATCGGATTCGAAGTATGATAACCGAACCGAAGGCCGGGCTGGGAGTTACGGCAGCGCGCGCTCATGGCGCTCGTTGCCTGAGATCAGCCGCTGTCGCCATTTTCCCGGCGACCTGGCCGTGCCGCGGCGGCTCTGATCGCCAATCCGATCTGGCCATTATTAGAAGCAGAGGTTCGAACGATGAGTGATATCTCCGAGCGGGTGAAAAAGATTGTCGTGGAGCATCTCGGCGTCGAACCCGACAAGGTGGTCGAAGGGGCAAGCTTCATCGACGATCTCGGCGCGGACAGCCTCGATACGGTCGAGTTGGTGATGGCATTCGAAGAGGAATTTGGTTGCGAAATTCCGGACGATGCGGCCGAAACCATTCTTACCGTCGGCGACGCCGTCAAATTTCTCGAAAAGAACGCGAAAAGCTAGAAGACGCCGCCTATCGCGGGTCCTCATCTGGCGCGTGGGGCGCGGGCGAATGTCCGCGGCGCCGGGGGGTGAACGACGCTCGATCGGAGAGGCGTGATGAGACGCGTAGTCGTTACGGGACTGGGAATGGTGACGCCGCTCGGCTGCGGCGTCGAGACGACCTGGAAGCGATTGCTGAATGGCGAGAGCGGCGCGAGCCGCATCGACAAGTTCGACGCGTCCGATCTTCCGTGCCAGATCGCCTGTGCGATCCCGCGCGGCGACGGCACCAACGGCACCTACAATCCCGACCAGTGGATGGAGCCGAAGGAGCAGCGCAAGGTCGACGACTTCATCACCTACGCGATGTGCGCGTCCAGACAGGCGCTCGACGACGCCGGCTGGCACCCTGAGCGTGAGGAAGATCAGGTCTCGACCGGCACTCTGATCGGCTGCGGCATCGGCGGCATCGAGGGCATCGCCGAAACCGCCGTACTTTTGAAGGAAAAGGGACCGCGCCGCGTTTCGCCGTTCTTCATCCCGGGCCGCATCATCAACCTTGCGTCGGGTTACGTGTCCATCGAGCACAAGCTCAAGGGACCGAATCACGCGGTGGTCACGGCGTGCTCGACGGGCGCGCACGCGATCGGCGACGCCGGCCGGCTGGTCGCCCTGGGCGACGCGGACGTGATGGTGGCCGGTGGAACCGAATCGCCGATCAACAAGCTTTCGATCGCCGGCTTCTCGGCCTGCCGCGCGCTATCGACCTCGTTCAACAACGAGCCCAAGCGCGCCTCGCGTCCCTACGACAAGCAGCGCGACGGTTTCGTGATGGGCGAGGGGGCGGGCGCCGTCGTGCTCGAGGAATACGAGCACGCCAGGAGGCGCGGGGCGAGGATCTATGCCGAACTGATCGGCTACGGCCTGAGCGGAGACGCCTATCACATCACCGCGCCTTCCCCCGACGGGGACGGCGCATATCGCTGCATGAACGCGGCGATCAGGCGGGCCGGCATCTCCGCCTCCGATATCGACTACATCAACGCGCACGGCACCTCGACCATGGCCGACGAGATCGAGCTCGGCGCGGTGCAGCGCGTTGTCGGCAATGCCGCCGCGCAAGTCTCGATGTCCTCCACCAAATCCTGCACCGGCCACCTGCTGGGGGCGGCGGGAGCGGTCGAGGCGATCTTCTCGATCCTTGCCATCCGGGATCGCATCGTGCCGCCGACGATCAATCTCGACGATCCGTCGGTGGAGACGCCGATCGACCTCGTCCCCCACAAGGCGCGCGAGCGCAATGTGGATGTGGTCTTGTCCAATTCCTTCGGATTCGGAGGGACGAACGCTTCCCTTATCTTCCGGCGCGTGTTGAACTAGCGCAGTTCCCAGCTTTGGCCATAATGGCCCATAAGCTTTGCTGAGTAATCCGCCGGCGGCGACGGGCCGAGCGGAATGCACATCAGATAAATCTGTCGCGCGGGGGTTCGAGTAGTGTCGGAATGGAGGGTAGCCGTCCCCGCGTGCCGGAGGGCGGAACGTCGCTCGTGAATCAGCCGACTGACAATAACGGCCCCTCGCGGCCGGATGCTGCGCGCGCCGCCTTGCCGTCGCGCGATGCGCGCGCGCCCGCCGCGCCGGCGGCACAAGGCCACATGCCGGCGTCACCTCAGCGCCCCATTTCGCGCGATAATCCGACTGCGACGTCGTCCGATCGTCCGACTGGGGCGCCGGGCCAGCTTTCGGCGGGACAGCCGGTATCGATGGACCATCAACGCATGACTCCACGCTCGCCGCGGGCCGCCCTTGAACCCGAACGAGTGACCGTACCGTTGCGCTCTCGGGGCGCGCGGCATCCGCTCGTGATTATCGGCAACGCGGTGTTCACGATCATCCTGCTGGTCGCGGTCGTGCTCGGCGGGACGCTGTGGTGGGGCAAGCAGCGGTTTGATGAGCCGGGTCCTCTGGCACAGGACAAGATCGTCAATATTCCACGCGGCTACGGCGTCAAGGACATCGCCGATCTATTGGTGCGCGAAGGGGTGATCGATCAGCCTTACATCTTCGTCGCCGGCGCGATGGTTCTGAAATCCCGCGGCGAGGAACTGAAGGCGGGCGAGTACGAATTTCAGAAACGCGCAAGCATGCGCGATGTCGCCACGACCATCGGTGAGGGCAAGGTGGTGCAGCATCAGCTCACCATTCCCGAGGGCCTGACGTCCGACCAAATCGTCGCCAGACTTTTGGAGAACGATATCCTCGTCGGCAACATCAAAGAAATCCCGCGCGAGGGCAGCCTGCTTCCGGAATCTTACAAGTTCACGCGCGGAACGACCCGCGAGCAATTGATCCAGCGCATGCAGCAGGCACAGCGGCGCGCGCTGCAGGAGATCTGGGAACGGCGCATGCCGGATCTGCCCATCAAGACACCGGAGCAGCTCGTCATCCTTGCCTCGATCATCGAGAAGGAAACGAGCAAGCCGGAGGAGCGCACGCGCGTCGCCTCGGTGTTCCACAATCGCCTGAAGACGAACATGAAGCTGCAGTCCGACCCGACCATCATCTACGGCCTGGTCGGCGGGAAAGGGTCGCTCGGCAGGCCGATCATGCGCAGCGAAATCGAGCAGCCGACGCCCTACAATACCTACGTGATCAACGGATTGCCGCCGGGCCCCATCGCCAATCCCGGACGCGCCTCGCTCGAGGCGGCGGCCAATCCGGCGCGCACCAAGGAGCTCTATTTCGTGGCCGACGGCACCGGCGGGCACGCCTTCGCCGACAATTACGAGCAGCACCAGAAGAACGTCGCGCGGCTTCGCGCGCTGGAGCAGGGCAGTAAGGATACGGCGCTGCCGCTCGCGCCGGCCCAGTCCGCGCCGGCGCCGATCCAGATTCCGGCCATGCCCGCGTCCCGCGCCGTTTCACCGCGCGCAGCGGCCCCGGCGCATACCGGACGGACGGGCGTCGTTCAGGACGGCGGTGCCAAGAAGCCTTGAACCGCTGGTTGTCGCGGCGGGAAGGCGCCGCTAAGGTCCGCGCGCGAGACTCAACGTACACTCACATCGAACGGGAAGGCGGATGGCGTTGTCGAGCATGACCGGCTTCGCCCGCGCGCAGGGTCTATCCGGGACCTATGCCTGGTCCTGGGAATTGAAGTCAGTCAATGCCAAGGGGCTGGAAGTGCGGCTGCGCTTGCCGCCGGGTTGGGACGGCGTGGAATTGCCGGTGCGCACGCGCAGCGCCGAAAGGCTGTCGCGCGGCAATGTGTACGGCAATCTCACCGTTAAGCGGGAAGGGGCCATCCCGGTCGTGCGGGTCAACGAGCAGGTGCTGTCCGCCGTGCTGACGACGATGCAGCGGGTGGCGGAGCGGGTCAGCGCCGATCCGCCGCGGCTCGACGGGGTGCTCGGCATCAAGGGCGTCATCGACGTGATCGACGAGGATGAAAGCGAGGAGGCCCGCCGCGCGGCCGAGGCCGATATTGTGAAGGGCTTCTCGGCCGCCCTCGAGGAGCTTAGCCGGATGCGCAGACATGAAGGCGAGGCGCTCGGCCGTCTGCTCTCCGCGCGGCTCGACGAGATTGCCGCCCTCGCGGACCGGGCGGAAAAGGTGCCCGGCCGCCAGCCCGACGCAATCAGAAAGAAGCTCGCCGATCAGGTCGCCGCCCTACTCGACAGTTCCAGCCGGCTCGATCCCGATCGCCTGCACCAGGAAGCGATTCTGCTTGCCAGCAAGGCGGACGTGCGCGAGGAGCTCGATCGGCTCGCAGCGCATGTCGCGCAGGCGCGGCACCTGCTGACGGAAGGGGGCGCGGTCGGGCGGCGGCTCGATTTCCTCTCGCAGGAATTGAACCGCGAGGCCAATACTTTGTGCTCGAAAGCAAACGATCTGGAATTGTCCAATATCGGCCTCGAGCTGAAAAGCGTGGTCGAACAATTCCGCGAACAGGTGCAAAATCTGGAATGAGCACGACGCGCCAGCCGCGCCGCGGCATCATGTTCGTGATTTCCTCACCGTCTGGTGCCGGAAAGACGACGCTCACACGCAACCTCGTCAACGCCGACCGCAATCTCGATCTGTCGATCTCGGTCACGACGCGGCCGCGGCGGCCGAGCGAGGTTGACGGCGTCCACTATCACTTCATCTCGACGCGGGAATTTGAGCGGATGCGCAGGAGCGGCGATCTGCTCGAGTATGCGAAGGTGCACGGCAATTACTACGGGACGCCGCGGCGGCCGGTCGAGAAGGCGCTCGCCGCCGGCCGCGATATTCTTTTCGACATTGATTGGCAGGGCGCCAAGCAGCTTTATGAAAAGATGCGAACCGACGTTGTCAGCATTTTCGTGTTGCCGCCCTCGGCGAGGGAGCTGAAGGCGAGGCTTGAGCGGCGCGCCGAGGACAGCGACGAGGTCATTGCCCGCCGGCTGCGGAATGCGGCGCAGGAAATCCTGCACTGGACCGAATACGACCATCTTGTCGTCAACCGCGATCTCAACGAGGCGTTCAGCGAGCTGCGCCACATCCTGCGCAGCGAGCGCGCAAAGCGGAGGCAGCGGCGAAAATTCTTGAAGGCGACGGAAAAATTGCTGGCCGATCTGAAAAAGATCACCTGCTAGCGGCTCCGAGCAAGCCGGCCAGCGCAACAAAGCCCGCCACGCTGATTTCTTCCGCGCGCGCCGTCTCCGCGATGCCGGCTCTGGCAAGCAGCGGCAGCGGATCGACGCCGAGCGTCTTCAGGCTCTGCCGGAGCATCTTGCGCCGCTGGCCGAATGCCGCCTCGGTGACGCGCTGCAGGAGAACGGCATCGCAGGGCAGCGGCTGGGCGCGCGGGACGAGTTCCACGAGCGAGGAGGTGACCTTGGGCGGCGGCACGAAGGCGCCCGGGGCGATGTCGAACAGGATTTTCGGCTGCGTGCGCCACTGGGCAAGCACGGAAAGGCGGCCGTAATCCTTCGATCCTGGATCGGCCACGATGCGCTCGGCGACCTCGCGCTGGAACATCAGAACGAGCCTGTCATACCAGGGCGGCCAGCGGTCCGGCGTCAGCCAGCCGACGAGAAGCGGTGTTGCGATGTTGTAGGGCAGGTTTGCCACGATCCGCGCCGGACCGCGGAGAAGCGGGCGCGGATCAAATTCGAGCGCGTCGCCCTCGATGATCTGAAGCCGCCCCGGATAATGCGCGGCAAGCTCGGCGAGGGCCGCGACGGCGCGGTGGTCGCGCTCGACGGCGATGATGCGCCTTGCGCCGTGCGCCAGCAGCGCGCGCGTGAGCCCGCCGGGACCGGGCCCGATCTCGACGAAGGTCGTGTCGTCATACGGTCCCGCGGCGCGCGCGATCTTTGCGGTAAGGTTGAGGTCCAGCAGGAAGTTCTGGCCGAGCGATTTCTTGGCCGCGAGATCGTATTTGCGGATCACCTCGCGCAGCGGCGGCAATTCGTCGGTCGTGGTCACGGCCGGACGGAGACGGGCGAGCGCGCGGAGATGCGCGCGGCGAGCTTCAGCGCGGCGATCAGGCTGTCCGGCCTGGCGCGTCCGGTGCCGGCGATATCGAACGCCGTGCCGTGATCCGGCGAAGTCCGCACGAAAGGCAGACCGAGGGTGACGTTCACGCCGGTATCGAAGGCGAGCGTCTTGACCGGGATGAGGGCCTGATCATGATACATGCAGATCGCCGCATCGTATTGCGCGCGCGCGGCGGCGTGGAACATCGTGTCGGCGGGGAGCGGGCCGCGGGCGTCGATGCCCTCGCCAGCGAGCTTGCTCACCGCCGGCGCGACGATCGTCAGATCCTCGTCGCCGAGCGCGCCGTCTTCGCCGGCGTGAGGATTGAGGCCGGCAAAGGCAAGGCGCGGGCGCCCGATCGCGAAGCGTGTTCTCAGATCGTGCGCCACGATGCGGCCGACCCGCGCAATGGCGTCGGCGGTGAGCGCGTCGCCGACCTCGCGCAGCGGAATATGGATGGTGACCGGAACCACCGCGAGCTGATCCGACCAGATCATCATCACCGGCGAGGCGGGCCGGCCGGTCTTTTCCGTGGTGAGGCGGCCGAGGAATTCGGTGTGGCCGGGATCCGGAAATCGCGCGCGATAGAGCACCGCCTTGGCAATCGGGTTCGTCACCATTGCGGCCGCGCGTCCGGCGATCACGTCGTCGAAGGCCCTGCGGATCGCGCCGATCGCGGCGGGCGCGCTGGTCTCGTCAGGCCGTCCCGGCTGCGCCGTAATCGGCAGTCCGAGAGCAGCGACCGGCAAGGCCTCGCCGAACACGCGGCACGCCTCGGCGGGCGCCACGCAGCGCACCGGGATGTCCATCCCGAGCGCGGCGGCCCTGCGCGCGACGAAGTCCGCCTCGGCGATCAGATAGAAGGGGGGAAGGGCGAGATCGCGCCGCTTGCGCCACGCGGCGAGGGCAATATCGGGCCCGATCCCGGCGGGCTCGCCGATCGTCAATGCGAGGGGAAGTTTGTGCGCGGCCACTACTTCTTGTATTCGATCATGGCCTGCCGGCGCAATTCGGCGAGGAAGCGCTTGGACTGCTCTTGGAATTTCGCTTGGAACAGCTCGTCGCGGATTTCCTTTTTGCCGGGCGTGTCGGAGGTGGTGCGCTCCTTCCGGCACAGGGCGAACAATTCCACGCCGCCGCTTGTGACCTCCGGTGGCGTGAGCTTGCCGATTTCGATCTGGTCGAGCACCTGCCGCAATTGCGGCGAGAGGTCGGCGGAGTTGCGATAGACGGTCTCGCGCACGACGACGTCCCGCAGCGAGCGCGCAAACGATATCCCCTGCTCGCATCCGGAAAATCGCGTGCGCAGTGCCTCGGCCTCCTTCTTCCGCGCGTCGATCACCGATTCGGATGCACCGCGTGGAACGACGAACAGGATCGGACGTAGCGTATAATCGTAGCCGAAATCCTCCTCCGAGCCCTTGCGCGCCTCGAGCGCCGCGCGCACGTCTTTCTCGCCCACGGTCAGGCTGGAGGAATAGCGGCCGCGCACGATCTGGTTCCAGGTCATGTCTGCTCTCAGCCGCGCCTTCAGCGCGCTCGGATGGATTCCCGCTCCCTCAAGCTGCTTGGCGAATTGCTCGGGCGTCTGCCGCATGCGCCGGCCGATATTGGCGAAGGCGTTGTCGATTTCGCTGGCGGGAAGATCGATGCCGTATTTTTTGCCGACCTGGATCTTGAGGCGGTCGTCGATCAGCTCGTTGATGACGTCCTGGCGCGCGGGCGTTTTGTGGGTGGATAATTGCAGGAATTTGGTGCGCTGCTCGATATCGAAGGCGGTGATGGGGTCGCCGTTGACCATCAGCACGATCTGGGCGGAGGCCGGAGTCGGCAGGCCCGCGAGCAGACCGAGAACGAGTGCGGCTGCGGCCGCGTGGCGAAGCGTGAAATGTATCGCAGCAGTGATCAGATTCATTTCGTCGCGCGCATCGATTTATAGCCCGCCCGGAAGTCCGCTTACGCCCTGCGACAGCGATGTGCCTCCGAGCGTGCGCAGGCTAAGCTGCAGCATGATCCGGTGATCGATCGTCGGAGCGTTCAGTGTCGTCGTCTGATTGTAATTGTAGCTTGTGATGTAATTCAGCGCCAGAATAAGGCAATCGTCGACGTAGCCGACGCCGATCATCGTCTGGTCGAATTTGCCCATCTCGATATTGTAGCGGGCCGCCGTCTGAGCCACCCAGTTCTGCGCGACCTTGACGGAGGTGCTGCCAAGGACGCCCTGCCGCCGCGTCAGGAAGCCGAGTTCGGGCTGCGCGTCGTAATTGCCGTAGAGTAGCGAGAAGGACCAGCGGTCGTACGTGGTCTTGGCCTCCGCCTCGAAACGGCGGATATTCATGGTCGCCTCGTCGAAGCGATAGCGCGTCGTGAAGGTGTGCACGCGGTCCGGCTGATAGGAAACGCGCGCCACGTAGTCGGACCTGCTCTTGTCGAGGCCGCTGTTCAGGCCGGTATTGGTGATGTCGCCAACTGCGAAGGAGTTTTCGCCGAAAAGCTGATACGACTGGCCGAACAGGACGTTGACGAAGCCGCCGCGGTTGAATTGTGCGGTGTATTGGACACCGACATTCGAGCGACCGCCGCCTTCCTGGCGATCCCAGCCCGAGAATTTGTCGACCTTGAACAAGTTGCTGTCGTCGAACATCAGGCTCTGCGCGTCCTCGTTCGGCACCTTGCCGATATTGCTTTCGTTCGGCCGCGCGATCACCTGCACGATCGGCTCGATCGTCTGCGTGCCCCAGCTCTGCACATTGATGAACGGATAGCGATATTCGAGGCCGACGGTCGGCATCACGCGCGCAAGGCTGCTCGAGCCCGGCTCAATGAAATTCGACACGCCCGGCTCGTTGATGATCGACATCTGCATCGCATCGACGCGCACCGAGGCGAAGGGCGTGAAGATCTGGCCATAGGCGTCGGTGATCGTGCGGCGCCAGTCCACCTGCGCCGAGGCGCGCGAATATTCGCCGGGAACGCCGCGCAGGAGACAATTCGCGGGCATCTTTGCGCCGACATTGGCGATGTTGGTCGTCGGCGAGCACAAGTTGTTCGTGATTCCAACCGCCGTGATCGGCTCGAACGATGCGTTGTCGCGCGATAGGCTCGTGATGTTGACCTTGTAGCTCAGCTCGCCCTCGAGCACCGGCTTGCCGAACACGTAGCTGTAATCGAGCACCGGGTGGATGACGGGCAGCTCGGACTGGCGATCGAAGGTCGAAAGCCCGAGATAGTGGATCGCGCGCACGTCGAAATAGCTGCGGTCACCGCGGCCGGTCAGATAGATCTGCGATACGCCGGCGGTGCGGTTATCCTGGAAGGGGTCGCCGGTATTCTTCTTTGCCGAGACGTTGTAGTCTTGGAAATAGGTGCGGTCCGACAGAAGGAGCGCGTCCCAGCCCCAGGTCCATTTGTCGTTGATCGCGAATTGGCCGGAGGTCTCGATGCTTCCGCGCCAGTCGCGATAGGCGGGCGAGCCGACCTGGAAATCGTTCTTGTCGAGCTGGTTGATGCCCGTACCGCGGATCATCCAGGCGCCGTTGGCAAGCCGTTGGCGGAACTCGCCCTGCAGCAGCACGCCCTGCTTGGTGGTGAAGAAGGGGCTGATCGTCAGATCATAATCGGGGGCGAGCGCCATGTAGTAGGGGATTTCAACGCCGAAGCCGTACACCGACGAGGAGGTGAACAGCGGCATCAGGAAGCCGCTCTTGCGCTTCACCGTCGGGTCGGGAGCGGAGAAATACGGGAAATAGGCGATCGGCATGCCGAAGAGTTCGAGGCTGGCATTCTCGAAATAGATCATCTTCTCGCCTTCGTTGTGGATGATCCGCGCCGCCTTCACCTGCCAGAGCGGCGGCTTTTTCGGATCTTCCGCGCAGGCCTTGCAGGCGGTGTAGACGCCGCTCTGCAAGACGGTCCAGTTGCCGTTGGAGCGGTCGGCGCGGGCGGCGGCAAAGCGCGTCGCGTTGGGCGCGTCCAGCCGCAGGGAATCGACGAAGCCGTCGCGGTAATCATCGTTGAGGTCGAGAATTTCGCCGTAGGTGATTTTGCCGTCGGGCTCGGTCAGGCGCACGTTGCCCTCGGCGCGAAGACGCTTGGTGCGCTGGTCGTAGGTAATCCTGTCGGCCTCGACGGTCGAGCCGTTGTAATACATCTGCACGTTGCCGACGGCGGAAACGCGCTCGTTCGTGTAATCGTAGCGCATCTCGTTCGCCTGGATCAGCATCTGCGGCTGACCGTTCGGCGCGGTGAGCTTGGCGGCCTGCGGCTTGGGTTTCGGCGGCGGCGGCGGAAATTTCAGCAGGTTCGTCTGCGCGAACGCGGGCGTGCAGGCAGGCGCCGCCAAGGCCGCGAAGGCGACAAGCAACGTGCCGGCAAGCCAGCGCAGGCGAGACGATGTTGGGCGGCGGGAGGCGCGGATCATCATCCGTCCTCCTGGTAGAGGAGGGCGACGCAACCGATCAGCCCGCCGATCACGACCGGCAGCCATGCCGCCCAGATGGGAGACATCAGCTCGGCCTTGGCGAGATCGTCGGTGACCTTGGAGAGGACGTAGAACGCGAAACCGGTGGCGACGCCGGCCAGCACCATCGTCTGCACGCCGCCCATGCGGAAGAAGCGCAGGCTGAAGGCGGCGGCGAGCAGCACCATGGCGCCGAGAAAGAGCGGCCGGGCCAGCAGCTTCTGGTATTGCAGGCGGTAGCCAGCGGCATCGAGGCCGGCGCGTTCCGCCATCTCGATATAGCCGGGAAGCTGCCAGAACGGCACGGTCTCAGGAGTGGCAAATTTCTCGCGCACCTGCTCCGGCGTCAGGTTGGTCGGCAGCCGATAGGTGGCGTGATCGGTCGGAGCGGAGCCGAGCGAATAGACCTTGGCCTCGTCCAGGCGCCAGTGCCCCGGTTCGAGCCGCGCGCGCTTGGCCTCGACGCGCTCCGTGAATTTGCCGGCTTGATCGAAGACGAAAGCGGTCACGCCCGAGAGCAGCGCACCCTGCTCGCGGCTCGATCGGGCATTGATGATCGATTGGCCGTCATTGGCGCGCTGGCGTATCCAGAAGGCGGCGGTGCTTTCCAGAGCATTCTGCGTCTCGCCGAACATTTCGGCTTCAAGCTGCTTGGATCGCTCCTGCAAGGCCGCCGCCAGCGGGTTGTAGAGCGCCGTCGCGACGATGCCGATGGCGATCGCGACGATGATCGAGGGCGCGACGAATCCCCAGGCCGACATGCCCGCCGAGCGGGCGACGACCAATTCGAGCCGCCGCGACAGCCCGAGATAGCAGGACATGGTCCCGACCATGATGCAGAAGGGCAGGATGCGCTCGGTGATCTGCGGCACGCGGAAGAACGAGGTCTGCGCCACGACGAGCGCGGAGACGTCGAGCGAGGACGTGCGGCGCATCATCTCGATATAATCGACGAGAGAAACGAGCAGCAGCACGCCGACGAACGTGCCGAGCGCCGACCACATGAAGCGCAGCCCGAAATAGCGCGGAAGCGTACCCGTTACGCTGAACATCGCCGCCTCACCTCGCAACGCTGCGCCGCTGTAGGCGCGCCATGACGATATTGGTGAAATTCGTGGCGAAAGCCGGCGGTTCTATCACCAGACCTTTGGCGATGGCGCGGATGCCGAACGCCGCCGTCGCGAACAGCAGCACGTAATGGGCCAGCACCGCCGCCGCATAGCGCTGACTCAGCACGCTGCACGCGAAGCCCAGCAGGCGAACCCCGGTCACGGCCACCGCGGCCGACACGATCGAGAATTCGCGGCTCTGGCGGGTCGTGCGCGGCGGGCCGAGATAGGCATAGGCGACGATGACGAACACGATCGGGTAGAGCAGGCCGGTCAGGCGCTCGTGCAACTCGGCCCGGAATTGCTGCGGCTGCTGCCGATAAACCGGATCGTTCGGAGCGGGGCTGAGAAGCTCCCAGAGATAACGTTCGCGCGGCGAATAGGTGATCGTCTGCGGACCGCTGCCGCCGAAGCGCGACAGGTCGAAGGCGTGGCGGTCGTACATGACGATGGTCGGGTCGCGCTCGCCCTGTTCCTGCCGCTGGATGCTGCCGTTTTCCAGCACGAGGAAGGTACCTTCGTCGTTTTTGACGATGGTGCCCTGTTCGGCAAGCATCGTGATGCGTTCTTTCGGATCGCGCTGGTCGTCGACGAAGATGCCGCGCAGCACGCCATTGGGCTGGCGCTCGCGGATGTGGAAGACGACGCCGCGCTCGATGCCGGTGAATCGGCCGGGCTGCACGATATTGGCCACCACGTCGGCGCGGACCTGCGTGATCCATTCGCGCAGTTCGCGCAGGCCTTTCGGCGCGAGATAGGCGGAAACGAAGGCGACGAGGACCGACACGGCGGCGACCACCATCAGGAACGAGCGGAACAGCACGAGTGGCGACATCCCGGCCGCGTTCATCACGATCAACTCGGAGTCAGTGGAAAGCTTGTTGAGGACGTGAACGACGGCCATTACCAGCGCGATCGGCGCGATCACGAGGATCAGTAGGGGGATGATCAGCCCCGTTATTCCGACGAAGACCAGAATCGTCTGGCCCTGGCTCGTCATCAGGTCGAGATCGCGCAAGGCTTGCGTGATCCAGATGACCGCCGTGAGGCAGACAAGGACGACGAGGAACGCACTGAAAGTCGTGCGAAAAATATAGCGGTCAATGGACCCCATCGTCTGCGACGTACCCCTCTCGCGGCGAGGCATCGAGGGGACGTGCCCTGACCCCCGTGACCCGGCCCCCCCGGATCCACCCTGCCTTCCTTGATCGATTCACATCGTGGCTCTGGCAAGGCAAAGTCTTGAAAATGCACCGTAAAAAGTTAACGAGCGAGCAACAATTAGAAGGTTGTGGCCGCTCAATCACGCCTCCCTTCGCCCCTTCGCGCGGAATGGTTAATTCGCACCGCTGCCGGGCGAAAATTGTGCTTTTCAGGCCGTGTCTTACGGGTCATATCTGAGACGCTCAAGAGCTCTTCAGGCCCGATTTTTGCGACGCATGCGGATTTAGGATAAAACGCCTATGGCCGAAAAAACAACTTTTGTATTCACTTCTTTATCTGCGCCCGCTAAGGGGGTCCTTGTTGTATTTTGCGATCATGGGTTGAAATTCGGCCCTTCTACCCAGAAGGCGCTTGGGCCGCTGGGCGAGGTTGTGCGACGGGCGGCGTCGGCCGAGCATTTCACCGGAAAGAACGGAACCGCGCTGGTAATTCCGGCGCCTGCCGGCACCAGGCTTCAGCGGCTGGTGGTGATCGGCACCGGCAAGGCGGGAGAGGCCGAGGATGCCGTCAAGCTCGGCGGCCTCGCCATGGGGCATATCCCAAAGCGGGCGGCCGAGGCCACGGTGGTGGCTGAATTGCCGGACGGGGCGATGAAGGGGCCGACGGTCGCCGATCTCGCTCTCGGCATGACGCTTCGCGCCTATTCGTTCGACCGCTACAAGACCAAGCGCAAGGAAGGAGAGGAGCCGCGCGGCGCGCTCAAGGTCTCCCTCAACTGCAGCAATGCTGATAGCGCACGCTCGGCCTGGGCGGAGCGAGAGGCGATCGCCGAAGGCGTGATCATCGCCCGCGACCTCGTCAACGAGCCGGCCAACGTTCTCTATCCGGAGGAATTCGCGCGCCGGACTTTGAAGCTGCGCAAGGCAGGCGTGCTCGTGGAAGTGCTCGACGTGAAGGCGATGACCAAGCTCGGGATGGGCGCGCTTCTCGGGGTCGGACGGGGATCCCGGCGCGAGAGCCGTTTCGTAGTGATGCGCTGGAACGGCGGCAAGAAGGGCGAGGCGCCAGTCGCCTTCATCGGGAAGGGCGTGTGCTTCGATACCGGCGGCATCTCCATCAAGCCGGCGGCGAACATGGAGGACATGAAGGGCGACATGGCGGGCGCGGCCTGCGTCACCGGCCTGATGCACACACTCGCGGCCCGCAAGGCCAAGGTGAACGCGATCGGTGCGATCGGACTTGTCGAAAACATGCCCGACGGCAATGCTCAGCGTCCCGGCGATATCGTCAAGTCGATGTCGGGACAGACCATCGAGATCATCAACACTGACGCGGAAGGTCGTCTCGTTCTCGCCGATGCGTGCTGGTATGTCGCCAAGAAATTCCAGCCGAAATTCATGATCGACCTGGCCACACTGACGGGGGCGATCATCATCGCGCTCGGTCACGAATATGCGGGGCTGTTCTCCAACGACGACAGGCTCGCGGAGCGGCTGGTCAAGGCGGGGCAAGCGACGGGCGAGAGGGTGTGGCGCATGCCGCTCGGCCCGGAATACGACAAGAAGATCGATTCGAAGTTCGCCGACGTGAAAAATACCGGCGGCCGCGACGGCGGATCGATCACAGCGGCGCAATTCATCCAGCGGTTTGTCGACAAGACGCCCTGGGCGCATCTCGATATCGCCGGGACCGGCATGGCGTCGCCGCAAACCGACGTCAACAAGAGCTGGGCATCCGGGTTCGGCGTGCGCCTGCTCGACCGTCTCGTGGCCGACTATTACGAGAAATGACGCGGCTCAGCGGCGCGCTGGCATGATGGTGGCATTCCTGCTTTTCCAGACGCCGGTGGCGCGGCAGGTTTTTTGCCCCGCGTTGCAGTCGGCGTCACAATTCGCCCAGTCGGGCTCGCCTTTGTGGCGGGCGCAAATGCGGAAACAGGAGCGGAAAAGCTGATTGCAGGTCTGCCCGTAAATCCTGTCGCGCTTTTGCGCGAAGGCCGATCCCGAATCGAGCAACCCGCAGGCGGCGGCGACCAGCGCCGCAAGGAACGCAGTACGCATGAAATCCCCCCGTTCAGGCCGTGTTGGGCGTGCCTTTTTTGACATTCACGCAGACTGCTTCACAATTCAAGCGCAATGACGGAGATGCTGTTCTATCACTTGCAGCGGCAGCCGCTTGAGCGGGCCTTACCGCAGTTGCTGGAAAGGTCGCTCGCGCGCGGCTGGCGGGTGGTCGTGCAGGCCGCGAGCGAGGAGCGCGTCGAGGCGCTCGATGCCCATCTTTGGACCTACAGCGAACGGTCGTTTCTGCCGCACGCGACCTGGCGCGATCCGGACGCGGCCGACCAGCCGATCCTGCTCACCATCGACGATCACAACCCGAACGGGGCGAATGTGCGTTTCCTGATCGACGGCGCGCCGCCGCCGGACGATCATTCGAGCTACCAGCGCATTGTGGTCCTGTTCGACGGAGAGGACGAGGATGCGCTGGCGCTTGCGCGCGAACGGTGGGCGAAGGCGAAAGAAAAGGGACTGGCCGTGACCTATTGGCAGACCGACGAGCAGGGGCGCTGGGTGAACAAGGCCTGAGCGGGACCACCGCGGCGCGCCGTGCCGCGAATGCGGATCACCGGGCCGGTCAAGCGCGGCCGAATTCCCGGCGCAATTCGCCTTTGGCCTTTTCGAGCATTCTCCTGCGCGACGCGCTCAGATTTTTCCCGCCCCGATTGATGTAGAAGGTCAGCATCGACATGGCAGAGCGATAGGGATCGGATTTCCGCCGGCGGCTTCGCGTGGCCGAGCGCTTGAGCGAGCGCGCGATCGCTTTCGGATCGCGCAATCTGAAAACCCCGCTTTCCAGGTCAAGCGCGTTGCTGTGTTCCGTCACGCCGCGCGACCAGCGTGACCGGCGCACCGCGCGGATCTTCTTGTTGCGACGCGATGGCGCCATGAAACCCCGCCTTGCGAGCCTTTTGACCGCAAACGCGGCCGGCGCCCGGGCCGTTCCCGGTTAACGATATCCCCCGCGCGGGCGGCCCTCGGTTGCCCCTCGCCACGATGGTGACTAAAACTTCGGGCTCAACGGAGCCGAAGCATCAGGTCGGGGGAGTTGCGTGCGGCTTATTCCGCTTATCAGGCGGTCCTGGACATTCGCGGGGTGCGCGTGCTTGTGCGTCGCAGCAGGTGCGTGTTCGAGCCCTTCGTCCGATTCCAATCCCTTCGCGCAGGCCTCGAGCATATTTACAACGCCTGACTGGGCTACGTTCTCCGGCAGCAAGCCCAAGTCGTCTCCCGTGGTCACGGCCGAGGATCTCGTCGGCCCGGACGGCTCATGCCGGTCCGGCGGGACGATTCCCTCGGCGGCACCCGAGCCGGCGGCGGAACCTGAGCCGCCGGCGCCCGCCACCGACGGCGCCAATCCGCGCACCCCCGCCTCGGCTCCGGCAAACGACGCCCTTCTTCAGCCGGCGGTCGGAATTGCGCTCGGTCTGAGCGAATGCGAGGTGGTGCGGCGCGCCGGACATCCGGATCGTGTCGATGTCGGCACGGATGATCGCAATGAACGATCGGTGGTGCTGACCTATTCGCACGGCGAACGCGCGGGCATCTACCGGTTCCGGGAAGGTCGCCTGTTCACCATCGAACGCGTGGCCGTCACGGAAGAGCCGAAGAAGCCAGCGAAGCCGAAGGCGCCGGCCAAGCCGAAGGCACTCAAACGCGCGGCAAAACCTTCCGAGGCGAGCAGCTTCGCCGATCCGGCGCCCGCACCCGCCAAGCCGGCGCCGAAAACGGCTTGGCCTGAGCCGTCGCCGGCCAAGACGCCTGCGGCCCAGGCGTCGCCCTGGCCGGCGCCGCAGCAAACGCCACCTCAATCGACGGTGTGGCCCGCCCCGCCGAAATCTCCGTCAGGCTGACGCGGCTTCGAGTTCGCCGCTGGCGGCGAGCCAATCTTCTTCCGCCTTGGCGAGTTGCGCGGCGAGATCGGCGCGCTTTCGCGCGAGCGCCGCGCCCCCGGCCGGATCTTTCGCGAACAGGTCCGGCGTGCCGAGGGCCGCATCGAGCTTCTCGATCTCGGCCTGCAGCCGTCTGGTTTGTTCTTCCGCCGCGACGATCCGCTTCTTGATGGCCGCCAATTCCTGACGCCGCCCGGTGGCGACGCGCCGGCCATTTGTGCCGTCCACTGCCTGCGCCGTAGGCTTTTTGCTTTCATTCCCGCCTTCGCGCCGGTCGGACAGAACGCGGCGCCGATAGTCCGCGAGATCGCCGTCATAGGGGGCGACCCGACCGCCCTCGACGCTCCATAGCCGCTCGACGCAGGCTTCGAGCAGATACCGATCGTGCGAGACGAAAATCACGGCACCCGGGAAATCGTTGATCGCCTCGATCAGCGCCCCGCGGCTGTCGATGTCGAGATGGTTGGTCGGCTCGTCGAGGATCACGAGATGGGGGCCGCCGAAGGTCGCGAGCCCGAGCATCAGCCTCGCCTTTTCGCCGCCGGACAATTTGGCCACGAGCGTGTCGGCCGCCGCTCCGGAAAAGCCGATCTGGCCGACGCGCGCGCGCACTTTCGCCTCCGGCGCATCGGGCATGAGGCGGCGGACGTGATCGTAGGCGCTTTCGTCTTCGTGCAGCTCATCGAGCTGATGCTGGGCGAAATAGGCGACCTTGAGCTTGTCGGCGCGTGTGATCGTTCCGTCCATCGGCGCAAGCCGTCCGGCAAGGAGCTTCACCAGCGTAGATTTGCCGTTGCCGTTGGCGCCGAGCAGCGCGATGCGGTCATCGTTGTCGATGCGAAGGAACAGGTTGCGCAGGATCGGCCGGCCGGGCTCGTAGCCGACCGATACGCCGTCAAGCGCGATGATCGGCGGGGAGAGCAGCTTCTCGGGCGCCGGAATCGCGATCGGCCGCACGTCTTCATCCACCATCGCCTCGATCGGCTTGAGCTTTTGCAGCATCTTCACACGCGATTGCGCCTGTTTCGCCTTGCTGGCTTTCGCCTTAAATCGGTCGATGAAGGCCTGCAGGTGCTTGCGCTGCGCCTCCTGCTTCTTCACCGCCTTGGCGTCGAGCTCGATGCGCGCCGCGCGCTGCTGCGCGAAGGATGAATATCCGCCTCGATAGAGGCTGAGCCGGTTGTTTGACAAATGCAGGATGTGATCGACCGAATGGTCGAGCAGGTCGCGGTCGTGGCTGATGACGAGAAATGTCTTGCGATAGCGCGCGAGATGGTCCTCCAGCCACAACGTTCCTTCGAGATCGAGGTAGTTGGTCGGCTCGTCGAGCAGCATCAGGTCCGGCTCGGAAAAGAGCACCGCGGCGAGCGCCACGCGCATGCGCCAGCCGCCGGAAAATTCGCGCACCGGCCGCGCCTGTGCCTCGGCCGAAAAGCCGAGGCCCGCCAGGATCGAGGCGGCGCGGGCCGGCGCCGAATGCGCGTCGATGTCGGCAAGCCGCATGTGGATGTCAGCGATCCGCTGGGGATCCTGCGCCGTCTCCGCTTCCGCGAGCAGGGCCGATCGCTCCTTGTCGGCGGCGAGCACGATATCGATCAGGCTCTCCGGCCCGCTCGGCGCCTCCTGCGCGAGCCGCCCGATGCGCGCGCGCGCATGGACCTTCACCTCGCCGTGTTCGGCATGCATGTCGCCAGTGATCACGTTGAACAGCGTCGATTTGCCGGTGCCGTTGCGTCCGACGAGGCCCACGCGCGCGCCGGCGGGAATCCGCGCCGTCGCACCTTCAAGGAGCAGGCGTCCGGCGATCCGGACCGACAGGTCTTCGATATCGAGCATGGGCGCCTTTTCGCCGGAACGCGCGGCGGAGGCAACCGGGAAATGGCTACTCGACGCGCACGCCTCCAAGGCCGGATTCTCGCTGCAGCAGGATGAGATCGAGGGAGGGGGCCTTGCCGGTGATCGCGGTAAGCAGGCCATGCAGCTGGCCGCGGTGATGGGTCTGGTGATTGAAGAAATGATCGAGGGCGGGGCCGAGCGGCTGTTCGATCGTCTGCGGATTGGTCACGGTGCGGTAGCAGAAGGGGGCTGCGATCTTCTCATCCGACAGGCCGGCCACCCATTCAATGATCCGCTCGTCCTCGGCCCGCCGCGCCGCGCGCAGTTCGGAAAAATCCTCGTGCAGGATCGTGTCGAGGCGCGCCGGATGGCTGCCGGTGCCGGTGAAGCGGTGCATCCAGATCCGATCTGCGACCAGCATGTGATTGAGCGTGCCGTGGACTGACTTGAAGAACGCGCCGAGGTCGGCGCGGTAATCGGCGTCGGGCAGGGTCGCGGCGGCCTCGTAGATGCGCTCGTTGGCCCAGCGGTTATAGGCCGCAAACATCTGGTAACGCGCCTTCATCCATCCTCTCCCTGTGCTTTCGATGCCCACCGGCTTCGCCAGGTAGCACAGCCGGACCGGCGACGCCTGCCTGCCTTGGGTGCCGCCGGACGGCGAAAACCCCGGCCTCGATTGCGAGACCGGGGTTTTTCTCGTCCGGCACCGGGCGAGGACTTAGTAGCAGACGTAGATGCGACGCAGGCGCGGACCGAACGGGGTATCGACCCAGCGCTTGACCCAGCAGCTCGAGTAGGCCGCGTCGGCGACGATCGCCGCGCCGACCAGACCGGCGCCGATACCCCAGCCATAGTGGTGGTGATGATGGAAACCGCCCTTGAACGGTTTCGCCGAAGCGGCGGTCGGAGCGAGAGCAGCGGCACCGACGGTGGCGAGCGTGGCGAGGGCGAACAGAGACTTGCGGAACATGGTTATCTCCCTTGGCTTGGATGTGCCTCTCACATCCGATGCCATTCAGTCGCTGTGGTCGTGATCGAGGTTCAAAGACCTGGACGATTTTCCGCGCGTCCCATAAGCCATTGATTCAGCGTGTTTATTTCTTGGTCGCGGCAGGACGGCGCACTTGCCGCGCGGCGGCGCGCATGGTTATTAGCCGCCGCAACCCGATCCTTTCTTCAAACAGCAGGAAACCCGACCATGGCGCGTGAGCGTACCTTTTCGATCCTTAAGCCGGATGCGACGGCTCGCAATCTGACCGGTGCGATCAACGCCATGATCGAGAAGGCGGGCCTGCGGATCGTCGCGCAGAAGCGTATCCGCATGACCCGGGAGCAGGCGGAGACATTCTATGCGGTGCACAAGGAGCGGCCCTTCTTCCGCGAGCTTGTCGAGTTCATGACGTCCGGCCCGGTCGTCGTGCAGGTGCTCGAGGGCGACAACGCGATCGCCAGGTACCGCGAGGTGATGGGCGCCACCGACCCGGCCAAAGCGGCCGAAGGTACGATCCGCAAGCTGCACGCCAGGTCGGTCGGGGAAAATTCCGTGCACGGTTCCGACGGCCCGGAAACCGCCGCTGCGGAGATCGCCCAGTTCTTCTCCGGCAACGAGATCGTCGGCTAGGTTGCGGCGTTTCGCCTTGTTTGCGCGCTGGCAACGGCTTGCGGTTCGCCTGTAGATTGTCGCGCCGCGATGGCGCGGCGAAAGAGGGGCAATCGTGGAATATCTCTGGCAGCAGTTCACGCAGACGCCGTTTTGGGTGGCAGCACTTCAGATCATCGGTGTGAACGTCATTCTGTCCGGCGACAATGCGGTGGTGATCGCACTCGCCTGCCGGATGTTGCCGCCGCGGCAGCGGCTGTGGGGCATGATTCTCGGGGCCGGCGTCGCGGTGCTGCTGCGCGTCGTGTTCACGCTCGTCGTGGCCGAGGCGATGCAATATCCGTATCTGAAGCTGATCGGCGGCCTATTGCTGCTGTGGATCGCGATTAAGCTCCTGGTTCCCGAGGACGGCGACGAGGACAAGGTCGAAGCGGCGGAAGATCTGTGGCGCGCGGTGCGGATCGTCGCCATCGCCGACATCGTCATGAGCCTCGACAATGTGATCGCGATCGCTGCCTCGGCGGAGACGGCCGCCGCGCGGCTTGACCCCGCTCATGCCGACGTGATCAAGGCGACGTTGATCGTGTTTGGCCTTGCGACGAGCGTGCCGATGATCGTGGCGGGCAGCGCCATACTGATGGCGCTGCTCGACCGCTTTCCTATCCTGGTTTGGGGCGGGGCAGGGCTGCTCGGCTGGGTCGCGGGCGAGATCATTGTGAAGGACCCGGCTGTGGAACACTTGCTCGGCGAGAATTTCGCGCATTCTCTCCACTTGTGGGGAGCCGTCGCCGGCGCGGTTTTCGTGCTGCTGGCCGGCTGGGCGCTGAGGCGGATCAGGCACAAGCGGTCGCTGATTACGGAACAGTCCGGCGGGCCGGTCAGCGATAATTAGCGCGACAAGGCGCGTTATCGGCTAAAACGGCCGCATGAATACGCTCGTCCGCTCTGACCAAGTTCGGATCGGCCATTCAGCCTGCCCGCACGATTGCCCCTCAACCTGCGCGCTCGAGGTCGAGTTACTCGACGACCGGCATATTGGCCATGTGCGCGGTGCGCCGGATAATGCCTATACTGCCGGCGTCATCTGCGCGAAGGTCGCCCGCTATGCCGAGCGTCTTCATCATCCCGATCGACTGACGCGCCCGTTGCGCCGCACCGGCCCGAAAGGATCGGGCCAGTTCGCCCCTGTCTCGTGGGACGACGCGCTCGATCTCGTCGCCGAGAAATTCCTGGAAGCGGAAACGCGGCACGGGGCGGAGGCGGTCTGGCCCTATTACTACGCGGGGACGATGGGACTGGTGATGCGCGACGGCATCCATCGGCTGCGCCACGCCAAGAAATATTCGGGCTTTTTCTCGACGATCTGCGTCAACCCTGCCTGGACCGGCTTTGCCGCGGGCACCGGCCGAATCGCCGGCCCCGATCCGCGCGAGATGGCCCGCTCCGACCTGGTCGTGATCTGGGGAACAAATCCGGTCAACACGCAGGTCAACGTGATGACTCATGCGACGCGCGCCCGCAGGGAGCGGGGCGCCAAGATCGTTGCGGTCGACGTTTACATGAACGGCACGATGGAACAGGCGGACCTGCCGGTGCTTGTGCGTCCGGGCACCGACGGCGCGCTCGCCTGCGCGGTGATGCATTGTCTGTTCCGCGACGGCAAGGCCGACTGGGATTATCTGGAACGCTATACCGATGCGCCCCGCGAGCTTGAGGCGCATCTGCGCGCGCGCACGCCGGAATGGGCGGCGAAAATCACCGGCTGCCCGGTCGAGACGATCGAGGCTTTCGCGCGGCTTGTCGGCGAAAGAAAGCGCGCCTATTTCAGGCTCGGCTACGGGTTCTCGCGTTCGCGCAACGGGGCAGTGAACATGCATGCGGCAAGCTGCATTCCCGCGGTCACCGGCGCATGGCAGCACGAAGGCGGGGGCGCCTTCCACAACAACGCGGCGATCTTTCACTGGAACAAGTCGCTGATCGAAGGACTCGATCTACGCGATCCTTCGGTGCGCCAGCTCGACCAGTCGCGCATCGGCGCCGTGCTGACCGGGGACGAGGATGCGCTGTTCGGCGGCCCGCCGGTCACGGCGATGCTGATCCAGAACACCAACCCGGTTTCGGTCGCGCCCGATCAGACGGTGGTGAAGCGCGGATTTGCGCGCGAGGATCTGTTCGTCTGCGTGCACGAGCAGTTCATGACCGAAACGGCCAAGGTCGCCGATGTCGTGCTGCCCGCGACCATGTTCATAGAGCACGACGACGTCTATCAGGCCGGCGGGAGCCAATACATCCTGCTCGGTCCGAAGCTCATCGATCCGCCCGGCGAATGCCGGTCGAACCACGAGGTAATCTGCGCGCTCGCAAGGCGCGTCGGGGCGCAGCATCGCGGCTTCGACATGACGCCGCGCGAGATCATCGACTGGACATTGCAACAATCGGGATGGGGCAGTCTCGAGCGGCTTGAGGCGGAAAAGTGGATCGATTGCCAGCCCGCCTTCGAGCGCGCGCATTTTCTCGACGGCTTCAACTGGCCCGACGGGAAATTCCGCTTCAAGCCAGACTGGCTGAACGTTCCGTTCCCCCATCCCTGGACCGCAGGTCCTGCCGGCAACATGCCGTCGCTACCCGATCATTGGGCCGCGATCGAGGAGGCGACAGCCGAGCATCCCTTCCGTCTCGCGACCTCGCCGGCGCGCGAATTCCTGAACTCGACATTCAACGAAACCGCTTCCTCGTTGCGCCGTCATCGGCGTCCGACGGTGATGATCCATCCCGACGACGCCGCGCGGCTCGGGATCGCCGACGGCGGCAAGGTCGTCCTCGGCAATGCGCGCGGGCAGGTGCGCCTCTACGCAATGCATTTCGAGGGCGTTCGGCCCGGCGTGCTGATCGCGGAATCGATCTGGCCGAACGACGCCTACGAGGACGGCAAGGGGATCAACACGCTGACCGGCGCCGACGCCGTCGCGCCTTTCGGCGGCGCTGCGGTTCACGACAACGGGGTCTGGATCAGGCTGGTCTGATGCTACCAGCGCAGCTCAAGGCCGAGCGTGCCCGCGTGCGACGTGAAATTCGAGCGAAACCGGCCGTCATAGGCCGCGTAAATGCGCATCAGCGACGACAGGCGCCAGGTCGCCGCCGCTCCCGCGTCCGCGCCGAGCCGGGATTCGCCGACCCCCTGAACCGGCACCGTCACCACGCCCCCGCCGACCTGGAGCGTGCCGATATCCTGCTGGACGATCCCGACGAGGCGGCCATAGGCGGACAGGTCGAAAAGCGCCTTGTCGAAATTCCACGTATTGCCGAATTCCGCGCCGGCAAAGAGGCGCGTGCGCGTGCTGACTTGGTCGGAACCCGTCGTTGCCGTCGGCCCGCCGGATTCGACGAAACTATCAGTCCTGACGCGCGCCCAGTCGGCGCCGGCTTTCGGAACGATCCGGAAAGCTCCGCTCGTCCACAGATAGCTCAGCTCGGCGAGGGTGCCCCACATCGAGGCGTCATAGTCGGCGTGATCCACGGTGCCGCCGAAATCGTCGCGCTCGGTATGCACGCGCCCGAATCCGTAGATCGCCGCGACCGCAAGCGTCCATGGCCCGGATTCGAATGCTGCGTTGGTGCCGATCTGCGTCAGATCAAGCCTGGCGCGCTGGGGAAGATCGGCGATCTCGATTTTGGTGTGGCTCTGATCGACCGAGGCTCCGAAGGAGATGCCCGGCGCCGCCGTATAGCCAAGGCCGGCCACGCCGCCGAAGGTCTCGCGCCTGTCGCCGGGAAAGGTACCTTGCCCGCTCATGCGCGACCAGAGGCCGTAGCCTTCGAACCATGCACGCCAGCGCCGCTGGTCCTGCGGGTTCAGCGCCAGTTCGGCCCCGCCGCCATTCGGGTTGCTGACGAGCGGCGGTCCCGCGTTCAGATTGCCCGCCTCGGTTCCGAGCTGGCGCAGGAAGCGCGTGGTCAGATCGAACAATGCCGATTGGCTCGAGACGTGCGCACTGCTGAGGGGCGGGGAAGGGTAGAACTGCGCGGCCGCAGGGGACGTCATCGACAGCACGGCGCACACAGCGGCCAGCCCGCCGATCGCCCGCGACCTGGCCGACAGTCCCCTTGCGCCGTCCATGGAATGCCCAATCTCCATGAAATGATTGTTCAAACCCCGGCGCCAAGGTCAACGACTCGGCCGGCAAGAGCAAGCCGGCACCGATCACTGTAACCCGGAAGCCACAGGCGCGAGTGGGGAGCCTCAGGCGTGTGGCGCGATCAGGACATCGTCGCGATCGACCTCGGCATCGCTCACGCAACGGCCGTCGGCGATCCTGACGCGGCCCTCGGCGACGAGGCGCAGCGCCAGCGGATAAATCCGGTGTTCCAGCTTGATGACGCGCGAGGCGAGCGTATCGGGGGTGTCGCTGTCGGCGACGGCGAGGGCGGCCTGGGCGATGATCGGCCCCGCATCCATCTCGGGCACGACGAAATGGACGGTGGCGCCGTGGATCCTGACGCCGGCCTCCAGCGCCCGCCGGTGTGTGTCGAGGCCGCGGAACGAAGGCAGCAGCGCGGGGTGGATGTTGAGCAGCCGCCCTTGCCAGGCCTCCACGAAGAAGGGCGTCAGCAGGCGCATGAACCCGGCGAGACAGACAAACTCGATCCGGTGCTCGCGGAGAATGTCGTTCAGCGCGCGCTCGAAACCCTCGCGATCGCGCCCGAAGCGCGAATGCTCGACGACCAGCGTCGGGATCCTATGCTCGCGGGCAATCGCAAGCCCGCCTGCGCCGGCAACGTTCGACACGACGAGGGCAATATCGGCAGGATAGGCGGGATCCTGCGCCGCCGCGATCAGTGCCGCCATGTTCGAGCCGCGGCCGGAAATCAGAACGGCGGCGCGTTTGCGTGCCATGTCACGCACCGAGATCGAGCGCGCCGCGATAGCGTACGCGCTCGCCACCTTCGGCGGGCACGACCTCGCCGATCCGCACGACACGCTCGCCCGCGTGCTCGAAGGCGCGCGTGACGGCGTCGGCCTTGCCGGCGGCCACGATCGCCACCATGCCGATTCCGCAATTGAACGTGCGCAGCATTTCCGAGTCCGCGACGCCGCCGGTCGCGGCGAGCCATTTGAAGACCGGCAGAACCGGGACCTTCGTCAGGTCGATCGCCACGCCCATGGGCTTGGGCAGGGCGCGCGGGATATTTTCCGTGAAGCCACCGCCGGTGATGTGGGCGAGCGCCTTGACGCCCTTTGTTTCGCGGATCGCGGCGAGGCAGGACTTCACATACAGCCTTGTCGGCGTGAGCAATGCTTCGCAAAGCGATTGGGACGGCGCGAACGGCGCGCGCGAATGCCAGTTCGCGCCAGCGCGCTCGACGATCTTGCGGACCAGCGAATATCCGTTCGAATGCACGCCCGAGGAGGCAAGGCCGAGCACGACGTCGCCCGCGGCGATGTCGGGGCGCGGCAGGATCTCGTCGCGTTCCACGGCGCCGACCGCGAAGCCGCCGAGATCATAGTCACCCGGCTTGTACAGCCCCGGCATTTCGGCGGTCTCGCCCCCGATCAGGGCGCAGCCCGATTCCCGGCAGGCGCGCGCGATCCCGGCGACGATGGCCGCGCCCGCTTCCGGCGCCAGCACGCCGCAGGCGAAATAGTCGAGGAAAAAGAGGGGTTCGGCACCCTGTACCACGAGATCGTTCACCGACATGGCGACGAGGTCGATGCCGATCGTGTCGTGACGGCCGGCTTCGATGGCGATGACGAGCTTGGTGCCGACGCCGTCGGTCGCCGCCACCAGCACCGGGTCCTTGAACCCCGCGCGCTTTAGATCGAAGACGCCGCCGAAACCGCCGATCTCGGCATCCGCGCCGGGCCGGGCAGTGGCGCGGACGAGGGGCTTGATCAGTTCCACCATGCGGTTGCCGGCGTCGATGTCGACTCCGGCCTGCGCATAGGTCAGCCCGCGCCCTTTTTCGCCCATGAAAAACCTCAGATTGTCCGCGCGGCTTTACGTCGAAATCGCATTATGCGCAATGGCTTGAAGATCGCTATAATCCCGCCGACCGCAACCTTTACCGAGGCGGCGGTTCCTCTGCCGGGGCTGTTTCGTTGAGTATTCCGAACGTCATCACTCTTGCGCGTATTCTCACTGTGCCGTTGATCGTCTGGGCGATTACGTCGGGGGAAATGCGCGCGGCATTCTTCCTCTTTCTCGCCGCGGGTGTCAGCGACGCCGTCGATGGCTTTCTGGCCAAGCGTTTCAATATGACGAGCGAGCTGGGCGCCTATCTCGACCCGCTCGCCGACAAGGCCCTGATCGTCTCGATCTACGTTTCGCTCGGCATCGCCGACCTGATTCCGCGCTGGCTCGTGATTCTCGTGGTCTCGCGCGACATCATGATAATCGGCGCGGTGATCCTGAGCACGCTTCTCGGCACGCCGATGGCGATGAAGCCTTTGCTTGTCTCCAAGTTAAATACGGTTGCGCAGATTGTATGCGCCTGCCTTGTCCTCGCCTCGCTCGGATTTAGCTTCAATCCGGGCATTGCCTCGCCGCTGGCAATGGGGCTTGTCGCCATCTTGACCTTACTCTCGATCGGCTTCTATGTCGCGGAATGGGTGCGTCATATTGGCTCGGCCGAGATCGGACGATAGCCGGCGCACGCGGGGGCGCAGTCAATGACACTCAGACGCCAGCTTATTTTCTGGTCTATCGCGCTCGTCGTCCTGATCGCGTTGTTGTATTTGTTGAACGACGTGCTGTTGCCTTTCGTCGCGGCTCTGGCGCTCGCCTATCTGCTCGATCCGCTGGTGCGGCGAATTCAATCGCTCGGCATCAATCGCGCGCTGGCAGCGGTCGCCATCGTCGTCTTTTTCATCGTTCTGATCGCTGTTCTGGCGATCGTGCTGCTGCCGGTTCTCGGCAATCAGCTGTCCGGCCTTGCCGAGCGGGTGCCGGGCTATATCGACCGGCTGCGGCAGCTAATTCATGAATCCAACCAGGGCTGGCTCGGACAATTCGTAGGGGAAAAATTGCCCGAGGCGCAAAAGTCGCTTGGCGGAGCCGCCTCGACGGCAGCGGGCTGGGTGGCGACGTTCCTTGCCTCGCTCTGGTCGGGTGGCAAGGCGCTGCTGTCGATGATCTCGCTTCTGATCATCACGCCGATCGTGACATTCTATCTGCTGCTCGATTGGGACAAGATGATAGAGGCGGTGGACAGCTGGCTGCCCCGCCAGCATCGCAAAACCATCCTCGAGGTTCTCGGCGATATGGATCGCGCGATCGCCGGCTTCGTGCGCGGCCAGGCGCTTTGCTGCGCGATCCTCGGGATTTTCTATTGCGCGGCGCTGATTCTGGTCGGGCTGAATTTTGGGCTGCTGATCGGCATTGCCGCCGCCGTGCTCAGCTTCATTCCGTATGTGGGCACGATCGTCGGCCTGCTGCTTTCGGTTGGGGTCGCCGTCGCGCAATTCTGGCCTGCCTGGTCGCCGATCGTCATCGTCGTCGTGTTGTTCGCGTTCGGTCAGTTCATTGAAGGCAATGTGCTGCAGCCCTATTTCGTCGGCAAGACGGTGGGCTTGCCGCCCGTATGGCTGATGTTTTCGCTGCTTGCCTTCGGGTATCTCTTCGGCTTCGTCGGCTTGCTTGTCGCGGTGCCGGTCGCCGCGGCGATCGGCGTGCTGACGCGCTTCCTCTTGAAGCAGTATCTGGCAAGTCCGTTTTACACCGGACGCGGGTCGTCACGGCCGTGACGGCGACAGGGATGAGCCCGCGCCAGCTTGCGCTCGCGCTCGATTACGCCGAGAGTTTCGACCGCGAGGATTTCCTCGAAGGGCCGCCGAATGCGGCAGCACTCGCGCTGATCGACCGCTGGCCGGATTGGCCGGCCGATATCGTCGCCCTTGTCGGGCCGCGCGGTTCGGGAAAAAGCCATCTGGCCTCGATCTGGGCGGCGCGGGCCGGTGCGCGTTTCCTGTCGGGTCGGACCCTGGAGCTTGGCGGGCTGCCCGGCGCCCTGGCGACCGGCGCGCTCGTCGTCGAGGATCTCGCCGAGCAGGAATTCGACGAGCGTTCGCTTTTCCATTTGCTCAATCTCGCGCGCGAAGAGCGAACTTACGTTCTGCTCACCGCGCGCAGCGTCCCGACCTCATGGAACGTCAGGTTGGCGGATCTCGGTTCCCGGCTGCGGGCGGTGCCCGCCGTCAGCCTCGATGCGCCGGACGATCCCTTGCTCCGCGCGGTGCTGGTCAAGCTTTTCGCCGACAGGCAACTCGCCGTCGACGAGGCGCTGCTGTCTTTTCTGCTGGCGCGGATCGAACGATCGTTTTCCGCGGCGAGGGCGGCGGTCGAGGTGCTGGACGGCGAGGCCCTGCGCCGCGGCCGGCCGGTCAACCGGGCGCTCGCGGCGGAACTTTTCCGGCAGGGTGGGGCCTAAGCCGTCCGGAAACCATGCCGCGGGGCCGTCATTGGCCCGTCATGAAATCGGTCTATGATAGATCGACCGTATTGGCATTTTCCCATGACTTACCGTGACGAAGCGACTGTTTTGACTGCGGAATCCGCTCCGCAGCCAATGCAGGACAAGGCTGCCGGCCAAGCTTTCCTGACCAGCCCGGAGCGGTTCATCAACCGCGAATTGTCATGGCTGCATTTCAACCGGCGCGTGCTGGAGGAGGCGGCCAACCTCGCGCATCCGCTGCTCGAGCGGCTGCGCTTCCTGTCGATTTCGGCCAACAACCTCGACGAATTCTTCATGGTCCGCGTCGCCGCCCTTAAAGGACAGGTGCGCGAAGGCGTGACCGAGAAAAGCCCGGACGGATTGACTGCCTCCGAGCAGCTCGCGCGCATCGCCGAGATGGTCTCCGTTCTGGCGAGCGATCAGCAGGCGCAGTGGCGGGAGTTGCGCGGCGAGTTGGCGTCGAACGGGATCGCCATCGTCGACGGCGCCGAGCTTACGAAGGAGGAGCGGGCCTGGCTCGATGAGCATTTTCTGCACCATGTATTCCCGGTGCTGACGCCGCTCGCCATCGATCCCGCGCATCCGTTCCCGTTCATTCCCAATCTCGGCTTTTCGATCGCGTTGCAATTGTCGCGCGTCAGCGACGGGCGCGCCATGAACGCGCTCATCCGCGTCCCGCACAAGATCGAGCGATTTATCCCGCTGCCGAAATCGGCCGACGGGTCGCTGCGGGTGATCACGCTCGAACAGGCTGCGAGCCTGTTCATCGGCCGTCTGTTCCCCGGTTATCTTCTCAAGGGTCAGGGAGCCTTCCGCGTCATCCGCGATTCGGAAATCGAGATCGAGGAGGAATCCGAAGACCTCGTTCGGCAATTCGAGACGGTGCTCAAGCGCCGCCGGCGCGGATCGGTGATCAGGCTCGAAATCGAGCAGGCGATGCCGGCGGACCTTTGCCGCTTCGTCCAGCGCATGCTGTCGGTGACCGAGGACGAGCTTTTCCTGGTCAACGGCATGCTGGCTCTCAACGAGTTGAAGGAGCTTGTGGCGCTCGACCGTCCTGACCTTCTCTATGCGCCTTACAATCCGCGCTTCCCGGAGCGCATCCGCGAGCACAGCGGCGATTGTTTCGCGGCGATCCGGCAGAAGGATCTGATTGTCCATCACCCTTACGAATCTTTCGACGTGGTGGTGCAATTCCTACAACAGGCCGCGCGCGACCCGGACGTGATCGCGATCAAGCAGACCCTGTATCGCACCTCCGCCGAATCCCCGATTGTCAAGGCACTGGCAGAGGCCGCGGAGGCGGGAAAATCAGTGACCGCGCTCGTCGAATTGAAGGCGCGTTTCGATGAGGAGGCCAATATCCGCTGGGCGCGCGACCTCGAGCGCGCGGGCGTGCAGGTGGTGTATGGCTTCATCGAGCTGAAGACGCACGCCAAGCTTTCGCTCGTCGTGCGGCGCGAACGCGGGACGCTCGCGTCCTACGTTCACGTCGCGACCGGCAATTATCATCCGATCACGGCACGCATCTACACGGACCTGTCGTTCTTCACCGCCGACCCGGTCATCGCGCGCGATGTCGCCCGCATCTTCAATTTCATCACCGGCTATGCCGAGCCGGCCGAGCTGGAAGTGATGGCGGTTTCGCCGGTGACGCTCCGCAGGCGCATCATCAACCATATCGACGAGGAGATCGGCTATGCCAGGGCCGGCAAGCCGGCGGCGATCTGGATGAAGATGAACGCGCTGGTCGATCCGGACATCATCGACAAGCTGTACGAGGCCTCGCGCGCCGGCGTTTCGATCGATCTCGTGGTGCGCGGCATTTGTTGCCTGCGTCCCGGCATCCCCGGATTGTCGGACAATATCCGCGCGAAATCCATTGTCGGGCGTTTCCTCGAACATGGGCGCATCTATTGTTTCGGTGGCGGTTACGGTCTTCCGCATCCCAAGGCCGCCCTCTACATTTCCTCGGCGGACATGATGCCGCGTAATCTCGACCGGCGGGTCGAGGTTCTGTGCCCGCTGTCCAATCCCACCGTGCACGAGCAGGTGCTGGACCAGATCATGGTGGCGAATTTTGTCGACAACGAGCAGAGCTGGATGCTCTTGCCTGATGGCTCGGCGACCCGCATAAAGCGGTCCAAGACGGAAGAGCCTTTTGACGCGCAGAAATACTTCATGACCAACCCGAGTCTCTCCGGCCGTGGAAAATCTCTTAAAGAGTCTTCGCCACGCCGTATTTCCCGGCGGCAGGAGCGATCCGAAGGCAAGCGCGGTTAGCGGGCGCGGCTCCGTCGGGATGCCAAGAGGCCTCAAGGGCGCTCAGGGCCGGCTCGATCACGGGCCGCCGGTCGCCGTCGTCGATATCGGGTCGAACTCGGTGCGGCTCGTCGTCTATGAGGGCCTTGCCCGCAGCCCGACCCCTATTTTCAACGAGAAGGTGCTGGCCGGCCTCGGCCGCGAGGTCCAATCGACCGGGCTGCTGGCGGCCGATGCCGTCGATACCGCGCTGCGGGCACTGCGGCGGTTCCGCGCGCTCTGCGATACGCTGCAGGTCAAGCGCGTGCTTGGGCTTGCCACCGCCGCTTGCCGCGATGCGCGAAACGGCAAGGAATTCATTGCCGAGGCGGAACGGATTTGCCGCACCCGCATCGACGTGCTGTCAGGTCGGCGCGAGGCTCACTTGGCGGCGCTCGGGGTCGTGTCGGGAATCTACAAGCCCGATGGCATTGTCGGCGACCTCGGGGGCGGTTCGCTCGAGCTGACCGATGTCTACGGCGGGCATGTGGGCGCGGGCATTACCCTTCCGCTTGGCGGGCTTGCGCTGCAGGACGCTTCCGGCAAGTCGATCAAGAAGGCCACCAAGATCGTCGAACGGGCGCTCGCACAAGCGCCCGCGCTGAGCGCGGGGAAGGGGCGACATTTCTACGCCGTCGGAGGCGCTTGGCGCGCGCTCGCGAGCCTCCACATGGCCCAGACCGGCTATCCGCTGCACGTGATGCACGGCTACACGATCCGGGCTCGCGAGGCGATCGAATTCTGCGAGCTCGTGCACCGGGTCAATCCAGAATCGCTGTCGCGCATCGAAGTGGTGGCCAGCGCCCGCCGCCCGCTGCTCGGCTATGCCGCGCTCGTGCTCGAACACGTGATACGTCGGGCGAAGCCGGAATCGGTCGTCATTTCCGCGCTCGGGGTGCGCGAAGGCCTGCTTTACTCTCTGCTGCCGGAAAGCGAGCGCAAGCGCGACGCGCTGATCGCAGCCGCGCAGGACATCAACATTCTGCGGTCCCGCTCGCCCCGCCACGGCGAGGAACTGGTCGGCTGGACCGACAGGCTGATGTCCTCGTCCGGGCTCGACGAGAAGGCCGAGGAGAGGCGGCTGCGTCATGCCGCGTGCTATCTCGCCGATATCGCCTGGCGGACGCATCCCGATTATCGCGGCGACCAGTCGCTGAACATCATTTCGCACGCCGATTTTGTCGCTGTCGACCATCCAGGCCGCGCCTATATCGCGCTTGCGATCTTCTTCCGCCATGTCGGGGTGACGAGCGAAGATATCTCGCCGCGTCTGCGGGAGCTCGCTTCAAGCCGGGTGCTCGACCGCGCCCGCGTGCTCGGCGCGGCGATGCGGGTCGCATATATGATTTCCGCCTCGATGCCCGGAGTTCTTCCGAACGCCCCGCTGCAAGTCGAGAAGGGCAAGCTCGTGCTGCGCCTCAAGGGAAGGCTGGCCGCGCTCGCGGGCGAACGGGTTTCGACCCGCATGCGTCAGCTCGGGCGGCTGATCGGCCGGGAGCCGGAAATTCTCACCTAAGTCGCCGCGACTAGCGGTCCACCGCCTGCACGCGGCCTTTTTCGATCGCGAGCGCCAGCCGGCCGTGCTTGAGGGCGAGAGCCTTTTCCCCGAACATCTCTCGCCGCCATCCCTTCATCGCCGGCACGTCGGCATCGTCGCGGGCGGCGATCTGCTCCAGGTCGTCGACCGTTGCGATGATCTTGGCGGCGACGCCGTGCCGCTCCGCAGTCATGCGAAGCAGCACCTTGAGAAGCTCGACCGTCGCCGCGCCATTCGGGGCCGGGCGGGGCCGCTCGAGCGAGGGCAGGGTCTTGGGATCGCGCGCCAGGGCCCGTTTCACCAGAACCGGAATCTCGCTTCCGGCTTTCGATCGTTCGAAACCCTTGGGAAGCGAGCGCAGCGACGCGAGCTGTTCGACCGTGGTCGGCGCCTGCACGGCGATGTCGGCGAGCACGTCATCCTTGAGCACGCGCCCACGCGGGACGTCGCGCGCCTTGGCCTCACGTTCGCGCCATGCCGCGATTTCGATCAGTACGGCCAGTTCGCGCGGCTTGCGCACGCGCGAACGCAGGCGCTGCCAGGCATTCTCAGGGTCCATGCGATAGGTGTCCGGCGAGGTCAGGATATCCATTTCCTGCTCCACCCAGCGGACGCGCCCGCGCTGGTCGAGGTCGTTCTTGAGCTTGAGATACACGTCGCGCAGGTGAGTCACGTCCGAGACGGCGTAGTCGAGCTGCGCCTTCGACAGCGGCCGGCGCGACCAGTCGGTGAAACGGTTCGACTTGTCGAGGGTGTCGCCGGTCACCCGCTGCACGAGCTGGTCGTAGGAAATGGCATCCCCGTATCCGAGGACCATGGCCGCCACCTGGGTGTCAAAGATCGGGCGGGGGATGAGATTGGCGCGATGCCACACGATCTCGATATCCTGCCGCGCCGCGTGGAAGACCTTGGTCACGCTCTCATTGACGGTGAGGTCGAAGAAGGGCTGCAGGTCGATGCCGTCGGCGAGCGCATCGACCACCACCGCCTCGTCGGGGCTCGCCATTTGCAGGACGCAAAGCTGGGGGTAGTAGGTCGACTCGCGCAGGAACTCGGTATCGACGGTGACGAAGGGGTGGCGCGCCAGGCGTTCGCATGCCGCCTTGAGGTCGCTGGTCGAGGTGATCAGGTCCATTGCATTACGTCTTCAAGCCGAATGACCGCGAGGCCCCCGGGCCGTGCGGGGGTCCTGACCGGGATCCGAAGATGGGCGGCAGAGGTCCGGATGGGCCGCTTGGGGCGCGGTCGTCATTCTTGTGGTCGTATGGCTCCTCGGTCCAGAGTGTGCAATCCGCGGGCATTCCTGTCGAGGGTCGGTTTGCCTTGACAAAGCGCGACCCCCATGCGCTTTTCGCGCGCTTCTCCGCATCATCCCTCGAATCCGCGCGCCAGAACTTAAGAACCCATGCACCGCTATCGCAACCATACCTGCGGCGATCTCCGCGAGAGCCACATTGGCGAGACCGCGCGCCTTTCGGGCTGGGTTCACCGCATCCGCGACCATGGCGGCGTGCTGTTCATCGACCTGCGCGACCATTACGGCCTCACGCAGGTCGTGGCCGACCCGGACAGCCCGGCCTTCAAGGAGGCCGAGAAGCTGCGCGCGGAATGGGTGGTCCGCGTGGACGGCAAGGTGCGCCGCCGCCCGGCCGGCACGGAAAATCCCGAATTGCCGACCGGCCTTGTGGAAGTCTTCATAAGCGAAATTGAGGTCCTGGGCCCGGCGGGCGAGCTGCCCATGCCGGTTTTCGGTGACCAGGAATACCCGGAGGAGATCCGGCTCAAATACCGCTTCCTCGATCTGCGCCGCGAGCGGCTGCACCGCAATATTATCAAGCGCGGGCAGATCATCGATTCGATCCGCCGGCGGATGAAGGAGGGCGGGTTCTTCGAGTTCCAGACCCCGATCCTGACGGCCTCCTCGCCGGAGGGCGCGCGGGACTATCTCGTTCCGTCCCGGCTGCATCCCGGCAAGTTTTACGCGCTGCCGCAGGCGCCGCAACAATTCAAGCAGCTCATCATGATTTCGGGCTTCGATCGCTATTTCCAGATCGCGCCCTGCTTCCGCGACGAGGACGCGCGCGCCGACCGCTCTCCGGGCGAATTCTATCAGCTCGATATCGAGATGAGCTTCGTCACCCAGGACGACGTGTTCGACGCCGTCGAGCCGGTGCTGCGCGGCGTATTCGAGGAATTCGCGGACGGCAAGCCAGTCACCGGGAAGTTCCCGCGTATTCCCTATGGCGAGGCGCTGAAGGCCTACGGCACGGACAAGCCGGACCTGCGTAACCCGATCAGGATGCAGAACGTGACGGCCGCCTTCGCCGGATCGGGTTTCAAGATCTTCGCCGGCATGATCGCATCCGATCCCAAGGTCGAGGTGTGGGCGATTCCGGCGCCGAAGGGCGGCAACCGCGCCTTCTGCGACCGCATGAATTCATGGGCGCAGGGCGAGGGCCAGCCAGGGCTCGGCTATATCTTCTGGCGCGAGGGCGAGGAGAGCGGGGCGGGCCCCCTCGCCAAGAATATTGGTCCCGAGCGCACCCGGCAGATCGCCGGCCAGCTCGGTCTCGGTGTCGGCGATGCGGTGTTTTTCGTTGCCGGCAAGCCGAAGGATTTCGTCAAGTTCGCCGGGGAGGCGCGCAAAAAGATCGGCGAGGAGCTCGATCTCGTCGCTAAGGACCGGTTCGAGTTCTGCTGGATCGTCGACTTCCCGATGTACGAGTGGAACGAGGAGGAGAAAAAGATCGATTTCTCCCACAACCCTTTCTCGATGCCCAATCTGCCGGTCGATGAATTTCTTGCCCTCGACGCGAACGATCATGACAGGCTGCTTTCGATCAACGCCATCCAGTACGACATCGTCTGCAACGGCATCGAATTGTCCTCCGGCGCGATCCGCAATCATCGCCCGGACGTGATGAAGAAGGCTTTCGCCATCGCCGGCTATGGCGAAGACGTGCTGGAAAAGAAGTTCGGCGGCATGTTGCGCGCGCTCTCGCTCGGCGCCCCGCCGCATGGTGGCATCGCGCCTGGCATCGATCGGATCGTGATGCTTCTGTGCGGCGAGGAGAATCTGCGCGAGGTCGTGCTCTTTCCGATGAACCAACGGGCCGAGGACCTGCTGATGGGGGCTCCCTCCGAGGTCACGCAGAAGCAACTGCGGGAATTGCATATCCGCCTCAACCTGCCGCAGAAGGGATGACGGCTGCGTTCCGTCGCTCGGACGGGTAAGGTCGGATCGGGAGAAGCGCATGCCGTCCTCAATGTCCAATCTGTCCGACGACCTCAAAACGTCAGCCCTGCGCTATCACCGCAATCCGCGGCCGGGAAAGCTCGAGATCCAGGCGACCAAGCCGCTTGGCAGTCAGCATGATCTCGCGCTTGCCTATTCCCCCGGCGTGGCTTCGGCCTGCGAGGCGATCGTGGCGGATCCGGCCGAGGCGGCGACCCTGACCGCGCGGCAGAATCTCGTGGCCGTCGTTTCCAACGGCAGCGCCGTGCTGGGTCTCGGCAATATCGGCCCGCTCGCCTCCAAGCCGGTGATGGAGGGCAAGGCGGTCTTGTTCAAGAAGTTCGCCGGCATCGACGTCTTCGACATCGAGATCGAGGCCGGCGAGATCGAGCGCATGGTCGATGTCGTGGCTGCGCTGGAGCCGACTTTCGGCGGCATCAATCTCGAGGACATCAAAGCTCCGGAATGCTTCGAGGTCGAGGCGCGGCTGAAGGAGCGGATGAAAATTCCCGTATTCCATGACGACCAGCACGGCACCGCGATTATCGTCGCCGCGGCGGTGCGCAATGCCCTCGACCTTGCCGGCAAAAAGCTCTCGAAGGTGAAGATCGTCACATCCGGGGCGGGGGCGGCGGCGCTGGCCTGTCTCAATCTCCTCGTCGCGCTCGGCGCGCGCAGAGAGAACATCTTCGTCTCCGATATCGAGGGCGTCGTGTACAAGGGGCGCGTCGCGCTGATGGACCGCTGGAAGGAGGTCTATGCGCAGGACACCAAGGCGCGCTCGCTCGCGGAGATCATCAGGGAAGCCGACATCTTCCTCGGCCTGTCCGCGGGCGGGGTGCTCAAGCCGCAAATGGTCAAGGACATGGCCAAGCGCCCGCTGGTCATGGCACTCGCCAATCCGACGCCGGAGATGATGCCCGAGGAAATCCTGAGCTTGCGCTCGGATGCCATGATTTGCACCGGCCGCTCGGACTATCCGAACCAGGTCAACAACGTACTCGGCTTTCCGTTCATCTTCCGCGGCGCGCTCGACGTGCGCGCGACGGAGATCAATGAGGAAATGAAAATGGCGGCGACGCGTGCACTCGCGTTGCTCGCGAAAGAGGACGTCCC
>DASZTD010000029.1:0-22383 GCA_035548355.1 Pseudorhodoplanes sp.
GCTTCAAGACGCCTCTAGAAGCGCCCCTCGACGAGCAGGACGGTGATAGGAATATATTCACCTTCGCGCCATGTCAAGCGCAGGCTTCCGGGCCGCATGGTTCGAGACGCGCCTGCGGCGCTCCTCGCCATGAGGGGTGAGGAAGAGGGGCGCGCCTCTTCCGGCTCGTCATGCCCGCTCCAGTTGCGGCATCGCGCCCCGGGCAGACAGGATACGTGTCGTCCCGTATTCTCGCGGGAAGGACCGGCCATAATCCGATGAATGCGCTTACGGCTTGACGACCACATCCCGCTGACAAATCCGATCTGGTCTGCGGTCATTTCCCCATCCGGCAGAGCGACAGGATATTTCGCGGCCGCTTCGTGATCGCGACCGTGATCCGCGAGCCGGCGGCGCAATTGATGAGCCTGCTCTGGCATCTGCATGCCTACGAGACCGGCCGGGTGGTCGGCAGGACCCATCCGCATGCGAGCGAAAGCACGCACCGCGATCTGCTCCGTTGGGCGATGCGGTGCCGCTATCGAAGGCAAGGCCTGCAATCGAAATGGTTTATCCTCGACGATCAGGCATGGCGCCGCTACCGATACCCGAACGATATCGCCCCGGTCTGTCTTTCCGCGGCGGAAGGATTGGCGCGCTGCCACATCGTCGGCGTAAGCGAGCGGCTGAGGGATACGCTGAGGCTTGTCGCATGGCGCATGCGGTTGCCGGCGCCGCGCGATGTGCCGCATGCCAGGAATACCACGGCCGGCACGCTGCCGATGAGCGACTCTATTCGCACATTGCTGCGCGATCACCTAGCTTGCGACACGGAGCTTTATGGGCGCGCGTATTCCCGATTTGCAAAGGATTATGCCGCCCTTGTCGCCGAGGCCGGAGGCGAAACGTCGATCGACCGGTATCTCGATGGGCGGGCGATGCTGCCGCGGTGAGCCGAGGCTCCGCACGCTTCCGGGCCCGGCGCTCCTCGCCATGAGGAGAGGGAGACGGGCGCTCCTCAGTCGAGTTTCGGGATCACCGCGAGGCGCGTGATCTTGCCCGCCTTGAAGGCGGAGAGGAACGCGCTGTAATCCTTGAACGAGACGCAGCCGTTCGACTGGCCGTTGGGGCCGAGCATGTAGGAATGCGCGAGCAGGCCGGTCCGGCCGAAAATCGCGTCCTCGCCGCCGACCGGCGTGAGGCGGATCGCCTCGACGCCGTGGAACAGGCTTTCCCGCATCTTCATGTCGTACACATGCGGCGGCGTTGCCCCGCGCATGCGCAGCTTCACGAAGCGCGGATCGTCCATGTAGTCGCCGAGCCCGGAATGTGCCTCAAGCGACGAGCCGTCGGGCAAATACACCGTCTTGTCGGCGATCACATAGACCGCGGTCTTCAGATCGAAGGGCGGGCGCACCGCGAGCGGGCTCGTGTCCGGCGCGACGGGGGCGAGCGAGGCGAGCCGCACCGGCCCGTAAAGCTTCTCGTGCGGCGAGAGCGGTCGCCACGGTTTCCTCGGGGCGGGTGCCGAAGCCGATGCCGGGAGCGAGGCGGGCTTCGCCACGAGCCGGGGAACCGCAGGCCCGGCCGGCTTTTCCGGGATGGCGGCGAGCGCGAGCTTTCTCGCGGCAGGCGAAAGCTCGCCGAGCGAGCCGGTCGTTTCCTCCGCCACTTCGCCAGGGCGCTCGCGCGCAAGCGGCTCGGCGGGCGCGGTGCGCGCGGCGGAAAATTGCACGACGCTCTCGGCGGCCTTCGCGGCGGCGGCGCGCGCCTGCGCGCGCGCGGCCTCGCGCGCCGGGGCATCGAGGCGCGCCTGCTTGCGCGCGACGATGGTGAGGTTCGGTGTCTCGATGGGAGCGCGCGGATCGCGCGGCACGATCCTCGGCGCCGACGGTTCGGCGAGCGCGAGCTTCAGCGCGGTGCGGCTTGCGACATAGGGTGCGGGGGCGAAATCGTCCGTGTGCAGCAGGGCCAGGGCGGCGGAACCGCAAGCAAAGGCGGCGAGGGCGGTGCCCGCGATCAGGATGTTGCGGGCGAGAGGATTGGTGGCGCGCGCGCGCCCGACCGGACGCGCAAATCCGCCACTCACGCCATACGCACGCGACGCAACCATACACACACCATTTGACGCCCGTCCCCCAACACGCGCGGTGTGTGACGGTGCTTTCCGCTAACCTTGCGGCATTCGGTTAAAAGGCGATTAAAAAGGCAGGGATTGGGCGCGGGCGTGGCGCATGCGGGGGCGTTGTGTGTCGGGGTTAACGGGGAACCCGGCGGGCGGTTGGATCATACTCATCGCGCCGCTTGGCCGCGCGCGGATCAGCGAGGAGAGGCAGGCGCAAGGCGCGCGAGCAGCAGGTGCGCTGGCAGATAGGCGAGGAGCGGCACGAGCAGCATCAGCCCCGCGACCCAGACGACGGGCGGCACCCATGTCTGCGCGGCGAAATCGCTCGGGCCCCAGACATAGTTGATGTTTACCGGCGTCAGGCCGGGATCGCGCCGCGGCGGCGGCATGAAGAAGTAGCAGACGAGGATCAGCACCCAGCTTGTCGCGGTCCAGGCGGCGAACGCGCGCCGGTCATAGCCGGTGCGGAAGACGAGAAAGACGAGCAGCAGCGGCAGCCAAGCGTGAAACAGCGAAAGCCCGCGCAGGTAAAGCGGGCGGTTTTGCTCGAACATGTAATCGGTCATGCCGGTAAGCGATACGCCGAACAGGTTGACGGCGTAATCGGCGATCCACAGCGTCTGCAGCGCGCCGATGCCGACGAGCGGCATGGAGAGAAGGAGCGCGCTTTCCGTCCAGATGCCGATCAGCGTGAGGATCAGCGCGAAGTCGCAGACATAGAGAAAATTCGTCGGTCCATAATGGTGCAGATAGACTGGCACGAGCACCGCCATGAATGCGGTGTAGGTACATTTGAGGGAGAGGGGGATGCGATGGGGCATGCGGGCGGCCGGGCCAGGTGGGCGAAGATGAGACGCAGAATAGGCGTCTTTTGAAGCGCGCTGGAGCGTTCTTCGTCAGGCCGCAATTCCATCACCCCTGAGGAGCGCGACAGGCCATCCTGTTCACCCTCATCCTGAGGAGCATCGCGAAGCGATGCGTCTCGAAGGATGAAGGCCCCTATCATAGCCGCACGCTCTCGGGCCTCGTGGTTCGAGGCGCGCCTTCGCGCTCCTCACCATGAGGATAGGGGACGGGCGCTCCTCACCATGAGGGCCGGGAGGAGGGCGCTTCTCACCATGAGGATCTGGGAAGCGGACGCGGTCAGCACGCCGCCAAGCCCTCGGCCGGACCCGTCAGCTACACCCTGTCGTCGCGCCGCAGCTGTCGCATTTGAGGCATGAGCCGTTGCGCACGAGCGTCCAGTTGCCGCATTCGCCGCACGGATCGCCCTCGTAGCCCTTAGCCTTGGCTTCCGCGCGCCGTTCGCTCGCCGCCGCCCTAGGGTCCTGCCACGTCAGATGCTCGAGCGCCTGCGCCGGCGAGAGCTTTTGTTCGGGCTCAGCTTTCAGCGCGGTCGCTCCCGCCGCATGCAGCGCGGTGACCTTGGCCGATCCTCCCGCACCCTCGCCCGCAATCGGGGAGGAGACGCCGCGCGCCTCGGCCGCGGGAACCACGAGCCCGAGCTTGTCGGTGCGTGAGCGGGTCAGTCCGCGCGAGACGAATTGCGCGGCGGCCGGTGCCTTGCCCTCGGTCTCGCCCTTGCCGAGCGCGTCAAAACCGCTCTCGCTTGGATCGACATGGGCAAGGTCGAAGCGCGACAGGTAGGACACCGCAAGCTCGCGGAACACGTAATCGAGGATCGAGGTCGCGAACTTGATCGAGTCGTTGCCCTGCACCGGCCCGTTCGGCTCGAAGCGGGTGAAGGTGAAAGCATCGACATATTCCTCGAGCGGCACGCCGTATTGCAGGCCGAGCGACACCGCGATCGCGAAATTGTTGATGAAGGAGCGCAGCGCCGCGCCCTCCTTGTGCATGTCGATGAAGATCTCGCCGAGCCGCCCGTCGTCGTATTCGCCGGTGCGCAGATAGACCTTGTGGCCGCCGACCACCGCCTTCTGGGTATAACCCTTGCGGCGGGCGGGCAGCTTCTCGCGTTCGCGCAGCACGGTGACGCGCTCGACGATCTTCTCCACCACTCGCTCGGCAAGCTGCGCGGTGCGCGCGGCCATCGGCTGGGCGAGCAGCGCCTCCACCTGCTCGTCCTCGTCCTCCTCGTCGGCGATGAGCTGCGAATTGAGCGGCTGGCTTAGCTTGCTGCCGTCGCGATAGAGCGCGTTCGCCTTGAGCGCGAGCTTCCAGGAGAGCAGATAGGCCTGCTTGCAGTCCTCGACGCTCGCCTCGTTCGGCATGTTGATGGTCTTGGAGATCGCGCCGGAGATGAAGGGCTGCGCCGCCGCCATCATGCGGATATGGCTCTCGACCGAGAGATAGCGCTTGCCGGTGCGCCCGCACGGATTGGCGCAGTCGAACACCGGATAATGCTCCGCCTTCAGGTGCGGGGCGCCTTCCACCGTCATCGCGCCGCAGACATGGATGTTGGCGGCCTCGATCTCGCGCCGGGTGAAACCGAGATGGGCGAGCAGGTCGAAGGAGGGCGCGTTCAGCGTCTCGGCCGGAATGCCGAGCTGTTTGAGGCAGAATTCCTCACCGAGCGTCCACTTGTTGAACACGAACTTGATGTCGAAGGCGGTGGGCAGCGCCTTCTCGATGCGGGCGATCGCCTCGTCGGTGAAACCCTTGGCCTTCAGCGTCGTGTGGTTGATGGCGGGAGCCTGCGCGAGCGAGCCGTGCCCAACCGCGTAGACCTCGATCTCGGCGATCTGGCTTTCGCTGTAGCCGAGCGCGCGCAAAGCCTCCGGTACCGCGCGGTTGATGATCTTGAAATAGCCGCCGCCGGCGAGCTTCTTGAACTTGACCAGCGCGAAATCCGGCTCGATGCCGGTCGTGTCGCAATCCATCACGAGCCCGATCGTGCCGGTCGGCGCGATCACGGTCGCCTGCGCGTTGCGATAGCCGTATTGCTCGCCGAGCGCCAGCGCCTTATCCCAGGCCTGCTTGGCATGCTCGGCAAGCTCCCTGCCGCTGACGCCGGACGTGGCGCAGACCGCGTGATCGAGCGGTACCGGCGCGATCGCCACCTTCTCGTAGCCCGAACTTTCACCATGAGCCGCGCGGCGATGATTGCGTATCACCCGCAACATGTGCTCGCGGTTCTTCTTGAAGCCGGGGAAGGCGCCGAGCTCCTTGGCCATCTCCGCCGAGGTGGCGTAGCTGATGCCGGTCATGATCGCGGTCAGCGCCGCGCAGAGCGCGCGGCCGCGGTCGGAATCATAGGGAATGCCGAGCGACATGAGCAGCCCGCCGATATTGGCGTAGCCGAGGCCGAGCGTGCGGAACTCGTAGGAAAGCTGCGCGATCTGCCTGGAGGGAAATTGCGCCATCATGACCGAAATTTCGAGCACGATGGTCCACAGCCGCACGGCATGCTCGTAGCCCGCCACGTCGAAGGCATGCGTCTTCGGATCGTGGAAGGTGAGCAGGTTGAGAGAGGCGAGATTGCACGCCGTGTCGTCGAGGAACATGTATTCCGAGCACGGATTGGACGCGCGGATCTCGCCCGAGGCCGGGCAGGTATGCCAGTCATTGACCGTGGTGTGGAATTGCAGGCCGGGATCGGCGCAGGCCCATGCCGCGTAGCCGATCTTCTCCCACAATTCGCGCGCCTTCAGCGTCCGGGCGACGCCCTTCCGGGTGCGCCAAGTGAGACTCCAGTCGCCGTCATTCTCGACCGCCTTCAGGAAGTCGTCGGTGACGCGCACCGAGTTGTTGGAGTTCTGGCCGGACACGGTCAGATAGGCTTCCGAATCCCAATCGGTGTCGTAGATCGGAAATTCGATGTCGGTGTAGCCCTGTTTGGCGAACTGGATCACGCGCTTGATGTAATTGTCCGGCACGAAGGCGCGCCGCGCGAGCTTGATCTCGCGCTTGAGCGCGGGATTCTTTTCAGGCGTGAAGCAGTCGTCGCCCGAGCCCTCGCAATTCACGCAAGCCTTCAGCACCGCGCGCAGATGCTTTTGGTTGATCTTGGAACCGGTGACGAGGGCGGCGACCTTCTGCTCCTCCTTCACCTTCCAATCGATGTATTGCTCGATGTCGGGGTGATCGACGTCCACCACCACCATCTTCGCCGCGCGGCGCGTGGTGCCGCCGGACTTGATCGCGCCCGCCGCGCGGTCGCCGATCTTCAGAAACGACATCAGGCCGGAGGACTTGCCGCCGCCGGACAGCTTCTCGCCTTCGCCGCGCAGCGCCGAGAAGTTGGAGCCGGTGCCCGAGCCGTATTTGAACAGGCGCGCCTCGCGCACCCACAGATCCATGATCCCGCCTTCATTCACTAGATCGTCGGCGATCGACTGGATGAAACAGGCATGCGGCTGCGGATGCTCGTAGGCCGATTTCGATTTGGTCAGCTTGCCGGTTTCGAAATCGACGTAATAGTGACCCTGGCTCGGCCCGTCGATGCCGTAGGCCCAGTGCAGGCCGGTATTGAACCATTGCGGCGAGTTCGGTGCGCACATCTGCATCGCCAGCATGTAGCGAAGCTCGTCGAAGAAGGCCCGCGCGTCGCCTTCCGAATCGAAATAGCCGCCCTTCCAACCCCAATAGGTCCAGGTGCCGGCGAGACGGTCGAAGACCTGCTTGGCCGAATGCTCGCCAGTGGTGCGCTCCTTCTCCGGCAGAGCGGCGAGCGCCTGCTCGTCGGCGGTGCCGCGCCACAGGAAGGAGGGGACGGAATTCTCCTCGATCTTCTTCAGGCGGGCGGGCACGCCCGCCTTGCGGAAATATTTCTGCGCGAGAACGTCGGAGGCGACCTGCGACCAGAATTCCGGCACCTCGACATTGTCGAGCTTGAACACCACCGAGCCGTCAGGATTCCTGATCTCGCTCGTGGTCAGCCGGAACTTGATCTCCGCGTAGGGAGACTGGCCGTCCCTGGTAAAACGCCGCTCGATCCGCATCGTTATCGCCCCTTTTTGGCCGGCGCCTGGCACCGGCATTGCGCCTGAACGGGCCTGGCCATCCACCCGCTCCCCTGGCTCGTTTCTCTTTTTGACGTCCCTGATACTCAACTCGTGTCCGGCGGCTTCGGCCACCGGCCGAACGGTCCCGCAGCGACGCAAAACCCGTCCCCGCCAAGGGCCAATCCCGGCGGGCTGCTGCCTCTGACCTTTCGGAGAGAGCGGTCGGCGGAGACGCAGAACCCGCACGCGCCGTGCTGGACTCAAAACCTAGGATCACTCGCTACTTGCGTCAAGCTATAGTGTCGAAAACTGAATCAAACGCTAAAGCTTGTGTCATCCCTGTGAATTACGAGGACGACTCGACGCCGTGGCCGCGGAGTATCGGAGAGGCCTTCGGGATTGAGAAGCACCTTTTGTCACCGGACTGTCATCTGTGGGCCGCTGCCATCGGGGCGGTCCGGAAATGCAGCTAAAGCGTGCTTTCGCGAGCCTGTGGAGCGGTGGGGATGGTTCCTTCCGGCGGGGCCGGCGCGATCGGAATGGACCGCCGGAGGCGTCCGGCGCGGCCCCGGCGCGCAACGATTCTCAGAATGATCCCAAGACCTTGGGGGACGGCTGGCCGTTCCCGCGGCGGGCTTTTGGATTTGCGGAAACCCGGGTCCCGGCCGCGCGCATGCCCCGCGAAAAGCAAAAAGCCCGGCCTGAGGCCGGGCTTTCGTAGTCGAGAAGATTTGCGGGGCGGCTAGTGGAACAGCGAGCCGAGAATGTCGCCGTGATAATTGATGCCGAATTTCACGGTGTCGGAGGTCACGCTGACCGTGCGCGGAGCAGGCAGCGAGAGCACCCGGGATTCATAGGTTCCGTAGTCGGCATACAGGTATTCCGCCTTGGCCGACCACAGCGGCGCGAACATCCACTCGACGCCGACACCTGCCGTCCAGCCGATCTGGTAATGCTCAGTGCTGTCATAGGCCGTGACACCCGGACGGATGTCGTAGTTCACGCGCGCCCAGGCGAGGCCGCCCGTGCCGTAGAGCAGCCAGTCGCCCGCGACATAGCCGATGCGTGCCCGCTCGCTGCCGAAATACTTGATCTCGGCCGAGGTCGGAAGGGCCGAGGGCACCGACCTGCCGTCCGTGTCGGTCCAGGCGAACGAGGTTTCGGACTCGAGGCCGACCAGCCAGTTGGGATTGAGCAGCCAGTTATAGCCGGTGGTCAGGCCGGCGAAGCCGCCATCGGCATGAATGCCGTCGGTCTGCGACAGAACCGGATCAGTGGCGCTGACGTCGTTCCACGCATAGCCGCCGTGACCGCCGACATACCCGCCGGACCAGGTGGCGACCGCCATCGGCCGCGCCTTCACCGGATAGGCCGGAGCCGCCGCGGCCGGGGCCGAGCCGTCAAAGCGATAATTCACGCCGACGCGCACCATGTGCAGCGTCAGGTCGGTATCCTGCGCGAAGGTGCCGACGGTGAGCTGCGGATTCTTGCCGAGATCGGCGTAGAGATATTCACCCTTCACCGACCAGTTGCGGTCGATGGCGTATTCGACGCCGGCACCTGCGGTCCATCCCATCTGGAACTGGTCGCGTGTGTAGAAGGTCGAGGTGGCGATCGTAGCGTTGATCTTGTTATGGGCCCAAGCGGCGCCGCCGGTGGCGTAAAGCAGCCAATGGCCGGTCGCGTAGCCGAAGCGGGCGCGCGCCGTGCCGAGATAGTCGATCTTGGATTCGGTACGCCATGATGAGGGCGCCAGGCCGGAATCGGAGAGATTCGCTCCCGAAAGGTCGAGCTCGTAGCCGAGCACCCAGTTGCGGTTCAGATAGGTATTGTAGCCGATCTGGACGCCGAACAATGCGCCGGACGGATCGACGCTGACATTGTCGGTCGGCGTGGCAATCGCCGTTATGTCATGGCTTCCCCACGCATAGCCGCCGTGCGCGCCGACATAGACGCCGGCCCAGCTGAAGGTTTCGAGCGGTGGTGCCTTGGTGACCGAGCGCGGCGCCATATCGGCAGCGAGCGCCGGCCCCATGCTCAGGGCCAGTATGGCTGTCGTCGCGAGCAAACCCTTTTTCATAATTGTCACCTTGCAATTGAACCATTGAACCGGAACGGCCTTCGCAATCGAACCGGAACGGTTGTCGTGGAATCCACCCATCGCCAATCTACAAGCGGCGGCGCGGGGAAACTATTGCAAGAAGACCACAACGCACATCAATCGCCCGCCGCAAGTGCCTTTGGAAGCAAGCATTTTGGTTCCAGCCGGCGGTACCATGATGCAGCGCGGCAACCGCGGGCCGGGCCGCTGGACACGGCTCGGACATGGTGGCATTCAGGACCGTCTGGATATGCCCATGAAAACTTTTCTGCTTCGTCTTTTCACCTGGTGGAACGGCCAGACCTTCGGCACCCAGGTCTGGACCGCGCTTTATGGCGAGTTCGTGGGCGAGGACGAATACGGCAACCGCTATTACCGGACGAAGGGCGGCAAGATTGATCCGGTCCTCGGCTTCGAGCGGCGCTGGGTGATCTATAACGGCTATGCAGAGGCTTCGACCATTCCGCCGTCATGGCACGGCTGGATGCATCACATCGTCGACATTCCGCCGACCGAGGATCACTACAAGGCGCGCCCGTGGCAGAAGCCGCACCGGCCGAACATGACCGGGACGCCTGCCGCCTATCGCCCGACCGGCTCGATCATGAGCCAGGGACGCCGGCCCAAAGCCACTGGCGACTACAAGGCCTGGATTCCCGGGCGCTGAGCGCGAGACATGAGCGGCGGGCGCCACCTCTACCGCGCAAGCATCGCGTGGTCCGATCCGGGCGGCACCGTCCGCGCCTCCACGCATACGCGCGATCACGTCATCCGCATTCCCGGCAAGCCCGACATTCTCGCGTCCTCCGATCCGGCCTTTCGCGGCGATCCGGCGCGGCACAATCCGGAGGACTTGCTGGTCGCCTCGCTCTCATCCTGTCACATGCTCTGGTATCTCAGCCTGTGCGCGAAGGCGGGGATCGTCGTGTCGCATTACGACGACGAGGCCGAGGGCGTGATGATCGAGGATCGTGCGACGGGCGGGCGTTTCGAGAGCGTGACCTTGCGCCCGCGCGTGCGCATTGCCACAGGCGATCCCGCGCAGGCAAGGGCGCTGCATCACGAAGCACACCGGCTCTGCTTCATCGCCAATTCGGTGAATTTCCCGGTCGCCTGCGAGCCCACGATCTTGACGCAATGAGCGCGCCCTTCCTCCGCCGCATTCGGCGTGTTAACCGGGTGTGGCTTGAAGTCCTGCGGTGAGGGACTTGGCTTTTCCGGATCCCGGATGCGAGCAAAGACGAAAGGCGTCGGCCCTGCTGCCCGTGTGATCGCTTTGGGTCTAGCGGCGGCTTTCGCTTTCGCAGACTCCGCGCAGGCGCAGTTCGGAACCATCTTCGGCGAGCCGCCGCGTCCGCCAGCGGACGTGCCGGCGCGGCGTAATCCCGATTTTCCGCCGCTCGATCCGCCGCCCACCGTGCAGGCGCCGGCCCGCGGCGCGCCGGTCCAGTCGCAGCCCTTGCCGCCTCCGGGTGCGCCCGCCGTGCCGCTCGATACGCGCCCGCAGCAGAGTGCCGCGCCCCAGGCGAGCCCGACGCCGGGCCTGCCGCCGGGGCAACGCCAGCCGCGCGGCACGCCGCAGCCGCCGGGCACGCAGACCGCGTCTGTTCCTCCACCGGAGGAGCAGCCCGAGCCGCCGACACCGAAGGTCCCCAACGGCACCGCCGTCTTCTCCGGACTCGACAAGATCACTGGGCGCATCATCTCGTTCGACGTGGCGATGGACGAGACCGTGCAATTCGGCGCTCTGCAAGTGACGCCGCGCGTCTGCTACACGCGGCCGCCGACCGAATTGCCGCTGACCGACGGTTTCGTCGAGGTTTCCGAGGTGACGCTGCAGGGCGAGGTGAGGCGCATCTTCACCGGCTGGATGTTCGCGGCGAGTCCGGGCCTGCATGCGGTGGAGCACCCGATCTACGACGTGTGGCTCACCGATTGCAAAAATCCTCAGACCAAGATCGCCGAAGATCCCACTCCGGCCCAGCCCGCGCCAACGCAGCGGCCGCAGCGTCCCACGGGCCAGCAATCCCCCGCGCGGGGCAACGCACCCCAGACGCGCCCGCAGCAGCCGGCACAGGCCGCGCCCGCCGGCGCCCCGCGCCCGCCCGCGCAGCCGCGCTGATCATTCGCCGCGGATGATGTCGAGGATGTGTGCGCCAGGCACCGGGCGGTCGATCGGCAGCGCCTGCCAGTCGCCTTCGCCGGCAAGCGCCGTCTCGAGCATCTTGTGATAACGCGGGCGCGAAATCTCAACGGCGCCGAACGTCTTGAGGTGATCGGTCACGAATTGCGTGTCGAGTAGGGTGAAGCCGCCGGCGATCAGGCGCGCGACGAGATGGGCGAGCGCCACCTTGGAAGCGTCGCGCGCGGTGTGGAACATGCTCTCACCGAAAAACGCGCGCCCGAGAGACACGCCGTAAAGGCCGCCGACCAGGCGCCCGTCCCGATAGGATTCGACGGTGTGGCAATGGCCGCTCTCGAACAGTTTCGCATAGAGCGAACGGATGCGGCCGTTGATCCAGGTGCGGGTGCGCCCCTGCGCGGGCGCGGCGCAGCCCTCGATCACCGCGTCGAAATCGCGATCGATGCGGATCTCGAACGGTCCGCTGCGGATGGTGCGGGCGAGCCTGTGCGGCACATGGAAGCCGCGCAGCGGGATGATCCCGCGCCGTTCCGGCTCGATCCAGTAAAGGGAGGGGTCGTCGGCGCTTTCCGCCATCGGAAAGATGCCGCAGGCATAGGCCTTGAGCAGCACCTCGGGCGTGATCTCGACGAGCAGGTCCTCGCGGCTGGCCATGACGTGGTCTGGTTGAACGGCCCGTAGATTAGCAGGCGGGGTTCCTGTTAGGGATAGCAGCGGGGCGTCCCGGCCCCGTTCCCCTTTTCATTCTACCGGCGATACATAGTGGCGGACGTCGAAAAAGCAAAAATGTTGTTCAGCGCGGCAGTGGCCGAGCTGGGCGCGGGCCGCCACGCGGCCGCCGAGCAGAAGTTGCGCGAGGTTCTCGCGATTCTTCCCGATAACCCGCAGGTGCTTACCAATCTCGCCGGGGCGCTGTTTCTGCAGGACAAGTTCGCGCAGGCGAGGGAATGCGCCGAACAGGTCCTTGCGGCACAGCCCAACGACGTGCGCAACCTGATTGTACTCGCCGATTGCCTGTTCCAGGAAAAGAATTACAACGCTGCGCTCCCGGTCTGTGACCGGCTGATCGCATTGCAACCGAACGTCGCCGAGTTCCACGGCAATCGCGGCAGCGCGCTCGCGCACCAGCATCGCTTCGAGGAGGCGATTGTGAGCTTCCAGCGCGCGCTTGCGCTCGATCCGAACGCGGTCAACACGCTCGTTTCCTACGCCAACGCGCTGCGGCGCCTCGCGGAATACGGAAGCATTAGCCAGGCTTTGCTGCGCGCGGTGCCCGATCCCTACGCCGCCGCGCTCGCTGCCTGCGACCGGGCGATCGCGCGCAAGCCGGATTCGGCGGAAGCCTGGTTCTGCCGCGGGATTCTGTTTCATCGCTCCGGCGACGACTCGGAGGCTCTTGCCTGCTTCGACCGCGCCTTCGCCATCAATCCAGACCTTCCGCAGCTCGAAAGCCTGCGGCTGAACGCGAAACTCTTTCTTTGCGACTGGTCCGGCTACGAGCAGGAGACCCAGCGTCTCGCCGCGCGGGTGCGCGGCGGAGCGGTGATTTCTCCCTTTGTGTTCGCGGCTCTGCCGGGGACGCCCGCCGATCAGCTTGCCTGCGCGCGCGCCTTCGACCGCAGCGAGGTTCTCAAAGCCGCCCGGCTTGACCCGCTGCGCCCGCGTATTGCCGGGGGAAAAATCCGCGTCGGCTATGTCTCTGCCGATTTCCGGCAGCACCCGATGGCCTATCTTCTGGCCGGCGTGATCGAGGAGCACGATCGCTCGCAATTCGAGGTGGTCGGCATTTCCATCGGGCCGCAGACCGACGATGCCGCGGGCCTGCGGATACGCGGCGCATTCGACCGCTTCGCCGATATCTTCCTGCATTCCTATGCGGAAGCGATCAGGCAGATCCGTGCGCTCGATCTCGACATCGCCGTCGATCTCAACGGCTATACGGATCTGTGCCGGCCGGAATTGTTCGCCGCGCGGATCGCGCCGCTGCAGGTCAGTTATCTCGGCTTCCCGGCGACGATGGGAGCCGATCACATGGATTATCTGGTCGCCGATCCGATCGTCGTTCCGGCGCAGGACCGGCAGCATTACGCCGAGAAGATCGTCTGGATGCCGCACAGCTACCAGGCGAACGACGCAAAGCGGGCGATCTCGGACAAGCCGATGTCGCGCGCCCAATACGGGCTGCCGCCCGCCGGGTTCGTGTTCTGCTGCTTCAACAGCCACTACAAGATCAGGCCGGACGTGTTCGCCTCGTGGATGCGGATCATGAGCCGCGTGCCGGATTCGGTTCTGTGGCTGATGCAGGGCAATGCCGCCGCGCTCGACAACCTGAGGCGGCATGCCACGGTTGCCGGCGTCGATCCGCAACGGCTCGTCTTCGCCCCGCCATTGCCGGTCGAGGAGCATCTGGCGCGCCACCGGCTCGCCGACCTCTCCCTCGACACGCTGCCCTACAACGCGCACACGACGACGAGCGACGCGCTGTGGGCCGGGTTGCCGGTGGTGACGCGCGCCGGCAACACCTTCGCCGGGCGGGTGGCGGCAAGTCTTCTGTCGGCCATCGGCCTGCCTGAACTCATCACGTATGAGCCGCAGGAATACGAAGACCTCGCCGTGGCGCTCGCCGCCGATCCGGGGCGGTTGGCCGCCATCAGGCAGCAGCTCGCCCGCAACAGGCTTGCCGCGCCGCTGTTCGATACCGCCCGTTTCACCCGCCATCTCGAACAGGCCTACCGCACGATGACGCAACGCCAGCGCGCGGGGCTAGCGCCCGACCATTTTGCGGTGGAACCCTGAAGGCGCGGATCAGGCCGGCTCGATCGTCACGTCGCGCGCGGCATTGTCGACGATCACGGGCGTATCGAAATACTGATAGGTCGGTTCCGCCCCGAAGGCGGCGAGGATGCGCTGGCGAAAATCTTCGCCGTGCCAGCGTTTCGCATCCTCCACGCTCTTCCACAAATAGACGCCGCCGCCCTTGCCCGCGGCGAGATCGAAGATCATGTGTTTTCGGATCATGTCCGGGTTGTCGCGCCATCGCGGCACGGAGTCGCGGAATTGCCGCAGCATCTGCTCGCGGGTGATGCCTTTCGGCAGATCGAACAGCACGATTTCGGTGATCATCGCGGCGCCTCCGGCCAAGCCGGCCGGAAGATTAACATGGCGTTAGCCAAATTCCCTCAAACTTTAAGCATCGTTTGAAACGAATCTGGCCGCGAACGATTGTGCCCCCGATGGCCGGGCGCAAGGGGTCGCATGTGATGAACGCGAAGCGTTGCCAAGGCAGGATATTGCTGGTCGAGGACGAGACGCTGATCGGGCTCCTGGTCGCGGAGGCGCTCGGCGATGACGGATTCGAGGTGCATTCCGTCGGCAGCGCCGAGGAGGCGCTCGATGCGCTGTCGGCGGGGCTGAAGGTCGATCTGCTGTTCACCGACATCAATCTGCCGGCGATGGACGGAACCGCGCTCGCCGATCAGGTACGCAAGCTCTATCCGGGGCTGCCGGTGGTTTACGCCTCCGCCCGCTGGTCGATGCTCGACCGCCTGCGCGCGCTGCCGCGCTGCGCGGTCTTGCCCAAGCCCTACAGCCTGACGCGCGCCTGCCTCGCGGTCGCTCACCTGCTCGGCGCCGAACAGCGCACAGCCGCCGCGGGCTGACCGACGGCCCCGCCGTTCCGACGCTCTTATTCGGCGCCTTCCTCGGCGAGGAAATGCTCGAGCCAGTGGATGTGATAATTGCCGTCGAGGATGTCCTGGTTGCGCACGAGCTTGCGGAACAGCGGCAGCGTGGTCTCGATGCCATCGACAACGAATTCGTCGAGCGCGCGGCGCAGCCGCATCAGGCATTCGGGCCGCGTCTTGCCGTGCACGATTAGCTTGCCGACGAGCGAATCGTAGTGCGGCGGGATCATGTAGCCCTGATAGGCATGTGAATCGACCCGCACGCCCATTCCGCCGGGCGGATGATAGTGCAGGATCTTTCCCGGCGAGGGGCGGAAGGTGAAGGGGTTTTCGGCATTGACGCGGCATTCGATCGCGTGGCCGTGGAACTTCACGTCCTTCTGCTCGATCGAGAGCCGCGCCCCGGAGGCGACGCGAATCTGCTCGGCGATCAGGTCGATGTCGGTGATCATCTCGGTGACCGGATGCTCGACCTGGATGCGCGTGTTCATCTCGATGAAATAGAACTCGCCGTCCTCGAACAGGAACTCCACCGTTCCAACGCCGAGATATTTCATCTCGCGCATCGCCTTCGACACGATCTCGCCGATCCGGTCGCGCTGCTCGACGTTAAGGGCGGGCGAGGGGCTTTCCTCCCAGACCTTCTGGTGGCGGCGCTGCAGCGAGCAATCGCGCTCGCCAAGATGGATGGCATGGCCCTGCCCATCGCCGAGCACCTGGATTTCGATATGGCGCGGGCGCTGCAGATATTTTTCGAGATAGACGGCGTCGTCGCCGAAGGCGGCTTTGGCTTCGCTGCGCGCAGTCGCCACCGCAGTCAGCAATTCCTGCTTGGAGTAGGCGACCTTCATACCGCGCCCGCCGCCGCCGGCGGCGGCTTTGACCAACACCGGATAGCCGATCTCGCCGCCGATCCTGAGTGCTTCCTCGTCCGAGCCGATGCCACCCTCCGAGCCCGGTACTACCGGAATGCCGAGCTTCTTGGCGGTGCGCTTGGCCTCGATCTTGTCGCCCATCAGGCGGATATGTTCCGCCTTCGGCCCGATGAAATGAATCTTGTGTTCCTCGAGGATTTCCGCAAAGCGCGCATTCTCGGAAAGAAATCCGTAGCCGGGATGCACGGCATGCGCGCCGGTGATCTCGCAGGCAGCGAGGATCGAGGGGATGTTGAGATAGCTGTCGCGCGCGGGCGGTGGGCCGATGCAGACGCTTTCGTCGGCGAGGCGCACATGCATGGCGTCGGCGTCGGCGGTGGAATGCACGGCTACCGTCGCGATGCCAAGCTCCTTGCAGGCGCGCAGCACGCGCAGGGCGATCTCGCCGCGATTGGCGATGAGAATCTTGTCGAACATCACTCGATGATCACGAGCGGCTCGCCGAACTCGACCGGCTGCCCGTCCTCGACGAGAATTTGCGTCACCTTGCCCGAGCGCGTGGCCGGGATCTGGTTCATGGTCTTCATGGCTTCGACGATCAGGAGCGTGTCGCCGGCCTTGACCTGTGAGCCGACCTCGACGAAGGGGCGCGCGCCCGGCGCCGGAGCGAGATAGGCGGTGCCGACCATCGGCGAGGTCACCGCGCCCGGATGCCGCGCCGGATCGGCGGCGGCTGGCGCCGCGGCGGATGCGGGGGCGGGCGCCGCGGGCGGCGGGGCTGCGGCCGCCACGGCACGGCTGCCGCGTCCAACGCGGATGCGGTTATCGTCCTGCTCGATCTCGATCTCGCTGAGCCCGGTCTCCTCCAGGAGCTTGGCGAGCTGGCGGATGAGGTCCTGATCGACCGTGATCTTGCTTTTCGGCATGTCGGGTTTCTGCGGTCCGCTCGACACGGGCTAGGCCTTGGCTTCTTCGAGAATCGCCACGAGCCCGGCAATGGCCAGAACATAGCCGTTGACGCCGAAGCCGCACAGGCTCGCTTTCACCCCGTGGCCGATATAGGACCACTGGCGCCATTCCTCGCGCTGGTGGACGTGGCTGATGTGAATCTCGATCACCGGCAGCGGGCTGATGCTTTTCACCGCGTCGAGCAGCGAGATCGAGGTCGCGGTGTGCCCGCCCGGATTGATGACGACGCCGGCGACCTTCTTGAAATGCGCCTCGTGCAGCCAGTCGATCAGGTCGCCCTCGTGATTGCTCTGGCGGAATTCCATCTCGTAGCCGCGGTCCTTGCAGGCCTTAGCGCACAGGGCCTCGACATCCTTCAGCGTCGTCTTGCCGTAAAGGTGCGGCTCGCGGATGCCGAGCATGTTCATGTTGGGTCCGTTGAGGACATAAATGGTTTTCGTCATGCCGCGCACGCGTAAAGAAAGGGGCGGCTCCGGGCCGCATCAAAGGGTGCCCGTTATAGGCGGGCGGGGCCGGAAGGGGAAGTCTGGGCAGGCGTGGGGTGGGGGAGGTTTTCCCGCCCCCGTTGACGAAGCCGCTCAGCAGGTCGCCTTGCCGCAGCGGGCCGTGTTGATCTTTCCCTTCAGCGCGTCGTGGCCGACCGCGCCGACGATCACGTCGTTGCCGATCACGTAGCTCGGCGTACCGTTGAGGCCGAGGGGATCGGCGAGCTTCATGCTCTCGTCGAGCGTGGCCTTGACCTCGTCGCTATTCATGTCTTTCTCGATCCGCGCCATGTCGAGGCCGACCTCCCGGGCAACGGCCAGCGCGCGCGCCCGGTCGGCGGCGCCGCGGCCGCCCAACAGCTTCTGGTGGAACTCGAGATATTTTTTCGGGTCCTGCATGCGCACAGCGACCGCCACCTGCGCCGCCTCGACTGAGCCGCGCCCGAGCACGGGAAACTCCTTCAGCACGACCTTGAGCTTGGGGTCGCCCTTCATCAGATTGAGCATGTCCGCGAGGGCCCCTTTGCAATAGCCGCAATTGTAGTCGAAGAATTCGACCATCGTGACGTCGCCCTGCGGATTGCCGAGCACGACCTGGCGCGGCGAATGGAACAGCGTATCGGCGCTCTCCTTGATCGTGCTCTTGGCCTTCTCCGCGCGCGCGGCGGTCTGGCGGTTCTCAAGCTCCTCCATCGCCTCTTGCAGGACTTCCGGATGCTTGAGCAGGTAGTCGCGGACAATCGCTTCGATCTCGCCGCGATGGGCGGGGGCGATGCTTTGCGCCCGGGCCGGTCCGAGGAAAAGGGTCGCAAGCGCGGCGGCTGCGAAAGCAAGCGGGAGGCGTGTCATCTGGAAGTCCCTCGTTAGCGGCGGCCGAATTGCTGCTGCGGCGGTTTCACATTCACGATGTCGTCGGCCTTCACCCAGCCCGGCGTCCCGACCGCGAAGCGTGTCTTGGCGCGGGCGGCAAGCTCGCGCGCGGTCTTCAGGTCGTTGCGCATGAAGGCGGCCTGGGCGGAGGCGAGATCGGCTTGCGCCAAGTCGCCCTTGCGGCCATAGGCCATCGCGAGCTGGGTATAGCCTTCCGACAGTTCGGGCTCGCGCGCAAGCGCGTTGCGCAGAAGATTGATCGCCTCGTCCGCGTATTTCGGATTGTTGGAGGCGACCAGCGCCTGACCGAGCATCACCTGGATCAGCGGCGCGTTCGGCGCGAGCGAGACCGCGCGGCGCAGCGGCTCGATCGCCTCGGCCGGGTGACCGGTCTCAAGCAGCGCCTGGCCCTTCAGCTCGTGGAAATAGGGATTGTGCGGCTGCGCCTGGATCAATCCGTCGATCTGCTGCAGCGCGTTGCGGATATCGTAATAGCGATAGCCGACAATGGCGCGGGCGTAGCGCGCCGGCAAGCTCGTGTCGGTGAGCGGATATCGGCGCGCTACCGTTTCCGGGCGCTCGAGATAGCCCGCGAGTTTCGCGCGCATCAGGTCGTGACGAAGCTGCAGCTCCGGCGAATCCTTCTTGTCCCAGAGCGGGCTCGATTTGGCGAGCGTTTCGAGCGCCTTCACGCGCTCGGCCGGTAGCGGGTGCGATTGCAGATAGGGATCGAGATCGCGCGCCATGAACTGGATCTGGTCCTGGAAGCGCTTGAAGGTCTCGTACATGCCGCGCGCGGATTGGCCGGTCTCCGTCAGGAACTTCACCCCGGCGCGGTCGGCCGATTCCTCCTGCGCGCGCTGATAGGATAGCAGCGAGCGCCGCGCCATTTCCTGCGGCGCCACCATCGCGGCGGCGCCCGCCTGGGCAAGGCCGCCGGCGCCGCCGCCCGATCTCGCGCCCGCGATCATCGCGCCGGCGCCGGCGAGCATGCCAATCAGGGTGGCGGTCTGGATATTGGCAAGCTGTTCGCGGATCTTGGCGAGATGGCCGCCCGCGATATGGCCGGTCTCGTGGGCGAGAACGCCGATGATCTGGTTCGGGGTAGTCGAGTCGAGCAGCGCGCCGCTGTTCACGAAGATGCGCCGGCCGTCCATCACGAAGGCGTTGAAGGCGCGGTTATTGATGATCACCACGCGGATGTTCTGCTGGGCGAGCCCGGCCGCCCGCAGGATGGGGGTGGTGTATTCGCGCAGGAGCTGCTCGGTCTCCGTGTCGCGGATCATGGGCACGCCGGCATTGATGTTGGCCGGCTGGGCGCGCGCCGGCGCCATCCCGGAACAGGCGACGGACGTGGCGGCGAGGAGCGCAAGGGCGCGCGTGGCTGGCTTGACAGGCCGCGCCCGGGCGGGTGTTTTGGCGACGCTCATTGGGAAGTCCAAGCCTTTGCGCGCAACCTAGTGGAGGCCCCCGGATGCGGTCAAATCGCAACCGCGCGAGGTGCCAGCAAGCGCGCGATTGCGGCGGCAGCGGGGCGGCGGATACGCCGGGATGACATGCTCGATACGGCGCGGCGATTGTTGACCGCCTCCCGGCGCAGCGACGTTCCGCCCTTCATGGTGATGGACGTGATGTCGGCGGCCGCGCGCATCGAGGCGGCGGGCGGACACGTCATCCACATGGAAGTGGGCCAGCCCTTCGCGCCGGCTCCCGCCGCGGCGATCGAGGCCGCCCGCGCCGCGCTCGGGGGGCGTATCGCCTATACGGAGGCGCTCGGCATGCTTCCGCTGCGCGAGCGCATCGCGCTGCACTATCGCGAGCAATACAACCTGCCGGTCGATCCCGGGCGGGTGATCGTCACCACCGGCTCGTCGGCCGGTTTCATCTTCGCGTTCCTCGCCATGTTCGAGCCGGGCGACCGCATCGGCATCGCCAATCCCGGCTATCCGCCTTATCGGCACATTCTTTCCGCGCTCGGCTGCGAGCCGGTGCTCATCCATACGCGCGAGGAGACGCGCTGGGCGATCACGCCCGAGGCGCTGATCGAGACCCACCGCAAGACGCCGCTCGCCGGCGTATTGGTGGCGAGCCCGGCCAATCCGACCGGCACGATGATGTCGGGCGAGACGCTCCGCGAACTGATCGAGGTGGCCGAAGGCGCCGGCATCCGCTTCATCTCCGACGAAATCTATCACGGGCTCGACTACGCCTTTCCGGCCGTGACGGCGGCATCGCTGTCGCCGAACGCCATGATCATCAATTCCTTCTCCAAGTATTTCTGCATGACCGGCTGGCGCATCGGCTGGATGATCGCGCCCGAGCCGTTCGTCCGCCCGATCGAGCGGCTCGCGCAGAACCTGTCGATCTCGGTGCCGGCGCTGTCCCAGATCGCGGCCAGGGCCGCGTTCGACGGGCGCGCGGACATGGAGGCGGTCAAGAACGGCTATCAGGAGAACCGGCGGATCCTGGTGGAAGGCCTGCCGAAGGCGGGGCTCGACAAATTCCTCCCGGCCGACGGGGCATTCTATCTCTATGCCGACATTTCGCGCTTCTCCAGCGACAGCCTGAAATTCGCCAGGGCGATGCTCGAGGACACCTACGTGGCCGCCACGCCGGGGATCGATTTCGATCCGGTGCATGGGCGCGAATTCATCCGCTTCTGCTATGCCGGCTCGCAGGAGGAGATGCGGCAGGCGGTCGAGCGGATCGGCGGTTGGCTCGGCGCTCGCGGCTGATGGGCGTCCTTCTTCAGGCTGTCGATCACGTCGAGCCCTACATCGTCGCCTATGGCGCGATCGTCGTCTTCGTTCTGATCTATCTGGAATCGTTCGGCGCGCCCTTGCCGGGGGAGACCGCGGTGATCACCGCAGGACTTCTCGCCGCGCACGGAGATTTGCACATCGTGCCGCTTTTTACCGCGGTGCTTGCCGGCTCGATCCTCGGCGACAGCACCGGCTATCTGATCGGCCGCTGGGGCGGCTCGGCGCTGCTGCGGCGGATCGGCCCGATGGTGAAGCTGACCGGCCGGCGGCTGGCGATGCTGGAGGAGAAATTCCGCGCGCGCGGCGCCCCGCTCGTCGCGGTGGCGCGCTTTCTGCCGCTCCTGCGCCAGCTCAACGGGCTCGTCGCCGGGACGATGCGGATGCCCTGGCACGTCTTCCTCGCCGCGCAATCGGCCGGGGCGGTGGCCTGGACCTCGCTCTGGACGCTCGGCCCGTATTTCTTCGCCGAGGCGTTCCGCGCATGGCATCATTGAAGGCGGCCGGCCCCGCGCTCGGCCTCTTTAATTCGGAAGGCGGGCGCCTAGATAGGCGTCCCATGTTCGACATTGACAGCTCCGGCGCGCAATCCCCGCCCGGCGGCGCCGCGTCCGCGCTCGCGGCCGACGATTCCAGCCTGCTCGACGCCTATTCGCACGCGGTCATGGCGGTCGCGGAGAAGGTCGGCCCGGCTGTGGTGCGCGTCGAGCCGGTCCGCAAGGGCAGGCCGGCAGGCGTCGGCTCGGGCGTCGTGATCTCTCCCGACGGCCTCGTTCTCACCAACAGCCATGTGGTGGACGGCGCGCATGAGCTGCGGCTCGTGGACAGCGAGGGCCGCGCGATCGAGGCGCGCCCGCTCGGCGAGGATTCCGACACCGATCTTGCTTTGCTGCGCGTCACGTCCGCGCGCGATCTGCCGACCGCAAGGCTCGGCGATTCCAAGTCGCTGCGGCGCGGCCAGCTCGTCGTGGCGATCGGCAATCCGCTCGGCTTCGAGTCGACGGTGACCGCGGGCGTGATCTCCGCGCTCGGGCGTAGCATCCGCGCGCGCACCGGCCGGCTGATCGAGGACGTGATCCAGACCGACGCGGCGCTCAATCCCGGCAATTCCGGAGGTCCGCTCGTCTCCTCGCGCGGCGAGGTGATCGGCATCAACACCGCCGTCATCATGGGCGCGCAGGGCATCTGCTTCGCGATCGCGAGCAACACCGCGCAATATGTGCTGAGTGAGCTGATCCTGCACGGCCGCGTGCGCCGCGCCTATATCGGCGTCTCCGCGCAGACCGTGCCGGTGCCGCGCCGCTTCGCGCTGAAGCACGGCATCGGCAACCGGCTCGGCGCGATGATCGCGAATATCGAGGAAAAAAGTCCCGCCGCCGCCGGCGGCCTGCAGCCGCGCGACATCGTCGTGAGCCTCGACGGCGAATCCGTCACCGGCATCGACGACATGATCCGGCTCCTGAACGGCGAGCGGATCGGGCGCGAGATCG
>DASZTD010000030.1:0-160967 GCA_035548355.1 Pseudorhodoplanes sp.
GGGCGGGCCGATCGCAAGGCCTGCCCAAGGAGGCCCGTAGCGCAGGCCTCCGAGGCGCCTCCCGGCGCTCCATCCCCCTTCGGGGGAAGGAAAAAGGGAAACAGGCGTCCCCGCGCCTTCAAACAACAGGGGCGGCGGAGCGTTGGCTAATCGTTCTGCGTGCCTGGGGCGCCAAGCGCGACACGGCAACGTCAATCTCGGCGGAAGATCACCGAGGCCAGCCAGCCGGTGACCAGCGCCATGAGCGTCGTGATCAGCCCGTAAAGCAAGGCGTGGTCGCGCGCCGCATTGGCGACATATTGCTCGACGCCGGCCTTGACGATCTCGAGCGCCGACGTGGTCTGGGCGAGATTGGCGCCGTCGGCGAACAACTTGATATCGACCTCGTAGGTGCCGAGCGGCGCCTCGGCCGGAATCTGGATGCTGGCGCGGAACAGATTGGGCGTGAGGAACGTCACCGCGTTGGCTTCCTCGCGATAGAGTCCGTGCGCGGCGCGCAGGCGCACCAACGCATTGCGGAACGTGTCGTCTGGCAGCGACGGGACCGCACGCATGCCGGCCCTTTGCAGGATCGGGAAATTCGGGATGCCGATGGCCAGCTTCTGCGCGTTCTCGCGCGAGGTGATCTGATCGAGTGCGCGGTTGCTCAGCACCGCGAGATAGGTCGGGGCTTCGACGAAGGTGCGTGAGGCGGCGTTGGTCCAGATGCCGAATATCCGCTCCTTCTTGCGCGTGACCAGCGTCTGCCGCGGGCCGATCACCGTCACCACGAGATCGTAGCCGCCGCGCCGCGGCACGGTCGCGGCGTCGCGCTCGACCGAGCCGAACAGCACGAGTTCGGTGCCGGTGAAACTCGAAGTGATCATCACCTGGTGGGTGGAGAGCGAGGAGACGAGCTTTTCCGCATATCCGGGCGTCGCGGCCATGACCGACGCGGCGGCAGCGAATGCGGCCAATCTCCTCATGCGCCGCCTCCGCCGATGAAACGGATCGAGAACAATTCCTGCGGCTGGACCAGCACTTCGAGCGCGAATCGGAAACCGACCCCGAGCACGAGCAGGCCGAGTAGCAGCCGCAGGCGCTCCGCGCTCATGCGCTGCCCCGCACGCGCGCCGAATTGCGCGCCAGTCACTCCGCCGACCATCAGGATCAGTGCCAGCATCGCATCGACGAGGTGATTGGTCACCGCGTGCAGCACCGTCGCCGACGCCATGGTGACGAGGGTCAGTACCGTCGATGTGCCGATCACCGTCGATGTCGGCACGCGCAGCAGATAGATGAGCATCGGCACCAGCAGGAAGCCGCCGCCGATGCCCATGATCGCGCCGACGAAGCCGATCAAGAAGCCGATCACCCAGACCGGAATGGCCGAGACGTAGATCTTCGATCGCTTGAATCGCAGCTTGAAGGGAAGGCCGTGGATCCACAGGTGGCTGCCGGGGCGCCGGATGACGGCCGGTTTGCCCCGATAGGTGCGCAGGATCACGCGCACGCTTTCGATCACCATCAGGCCGCCGACCGTTGACAGCAGCACGACGTAGGACAGCGCGATGACGAGGTCCAGCAGATCGAAGGAGCGTAGCAGCGTGAACAGCCATACGCCCGACGCCGTTCCAAGAATGCCGCCGGCAAGCAGCATCACCGCGAGCGAGGGATCGAGGGCGCGCTTGCGCCAGTAGCTGATCGCGCTCGAAAAGGAGGATGCCGCGATATGGCTGGATACGCTGGCCACCGATACCGCCGGCGGCACGCCGATGAAAATCAGCAGCGGGGTCATGAGGAAGCCGCCGCCGATCCCGAACATCCCGGAAATGAAGCCGACCGCGATCCCCATCGCGAGAACGACCAGGACGTTCACGGGAAGGTCGGCGATCGGGAGATAGATCTGCACGGGGCGTGACTCGGCGGTGGACCGGATGGGCTCGCAGCGTGGCGCCGCAAGCCCATGGGTACAGAGTCACACGAAAGAGTCGACTGGTTTTGTTATCAGGTCGGGCTGATCTTCGGGGCTGCGGCCGGCCCGGGCTTGCGGGGGCGCGGAACCGGCGGCTTGGCCGTCGCTTCCGGGGGAAGCGTGACGGTGACGGCCTCGTCCGGCTGGGGCTGCGCCACGAAGGCTTTCACCGCGAGCCGCGCCGAGTCCAGTTCGTCCGGTGCGAGGCGGGCGGCCAGTTCGTCGCGCTTCCGGGCCGAATCCTTGTCGCCCTGCGCCGCGGCGAGCGCGAACCACTTGTAGGATTCCGGAAGGTTCTGTTCGACGCCGACGCCGCGCGCGTAGAGGATACCGAGATTGTACTGGCTGTCGGCGACGCCGTGCTCGGCCGCCTTGCGGAACCAGGTCGAGGCCGCCTGGTAATCGGGCTTGCCGTCGGCGCCCTCGGCATAGAGCACGGCGAGGTTGTGCATTGCCTTGGCATTGCCGCGCTCGGCGGCGGCGAGATAAAGCCGACGCGCCGCGTCGAGGTTCTTCTTCACGCCCTGGCCCTTTTCGTAGAGGCTGCCGAGACGAAACTGGGCGGGAGCGAGGCCGGCCTTGGCGGCCTGCTGCAGAAAGCGGGCGGCTTCCTCGAAGGATGCGGGCACGCCGCGGCCGTCGAAAAAGCGCATCGCGATGTCATAGGCCGCGGTCGCATCGCCGCTCGCCGCCGCTTCGCGCAGCGGCGCGGGGAGTCTCGCCGACGCGCCCCGATCCGGCGGCAGGTCCGGCAGGTCAAGGGCGGCCCTTGCCGGCGCCGGCGCGGCCCCGGAAAGGGCGCCGGTCGCTTCCGGAGCGGGCGCGGCCGGCATCGCGGGCGCAGCCTCGACCGCCCGAACGGGCTCGGCGGGCTGGGTTTGTGGGGCGGCGAGCGCGGGCTCTTCCTCGTCGTCGGGCTCGACCGCCGCGCTCGCAAGCAGGGGATTGACGGCGGCGGTGTTGAGAAGCGCGACGGTGCCGAGCGGAGCGGAAATTTTCGGCGCGGCATAATAATAGCCGCCGATCAGCAGCAGGATGACGGCGGTGCCGCCGAGGAGGCTGCGCATGCGCTGCGTCAGGCTTTTCGGCGCGCCGGTCTTCGCCTTGCCGGCGGCGGTCGGTGCCGGCTGGGCGGCGGCCGATTTGGCGGCGCGCCGCGCAGCGGCGATGAAATTGCTCGTGGTCGACGGCGCGGCTTTCGCCTCGTTGCTGGCCGGCTCCGGCACGGCGGCGCGATCGCTTGCGCCGACGATCCGTGCGCGCGGCGCGCCGCTGCCGGGTTCGATCGGATGATCGGGCGGCAGATTGGGGTCGATCGGCATGCGCTCGCGCGCGGTGAAGGGTGCGGCCTTGGCGGTCGGGCGCGTCGGCTCGGGTGCGGCGGCGATGGCGGGCGCGGGCTGCGCCGCCTTTCGTGTCTCGTGCGCGCTCCGCTCCCTGATCTCGGTCTCGATCATGGCGAGGCGCCCGACGACGTTTTCCACCGTTCCATGCACGGCTTCGACCGAATCCTGCGTGCGCGAGATGTCGCGCTTCAGCGCATCGACCGCGGGCGCGGGCCTGGTGGCCTGCGGGGCCGCGTCGCCAGGGCGCAATTCACTGAGCTGCCTGACGACGCCGCGCAGCTCGCGCTCGATCGTGTCGAGATGAGAGAGCCGCGCGTCGGATGCGTCGAACCTCGTCGCCAGCGCGGCGATCCGCTCCTGGAGCTGGCCGAAGGCATTCTGCTCGTTCTGTTGCTGCAATTGCTGGGTGAATGCCCGCAGCTGGGCCTCCAGCTCCGGCCCGAGCGTCCGCTCGGCTGCCTGCGCGGCCACCTGCTCGATCCGTGCCGACAGGCCTTTTACCTCCTCGGCGAGCTGGCTCAGCGTCTCGTTGGACGCGACATGGGAAACCACGCCGCGCAGCGCCGCGACGGCGGCTTCGAGCTGCGAGATATCGATGCCGTCGGACGACGCGCGGCCGGTCTGGCTCATCGCGTCGATCTTGTCGGCGATGGTCTTGATGGTTCCGGCAAGGCCGGCGAGATTTTCGGCCGGGGTGAGCGCGCGCAACTGGTCGCGCACCTCCATGAGGCTGCGGGCCATGTCGCCGATGACGCCGGGCTCGGCGCCGGCCTGATGACCCTGCGCCAGCCGTTCCGTCAGCTTGCGCATCTCGCCTTCGAGCGCGTCCATCGCCCGGCGCGGCATCGCCTCGGTGACCGCGCGCGCGATCTCGCGTACTTCGTTGCGCAATTCGGCGAGTGCCTCGCTGTCCGAGGCGCGGTTGAGAGTCTTGATCTGCTCGGTGATCTCGCTGAGGCGCTGCTCAAGGCCGGACAGGTCGATCGGCGGAGGAGGCGGCGGTGTCCATTGCGCCGCCGGCATCGCCGCAGGATGGGGCGGGAAAGCTCCGGGCAACGCGACGGACGGGCTGTCCGGATCGAGATCGAGCGCGTGCTGGCGGGCGGAAATTTCCGCGACCGCCGAATCGATGTCGTTCGGCCAGTCGCCGCGCGCGGTGGTTCGGTCATGCGGCGGCGGTGGAGGCGTCCATTGCGCCGGGACGGGCCAGTAGCGCGGCGGGGCGAAGGCCTCGGGTCCGGCCGGCCGCGGGGCGGATGGGCCGATCTGCGCGCTTATATTGTCGAGGCGCTTGTCGATCCGCTCGATCGCCTGAGCGAGGCGGGCGGCGACGGCGGAAATTTCGGCCTGATCGGTATCGCCGACATCGTCAAAATCGCCGGCGCGAGCATCGAACACGCCCTCTTCCGCGGCGCGCTCGGCGATCGCTTCGTTCAGCCATTCGCTGACCGACATGCCGGACCGGCGGGCGGCTTTGCGCGCAGTGTCTCGCACCTCGGGCCTGAGACCTCTGAGATTCCACCGCACGCCAGGTTTCATTCGTTCACCACGTTCGGCAGGGCAGCCCACGAGCCCTTTCGGACCGGCGTGACTAACGGGTAGTTGGTACGTGGCGGGGCCCCGCCGCTTGGAACCGACTTTTTCCTGTTACGGTAAATAATTGGTTAATTGCCGGGTGCCTCGGCTCCGCGTACTGGAATTGTCGCGCCGGACGACTCATGGTCTCGCCTCTTTTTACGTTGCCGCGAACGGGCATGACAGTTTGCATCGTCGGCGCCGGCCCGGCCGGTTTGATGGCTGCGGAAACCGTCGCGCGGGGCGGGCTGCCGGTTGTCGTCTATGACGCCATGCCCTCGGCGGGACGAAAATTCCTGATGGCCGGCCGCGGCGGCCTCAATCTGACCCACAGCGAGGATCTAGAGAGATTTCTCGACCGCTATGGCGGCGCGCGGGCGAGGCTGCGCGCGGCGATCGAGGCTTTTCCGCCCGACCAGTTGCGTGCCTGGGCGGAAGGGCTCGGCCAAAAGACGTTCGTCGGATCGAGCGGGCGGGTTTTTCCCGAAGCGATGAAGGCGTCGCCGCTCCTGCGCGCCTGGCTGCGCCGGCTCGGCGAGCTTGGGGTTCGTCTGCTCTTGCGTCACCGCTGGACCGGCTGGAGCGAGAGCGGAGCATTGACCTTCGACGCGCCGCAAGGTGCGGTGAGCGTGGAAGCCGATGCGACGGTATTTGCGCTCGGTGGCGCAAGCTGGCCGCGACTCGGATCGGACGGCGGATGGATCGACGCCTTCCGCGGCGCAGGCATCGCGGTCGCGCCGCTGCGACCGGCAAATGGCGGCGTCTCGGTTCGCTGGTCGCAGGTGATGCGCGAGCGGTTCGCGGGCGCTCCGCTCAAGCGCATCGCCATTTCGTTCGGCGGCAAATGCGCGCGCGGGGAGGCAGTGGTCTCGCGCGGGGGGCTGGAGGGCGGTGCGATCTATGCGCTCTCGGGCATCCTGCGGGACGCCCTCGATCGGGACGGGAAGGCGCTGATCCACATCGACCTGCGCCCCGACATGTCCGCCGATCATCTCGCCGCGCGCCTCGACCGGCCGCGCGGCCGGCAATCGCTGGCGACCTTTCTGCGCAAGGCTGCAAATCTTGCGCCCGTCGCGACGGGGCTGCTTCATGAAGCGGGCAAGCCGGCGGCGCTGCCGCCGCGCGAACTGGCGGCGCTGATCAAGGCCGTTCCGGTGACGCTCGCCGGCATGGCGCCGCTCGCGCGAGCCATTTCGACTGCGGGCGGCATTTCTCTCGACGAGGTCGACGGGCATTTCATGCTAAGGAAAATGCCGGGCACTTTCGCTGCCGGCGAAATGCTCGACTGGGAAGCGCCGACCGGCGGCTATTTGCTGCAGGCGTCGTTCGCGACCGGCCTTGCCGCGGGCAAGGGCGCGCTCGCCTTCGCGCAACGCTCCCGCCCGCGCTGATGCGGCAGGCGCCCGTTCAGGCCTTTTCGATCTCCTCGCGCAGCATTTCCAGTTCGAGCCATTTCTCCTCCGCAGCGTGCAGCTCGGCCTGCGCCGCCGCGAGCCTTGTCGTCGTTTCCTCGAACGCCTTGCGGTCGCGCTCGTAGAGCGTCGGGTCGTCAAGAATGCGCTGCAGCGCCTGGATGGCCGCCGCCAGCTTGTCGATCTGTTTCGGCAGGGTCTCGAGCGCGAATTTCTCGTTGAAGCTGAGCTTGCGCTTCGGCCTCGCGCTAGATTCGGCGGGAAGGGGCGCGCGCGTTTCCTTCGGCGGCGCGCGTTCGACGGATTTTGGGGCAAGATCAGCGCCGCGCTGGGCGATCATGTCGGAATAGCCGCCGGCATATTCGCTCCAGCGGCCGTCGCCTTCCGGCGCGATCACCGCGCTCACCACGCGATCGAGGAAATCCCGGTCATGGCTGATGAGAAGCACCGTGCCCGCATAGTTGCCGAGCGCCTCCTCGAGCACATCGAGCGTCTCGAGGTCGAGATCGTTCGTCGGTTCGTCAAGCACGAGGAAATTTGAGCGCCGCGCCAATGCTCGCGCGAGCATCAGCCGGCCGCGCTCGCCGCCTGAAAGTGCGTGCAGCGGCGTCCTGATCTGCTCCGGCGAGAACAGAAAATCCTTCATGTAGCTGACGACGTGCTTGGGCTGGCCGGCGACCGTCACGGTATCACCAGAACCGCCGGTCATCGCCTCCCGCAGCGTCCAGTTCGGGTCGAGGCTTTCGCGGCGCTGGTCGAGCGTAGCGATGTCGAGATTGGTGCCGAGCCTCACCGCGCCGGCATCGGGGGCGAGCGCGCCCGTGAGCAGATTGACGAGGGTCGTCTTGCCGCTGCCGTTCGGTCCGACGATGCCGACACGGTCGCCGCGATGGATACGCAGCGAGAAATCTCTGACCACCGCCTTGCCGCCGAACGACTTTGCGATGCTTCTCGCCTCAATGACGAGCGTGCCGGACTTGTCGCTCTCAGCGACCGAGATCGCGGCCTTGCCGGAAGAGCCGCGATAGCTGTCGCGCGCCTTGCGCAGCTTCTGTAGGTCGGCAAGGCGACGCACATTGCGCTTGCGCCGCGCGGTGACGCCATAACGGATCCAGTCTTCCTCCGCCGCGATCTTGCGGCCGAGCTTGTGTTGGTCGCGCTCCTCCTCCGCGAGGACGTTGTCGCGCCATTCCTCGAATTGGCCGAAGCCGGCGTCGAGACGGCGGGTTTTGCCGCGATCCAGCCAGACCGTCACGCGCGAAAGATTTTGCAGGAAACGCCGGTCGTGACTGATGAGGACGAGCGCGCTCTTCCGGCCGCGCAGCTCCCGTTCCAGCCATTCGATGGCGGGCAGGTCGAGGTGGTTGGTCGGCTCGTCCAGAAGGAGAATGTCGGGATCCGGTGCCAGCACATGCGCGAGCGCCGCGCGCCGCGCCTCGCCGCCGGAAATGACCGTTGGATTTTCCTCGCCGGTCAGGCCGAGCTGTTCGAGGAGATAGCGGGCACTGTGCGCGGTGTCGCCGTGGGCAAGTCCCGCCTCGGCATAGGCCAGCGTTGTGGCAAAGCCGGACATGTCCGGCTCCTGCGGCAGGTAGCGGATCGTGGCGTCGGGCTGGATGAACCGGGTGCCACTGTCCGGGGCGATGAGGCCGGCGGCGATCTTCAACAGCGTCGATTTACCCGAGCCATTGCGGCCGACGAGACAGACGCGCTCGCCCTCCGAGACCGACAGGTCCACGCCTTCCAGCAGCGGAGTGCCGCCGAAGGTGAGCGCGATGTCGCGAAGCTGCAGAAGGGGCGGTGCCATGAATGCGGGACGGGCCAAAGCTAGCGCGCTATATAGCGTGACCCGGCGTCCGCGCCACGGCAAACATGGGCCGCGGCGATCGTGGTAGAATGCAAAACGGATTCGGCATGGACCCACTCAAGCTTCCCCGCCCGGCATGGATGACCGAGGACCTCGTGCTGCTGGAGGAGCAGGCACGGCGTTTTCTGGCGGCCGAGTTGGTGCCGCAGATCGAACGCTGGCACGACCAGGGCATGATGGACCGCAAGGTCTGGAACAAGCTCGGCGAGGCCGGGCTTTTGTGCGCGGGCATCCCGGAGGAATATGGCGGCGCCGGCGGGAGCTTCGCGCATGAGGCGGTGATCAACCGCGAGTTTACGCTGGCCGGCCTCGATTCCCTCGGCGCGCCGCTGCATTCCGGGATTGTCGCCCCCTACATTCTTAAATACGGCACGGAGGAGCAAAAGAGGCGGTGGCTGCCCAGGCTGGCGACGGGTGAGCTTGTCGGCGCGATCGCGATGACCGAGCCGGGCACGGGATCGGACCTGCAAAACGTCAAGGCCACTGCGAAAAGGTCGGGAAACGGCTACGTTCTCAACGGGTCCAAAACCTTCATTACCAACGGCCAGCACGCGAACCTCGTCATCGTCGTGGCCAAGACGGATCCGGCCGCCGGCGCGAAGGGCATTTCGCTGATGGTGGTGGAAACCGACGGTACGGAGGGATTCCGGCGCGGGCGCAAGCTGAAAAAGCTCGGCATGGACTGGGCCGACACGTCGGAATTGTTCTTCGAGGACGTGAAGCTGCCGGCAGAGGCGCTGCTCGGCGCGCGCGAGGGCGAGGGCTTCGCCCAGCTCATGACCGAATTGCCGCAGGAACGGCTGATCGTGGCAACCGGCGCAGTCGGCATGATAGAGCGCGCGCTCGCCCTCACCATTGATTACGTCAAGACACGGCAGGCTTTCGGCCGGAAGATCATCGAGTTTCAGAACACCCAGTTCGTGCTCGCCGAATGCAAGAGCGAGGCGACCATCGGCAAGGTGTTCCATGACCATTGCGTCGAGCGTCACATCAGGGGCACGCTCGACACCGCGACCGCGTCGATGGCGAAATACTGGCTGACCGATTTACAAAATTCGATTGTCGATCGCTGCCTTCAGCTATTCGGCGGCTACGGCTATATGGACGAATATCCGATCTCGCGGATGTATCGCGATGCCCGCGTGCAACGCATCTATGCGGGGACGAACGAAATCATGAAGCTTCTCATCGCGCGGAGTTTGTAGGAACCTTCCCCCGCTCCAGAGGCCGAACGGGGTCGCCCGTAAATCCGCCAGGATTGCGGATGCGCCGCCGACAAACGACGGAAAAGGCAGGATGCGAAAATGACCGACGCCTTCATCTATGATCACGTGCGTACGCCGCGAGGCCGCGGCAAGCCGGACGGGGCGTTGCACGAGGTGCCGACGATCAATCTCGCGGCGCACGTGCTCGCCGGTATCCGCGAGCGTAACAGACTCGATCCGCTGCTGGTGGATGACGTGGTGCTGGGCTGCGTCGATCCGGTGGGTGAGGCGGGCGCAGATATCGCCCGCGTGTCGGCGCTCCTGGCCGGCTATGGCAAGGAAGTGCCCGGCATACAGATCAACCGATTCTGCGCCTCAGGGCTCGATGCGGTGAATTTTGCCGCCGCGCGGGTCATGTCCGGGCAGAGCGACATGACCATCGGCGGCGGCGTGGAGTCGATGAGCCGCGTCGGCATCGGCGCGTCGGGCGGCGCCTGGGCGATGGACCCGCAGATTGCGGTGCCGGCCTATTTCATGCCGCAGGGGATTTCGGCAGACCTGATCGCAACCAAATACGGGTTCACGCGCGACGACGTCGATGCCTACGCGGTCGAAAGCCAGAAGCGGGCAGCGAGAGCGTGGGAGGAAGGACGCTTCCGCAATTCAGTGCTGCCGGTGAAGGATGTGAACGGGGTCACCCTGCTCGACAGGGACGAGCATATGCGGCCGAACACGACGATGCAGTCACTCGCGCAATTGCAGCCCTCCTTTGTGCAGATCGGCGAAAAGGGCGGCTTTGACGCGGTGGCGGTGCAGGCGCATCCGGAAATCGAGGCGGTCGATCACGTGCATCATGCCGGCAATTCGTCTGGCATTGTTGACGGCGCGGCGGCCGTTTTGATCGGCAATGAAGAAGCCGGAAGAAAGGCGGGCCTCAAGCCGCGCGCCAGGATCAAGGCCTTTGCCAATATCGGCTCGGAACCGGCGATGATGCTGACGGGCCCGATCGATGTGACCCGCAAACTCTTGAAGAAGGCGAAGATGTCGTTGAAGGACATCGACCTGATCGAGATCAACGAGGCTTTCGCCTCGGTCGTGCTGCGTTTTCTGCAGGCGATGGATATCGGCGCCGACAACGTGAACGTGAACGGCGGGGCGATCGCCATGGGCCATCCGCTCGGCGCCACCGGCGCGATGATCCTCGGCACCGCGCTCGACGAATTGGAGCGGCGCGACCTCAATACGGCGCTCGTGACCCTGTGCATCGGCGCGGGCATGGGCACGGCGACGATCATCGAAAGAGTATAGCGCGGCGTCACCTTTGTTCCGTGACGATCTCGGCGGCGCAAAGGCAAATGACAGGCGGCAAACGCAAAGAAGGCGACAATAGATGCCCAAGATCGATGTGAGTGCGATCCCGCCCGACACTTCGACCGGTTATCCGCCGCCTTTCGACAAGGCGGTGCAGGGACGCTCCCGCAAACGGCTCGCCCGCGCCGCCGGACTCGCGCAATTCGGCGTCAACATCTGTACGCTCAAGCCCGGCGCGGCGTCATCCCAGCGCCACTGGCACGAGCAGGAGGACGAACTCGTCTATGTGCTCGATGGTGAAGTCGTGCTGTGCGAGGACGGCGGGGAAACGGCGTTGAGGGCCGGGGACGCCGCGGCATGGAAGGCCGGCGTTGCCAACGGCCATTGTCTTGTCAACCGGTCGTCCCGGGATGCCGTCTTCATGGAAATCGGAGCGCGGGCGGCTAACGAACGCGCGCACTATTCCGATATCGACATGATGGTGGCGCGAGAAGGAACAAGTGTGCGCTATATGCGCAGGAACGGCGAGCCTTACTAGGGGAATCCGCGATCATGGCCGCTTTTACGCTCGACATCGACGCCGACGGCATTGCGCTTATCACCTGGGACATGCCGGGGCGCTCCATGAATGTCATCGACGTGACGACTATCGAGGAAATCTCCGCGCTCGTCGACAAGGTCGCAAACGATGCGCGGATCCGGGGCGCCGTCGTCACGTCGGGCAAGGAGAGCTTTTGCGGCGGCGCCGACCTTACCATGCTCGAGGCGCTCAACCGCGCCTTCGAGGTCATGGCCAGGAACGAGGGAGAGGAAGCCGCGGCGAAACTCCTGTTCGAGGAGAGCCGCAAGCTCACGCTGATCTATCGGCGTCTCGAAACCTGCGGCAAGCCTTGGGTGGCCGCGCTCAACGGCACATGCGTCGGTGGCGGGTTCGAGTTGGCGCTGGCCTGCCATCATCGGGTGGCTGGCGACAGCGAGAAGACGCGGCTCGGCCTGCCGGAGATCAAGGTCGGGCTGTTTCCCGGGGCGGGCGGCACGACCCGCGTCTCGCGAATGCTCCCGCTGACCGATGCCCTGCCTCTGTTGCTGAAGGGCGAGCCGCTCACCGTGGCGCGTGCCAAGGCGATGAAGCTGATAGATGAGGTGGTGCCGCAGGCCGATCTCGTCGAGACGGCGAAGGCGTGGATCAGGAACGGCGGAAAGGCGGTGGCGCCGTGGGATCAGGAGGGGTTCCGCCTGCCTGGTGGCCCCGTCTTCTCCAAGGCCGGAATGAACTTCTTTCCAGCCGCGAACGCGCTCTATCGGCGCGATACCTACGACAATTATCCGGCCGCGCGCGCGATCATGCAGGTGGTTTTCGAGGGCCTGCAGCTTCCTTTCGATCGGGCGCTGACCGTGGAGTCGCGATGGTTCGCGAAAATCCTGCGATCACCGCAGGCCGCGGCGATGATCCGCAGCCTTTTCCTGTCGATCCAAGATCTGAACAAGGGCGCGCGGCGGCCCACGAAAGTGCCGCCCGTCAAGCTCCGCAAGGTTGGCATCGTCGGCGCCGGCTTCATGGGTGCGAGCATTGCCTATGTCACGGCGCAGGCCGGAATTGAGGTTGTGCTGATCGACCGGGATCAGGCCACGGCCGAAAAAGGCAAGGCGCATTCGGACAAGCTGATCGGCGACATGATCGCCAAGGGCCGGGCGCGTCCATCCGATCGCGAGGCGCTGCTGTCGCGCATCGTCGCGACCGCCGATTACGGCAAGCTCGCGGGCTGCGACCTGATCGTCGAGGCGGTGTTCGAGGACCGCAAGGTGAAGGCGGAGGCGACCGCCAAGGCCCAGGCCGCCAATCCTCTGGCGGTTTTCGGATCGAATACCTCGACACTGCCGATCACCTCGCTCGCCGAAACAGCCAGGGATCCCTCGCGCTTCATCGGCATCCATTTTTTCTCCCCGGTCGAGAAAATGGCCCTGGTGGAAATCATTCTCGGCAAGAAAACTGGAGACGAGGCGCTGGCGACCGCCATGGATTTCGTGCGAGCGATCCGCAAGACGCCGATCGTGGTCAACGACACGCGCGGCTTCTATGCCAATCGCTGCGTGTTGAACTACATCCAGGAAGGCCATCTGATGCTGCTCGAAGGCATTCCCGCGGCCATGATCGAGAATGTCGCGCGCATGGCGGGCATGCCGGTCGGCCCTCTTTCGTTGAACGACGAGACGGCACTCGATCTCGGACTTAAAATTGTTCGAGCGGCGGAAGCCGATCTCGGCCCGCAGGCGATCAACCAGGCGCAGAAGAAGCTCCTGGAAGACATGGTAGAGAAGCTCGGCCGCCTTGGCCGCAAGAATGGCAAGGGCTTTTACGATTACCCGCAAGGCGGCCGCAAAAGGCTCTGGCCGGGTTTGAGCGATCTCCTGCCGAGGAGGCTTACGCAGGACGAGGTCGATGCGCTCGACATCGAGGAAATGAAGCAACGCCTGCTCGTGACGCAGGCGGTCGAGGCGGCGCGCACTTTCGAGGAAGGAGTCGTCACGGATGTGCGCGAGGCCGATGTCGGCTCGATCATCGGCTTTGGCTTCGCGCCATTTACCGGCGGCACGCTCTCCTACATCGACATGATGGGGCCGCAGCGATTCGTCGCCCTGTGCGAGAAGCTGGAGCGGAAATACGGCGAGCGCTTCAAGCCGCCGGCAATTCTGCTCGACCTTGCGGGCAAGGGCGAAACCTTTTACAGCCGCTACGCGCCTCGGCCGCGGACGGCGGCCTAGGTGCGGTTGCCGGTGAAATAGATTCGCACGAGGTCGGCGGCATTCCGCGCTCCGACTTTGTGCATGATGCGCGCGCGATGCACCTCGACGGTCCGAGGGGAGATGTTGAGCGCGCGCCCGATCTCCTTGCTGGCGGCGCCGGTGCAGACCTTTTCGAGAACCTCGCGCTCGCGCGGTGTCAGCAGATCGTAGCCGGCGAATCTGCGCGGAGCGGCGGTCGCGGCTGATATACTGAAGGCGGGTTCGGGCTGCGTTCTTTCGTCCATTGCCTGCTCTCGTCCGCAAGCCTGCATGCGGGCGATTACCTATGGACGAAAGCGGTACGGCAAGCTGGTGCACCGGCGTAGTACCCGGTTCAATCGGGTAGCCGCGCCAGCGCCGAATTTTCCGTTAAGTAGGGGCAGCCGATTCCGGCCGGCCTGGACCGCGCGGCTATTTCCTCGCCAGCAGGTCGCGGATTTCCTTCAGTAGGACGATGTCCTCCGGCGGCGCCTTGGGGGCGGGCGCGGCCTCCTTCTCTCGCTGCAGGCGATTGATCCCCTTGACCACGAGGAACAGAGCCCAAGCCACGATGAGGAAATTGATCGCGACCGTCACGAGATGGCCCCAGGCGAGCACAGCACCCTGCTTCTTGGCCTCTTCCAGCGAAGTGGCGGTGATGCCCTTGGCGAGGGGGAGGAAATAATTGGAGAAATCGAGCCCGCCGCTGATCGCGCCGACGATCGGCATGATAATGTCGCCGACGAGGGACTGCACGATATTGCCGAAGGCGGCGCCGATCACGATGCCGATGGCAAGGTCCACCACGTTGCCTTTGACCGCGAACTCACGAAATTCCTTTAGCATTCCTGTCTCCCGTGTTTCGGACCGCCGTTAACCAGCGAATTTGCGGGTTTTCCGGGCATGGCGGTGGTCCGCCGACCGCTCTATGATTACGTACGAAAAAAGGGCGAGGAAAGGCCCGAACGCGATTATCCGGAGTCTGCATGCTGCAGGGTTGGGTCGTCATAGCGATCGCGCTTGGCTATATCGGTCTTTTATTTGTCATTGCGAGTTATGGTGACCGGGTCAGCAAGCTCGGCCGCGAGAGCAGGTCGCGCCTGCTCATCTACCCTCTCTGCCTTGCAATCTATTGCACGTCCTGGACGTTCTTCGGCTCGGTCGGCCTCGCGTCGCGGTCGGGCTTCGATTTTCTGACCATCTATGTCGGTCCGATCCTGATGATCGGCCTGTGCTCGCCCCTGATCATGCGGTTGGTGCAGCTCGCCAAGGCGAGAAACATCACCTCGATCGCCGATTTCATGGCCGCCCGCTACGGCAAGAGCCAGTACGTCGCGGCGACGGTCGCGCTGATCGCGATCGCCGGCACGATCCCCTATATCGCGCTGCAGATGAAGGCGGTGTCCTCGTCGGTCGGCACGATCCTGACGCATGTTAACGGCCAGAACGCCGTCGCCCATCCGGTGATCGGCGACATCGCTCTGTCGGTCGCGATGCTGATGGCGACGTTCGCCGTGCTGTTCGGGACCCGCCATATCGACGCCACCGAGCATCAGGACGGGCTCATGCTCGCGATCGCGACGGAGTCGCTGGTCAAGCTCGCCGCTTTCCTCGCGGTCGGCATCTTCGTCACATTCTGGATGTTCGACGGGCCGACCGAGCTTTTCGCGAAGGCAATGAGCCGCCCGGACACTTCCGCGGTTCTCACCAACGCTCCGGGGCTCGGCACCATCGTCGCCATGACGGTGCTGTCATTCTTCGCGATCGTGCTTCTGCCGCGGCAGTTTCACGTCACTATCGTCGAAAATCACGATGAGCGCGAAGTCAAGCGCGCCGCATGGATTTTCCCGGTCTATCTGGTGCTGATCAACCTGTTCGTCGTGCCGATTGCGATGGCGGGGCTTTTGACATTCAGTCCGGGTCAGGTCGACAGCGACATGTTCGTGCTGGCGCTGCCGTTGTCGGCCGGTTCGGAATTCTTCGCCATTGCCGCCTTCGTCGGCGGCCTGTCGGCGGCGACCGCGATGGTCATCGTGGAATCGGTCGCGCTGTCGATCATGGTGTCGAACGATCTGATTGTGCCGATGGTGCTGAAGCAGAGATCGGCGCTCATCACCGACCGGTCGGATATCGGCGCGGTGCTGCTTCGCATCCGTCGCGTCGCGATCTTCGTCATCATTTTTCTCGCATACCTTTATTACCGCGCGGTCGGAGACGCTGAGCTTGCCGCGATCGGCCTGCTGTCGTTTGCGGCGGTCTCACAACTGGCGCCGGCCTTTTTCGGCGGGCTGTTCCTGCGGCGTGCGACCGCGCGCGGCGCCATCGCCGGCATGGTCGCCGGCATCATCGTCTGGGCCTATACGCTGCTTCTGCCGAGCATGGTCGATGCGGCGGCCGTATCGAGCGACATCCTCCGTGCGGGTCCGTGGGGCATTTCGTGGCTGCGCCCGCAGGGCATCCTGGGGCTCGATCTGCCGCCGCTCGCGCACGGCGTATTCTGGAGCCTCGTCGTCAATATCGTCGCCTATCTCGGATTTTCCTTCGCACGCCAGCCCGCGCCGATCGAGCGCCTGCAGGCCGACTTGTTCGTCCCGTCCAACCTTGGGCCGACCCCGAGCTTCCGTCTCTGGCGCTCGTCCGTCACGGTCGATGAATTGCAGACGACGGTGGCCCGCTATCTCGGCGAGGAACGCACGCGTATGTCCTTCCAGAGCTTCGCCTCGGCGCAGCAGATGGTGCTGGTCCCCGAGGCGGAGGCGAATTTCCAGCTTCTGCGTCATGCCGAGCACCTGCTTGCTTCCGCGATCGGCGCGGCGTCCTCGCGCCTCGTGCTGTCGCTGCTCCTGCGCAAGCGCACGGTCTCGACCAAGGCCGCTTTGAAGCTGCTCGATGACGCCAATGCGGCCATTCACTATAACCGCGAGATATTGCAGACCGCACTCGATCACGTGCGCCAGGGCATCGCGGTTTTCGACAAGGATTCCCAGCTCATCTGCTGGAATCAGCAATTCGTTGATCTCCTCGAATTGCCGCGCGAGTTGACCGGCATCGGCGTGCAGCTTGAGGAGATTATCCGCTTTCAGGCGTCGCGAGGGCCCCGAAACGGGGAAGTCGGCCACGAAGTGGCGGATCGACTGCAACGCTACCTGTCCGGCGGCGAGCCGTTTCTCGAGCGTTTTCCAGACCGGGGACTCGTGATCGAGGTACGGGCAAACAAGATGCCGGGCGGCGGTATCGTGACGACCTTCACCGACATCACGCCTACCGTGCAGGCGGCCGAGGCGCTCGAGCGGGCGAACGAGTCGCTCGAACGCCGCGTGCAGGAGCGCACGACCGAGCTGACGCGCCTCAACGCCGAACTGGAACGCGCCAAGGCCGACGCTGAGGAAGCCAATATCTCAAAGACGCGGTTCCTGGCGGCGGCGAGCCACGACATCCTGCAGCCGCTCAACGCGGCGCGTCTCTACGTGACTTCGCTCGTCGAGCGCCACGGCAACGGCGAGGATGCGCGCCTCGTCAGCAACGTCGATGCCTCGCTCGAGGCCGTCGAGGAGATTTTCGGCGCGCTTCTGGACATATCGCGGCTCGATACCGGCGCGATGAAGCCGGAATTCGTCTCGTTCCGGATCGAGGAGCTGCTGCGGCAGCTCGAAGTGGAATTCGCGCCGATGGCGCGGGAAAAGGGACTGAACCTGATCTTCGCCCCGTCGACCGCCACCGTCCGGTCGGACCGGCGCCTGCTGCGGCGCCTTCTGCAAAATCTCGTATCCAACGCGATCAAGTATACGATCGAAGGCAGCGTGAAGGTGAATTGCCGCGAACATGACGGCAAGCTGCGCATCGAGGTCGAGGATACGGGCCTCGGCATCCCGGCGGCGCAGAAGCAGGCGATCTTCCGCGAATTTCACCGGCTGCGCGAAGGCGCCAAGGTCGCGCGGGGTCTGGGCCTCGGTCTTTCCATCGTCGAGCGGCTGGCACGCGTGCTCGATCACAAGCTCAGCTTGAAATCCGTCGTCGGCGCAGGCTCGAAATTCTCGATCGACGTGCCGTTGTCATCAGCGGTGCCGTCGAGCCCACCCGCCCGCAGCACGTTGCGAGTCGATCCCAGCAAGCTCTCCGGCATCGCCGTTCTGTGTCTCGACAACGACCCGCAGATTCTCGACGGCATGGAGACGCTGCTGGGCGGGTGGGGTTGCCAGGTGCTGAAGGCGACCGACGTCAAATCGGCCTTTGCGGCGATCCGCAGAAAAAAGGTCGATCTGAGCGGACTGCTGGTCGATTACCACCTCGATGAGGGGAACGGCATCGAGGCGATCGTGGAGTTGCGGCGAAGGCTCAAGGCCGACCTGCCGGCGATCCTGATCACCGCCGACCGCAGCCGCAAGGTGCGCGACGATGCGCTCGTGCATGACATTCCGGTTCTGAACAAGCCGGTCAAGCCGGCGGCGCTGCGCGCGCTGCTCGCGCAATGGAGGCTGCAGCGGATCGCGGCAGCGGAATAGGTCAGGCCGTCGGGGAGATCTGCGGCCACTGGCCGATTTCGATCTTGGCGGCGGCGATCACCGCCTGCGTACGGCTTTCAACGCCGAGCTTTTGCAGGATCGCGGAGACGTGGGCCTTCACGGTTGCTTCGGAGACCCCAAGCTCGTAGGCGATCTGCTTGTTGAGCAGTCCCTCCGACAGCATCATCAGCACACGCACCTGCTGCGGGGTCAGGGTCGCAAGCCGCGCCATCAGCTCGGCCGCCTCCTTGTCGTGGCCCGCGCCGAGATCGACATCGGGCGGGGTCCACACGCCGCCGTTCAGCACGCGCTGGATCGCCGCGCGCATTTCTTCGACCCCGAGCGTCTTGGGAATGAATCCCGACGCGCCGAACTCCATGCAGCGGCGGATCACGGCCGGATCGTCATTGGCCGAAACCACGATGACGGGCGTGCTCGGATATTGCGCGCGCAGATACATCAGGCCGGAAAAGCCGCGCACGCCGGGCATCGACAGGTCCAGCAGGATCAGATCGACGTCCCCGCCGGAATCAAGCAGCTTGGCGGCCTCATCGAATGAGCCGGCCTCATCGATTTTCGCATTGGCCAATAGCCCGGCCACCGCTTCGCGCAACGCCCCGCGGAAGAGTGGGTGGTCGTCGGCTATGACCAGACGATGCTGACTCTGCTCGCTCAAAGCACTCGAACTCCGGGGTCCGGCGGACCCGACAGCGGCCAATCTACAGTATTATACCGGCTCGCCGCGAGCGAGTGATGGCGCGCCGGAGCGCATCGAGTCAATGGTCAGCGGCGGCTTCCGACGAACTGCAGCGTAATCCTGCGGGAATGCGGCGCCGCGCGATGCTCCACGAGGTAGAGGCCCTGCCACGTCCCAAGCCCCAGCGTTCCGCCGGATACCGGGATATGCAGGCTGACGCCGGTCAGGGCCGCCTTGACATGCGCCGGCATGTCGTCCGGTCCCTCGGTATCGTGAATCCAACCCGCGTCCGGCGGGGCGAGGCGGTTGAGCGCGGTGAGCAGGTCGAGCCGCACATCCGGGTCGGCATTTTCCTGGATGGTCAGCGAGGCCGAGGTGTGCCGCAGAAAAACGAGCAATACGCCGTTCGCCGCGCCCGCCTGCTCGATGAATTGGCGCGCCTGCGCAGTGATGTCGGTAAAGCCGGGCCCGCTCGTTTCGACAACGAGATCGGCGGCGGCGACGAGGGAGACGTCCGCGCTCTTTACCGGTCCGAGGCGGTGCGCGCTACTCACGTCTTCTCCAGCATGTCCTTTCTCAGATTCATGATCATCTCGACGAAACGCCGCCATACTTTCTCGACCGCCGCACGCATGCGCTCCAGATCGGCGTCGGATGGAAGCTTCAGCTCCGGCAGGTTGCGCTTGGCGACCGGCGGCTCGGGTTGCGTGTCGTCCTTGATCGCTCCGGGGAGCGAAAGACCGCGAGACAGCAATTCCTTTTTCAGTGCGGAGTTTTCGTTTTGCAGGCGGGCAATTTCGGCTTCGAGCGCGGCGCGCTCGTCCGGCACCGTGTAGCAGCCGAATCCGGCGGTCTTGCGGGTACAGAGGGAAACCTGCCCGGTCCGGCCATCGAGCCGCAAAAATCCCTCGTCGACGCGATGAAAGGAATACCGGGCATCCTCACCCTCTGGCGACTGCGCGCGCGCGGTCTGAGCGAACGCGCCGGCGGCGATCAGCAGCATGAAAGCAACGCGGATCATTCCCTTCTCCTCAACCAAGGCGGGGTGAAACTAGCATCGAGGCAGGCACGCCGGCCATCGCCCGAGGTCTTGACCACGGCTGCCGCCGGGCCGGGGGCAAGTCACGCAAGCGCCTGATTTTGCGTGCATTTTTGGCTGTGCTGCGTCGCGGTGTCATTCTTGACTCGTCCGGACCCCATCAGTATGGTCCGCGCGGCTTTGAAACGGCGGGGGTTTTCGGATCGTTTTTGCTCGGTGCGGGTGTCGAAAGCATGGCCAACGGCACGCACGACAAGGACGAGTTGAAGCACCGGCACGACGAGGCTGCTCTCTCCGCGAGGCTCAAAAGTCTCGGCGATCGGCTCCGCCAAACTGGCGTGGGCTCGCATCCGGAAACAGGCGCATCTCCCTCCGCCGATCCGTCGGCCCTTGCGCGCGGCTTCCGGTTATCGACCGAACTTGTGGCTGGCGTGCTCGTCGGCGCCTTCATCGGCTGGCTGCTCGACCGCTGGCTCGGGATTTCGCCGTGGGGGCTGATCGTGTTTCTGTTGTTCGGTTTTGCCGCCGGCGTGTTGAACGTCATTCGCGCGGCAGGCGCAGGGCAAACTCCCGGCAAATCGGGCCGGTCATGACTGGGCGCGGCGCCGCCCTTTAGAGAACGAACGGTCGTATGGGCGATCCAATCCATCAATTCCAGATCAAGAACTTCTTCACGCTTGGCCAGTGGGGAGCGCACACCATCGCGTTCACCAATTCTGCGATGTTCATGGTGATCATCGCGCTCGGGATTTCGCTCTTCCTGCTGCTGTCCACGTCCGGCCGCGCGCTTGTTCCGGGCCGGCTGCAGTCGGTGGCCGAGCTTTCCTACGAGTTCGTCGCCGACACGATCCGAAGCACTGCCGGAAACGAGGGCATGAAATTCATGCCCTTCGTCTTCACGATATTCATGTTCGTGCTGGTCGCAAACCTCATCGGCCTGGTTCCGTACAGCTTCACCATCACGAGCCATATTATCGTGACGGCGGCCCTGGCGATCACGGTTTTCGCGATCGTTCTGGTTTACGGCTTCTGGAGGAACGGGCTGAAATTCCTGAAGCTGTTCGTGCCGAGCGGGATTCCCATCTACATCCTGCCGCTGATCGTGTTCATCGAGGTCCTGTCCTTCCTGTCGCGTCCGATCTCGCACTCGGTCCGTCTGTTCGCGAATATGCTCGCCGGCCATATCACCTTGAAGGTGTTTGCCGGCTTTGTGACGATGCTCGGCGGGCTCGGTTATCTCGGCTGGCTCGGTGCCACCCTCCCGCTCGCCCTTGTCGTCGCGCTGACCGCACTCGAGCTGCTCGTCGCTTTCCTGCAGGCTTACGTTTTTGCCATCCTGACCTGCATCTATCTCAACGACGCCATCCATCCGGGCCACTAGCGCCCGAACGAACATCCAGCAAAACCCAAGAGGAGTTTATTATGGATCCAGTTGCAGCGAAGTATATCGGTGCCGGCATTGCCTGCATCGGCATGGGCGGCGCCGGCGTCGGCGTGGGCACGATTTTCGGCAATTACCTCGCCGCCGCGCTCCGCAATCCGTCGGCCGCGCAGGGCCAGTTCGGCAACCTGATCTTCGGCTTCGCCGTGACCGAGGCGCTCGGCATCTTCTCGCTGCTGATCGCGCTTCTGCTGCTGTTCGCCCTCTAAGCCGGTCGCGCAAGCGGGACGAAGGCCATGGCTGAACCAACCGGCGCGCATACGCAAGCGGAAGACGGGCACAAGGGCCCGTTTCCGCCGTTCAACAGCGAGACCTATGCCTCGCAGCTGGTTTGGCTCGTTCTGACCTTCGTCGCGCTCTACGTGGTGATGTCGAAGATCGCGCTTCCGCGCATCGGCGGCATCATCGACGCGCGCCAGAGGCAGATCGCTTCCGATCTGGCGGAAGCGCAGCGCCTGAAGGAAGAGGCGGAAGCGGCGACGGTCGCTTACGAAAAGAAGCTGGCCGAGGCGCGCAGCAATGCCCAGGATATCGCCGCCAAGACCCGCGACAAGCTGATGGCGGCGGCGGACGAAAGGCGCAAGGCGACCGAGGATCGCCTCAACAAGAAGCTCGAGGAAGCCGACAAGGCCATTGCGGCGACCAAGGCCGCGGCAATGAGCAATGTTACGGCCATCGCCACGGACGCGGCCGCCGCCATCGTGCAGCGGCTGGTCGGCGTGACGCCGGATGCCAAGGCGGTCAGCGACGCCGTCGCCGACGCGCTCAAGCGGTGAGGACAGGGCGATGCATTTCGACGCCGAATTCTTCGTTGCCGTTGCCTTCGTCATTTTTGTCGGCGTGATGGGCTATGTCGGCGTGCATCGCACGCTCCTTGGCGCACTTGACAAGCGTCGCGACCGCATCAAGTCCGAGCTCGACGAGGCGCGCCGCCTGCGCGAGGAGGCCGCCAGTCTGCTGGCCGAATACCAGCGCAAGCAGCGCGAGGCGCAACGGGAAGCCGACGCCATCGTTGCCGGCGCGCAGGCCGAGGCCGAGCGTCTTGCGGCCGAGGCGGACACGAAACTTCAGGAATTCGTAGCTCGCCGCACGAAGATGGCGGAGCAGAAGATCGCCCAGGCCGAGCAGCAGGCGCTCGCCGACGTCCGCAACGCGGCGGCGGATGCGGCTGTCGCCGCGGCCGAGCGGGTGCTGGCACAGACCGCCAAGGGCAAGCTCGCCGAACAATTGCTCGCGCAGGGCATCCAGGACCTGAAATCCAAGCTGAATTGAGCGCCGCGACCGGTCGCCGCAGGGCGCCGCCCTTGGCGGCGCGGCTAACGCTTTTTCTGCGCCGGCTTCGACTTCGGCGGCGCCGCGATCGTATCGAAACCGATGTAGATCACATAGGCATCGAGATCGGACGCGGTCGGTCTCGGCACGATCATGTCTTCCTCGACGTGGGTGAAGGGCGCCCCCGATTGCCCTTCGCCAATGACGACGGGGAAGCGATAGAGCTTTGTCCAGATCGTTTTCGGCTGCGGTCCCTCGCGGATGAGCGCGTAGCGAAGCGGCACATCGACTTCGCCGGGCGTGCCTTCCGGTCCAAGAATGATGCGGCCCTGAACGCCGACCCTGATGACCAGATTGCCGCCGGAATAGAGGCATTCCCGCGCGGTCTGGCCGAGATTGCCCTGGTAGCGCAGTTGCATCGCCGACGGATCGGTGGCCCCGCGCGCAGGGGCGCCGGTCACTGACAGGGTCGAGGCACCCTGGCGGACATCGACGGGCGGGCAGGATTCGGGCTTGTCTTCGGCGGGCGTGGTCGCTCCCGTCGTGGCGGGTGGGCTGACATTGCCGCCGAGCAATTGCGCAAACCGGTCGCTGAAGGATCGCTGGCTTTCCGACTGGGGCTGGTCCGACGAACTGAAGACCGGGCTCGACGACGAGCAACCGGCGGTCAGTGCGGCAAGACCCAGCAGGCCCGCGGCTGAAATCAACAAGCTGCGGCGACGCTTACTCACACAACGCATCATTGGTCCCACATCCGTGGCCGGCCTCCGGCCAGGTTTCTATAGCGCGGCAGCATGGCCTCCCCAAGGCATGTCGCGCAATGGTTAAGGCGCGGGATCGGTTGCAAGGCGCGCATAGAGCAGATGGTCCTGCCATGCGCCATTGATGCACAGATATTCGCGCGCGTAGCCCTCGCGCCTGAAGCCGCTTTTTTCCAGCAACGCGATCGACGCGGTATTGGTCGGGATGCAGGCGGCCTCGAGGCGGTGCAGCCGCAACCCCCCGAAGGAAAAGGGGACGAGCGCGCGCATGGCCGCGGTCATGTAGCCCTGGCGGGCGAAAGGCGCGCCGATCCAGTAGCCGACGCTGCCGGCCTGCGCGACGCCGCGCCGGATATTGGTGAGCGTCACGCCGCCGACAAGGCGATGGTCCTCGTTGGCGAAGATGAAAAAGGGATAGGCCTGGTCGCTGCGAAGATCCTCGGCATACCGCCTGAGCCGCCGCCGGAAAGCGCTGCGGGTGAGATCGTCCGCCGGCCACGTAGGTTCCCAGGGAACGAGAAAGTCGCGGCTTGCCTCGCGCAAAGCCGCCCACTCGTTGAAGTCGCTCATCTGCGGCGCGCGAAGGTGCACGCCGGGACCCTCGATCGACGGCAGTGGCTCGGACACGTGGATGGTGCGGAACAGAGCCATTGGCGTTGCGATCAGATCACGTTACGCTGCCTGACGGAACAGCCCTTGCGCGAGGGTGGCGGCGGTCTCGAGCCCCTTTCCGGGACCGAGCGCCGCGATCGCGGGCTTGCTGCGCGCGATCAGGGCGCGGCCGGCTGCCCGCGCCGTCTCGACCGTGACAGCCTCGATCTTTTCGACCAGCTCGCTCAACGGGATAGGCCGCCCATAGGCGATGATCTGGCGCGCCAGTTGCTCGGCGCGCGCGCTCGAGCTTTCCAGCGCCATCAGCAGCCCGGCCTTCATTTGCGCCTTGGCGCGATTGACTTCCGCCTCGGTGACGGTCTGGGCGGCATTATTCAGCTCCCCGATCGCGACGCGGATCAATTCCGGCACGTCGGCGGCGTCGGTCCCCGCATACAGTCCGTAAAATCCGGTATCCGCATAAGCCATGTGGAAATTGTAGATCGAATAGCAGAGGCCGCGCTTCTCCCGCACTTCCTGGAACAGCCGCGACGACATGCCGCCGCCAAGGATGTTGGTGAAGACCTGCAAGCTGAACAGGTTCGGGTCGCGCTGCGGCACGCCCTCCAGCGCGAACGCGATATGCACCTGTTCAAGGTCGCGCGTCTCGATATGGGCGCCGCCGACAAAACGTGCCGGCTCCGGCTCCGGTGCTCTGCTGCCGGTAAAGCTCGCGAAAAGACGTTCGACCTCGGCGACGATCATCGCATGGTCCACCGCGCCGCTGGCCGCGACCACCATGTCCGGGCCCCGGTAATTGCGCGCGAGATAGGCGCGCAACCGCGCCGCATCGAAGCTGCCCACGCTCTCGCGCGTGCCGAGAATCGCCCGCCCGATGGGCTGACCGGGGAAAGCCTGCGTTTGCAAGTGATCGAACACGACATCGTCGGGAGAATCCTCGCTCGCGCCGATCTCCTGCATGATCACGTTCTTCTCTCGCGCCAGCTCATCCGGACTAAAGGTCGGATCGGCGAGAATGTCCGCGAGCACATCGAGCGCGAGACCGACGTCGCTCCTCAGAACCCGTGCGTAGTAGGCCGTCGTTTCCACGCTCGTGGCCGCGTTGAGGTCGCCGCCCACGGCTTCGATCTCCTCGGCAATCTGCCGCGCGGTTCGGCGCGTCGTCCCCTTGAATGCCATGTGTTCGAGCAGGTGGGAAATGCCGTGTTCGTCCGGCCGCTCGTCCCGGCAGCCCGCGCCGACCCAGACCCCGAGCGAGGCGGTTTCCAGGTGCGGAATCGCATCCGTGACGACGGTCAGGCCAGACGGAAGGCGCGTGACGTTGACGCTCATGCGGCGGCTCCTCCCCGTGCGGCGCGGCTTGCCCCCAGCACGAATTGCTCGATCTTGGACGGATCGGCCGGCAGATGGGTCACGCGCTCCTTGCGCCGGCCGAGATCGCCGAGCCAGTCGGGCAGCCGCGGGCGCTCGCCGCATGCGGCTTCCACCGCGTCGGGGAATTTCGCCGCGTGCGCGGTGGAAAGGACGATCATCGGCAGCGCCGGATCGCGCGTCTCTTTTTCCGCCACCGCGATGCCGACGGCGGTATGCGGATCAACGAAATGCCCGGTTTCCCTCAGCGCCGTGCGGATGGTGGCATTCACCTCGTCTTCGTCCGCGCGGGCGGCGGAGAAAGAATGACGGATCTGCGACAGGGCGGCCGGCGATAACGAGAATCGCTTTGATTGCGCAAGCGACGACATCGCCGCGCGCACCGGCCGCGGATCACGTCCGTTCGCGTCGAACAGCAGGCGCTCGAAGTTGGACGAGACCTGTATGTCCATTGACGGCGACGAGGTGGGGTGCACGTCGCGTACCTCGTAATCGCCGGTCGCGAGCGTGCGCACGAGAATATCGTTGATGTTGGTCGCAATCACGAGTCGGTCTACCGGCAGCCCCATGCTCTGCGCGACATAGCCCGCGAACACATCGCCAAAATTGCCCGTGGGCACGGTAAAGGCGATCTCGCGGTGCGGGGCGCCGAGGGCGACGGCCGCCGTGAAATAATAGACCGCCTGCGCAACGATCCGCGCCCAGTTGATCGAGTTGACGCCGGCAAGGCGCACGCGGTCGGCAAAGGCATGATGGTTGAACATGCCTTTCACGAGGGCTTGGCAATCGTCGAAATTGCCCGCGATCGCAACCGCGTGAACGTTCTCGTCCTTCACGGTAGTCATCATCCTGCGCTGCACGTCGGAAATTCGGCCATCCGGGAACAGGACAACGAGATCGATACGCGACCGTCCTCGAAAGGCCTCGACCGCGGCGCCGCCGGTATCGCCGGACGTGGCGACGACGATGGTCGCGCGATCCCCGCGCTGCTCGAGCGCGTAGTCCATCAGCCGCGCAAGGAACTGCATGGCCAGATCCTTGAAGGCGAGCGTGGGTCCGTGAAACAGCTCGAGCAGGAAAGTATTGCTGTCGAGCTGCATCAGCGGAGCGACGGCGGGGTGGCGGAAGGTTCCGTAGGCTTCGCTCGCGATGCGCGCCAGGTCGGCTTCGGGAACTGCGTCCCCGGTGAAGGGGCGGATGACGTCCACGGCGACCTCCGCATAGGGCCGCCCGGCAAATCCCCGGATCGCCTCGGCGGAGAGGCGCGGCCATTGTTCCGGCACGTAGAGGCCGCCGTCGCGGGCGAGCCCCGCGAGCGTGACGTCCATAAAGCCGAGCGGCGGGGCTTCGCCCCGGGTCGAAATGTAACGCACTTGCAGACCGTCCTTCGGGCCGGCGCCGGCCGTCAAATGGCGCCGGGTCGGACCAAATTATTGATTTTTCTGGAATTATCCGCCACCGGGGCGGAAAGCCAGGCCGCGCACCCTAAAGCGTCGCGGCCTGTTTCACAAGGAACGGCTGATCTGCCGGCCGCGCACCTGGCGGCGAAGCCAAATGCCGAAAACCCCGGCCAGGGCGGCGGCGAGGCCGAACCAGGTCAGCGCATAGCCGAAGTGGTTATTCGGAAATCGCACAGCGATCGGGCCCGGCTTGGGGATACCTCCGGGCGGGACCGGACTTTCCTGATCGATATAAAACGGCGCGACCGTCCCCCATTTCAAAAAGGTCGCGATAGCCTCGTGATCGCGGACGAACCACGTCTCGCCGGCAGAATCGTGCTCATCGACGAACCAGTTCGGCCGCTCCGGCCAGCGAAGGAAGCCTGTGATTTCGCGCGTGCCGGCGATGTCGGGGATCGTCTTGTCCGGCGCGAAACCGAGATTCACGACGATCGTTTCGCCGCTGGGAATCCTGGCGGGAGCGAAAACGAAATAGCCGGGCGCCTTGATATCGGAGCGTAAACTCGATCCGCCGGTGAACACGAACGCCGTCGCATTCTGCGGAAATTGCAGGCGCACCGTGACACGGCGGAATTCGTACGTCTCCGGCGCAAGGCGCGGCCAGTCGCGCGGGGCGGGTAGCGGGGCAGGCGCGGCGGCGATCCGCTCGTTCACCGCCGCGATCAGGCTTTCCTTCCACGCTTTTCGTTCGACTTGCCAGAAACCCAGGCCACAAAGGATGGTAAAAGCGCAAAACGCCGATACCGCCTGGAAAAATAACGGCCGAATGCGCACGTCGTTCTCGCGCCGCCTTCTACTCGATCCGGCCTTCGGCCGCCTTGTGGTGATATTGGAGCGCGATCAGCAGGCCCTTCATCGCGCGTAGCGGCGCAAGCGTGACGAGCAGGATCAGCGGCAGCCACAGCGCCGCATGGACCCAATAGGGCGGCTGATAGACGATCTCGGTGAACAACGCGGCGGCAACGACGATGAAACCGCCGAGGAGAATGACGAAGACCGCTGGACCATCGCCCGCGTCCGCGAATTTGTAGTCGAGTCCGCAAATCTCGCAGCGCGGGCGCAGCGTCAGAAATCCTGAAAACAGCTTTCCCTTGCCGCAGCGCGGGCAGCGGCACAGAAGGCCGGTGATGTACGGGGATACGCTGGTTTCGGTCATGGGTGATCTGCCTGGTCGCGGGGCGTCCGCCTGTTGCTGTGATTTATGTCACTTGCCGATCGTATGGAAGGCGCGCACGCCGGAACAGGGGCCGGGCGATGCAAACAAAAAAGGGCGGCCGCGGCCGCCCTTTTGATTGGTTCGATTCGAACGTCAATGGCCGGCCGCGTGTGCGGCGCTCTCCCCGCCCGAACCCCACACATAGATGCAGGCGAACAGGAACAGCCACACTACGTCGACGAAATGCCAGTACCAGGCTGCGAACTCGAAACCGAGATGCTGCTTCGGGGTGAACTGGCCCGCATAGGCGCGGATCAGGCAGACGATCAGGAAGATCGAACCGATGATCACATGCGCGCCGTGAAAGCCGGTCGCCATGAAGAAAGTGGCGCCGTAGATGTTACCTTTGAAGTTGAACGCGGCATGAGCGTATTCATAGGCCTGCACGCAGGTGAATGTCAGGCCGAGCGCAATCGTCAGCCACAATCCCTTCTTCAGGCCGTCGCGGTCACCTTCGAGCAGGGCGTGATGAGCCCAGGTCACGGTCGTGCCGGAAGTCAGCAGGATGAGTGTGTTCAGCAGCGGCAAATGCCACGGATCGAAGGTAGCGATGTCCTTCGGAGGCCATACGCCGCCGAGGAACTCGGTCCGAGCGAAATGCTGCGGGTCGGCGGGAAAGAGCGCGCTTGCGAAATAGGCCCAGAACCAGGCGACGAAGAACATCACCTCTGATGCGATGAACAGGATCATCCCATAGCGGTGGTGAATCTGGACGACACGGGTATGCAGGCCGCCTTCGGCTTCTTTCACCACGTCGCGCCACCAGGACAGCATGGTGTAAAGGACGCCGATCACCCCCGCGCCGAACAGGAGCGGCGCCCAGGTCGCCATGTGGTGCATCCACAGGATCGCGCCGACAGCGAGTATGAACGCCGACACTGCGCCGACCGCCGGCCACGGGCTCGGGTCGACCAGATGATAATCGTGATGCTTGGCGTGGGCGTCAGCCATGTTTTCGTGCTCCGTTTCGTCTCGTAGGGCGCCTGTTCGGCGCCTATTCGTCAAGTACCATTCTTGGATTGAGGTGATTGGGCGCTACCCACTCGCTGCGGCTCGCGCTGCGGATAGAAGGTGTAGGACAACGTGATCGTATCGTGCGGCTGCGAATCGGCGTCCTTCACGAGATCGGGATCGACATAGAACACGACCGCCATCTCGCGGGTTTCGCCCGGTTTCATGCGCTGCTCGGTAAAGCAGAAGCAGTTGATCTTGTGGAAATAGGCGCCGAAGGTCAGCGGCGTCACGTTGTAGGCGGCAAGGCCGACCGTTTCGCGCGCGGCTTCATTGGTTACAACGTAATTCACGGTCACGACCTCGCCGAGCCGGACCTCGATCGAATTGCGTTCCGGTTCAAAGCGCCAGGGCAGGCCGCCGCTCACATTGGCATCGAAGCGCACGGTGACGGTGCGGTTGAGCACGTGATCGGGCGCCGCGCTTGCGACCTGCGTCGTGCCGTTGAAACCGGTGGCCCGGCAAAACCAATTGTAAAGCGGCACGGCCGCGTAGGCCGCGCAGACCATCAGCCCGACGAAGGCGCCGCAGGCTGCGGCGACCATCACGTCGCGGCGTGTCGAAAACGGGGTGCGCGGCTCTGTCATGGCTAGAGCGGACGGTTCAGCACGCCGGGCCCCTTCACCAGCGTGACAATGTAGAAAAGGACGACAAAGGCGCCGAGCGCCAGAGCGATCGCGATCGAGCGCGAGCGCCGCGCGCGTTCCTGCTCCGGCGTGAGCACCACTCCCTTGCTATCGTCCGGACGCTCGTTCATGGCTCTACCAGGCGATCCGGCCGAACGACCATGCGAGGCCGTAGTCGACGAGGAGCGCCGCGAAAAGGACGGTGAGATAGAGAACCGAATAGGCGAAAAGATGCCTTGCCGCCTGCTCGGCCGCGTTCTCGCTGTCCGCGTTGTTGAGCCTGATGGCAAAAGTGAGCATTGCAGCGCCACCGATCAAGGCCATGACACCATACAGCGCGCTGGTATAGCCGCAGAGCCAGGGCAGAAGGCCGATCGGCAGCATCAGCGCCGAATAAACGAGAATCTGTCTCCTGGTTTCCGCGGCGCCGGCGACGACCGGCAGCATCGGCACGCCCGCGCGCGCATAGTCGTTGGCGCGGCTCAGGGACAGCGCCCAGAAATGCGGGGGTGTCCAGAAAAAGATGATGAGGAAAAGAAGGATCGATTCGAGTCCGATCGAGTTCGTCACCGCGGCCCAGCCGATCATTGGCGGGAAGGCGCCGGCCGCTCCGCCGATTACGATATTCTGCGGCGTCAGGCGCTTTAGCCAGGCTGTGTAGATGGCCGCGTAAAAGAGGATCGTGAAGGCGAGAAGGCCGGCCGCAAGCCAGTTGACCAGGAGCCCCATTGTCATCACGGAAAACCCGGAAAGCGTCGCCCCGTAGGCCAATGCCTCTCCTGGCGCGACGCGTCCGAGCGGAATCGGGCGCTTTGCCGTGCGCGTCATCAGCGCGTCGATATCGGCATCGTACCACATGTTCAGCGCGCCCGAGGCGCCGGCGCCGACCGCGATGCAGAGCAGCGCCGTAAAGCCGATCACCGGATGGATATGGCCTGGCGCCACCACGAGACCGACCAGCGCCGTGAAGACGACGAGCGACATCACCCGCGGCTTCAGCAGCGCAAGATAGTCAGAGACGCTCGCGATGCTCGGCTCGGGACGCGCGGCAGGCAGCGCCGATGCCGTCATCCCACCTGTGCCAGCCATATCCATTACGCTCACTTGATGCGCGGCAGAACCGAGAACTGATGGAACGGCGGCGGCGAGGACAGCGTCCATTCGAGCGTCGTGGCGCCCGGTCCCCAGGGATTGTCAGCCGCCTTCTCCTTGCGGATGAAGGCGTAGATCATCCCGATGAAGAACACCAAGAGACCAGCCGCCGAAATATACGACCCGATCGACGACACGAAATTCCAGTGCGCGAACGCATCCGGATAATCGGCAATGCGGCGCGGCATCCCGGCGAGGCCAAGGAAATGCTGCGGGAAGAAGATCAGATTGACGCCGATAAAGGTGACCCAGAAATGGATCTTTCCGATCGTGTCGGAATACATGTAGCCGGTCATTTTCGGGAACCAGTAATACCAGCCCGCGAAAATGGTGAAGACGGCGCCCATCGACAGCACGTAGTGGAAGTGCGCGACGACGTAGTAGGTGTCCTGCAGCGAGCGGTCGATTCCGGCATTGGCGAGGACGACACCGGTCACGCCGCCGATCGTGAACAGGAAAATCATGCCGATGGCCCACAGCATCGGCGTCCTGAACTCGATCGACCCGCCCCACATCGTGGCGACCCACGAGAAGATTTTCACGCCGGTCGGAACCGCGATCACCATCGTGGCGGCGATGAAATAGGCCTGCGCGCCCGTCGGCATGCCGACGGTGTACATGTGGTGAGCCCAAACGACGAAGCCGATGCCGCCGATGGCGACCATTGCGTAGGCCATGCCGAGATAACCGAACACCGGCTTACGCGAGAAGGTGGAGACGATCTGGCTGACCATCCCGAATCCCGGAAGGATCAGGATGTAGACTTCCGGATGACCAAAGAACCAGAACAGGTGCTGGAACAGCACCGGGTCGCCGCCGCCATCGGGCGCGAAGAAGGTGGTGCCGAAATTGCGGTCCGTCAGCAGCATGGTGATCGCGCCGGCCAGCACCGGCAGCGATAGCAGCAGCAGGAAGACCGTCACGAGGATCGACCATACGAACAGCGGCATTTTGTGCAGCGTCATGCCGGGTGCGCGCATGTTGAAGATCGTCGTGATGAAGTTGATCGCGCCGAGGATCGACGACGCGCCCGCGATATGGATCGACAGGATCGCGAAATCGACTGCCGGCCCGGGGTGGCCGACCGTTGCAAGCGGCGCATAAAGCGTCCAGCCAGCGCCGACGCCGGGGGAGCCGGATTCGCCCTCGACGAACATCGAGATGAGAAGTAGGGCGAACGAAGCGGGCAGCAGCCAGAACGAAATATTGTTCATGCGCGGGAACGCCATGTCCGGCGCGCCGATCATCAGCGGCACCATCCAGTTGCCGAATCCGCCGATCATCGCCGGCATGACCATGAAGAAGATCATGATCAGGCCATGCGCGGTGGTGAACACGTTGAACGTGTGTGCGTCATGGAAGATCTGCATGCCGGGCTCTTGCAGCTCCATCCGCATGCCGATCGACAAGATCCCGCCGATCACGCCGGCGATGATCGCGAAGACAAGGTACATCGTTCCGATGTCCTTGTGATTTGTCGAATAGACGAACCGCCGCCATCCATGAGGATGATCGTGCGCATGTGCGTCATCGTGTGAGGCGTGGGCTTCGAAGTTCGCCGTCGTGGCCATGGCTTGCGATTCCTTTGGATCCTGATTGTTTTTGTTCGCGTTATTGGGCTTTGCCGACTTGAACCGAGGCAACGACCGGGTTGCCGACGTCGCCCGCGAATTTCTTCTTGGCGTCCTCGACCCAGGCGGTGAATTCACGCTCGCTGACGACGCGCACTGCGATCGGCATGAAAGCGTGGTTCTTGCCGCAAAGTTCCGAGCATTGGCCGTAATAGACGCCCTCGCGCTCGGCCTTGAACCAGGTTTCGTTCAGGCGGCCGGGAATGGCGTCAATCTTGATGCCGAAAGAAGGCACCGCGAAGGAATGGATCACGTCAGAGGCCGTCGTCTGGACGCGGATGACCTTGTTCACCGGCACGACCATTTCGTTGTCCACGGCGAGAAGACGCGGCTGGCCAGCCTTGCGGTCCTTGTCCTGGAGCATAAGCGAGTCGAACTCGAATTTGCCGTTGTCCGGGTAAGAATAGCTCCAGTACCACTGCTTGCCGGTTACCTTGACCGTCAGATCCGCTTCCGGGATGTTGAGCTGGAAGAACAGCAGGCGGAACGACGGCACGGCGATCGCCACGAGGATCAGAACCGGCACGACCGTCCAGACGACTTCGATCAGCGTATTGTGCGTCGTCCTCGACGGAACCGGATTGGAACGCGCGTTGAAGCGCACCATCACTACGACCAGCAGCACCAGCACGAAGGCGACGATGGTGCAGATGATGTAGAGCAGGAAATTGTGGAACCAGATGATGTTGTCCATCACCGGCGTCGCCGCCTGCTGCAGCCCGAGCTGCCAATCGGACGGCTGACCGATGCCGGCGAGGGCCGGGCTGGCCGACATGATCGCAAGCGCCACCGCGAAGGTGGTCAAAATTTTGAGCAACGGCATTGTTCTCTTAAGCTCCATGGCAAATCGGCCGCGTTCTGCCGGCGCCGTCTTCTGGTCGATGCACGGCAACCCGCTGTTCGGGCACTCGCCTCGGGTGGGGTCTTTGGCAAAAGTGCTGCGGGAATGGGAATTCCGCGCTGTTCAAACCATAGTTTAGACCTCCTCGCAATGAGCCTCAATGAAGGCTCAATGCGACAATCTGCTAAAGGGCGAGGGCCCGGAAGGGCGCGAGATTTCAGTGATTTCGCGCCTGTGGCACCCGTTCTTGACAGCCACCCCTCGCCATGTACCCAAGGCCCCCGCGGGGGCGGGCGCGCCGAATCGGCAGGGACCACAGGGCCGGCCAACCAAGGATCTCGATGATGTATCTTTTCCACCGCTTCCCGCCCCGATCCCTCCGTGCGGCGGCGCTGGTCTTGCTGGCGCTCGTCGGTGCCGCGCCGGCGCACGCGCAGGGGGCGGTCAAGTCGGTCCACGGCGACTGGCAGATTCGCTGCGATACCCCGCCCGGCGCCCAGAAGGAACAGTGCGCCCTGATTCAGAGCGTGACCGCTGAGGACCGCGCCAATCTCGGCTTGGCGGTGATCGTGCTGAAAACGGCCGACAAGAAAAGCCGCCTGATGCGCGTCGTCGCTCCCCTGGGGGTGCTGCTGCCGTCCGGGCTCGGGCTCAAGATCGACAATGCGGATGTCGGGCGCGCCGGCTTCGTGCGCTGCCTGCCGAATGGCTGCATCGCCGAAGTGATCATGGACGACAAGCTGCTCGGCCAGTTGCGGTCCGGAACGACTGCAACTTTCATCATTTTTCAGGCCCCGGAGGAGGGCATCGGCTTTCCGATGGCGCTGAAGGGCTTCGGCGAGGGCTTTGACCAGCTCCCCTAGGCCGCCCTCGCGCCGCGGACGGAGCGGCCCTATCTTCTCGAGCATGACTGAACAGAAGACCTCACTGATCGACCGTGCCGGCCTCGACCGGGGCCGCGTGCGTCAAATTCTCATCCGCGGACTTGAGGGCGCCGACGACGGCGAATTGTTCCTCGAATACCGGCAAGCCGAGGCGCTCACCTTCGACAATGGCCGTCTCAAGCAGGCGACCTACGACACGGCGCAGGGCTTCGGCCTGCGCGCGGTGAAGGATGAGGCGGTCGGCTACGCCCACGCCTCCGACCTTTCCGAACAGGCCATCTCGCGCGCCGCAGACGCCGTGCGTGCCGTCAAAGGCGGCTATTCGGGAACCTACGCGGCGCCTCCGGCGCGCACCAACGTCAAGCTTTACGGCGACGACAATCCGCTGGATGCGCCGGGCTTCGAGGCCAAGATCGCCCTGCTCCAGGAGATTGACGCCTATGCGCGCGGCAGGGACCCGCGCGTGCGGCAGGTGACGGCGAGCGTCGCGGCCACCTGGCAGGTTGTTGAAATCCTGCGCGCCGACGGGGAGGTTTATCGCGATGTCCGGCCCCTGGTCCGGCTGAATGTTTCGGTGGTGGTCGGCGATGGCTCGCGCCAGGAAACCGGCGCGCATGGCTATGGCGGGCGCGAAGGCTACGCGCGCTTCATGGAAGCGGGGGCATGGCGTGGGGCCGCCGACGAGGCCGTGCGGCAGGCTTTGGTCAATCTCGAGTCGGTTCCCGCGCCCGCCGGCGAAATGGACGTCGTGCTCGGCCCCGGCTGGCCCGGCGTCATGCTGCATGAAGCCGTCGGACACGGGCTGGAAGGCGATTTCAACCGCAAGAAGACATCCGCCTTCGCGGGATTGATGGGCCAGCAGGTGGCCGCGAGCGGCGTCACGGTGGTCGATGACGGTACGATCGCCTCCCGCCGCGGCTCGCTTTCGCTCGATGACGAGGGAACCCCGACCAACCGGACGGTGCTGATCGAGGACGGCAAGCTCGTCGGCTACATGCAGGACCGGCAGAATGCGCGTCTCATGGGGATGAAGCCGACCGGCAACGGACGGCGGCAGAGCTATGCGCACGTTCCGATGCCGCGCATGACCAACACATACATGCTCGCGGGCACGCGCGAGCCCGCGGAGATCATCGCTTCGGTCAAGAACGGAATTTACGCGGTGAATTTCGGCGGCGGCCAGGTCGACATCACGTCCGGCAAATACGTGTTTCAGTGCACCGAGGCTTACAGGATCGAAAACGGCAAGATCGGTGCGCCGCTCAAGGGCGCCATGCTGATCGGCAACGGTCCGACCGATCTTCATCGCGTCTCGATGATCGGCAATGATTTGCAGCTCGATCCTGGGATAGGTACCTGCGGCAAGAACGGGCAGGGCGTTCCCGTCGGCGTCGGACAGCCGACGCTTCGCATGGACAGGATCACCGTTGGCGGAACGGCCTAGGAGCGCGGCAATGGATCAGTCATCATTTTGGCGCAGGCGGGTGAAGCCCGTTGTCGATCTTCTCGCGATCGTCGCGCTGATCACGGCGGCCAAGGTCGCCGTTGCCGAACCCTATTACGTACCTTCGGGCTCGATGGAGCCAACGCTTCTAATCGGCGACGAACTGATTGCCACGAAGTATCCATACGGATACAGCTCCGCCTCGCTTCCGGTTTCGCTCGTATTGCCGCAGACGAAGCGTTTCTTCGGATCGTTGCCAGAGCGGGGGGATGTCGTCGTTTTCCGCTATCCCGGCGATCGCACGCAGGTCTGGGTCAAGCGCGTGATCGGTCTTCCCGGTGACGTGGTCGAACTGCGCGAGGGCCGCACCTTCATCAACGGCGTCGAATTGCCCCTGCGCGCGGACGGCCAGGGCACGACCGAGGGCGTGGCCGCGCGCCGCTTCATCGAGACCCTGCCCGGCGGACGCGAGCATTGGATCTTCAAGACCGATGCCGCGAACATGTTCGACAACATGAAGCCCGTGCAGGTGCCGGCGGATCACGTATTCGTCCTCGGAGACAATCGCGATCATTCAGCCGACAGCCGCGTCCCGCTCGCCATGGGCGGCGTCGGGATGTTGCCGGTACCCGACTTGATCGGCCGCGTCGATGCGCTGGCAGGCTCGTGGAATCCCGACGTGCGGGATCAGCCGTTGTGGACGTGGCCGGCGGGGCTTCGCCTGGCGCGCTTCTTCAAGGCCGTCCGGTAGCGCCAAGGAACGGGCCGGCCACCGCTATCGGACCACGCCCGAGATGCAGCATGGCCTGCGCCGCGGCGGCTTGATCTCGCTCTTGAGGAAGCAGCGAGCCGAGGCGCCGCCATAGCCGGGCCGCAGATAGGTCCAGGCGCGGCATCTTTGCTCGGCTTCGCAGGCGGCCTGGCAGGTCCGTCCGGTCGCATCCGCCGCGATCTCGATACTGCGCAGATCGCCGCCCGTGCGGTCGATCGAGAACTCGGCATCGCCGGCCCGCGGTTCGATGACGCCAGCACCGCGCACCCCCGAAATGCAGCAGGAATTCTCTGCCCGCGGGGTCACTTCGCTTTTCAACCAGCACACGGCGTTCGTGCGCGCAGTGCGCGGATAGGAGAAGCTCCAGGCCCGGCAGCGCGGTTCGCGTTCGCAGCGCGCGGCGCATACCGCCGGATCGCCGCCGCGGACGGTGAAACTCGTGTAATCGCCGCCGGGCCGGTCGAAGCCCGTCTGTGCCGTCGCCGCGCCGATGGCCGACGCGCCGACGAGCAGCGCCGCCATCAGCGAGAAAGTGAATTGCCGCATCTCGCCTCACGCTCGCGAAGCCCGGATCGGCGCCATCGTAGAGAAGCGCCCGCGTCCAGGCGAGACCGCCATCGGCTTCCTGTGAACATCAACCATGCGAACCCGTCGCGCCCCCGATTCTTCCCGGCGCCGGCCGGCGGAAAAAGAAAACGCCCGCCGGTGACGGCGGGCGTTGGATCCGGACCTGGAGGGTACAGGACGGATCGGGGGGCCGGCCTGGGGCGACCGGCCCGGGGAACTAGACCGCGAACCGCGCGGGCCGATTCGTTGGCGGGACTGAGTAACCATTTTCGGGCACAAGCGGAGGCGCCGAGGGCAGGCCGAACAGGGACCGCCGACGGTGGGCGCGGCGCTCACCCGCGCGCTCTACCAGAATGCTGGTCGGATCGCGCCAGAGCGGCTGAGAATAGGCATCACGAAGATCGCTGCGCGTCAGCCCGATATCCTTGAGCATGCGGTCGTCGAGATTTGCCAGGATCATCGCGTCGCGGCGGTGCTTGAGCGCCCTGGCGAGGCCGACGATGCGAGCGGCCACGGCCTTGCTGGCGATCTGGAGCCCCCGCATCAGGGGCGAAGCGGCCGGCATTCTAAGGTCGTGAACCATGGCACTTCTCCGTTGTTGAGTGGGGCGCGGGACATTCGCTCCCGGTCGTTACCGGGACCACCCGAAAACCCCACCCGATTTGTGAGTGAACGGAATATGCGCCGGGGGGATTGATAAGTGAAACGAATGTTTTTAATCTGACCAATAAGCGATATTGATGCCTATACGAACCCTGGAAATGAGGGTTTTTCGGCCTCGGAGGAGCGCCCATGACCGCCCTTATCGACGTGGACCAGTTGCGGACCTTCATCGCCATTGCCGAGACCGGAAGTTTCACCAAGGCGGCGGAGGTCGTTCACAAGACCCAGAGTGCCGTGTCGATGCAGATGAAGCGGCTCGAGGAACGGCTCGACCGGCCGATTTTCGCCCGGGACGGGCGCGCCTCGAAACTGACCGAGGACGGGGAGCGGCTGCTCGATTACGCGCGCCGGATAGTGAAGCTGAATATCGAGGCGCTGAACGTCTTTTCCGATCAGGGGCTGACCGGACGCGTTCGGCTCGGCGTGCCGGACGACTATGCCGATCGTTATCTGCCCGAAATCATGGCGCGCTTCTCGCGTGCATATCCGGGCGTGGAATTGACGGTGATCTGCGAGCCTTCGTCGGACCTGATTGAGCGGATCGAGGTCAACGACCTCGACCTGGCTATCATCACGACCACTGAAAGCACTCGCCCGGTGGAAACCTTTCGGCAGGAGCGTCTCCTCTGGGTGACATCGGCGCGGCATCCCACCCACAACGAGGAGCCGCTGCCGCTCGCGATCGGCCGCCCCACCTGTGCATGGCGCCGCATCCTGGTCGAGCGGCTGGAGTCGATGGGGCGTCCGTATCGCGTGCTCTATTCGAGCGGCAATGCCGGTGCGATCAGCGCCGCCGTGCTCGCCGGGCTCGCGATTTCAATTCTCCCCGAATCCGGACTGCGTCCCGGCATGCGCGTATTGACGCCTGCCGACGGCTTCCCGGAGCTGCCCTATTGCCGGATCGGGCTCGTGCGCAATCCGCATGAATCCTCGGCGCTTGCGGATGCGCTCGCCGAGCATATTGTTTCTTCGCTGGACAACCTTTCGGAGGCCGTTCAGGCTGCGGAGTGATCGGCGTTCCGGGATCGCCGCAACACGAGAAGATTCCCTCCCATCACCGCGATCAGGCCGGCGATGGCAGGCAATGTCCAGTGATAGCCTTCGGCGAAGGTCGAGACGGCAAGCGCAACGACGGGAAACATCACCGTCGAATAGCCGGCGCGATCGGCCCCGATTCGACCGAGCAGCGTCAGATAGCTGCCAAAGGCGAGCACCGACGACACCAGGGCCAGCCACACGAGGCCGCCGACATATTTGACAGTCGGGTCGATGGCGAAAGGCAAGCCGCGCAGGGCGGCATAGACGGCAAGGCCGGCGGCGCCGTACAGCATGCCGTAACCGCTCGCCGCGAATACCGGGATGTTGCGACGCTGAAGGAGCGCCGACACCATGTTGCCGCTGCAAAAGAGCAGCGTGCCGAAGACGCAGAACACAAAACCCAGCAGGACATCGTGACTGAATGTCGTGCCGACGAGCTGCGGGTAGAACATCGAGGCCACGCCCAGGACGCCGAGCAGTCCGCCAGTCACCACGCGCGTATCAATGGGCGCACGTAGGACAAGCCATCCGAGCCAGACATTGACGATTGACGCCAGCGAGAACACGACGGCGAGGAGTCCCGAGGCGAGATGCTGCCCACCGTAATAGAACAGCACGAAATTGGTCGAGAAAATCATCAAGCCGAGGGCCGCGAACCGCGCATGGTCGCCTGGCGGGAAGAACAGGCGTTCGCCGCGCAGGAACGCGCAGGCGAGCATCACCGGCGCGGCGAGCGCGAAACGCCACATCACCGAGATCTCAGGCGCGACGACGCCGACCTGATAGTGAAGCGCGATCCATGAAAAGCCCCAGGCGAATACCACGGCGCCGTAGAGCGCGATATCGAAGGCGGTGAGGGTGTTACGTTGCATCGCGCTCATGTGGCCGTCCCGCCTCGCGGACGCAAACCAAAGCTATGAATGAATTTCATTTCCCGTGCTGATGGGTCAGCAAAGCGGCCTGGCCGTCGCTCCAAGGAGGCGCACGAGTTCGGAGGGAGGCAACTCGATCTGCAGGCCGCGCCGACCGCCATTGACCATGATTTTTTCATGGGTGATTGCCGCCTGGTCGATGAAGACGCGAACACGCCTTTTCTGCCCGAATGGAGAAATGCCGCCCACCCGAAATCCGGTGACACGTTCGGCCTCGGCTGGCGGGAGCATGGCGGCGCTCTTGGCGCCTGCGGCATTGGCGAGCTTTTTCAGGTTCATTTCCCTGTTCGATGGAATGAGCGCGCAGACGATTTCATCATCCGCCCTGGCCATCAACGTTTTCAGCAGACGGTCCGGCGAGACGCCGAGCGCGTGCGCGGCCTGCATGCCGATGCGTTCGGCATTCGGGTCGTATTCGTATTTGTGCAGGACAAATGCGACGCCGGCCTTTTCCAGCGAAACCGTCGCGGGCGTGCCCTTTGCCATGCCTTCCGTCCGTGGAATCCGCTTTGCGCCGTATTCGTGCGTTGTGGCTCGATCGCCAACGCTAGTACGCATATTCCCGATAAACCGGGTCGGTCGAACCGCCCCACGGGCCGTGAAACTTCTCCAGCAATTCCTCCGCCGGCGTTGTGCCGCGTGAGACAAGGTCTTCGAGCGGATCGAGATATTGCGTCTCATCTTGCCCGCCCGGATCGAGATTGCGCCTTCGCGCCAGGCCCTCGCGCGAAAGCCTCAGCGTCTCGGTCGCGAGCGACAGGACGGTTCGGTTGCCGATCTTCGCGGCGAGGCCGAGCCTCGGGACGTCGTCGCGCAGCTTCTGTCGTTCGGCGGCGGTCCAGTCCTTGACCACCTGCCATGCCGCATCGAGCGAAGTATCGTCGTAGAGAAGACCGACCCAGTAGGCGGGCAGGGCGGGCATTCGCCGGAACGATCCGCCATCCGCGCCGCGCATTTCGAGGTAGCGCTTCAGCCGCACTTCCGGAAAAATTGTTGAAACGTGGTTGGACCAGTCGGACAAGGCGGCGAAATTGTTCGCCGGCAGTCCCTTGATCTTTCCCGCGAGAAGATCGCGGAACGACTGGCCCGAGACGTCGATATAGGCATCCCCCCGCTTGATGAAATACATCGGCACGTCGAGCGCGTAATCGACGTAGCGTTCGAAGCCCATGCCGTCTTCGAAGGCGAAGGGCAGCATGCCGGCCCGCTGGTTGTCGGTATCGCGCCAGATTTCCGAACGCATCGACAGGAAGCCGTTCGGCTTGCCCTCGGTGAACGGGGAATTTGCAAACAGCGCGGTCGCTACCGGCTGCAGCGCCAGCGACACGCGCAGCTTCTTGACCATGTCGGCTTCGGACGAGAAATCGAGATTGGTTTGCACCGTGCAGGTGCGATACATCATGTCGAGGCCGCGCGTGCCGACCTTCGGCATGTAACCGGTCATGATCTTGTAGCGGCCTTTCGGCATGACCGGCATGTCCGCCCGCGTCCAGTCCGGCGTCATCCCGAGACCCAGGAAGCCGATGCCCAACGGACGGGCGACTTCGCGGACCTGCGCCAGATGGGCCATCAGCTCCGAATGGGTCTGATGGACGGTCTGGACCGGGGCGCCCGACAATTCGAATTGGCCGCCCGGTTCGAGCGAGATCGCGCCGCCCCCCGTCACGTCGAACAATCCGATGATGTTCGACCCCTCCATGATCGGCTCCCAGCCGAGGAGGTGCTGCATGCCTTCGAGCAGTTTCCGGATGCCGCGCGGCCCTTCATATGGCACGGGCCGATGGCCCTCGATCGTGAACACGAATTTCTCGTGCTCGGTGCCGATCCGGAATTCCGATTTCGGCTTGCAGCCCGCGGCGAACCATTCCACGAGTTCGTCGCGGCGCTCGATCGGCGTCATGTCGATCTGATCACGGGCCATGGCTTGTCCGGCGAAAAGGGCCGCGACCATATACGCGGCTCGGGAGAAAGGGCAATCCGCCGCGCGGGGGATGGTCTGGGCGGCGAAGGTCAGACCTGCAAATAAGCGACGCCAATGGATTTTGCGAGCCGTGTCAAATCGGACATAAAGGCCCCATGTCCTCGTCGCCGCATCCCACCCATCACAGACGCCGATTCGCCCTGTCGCTGGCCGAGACGCTGGCGATCGCCGGCCTGGGCGGCGCGATCTTCGGGCTTTCCGGCTTCCCGGCGGGGTGGTTGTCCGGATCGATGCTGTTCGTGGCCATCGCCGCGATCGCGGGGCGCCCGGCGCATGTGCCTCAGCCGCTCGCGCGGGCGATCTTCATCGTCATCGGCATTTCGCTCGGAGCTGTCGCGACCCCGCAGACGCTGAAGGGGATCTGGGCATGGCCGGCCAGTATCGCAGTGCTCATGCTGGCGGTGCTGGCGGTGACGTTCGCGACCGCGAGCTACCTCAAGTCGGTACACAAATGGGACCGGATGTCGGCGTTCCTTGCCGCCGCGCCCGGCGCGCTGTCGCAGGTCATCATCGTCTCGACCCAGTACAATGCCGATGTGCGCGGCATCGCCATCGTCCAGTCGGTGCGCGTCGTCATTCTGGCGGTTGCCTTGCCGGCCGCGATCGCGCTGCTGGGTCTTGCGGCCCCCGCGCCGCTGCCGCTGCCGGTGGCCGTGGATAATCCGGCCTTCGAATACGGGACGCTCATTCTTGTCTCGATCGTCGCCGCTTTCGGTCTCGAATATGTGCGGTTCCGGGGCGGGTTGATGTTCGGCGCGATGCTCGCCTCGGCGGTTCTGCATGGGACGGGCTTTATCCACGCGGTGATGCCATGGTGGATCGCGGCCGTTGCGATGTGCGGGCTCGGCGCGATTACCGGCTCGCGTTTCGCCAATACCGGGCCGAAACTGCTCATGGATTATCTCGGTGCGGCGCTCGGTTCATTCGTGATCAGCATCTGCGTCGCCGGCGCCTTCGCGCTTGGCCTGATCGCGCTCACGACGTTTCGCGCGGCGGATGTGATCGCCTCATTCGCGCCCGGCGCCCTCGACGTGATGATGATTCTCGCGCTCGCGCTGCATCTCGACCCGATCTATGTGGGGGCTCACCATCTCGCGCGCTTCTTGTTGATTTCGGTCGCGCTTCCGTTCGCGGCGCGTAGCGTCTACGGCAAGGCCTGACGGCTATTCAGCGGCGAGCGCTCGATTGAGCGGCAGCCCCAGCCTTTCCCAGACATCGACCAGTGACTGAGCGAGCGCGTCGATTAGCTGATCGTCGTGATAGGGCGTGGGGGTAACCCGCAGGCGCTCGGTGCCCTTCGGCACCGTGGGGAAATTGATCGGCTGGATATAGATGCCGTGCTCGGCCAGCAGGAGATCGCTTGCCGCCTTGCACTTTTCCGGGTCCCCGACCGCGATCGGGATGATGTGGGTCGCGCTTGGCATGACCGGCAAGCCGGATGCGGTGAGCACGGCCTTGGTGCGGGCGACGCGCTCCTGATGCCGTTCACGCTCCCATTGCGACGTCTTCAAATGCCTGATCGAGGCGGTGGCCGCCGCGCAGACGGCCGGCGGCAGTGCGGTCGTAAAGATAAAGCCCGGCGCGTAGGAGCGGATGGCGTCGCACAGGATTGCGCTCGCGGCGATATACCCGCCAAAGCAGCCGAATGCCTTGCCGAGTGTGCCCTCGATCGCATCGAGCCGATGCATAACGCCGTCGCGCTCGGCGACGCCGGCGCCGCGCGATCCATACATGCCGACCGCGTGCACCTCGTCGAGATATGTCATCGCGCCGTACTTGTCCGCGAGGTCGCAGATCGCCCCGATCGGCGCAATGTCGGCATCCATCGAATAGATGCTTTCGAAAGCGATCAGCTTCGGGCGATTCCCCGCCGCTTTCAAAAGTTCTTCGAGGTGGCCGAGGTCGTTGTGGCGGAAAATCTGCTTCTCGCAGCCGGAGCGGCGAATGCCCTCGATCATCGAATTGTGATTGTAGGCGTCAGACAGGATCAGGCAGTCGGGGATCAGCCGGGCGATGGTGGAAATGCCGGTTTCGTTCGACACGTAGCCGGACGTGAAGAGCAGGGCGGCTTCCTTGCCGTGCAGGTCGGCGAGTTCGCGCTCAAGCTCCACCAGCGGATGATTGGTGCCGGAGATATTGCGAGTCCCGCCGGCGCCGGTGCCCATCCGCGTAGCGGTTTCGACCATGGCCCCGATCACTTTCGGGTGCTGACCCATACCGAGATAATCGTTCGAGCACCACACAATGATATCGCGCGCTCCCTGCGGGGAATGCCAGATCGTGTGCGGGAAGCGGCCGGCAATTCGCTCGAGATCGGCGAAGACCCGATAACGGCGTTCTTGTCGCAGGCGATCGAGGGCAGACGTGAAAAACTGGTTGTAGTCCATCAAAATGAGCCCATCGAAAGCTGGCATCGGCGGCGGGCGAACCCCTCCTTCTTAGAGGTGTTCTAGGCCGCTTGTCGAGCACGTATTGGCCGCAGCCTCCGCCGACGCATTGATCTTGCTCAAAATTTGCATGAGTGGCCCGGACCGCTTTATTGACCGGTCCCAGTCATATGACATATGACAACTTAACCTTTCGTCTGGCCAAGGAGTTTCGCCCATGAAAACCGGTCCGGTCACGCCGAGCGACCTGCAGGCATCCGTTCTTTCCGTCCCGCCGCTGGCCCGGCGCGCCGACCTGACGATCGACCGCGACCAGAATGCGAGACTTTTGTCACATCTGCGGTCCGGCGGCGTGCGCACCTTCATGTATGGGGGCAACGCCAACCTCTACAATATCGGGGTATCTGAATTCGGCTCGCTCCTGGATCTGCTGCAGGACCTCGCGCAGGACAACGACTGGATGATCCCGTCGGTCGGTTCCGATTTCGGCAAGGCCATGGACCAAGTCGCGATCGCGAGGGAATATCCGTTCCCGACCGTCATGGTGCTGCCGCACCGTTTTCCGGCGACCCCCGCCGGCATTGCCACCGGCTACCGCAAGCTGGCCGATGCCTATGGCAGGCCCATCATTGCCTATGTGAAAGATGCCGGTTTCATCGAGGCGCGCGATCTGCATCGCCTTGCCAATGACGGGGTTATCTGCGCCATCAAATATGCGATCGTGCGACCTGATAACGCGCCGGATCCCTTCCTCGAAGAAGTGCTGGCCGGTGTCGACAAATCGATCGTCATCAGCGGGATTGGAGAACGGCCCGCTATTCATCACCTGACGAATTTCGGACTGTCCTGCTTCACTTCCGGTAGCGTCTGCGTTGCGCCGCGCCTGTCGATGGCATTGCTGCAGGCGCTTCGACGCAACAATGTCGGCGAGGCCGAGGGCATCCGGGCTAAATTCATTCCCCTGGAAGACCTGCGCGACGGCCATTCGCCGCTACGCGTACTGCATGAGGCGGTTCGCCTTGCCGGGATCTGCGATACTGGTCCGATCCAGCCCTTCCTGTCGAACATCACGGAGGCGTCCGTCGTTGCCCAGATCGAGCGTGCGGCGAAGGATTTGCTTGCCGCCAACAATGCCGCGATGGCGAGGGCGGCCTGATCTGTCGATCGAAAGGGGCAGCGGGCGCGGCCTCGACGCCCTTGATGGGGAGAGCTTTGCCGGTTAAGTAGCCGGCCATGTCGGACATCGTTAAGCCGGATATGGCCTTGCGCGTGACACGCGCAGAGCCTCTTGCCGATGGCATCCATTTTTTTGAGTTCCGCCGCCCCGACGGGGGCGAATTGCCGGAATTCACCGCGGGCGCGCATATCCAGGTGCGCGTCCCTAATGGACTGATCCGCAAGTTCTCCCTTTGCAGCGATCCTGCGGACCGCGCGAGCTATGGCATCGCGGTGAAGCGGGAGGCATCCGGCCGCGGCGGATCAATTAGCCTGATCGACGAGACGAAGGTGGGCGATACGCTGATGGTGTCGAAATCGGTCAACGATTTCGGGCTTCCTCAACGCGGCGACAATTTCATTTTTATCGCCGGCGGCATCGGCGTCACGCCGATGATCTCGATGATCCATTCCTTTCGCGGGAAGCCGGAGAAGAAATTCAAGCTCTATTATCTTTCGCGTTCGCCCGAGGTGACCGCCTTCAGGGAGGAACTGAGCGCGCCAGAGCTGAAGGACAGCGTCATAATTCATTATGACGGGGGCGACCCGTCAAAATCGTTTGATCTGCGGCCGGTCGTCGCCGAGCGCAGGAATCGTGAGCATCTCTACTGCTGCGGGCCGCGCGGCCTGATGCAGGCCGTGCGTGAGATGACGGCGCACTGGACGCCGACCTCCGTTCATATGGAAGCTTTCAGCGACGCCGAAATCCGGCGCCCGGACGACAAGCCGTTTACCGTGAGGCTTGCGCGGACCGGAGAGGTCATTGAAGTGCCGGTCGGCGTCACCATCATGGAAGCGATGCGCGCCCGGGGGCACGAGGTGCCAAGCTCCTGCGAAACCGGCACCTGCGGGACCTGCAAGGTCAAGCTGCTGGCGGGAGAAGCTGATCATCGCGACCTCTATCTGACCGAGAAGGATCGCGCCGATCACATTATGATCTGCGTCTCTCGCGCCAAGACCCCCGAACTCGTCATCGACCGCTAATATCGGAAGGCGCATGATAGGATGCGCCTCGTCTCGGGTCACGCCGCCTTGCCCGGCTGCCGCCGGTGCTGTTTTATGTGCAGGGGGCTTCATCGGGAATTACACGCCATGCTGCGGTCCTGGCTTTCGGTCCTGGTATGTGGATTGGCTTTCTTTGCCGGCCCTGCTTTCGGGCAGACGGTCCGCGATATCGGCGACCAGCCCGGCCTCGTTCCCAGCGAGGCGGATGAAGAATTGCCGCCCGAACTGAAACGGCAGGTGGTGCTTTACCGCACGAACGAAGCGCCCGGCACGATCATCGTTCATACCTCCGAACGCTTTCTTTATCTCATCATGCCGGGCGGGCGCGCCTTGCGTTACGGCATCGGCGTCGGCCGAGACGGCTTCCAGTGGCAGGGCCTGCAGAAGATCACGCGCAAGCAGGAATGGCCGGACTGGACGCCGCCGCCGGAGATGATCGAGCGGCAGCCTTATCTGCCGCGCTTCATGGCGGGCGGGCCGGGCAATCCGATGGGAGCGCGCGCGCTCTATCTCGGGCAGACCGTCTATCGCATCCACGGCACGAACCAGCCGCAGACGATTGGCAGCGCCGTCTCGTCCGGCTGTTTCCGCTTGGTCAATCCCGACGTCATCGATCTTTACGAGCGCGTGCCGGTCGGCACCAAGGTGATTGTCCGGCAGCAGCCGGAACTGTGAACCTGTTGGGGGGACGAATGATGGGCCGCTTGCTCGGCTGGAACTTCCGCACCGGCCTGTTGATCGGCTGCGTGATCGCGGCCGCGATCGCCGCCGGCTTTATTACTTATGAAAAATACGACTCCAACACGTTGAAGCGGACGCTGCGCCGCGACGCGGTGTTCTGCGGTGTCTCCACCGGCCTTCCGGGATTCTCCATTGCCGACGACAAAGGCAATTGGACCGGCTTCGACGTTGACTTCTGCCGGGCGATTGCCGCGGCGATCTTCGACGATCCGAAAAAAGTGAGCTTCGTGCCGCTCGACGCCAAGGAGCGCTTTATCGAGCTGGCACGTCGTCGGGTGGACGTGGTTGCGCGCAACTCCACCTGGACCATGTCGCGGGAGACCGAGTATGCGCTGAATTTCGCCGGCGTGTCATATTACGACGGCCAGGGCTTCATGGTGCCAAAATCGCGCAACCTGACTTCGGCACTGGAGCTCGACGGTTCGACCGTGTGCGTGCAGACCGGAACGACCACCGAACTCAATCTCGACGACTATTTCCGCGCTAACAACATGAAATATCAGCCGCGGAAATTCGGGAAGGTCGATGACGTCGTGAACGCCTACAAGTCCGGACAATGCGACACGCTGACCGCGGACGTATCCCAGCTCTATGCATTGCGGCTGACACTTCCCAAGGTCGGCGATCATGACATCCTGCCCGACGTGATTTCCAAGGAACCGCTCGCTCCCATCGTCCGCCAGAAGGATGACGACTGGTATCTCATCGTCAAATGGACCCTGTATGCGATGCTCAACGCCGAGGAGCTCGGCATCAACTCGCAGAACATCGACGCGGCCTTAAAATCGAAAAAGCCCGATGTGATGCGCTTCGTCGGCAACGAGGGCGCCTATGGAGAACAGCTCAATCTCAGCCGCGACTGGGCTGTCCGGATTATCCGGCATGTCGGCAATTACGGCGAGGTTTATGAGCGCAACGTCGGATCGGGATCGAAACTCGGCATTCCGCGCGGGCTGAACCAACTCTGGAGCGCCGGCGGCATCCAGTACGCGCCGCCGATCCGGTAAAGTCCCATCAGTATTCGTCCGGAGCCGGCAATTAGCGGTTTTGGAGCGGCGGCCGCCTACAGTCGGGCCACAAGACAAGAAATTGCTGATTCCAGTTCTGGCCCCGGCTCGCCGGGGCCATTTTCTGGTTCCGACGAGGCGTATCATGCTTACCAACAATCGCCGTTACTGGCGTGTTCAGCTGCAACATCCTATCGCAGTGGATGTCGGCGAAGGCGCGCCGCTGCGCGAGGGGATGATGCTCGACGTTTGCCAGGACGGGGCGCGCCTCAGGCTCGATCATCCGGAAGACCTTCCGCCCCGATTCACACTTCTTCTTACCGAGCGTGGATTTCCGCGCCGGACCTGCAAGATTTCGTGGCGGTCGTCCGATGAAGTCGGCGTCAGCTTCGTGTTTGATGCCCCTCGGCGATCACAATGCGCATAAGATCCGCCAAGTTCTTGGCGCCGAGCTTTTCCATGACGCGGGCGCGGTGAACCTCGATCGTTCGTGGGCTGATTCCGAGATTGCGCGCGGCCTCCTTGTTCGAGGCGCCGGAGGCGATCTGGGCCAGAACCTCGCTTTCGCGAGTGGTGAGAGGTTCGCGGCCCTGGAATGAATAGACCGGGGCCGGGTCGTTTTTGGCCGCCTTACGGCGATTTTGCCATGCGTCGATTGCGGCCCGCACGCGCGGCACCAATTCGCGGCCCTGGAAAGGTTTTTCGATGAAATCGAGGGCCCCATTTCGGATCGCTTCGACCGCCATGGGGATATCGCCTTGGCCGGAAATGATGAAGATCGGGGCCGGATAGCGGTCGGCATTCAATTCCTTGAGGATGTCCAGGCCTGAACGCCCGGGAATATGCACATCCAGAAGGATGCAAGCGGGCGTGCGCTCGCGCGCGACAGCGAGCAGGGACTTCCCTTCAGCGAAGGCCGTGACGGAATAGCCCTCTCTCTTGAATAGCGTCGCCAGCGTTTCGCGGACCGCAGCATCGTCGTCCACGATGAATATTTCATCCAGCACAGGCGCCATGCCGTTCCATCCGTATTCCTCCGGACCCCTTGCTTAACGGAAGAATGTGGCAATGAGCGAATATTGCGGATCAAGAAAAGAGAGTTCAAGGGGCGTCATTAATGACTGCGATTACGACCGATTCAAACGATCCGATCACAGGCACATTCAGTCGCCGCGGCCTTTGCCGCGCTGCGGAGCGCGATTTTAAACGTTCCACACGGCTCGGAACAGATTTGAGCTGCGCGGTGATCGATCTCGATAATTTCAAAAGGATCAACGACATCTGTGGATACGGGGCCGCCGATGCCGTGCTTCGGCAAGTGGCGGCCGTGTGCCGCGAGGAATTGAGAGTCTCCGACTATATCGGCCGCACCGGTGGGCAGGAATTCACCGTTATTTTCGGGGGCACAGCGCTTGGGACCGCCATCGGCATAGCCGAGAGATTGCGCGGCGCGATCGAGAACATGGCCGTAGAGTTCGGTGGGAAGATGATTCGCATCTCCGCCAGCATCGGCGTCGCGCAGCGCGCCGACCGCGACCGCACTGCACAAGACCTGATGCAATCGGCTGAGTCCGCCATGTACTTGGCGAAGTCCTTCGGGCGAAATCGCACAATGTGCTCGCCAGGCGCAGAAATGGACGCCTGCAACAATGGCGCCGAAGCGAACGCATCCAAATTGGGAGAGCGGGCCGAGGGCGCCAAAACCGGCGGCTGCAAGGCAAATCTTTCGCCGCGGCATCTCGACTACATGGAAAATGCTCGAAAGTGTTTTGCCTATGTAAAGAGCAGCGCGAACGAGAAGACCCGGGCGCTGTTTGCCGACATCGGACTCGATTATCTCAGGCTCGCGCACGAGCAGGCGGCCGTGTTTGCGGCAGACGAATCCTTCGATGACACTGCCGGCAGGGTTCTGGCGCGCATGACGCACCTCTAGCCTCTTGCGCCGAGGGCGGCCCCATCGGGCAATGGTGCTGCCGGACAGGATTGAACTGTCGACCTCTCCCTTACCAAGGGAGTGCTCTACCACTGAGCTACGGCAGCATGGGGACGTGCGCGCGACGGGCACGCAGCGCCGCGACTAGTGCCACAAGGGGTTCCCCGGCGCAAGCGAGCAGGTGCTCTTTCGCCAACATCCCGCTTGTCGGCAGGGTCCCGTTTTGGCTACTGAGGGCCTATGCCGAAGCGCGGTCCGTCAGACAGGGGAACGAGGCAGGAGCGGCGGGCACAAGCCTTGCGTCGCAACCTGCAACGCCGCAAATTGCAGGCGCGCGGCCGTGCCGCGGCAAGGCCGGACAGCCGCGCGACCGATCAGCATCAGGACGGCCGCTAAACTTCCCACTTTTGCCCCAATCGCGGCGCGTTTTGGGGGGTGCGTTCAGCGGGGGGCTCTCATGGATCGCATTCGCATCACCGGCGGCCGGCCGCTCAACGGCACCATTCCGATCTCCGGAGCGAAGAACGCCACGCTGCCGCTGATGATCGCGAGCCTGCTGACCGAAGACACGCTCATTCTCGACAACGTCCCCCATCTCGCCGACGTGGTTCAGCTCCAGCGGATTTTGAACAATCACGGCGTTGACGTAATGCTGTCCGGCAAACGCGCCAATAGCGGAGAGAATGCCGGCCAAACCGTCAAGATCTCCGCGGCCAACATCGTCGATACGACCGCGCCCTACGAGCTGGTCTCGAAAATGCGCGCCAGTTTCTGGGTACTTGCGCCGCTGCTCGCCCGCGCCGGGCACGCGCGCGTTTCCCTGCCCGGCGGCTGCGCCATCGGCACGCGGCCGGTTGATCTCCTGCTGATGGCAATGGAGAAGCTGGGCGCCGACATTGATATCGAAGGCGGCTATGTCGTTGCGCGCGCGCCCAAGGGCTTGCGGGGGGCGGATATCGCTTTCCCCAAGGTCACGGTCGGCGGCACGCATGTCGCACTGATGGCGGCCACGCTCGCGCAGGGCACGACGGTCATCGAGAATGCCGCCCGTGAGCCAGAAGTTACCGATGTTGCCGACTGCCTGGTGAAGATGGGGGCGAAGATTGCCGGCATCGGTACGTCGCGTCTCGTGGTTGATGGCGTGCCAAGGCTGTCGGGGGCGCGCCACCGCGTGCTGCCGGATCGTATAGAAACCGGCACCTACGCATTCGCGGTCGCGATGACCGGCGGCGACGTCATGCTTGAAGGGGCGCGGCCGGAATTGCTGCAGAACGCGCTCGACGTGCTGGTGCAGGCTGGCGTGAAAGTAAGCTCGAACAACGAAGGCATCCGCGTGCAGCGCAACGGCTCGGGGCTTGCCCCGGTGCAGGTGATCACGGCGCCCTTTCCCGGATTCCCGACGGATCTGCAGGCCCAGCTCATGGCGCTGATGACCCGCGCCAGCGGCACGTCGCGTATCACCGAAACGATCTTCGAGAACCGCTTTATGCACGTACAGGAGTTGGCCCGGCTTGGCGCGCGGATTTCGCTCGATGGGCAAGTGGCGACGATCGAGGGCGTCGAACGGCTCACGGGAGCGCCCGTGATGGCCACCGATTTGCGTGCGTCGGTCTCTCTGGTGATTGCGGGCCTCGCCGCCGAAGGCGACACTTATGTGAGCCGGGTCTATCATTTGGACCGCGGTTTTGAACGGCTTGAGGAAAAGTTGGGCCGCTGCGGCGCCAATATCGAGCGGTTGAGCAGCTAGGGATTGTCACGAGCCCCGTCTTGCGCCCGGCTTCGGGCTTGCCTAATTAGCAAAACAGGCAACTGCACGACGGCAGGCGTGTATGGTCGATCCGCTGAAACTTATCGCGCTTGACAAGGATGACCTCGAGGTCGTCTCCGCCCATCTACAGGATTCTGCTATCAAAACCGGCGAGGTTTTCTGGCGCCCACACGAGAAGCGTGTCGTCATTGCCCTTGACCGCTTCGACTGGGAGGCGGCGCATGGCGCCGGCACCTGGCGCCGACGCCGCGCTGCGCTCCGGTTCGAACGGGTGCTGAGCTGCAAATGCAAGGGCGTCGATTGCGGTGACAAGACCAAATCGCTCAATCTGCTTGCGATTGATTTTGCCGAACAGGATGCGCCCGCGGGGATGGTGACGCTGCTGTTTGAAGGCGGTGCCGCTTTGCGGATGGAAGTGGAGTGTCTGGAGGCGGAGCTGGCCGATCTTGGTCCTGTCTGGGCGGCCGATTGCTGTCCCGAGCACGATCTCGAAGGCAAGACCGCCACCGCGTGACCAGACTGAAGCGATGCTTCCCACCGCGCTGAAGGAAGCGATCTCGCGCGCGGTGCAAGGCTTGGCGCATGGCGACATCGCGCCGCATTCAGAAAAATTGTCGGATCATTATCGCCGCGGCGGCACGTCGAATGTGCTTGCCGACCGCCTCGGGATCGCGGCTTATCTCCTGGTGCGGCTGCCGGCGACCTATGCGGCCACGCACGCGGTGCTGGCAGAGGCTGCACGGCGCGCTCCGGATTTCGCGCCGAAATGCAGCCTCGATATCGGCGCCGGGCCGGGAACCGCAAGCTGGGCGGCTGCGGACGTCTGGCCGGAGATCGAAACAGCGCGACTTGTCGACAGCAACCCGCGTCTTCTCGAGGTGGCGCGCGCGCTGATGGCGGATTGTCCAGTGCCGGCTTTTGCCAGGCCGCAAATCGTCAATCGCGATATCGAAACGACCGCGCTTGCATCCGCCGATCTGGTGATCGCGGGCTATTCCCTCGGAGAAATTCCAGCAGATCGGCTAGTGCCGGCCGTTTGTGCGCTGTGGGAGGCATGTACCGGGCTTCTGGTCGTGGTCGAGCCCGGGACGCCGGCCGGCTTCGACCGTGTCCGCGCGGCGCGCTCGATTCTTATCGACCGGGGCGCCGCAATTGTCGCGCCGTGCCCGCACCGGCTCGCCTGTCCGATCGCCGCGCCGGACTGGTGCCATTTCTCCGAGCGGCTTCCCCGATCGCGCGGGCATATGCTCGCGAAATCAGTTTCCGTTCCGTTTGAGGATGAAAAATATTCGTATGTCGTCGCCGCGCGCGAGGGCATCGCGGTCGAGCCTTATGCCGCCCGCATCATGGGTCCCGTCAGGCGCAGCAAGGTCGGGCTGACGATGAAACTGTGCGAGGCGGGAGAGGTGAGGACGCGCATTGTTGCCGCGCGCGATCGCCAAGCCTTCAGTCGTCACCGGCGGGCCGCGTGGGGCGATGCGCTGAAAGGCTGAAACGAAAATGCCCGGCGACGGAGCCGGGCATTTGCGGTTGCGGCGGCTCAGAGGCCCCGGCGCTTCTTCTTCTTCTGCGCAGCCTTTCGCTTGGCATAACGCTCGTCGCGCGCCTGTTTTTGAGCGGCAGCGAGAGCGGCGGCCGCGGCCGCCTCTTCGGCGGCCCGTTTTGCCGCGGCCTCCTCTTCTTCACGCCGACGCTGCGCTTCAAGCTCGGCCTGGCGGGCACGCTCGGCGGCAAGCTCGGCTTCGCGGACGCGTCGGGCCTCGGCTTTCTCGGCTTCGCGCATCTTGCGCGCCTCGGCGATCTTCATCCGCTCGGCGGCCAGTTTCGCGATCCGCTCCTGGTCTTGCTGGGCGGCACGGAATTTTTCCAACATGGCTTGCTTGGCCGCAGCGGCGTTCTTCTGACGCTCGCTCAGCCCGGTATTTTCATGAAAACTCATCGGTTCTCCGAGAAGACTTTTCAACGACGGGTGGGAGGAGGGCGCTTATATGGCGCGGGCCGTGGCCGAGTTCAACGGAAAATCGGCGGAAGATTCCGCATAGGGCCCGTGCATTTCATGAGAATGTCGCAATCGCGGCGAGCCGCTCTACAGCCCATTGCGCGGCATCGCGTACCAGCGCGGAGGAATCGGTGCGCAGGCGCTCGGCCTCGCGCGCTAGCGAGCGGTCGCCGGAATTTCCGATCGCGACAAGGACGTTGCGCACGAAACGATCGCGCCCGATACGCTTGATCGGTGACTTGGAGAACATGGCCCGGAAGGAGGCGTCATCGAGCCGGGCAAGTTCCGAAAGCGGGGGCGCGCGAAGTCCGTCGCGGGCGGCGAGCCGCGCTTCCCGGCCCTTCCGGGCGAACTTGTTCCAGGGACAAACGGCCAGGCAATCGTCGCAGCCATAGATGCGATTGCCGATCAGCGGCCGTAGCTCCAACGGGATCGGCCCCTTGTGCTCGATGGTCAGGTAGGAAATGCAGCGCCGCGCGTCGAGCCTGTAGGGAGCCGGGAAGGCCCCCGTCGGGCAGGCATCGAGGCAGGCCCTGCAGGACCCGCAGGTGTCTTGGCCCGGCGCGTCGGCCGGCAATTCGAGCGTCGTGAAGATCGCGCCAAGGAACAGCCAGGAACCGAAATGGCGGGAGACGAGATTGGTATGCTTTCCCTGCCAGCCGAGACCGGCGACGCCACCCAGCGGCTTCTCCATCACGGCGGCGGTATCGACGAACACCTTCACGTCGCCACCCGCCTGATCGATCAGCCAACGGGCGAGGGTCTTCAGGCGAGGTTTGATGATATCGTGATAGTCGTCGCCCCGCGCATAGACTGAGATGGCCCCGCATCCCCGCTGCTTCAGGACGGCGAGCGGGTCGTCGGCCGGCCCGTAATTCATGCCGAGCATGATAACCGACCGGACCTCCGGCCATAGCGATTCCGGATCGCCACGCCGAGCGGCCGTACTTTTCATCCACTCCATGTCGCCGTGAGCGCCTTCAGCCAGAAAACGCTCCAGCCGCTCGCGCGCCAACGGAATGGAATTGGGCCGAGCCACGCCAAAAGCGTCGAAGCCTTGATCGCGCGCGGCATCGCGCAGCGCCGATTTGAGCGATTGCGGATCGTTCAGAAATCGAGATCGGCATACGTCGGCGACGGCGCGATGCCGGCCGCGACCTCCGCCAGGATCGGACGGAACGAGGGACGCGATTTCACGCGCGCGTACCAGCTCTTTGCCGTTTCGTCCTCGTTCCATGGCACGTCGCCGAGATAATCCACTGTCGAGAGATGCGCGGCCGCCGCGAGATCGGCATAGGTCAACCTGTCGCCGGCGAGCCAGGCACGATGGGTCATCAGCCATCCAATATAAGCCAGATGATAGCGGATGTTAGAGCGCGCGGCACGTATTGCCTCGGTGTCCGGGGCGCCGCCGCCCTGCTCGATCGTCAGGTGGCGCTTGTAAACGCGCTCGTTTAGGAGCGGGCCGGACACTTCAGCAGCGAACTTGCCGTTGAACCAGTCAAGCAGCCGACGAACTTCGACACGCCTCATGACATCGGTTCCGAGCAGGCGGTGCTGGCCAAGATCGTCGCCGCGGGTCTCGTCGAGATATTCGGCGATGACGCCGGCGCCGGGAATCGCGGTATTGTTTTCGTCGATCAGGACGGGGGTGGTGCCGGCCGGGTTGAGCGTGAGAAAACTCTCCCGCCGTTCCCACACGCGCTCTTCTACGAGCTTGACGCCAATATTGTATTCGCCGAGCGCCAAGCGAATGAACCGCGAATGCGGACAGAAGGGATGGTGGAAAAGCGTCAGCATCGTACGCCGAATCAGCTCCCTTTCAAGTATAGACCGATCTGCCGATTTCCGCTGTCAATGTGTTGCTTCGCCGCGCATCCTGCGCAAAGACGATCGCTCTTTTCCTCTGTCAGTCCTTCGTCCTCCGGAGTCGTTTTCATGCTGTTTGATCTGTTCAAGGCCGTTGTTCTGGGCATCGTCGAAGGGCTGACGGAATTCATTCCGGTCTCGTCCACGGGTCACCTGCTGCTTCTGGAGCATTTCTTCGGCTTCGATGACGACGCCTTCGGCAAGACATTCGTCGTCCTCATTCAGCTCGGGGCAATTCTGGCGATTCTCTCGATCTATTTCTCGAAATTGTGGCGCATCTTTCTCGACATGTTTTCCGACCCGGCCGCGCGCCGCTTCGTGGTCGGGGTGCTTGTCGCATTCCTGCCGGCCGCGATCGTCGGCGCTGCCGCCCATTCGATCATCAAAGGCGTCCTGTTCAACGTCTGGATCGTATGCGCGAGCCTGGTGATCGGCGGGTTCATTCTCCTGCTCGTCGATCGAATCGATTTCCGTCCGCGTTATCACGACGCGACGGCGTTCACGTTGCCAATGTATTTGGGCATCGGGATTTTTCAGTGCCTGGCGATGATCCCGGGTGTGTCGCGCTCCGGCGCGACTATCGTCGCAGCGATGTTTTTCGGCGCCGACAAGCGTTCCGCTGCCGAATTCTCATTTTACCTGGCGATGCCCACGATGGCGGGAGCGTTTGCCTACGATCTGGCCAAGAATTACGGGCAGATGACGTCATCTAACACGTTCATTGTGTTCATCGGATTTGTCTGCTCGTTCATCGCCGGATGGATCGTCGTGAAGTCGCTGCTGGCATACGTGGCGAGGCGCGGCTTCGCTCTTTTCGCATGGTGGCGGATCTTCGTCGGAGGACTCGGACTGATCGCGCTTTATACTTTGAGATAGGCCTAGGCGCCACGCGCCTGCTGGAACTGGCCTGTCCGTCTGAAGCGCCAGAGATAGGTCGGAACGATCGCCTCGACTGAGGCGGGAAGGATGCCGAGACCTTTGAGGGTGAGGCCAGCCCGCGCCGCTTCCTCGGACACGACATTATCGACTTTCAAAAGTTCGACTTGGTCCGGCGTCAGCGGCGGTTTCGGCAGGAATTGCAGGAACTGCGCCTGCAGCTTGGCGAGCGCGAACGGTAATGGCAAAAGCAGGCGCTTCCGCTCGGTGGTTTTGAGGACGAATTCCATCACCTCCCGCAAAGTCAGCACTTCCGGTCCGCCGAGTTGATAGATGGCGCCCGCCTGGGCATTGCCATCGACGGCAGCCGCAATCGCCTCCGCGACGTCCCCGACAAAGACCGGCTGAAAGCGGGTCGTCCCGCCGCCAACCAGCGGAAGGATCGGGAAAAGCCGCGCCATCGCCGCGAAGCGGTTGAAGAAATCGTCCTCCGGCCCGAACACAATCGACGGTCGGAAGATGGTTGCCGTGGGCATCGCCGCGAGTACGAGCTTTTCGCCAAGCGCCTTTGCGCGCGCATAGGCCGATGGCGATCCTTCGTCGGCGCCGATGGCGGAGATTTGCACCACCCGGGCGCCGTATGCCGCAGCGGCGAGAGCGACCCGCTCGGCGCCGTAGCCCTGCACCGCATCAAAGCGTTGTCGGCCCCGCTCGAAAAGAATGCCTACTAGGTTGATCACCACGTCCGCATCGCGGACTGCCGCTTCCACCGATTGCTGGTTGCGGATATTGGCCTGCACCGCATGGATCTGCCCGACGCTTCCGAGCGGCTGAAGGAAATTGGCAAGTTCCGGCCGGCGCACCGCGACCCTGATGCGATAGCGCCGCTTGGCCAGGGCCCTGACGACGTGGCGGCCGAGAAACCCCGACCCGCCGAAAACGGTGACTAAAGTGTCGGTTTCGGATTGCCGCATGGCGCCTGCCCGTCGCGTGGCGTGGAAATGCCCCTTTTTCAGGGCGAAATACAGGATAGGCACGCCCCTGTACAGGGTGCACCGGTCGATTGACAATCGCTGACCCTCACTCTTATGTGTGCCGCCGATGCCCAGGTGGCGGAATTGGTAGACGCGCTGGTTTCAGGTACCAGTGGCGAAAGTCGTGGAGGTTCGAGTCCTCTCCTGGGCACCATTTTTGCTCGTATTGGCTTGGCCCGCCCCCTGTAGGGGAGGCGGATAGTCGGATGCTCGCAACAGCCAATCCGATGTCAATCTGTGACAGCAACCGTGCCGCGCTTTGAGCGCCACCCCTTCTTTCTCCGAAACCCGAGCGGCTGTTGAAAAGACGCTGATCCCATTTCCAAACTGCTGCGCATCTTGCTCGATCCGTGTCCGGACGATTTTGAGGATTGGCGGACTATGCAGATGCGCGGCGCATGTTTTTGGGTAGAAGGCGCTCGTGGATCAGCGACAGCTTTTCGCGCAACTCGCGTCTGCATCATTTTGAACGGCGCAGGATATCGCGCACAGTCAGCCAGGTTACGAAACTTTTCGCTACCTGACGCAAAGCCTCGCATCACGATCGGCTGACGATTAGCCGCCGCTCAGCAAGGCGATGCGCAAGGGTGTCGCGATCTGCTCTTGCAACTTTTTGGACGCATAATGTGTGTTGCGATCGCAAAATTGTTTTTTGTTACCCCTGGTTGTCGGCCGCGCGAAAATTCATCAGCACTTTTTCGAACAATTGCACACCTTCGCCGTAATCGAATCCCTTTGTGGCCGGTTTTGGAGGGTGGCGAGGTCGCATGGGCGTTTTTTATCCGCTTGAAGTAAAAGCAAAGCGATTGTGGAGGGACGCCAACTGGTTCGCGAGTTCGATTGCTGCATCGCTCGGCAATGCGGAAGCCAACGCATTCTATCGGAAAATTAAGGCCGAAGCCTATTTGCCTGACGAACTCATTCGCGTATTGCCCAATCGCAATGTCATCTACGTCGTCGTTCCCAAGGCCGCGTCGACCAGAATTCGCACGCTTCTGGCGAAGGTAGGGGGCCAATATTCCCGGCGCCTCAAGGCAAGAGGTCCAAGAAAATTCCGCGAGCCGCAAGGGCTGCGCAGCATGACGGTAAGCTCGTTCTACGAGCTCGCCACGAGTCCGAAAACGTTCCGGTTTTCTTTCGTCCGCAATCCCTATGATCGCCTGCTTTCAGGCTGGGCGAACAAGTTTCAGGGCAAGCCGTTGATTATGGGCGCGCCAGGTGCGCCGGAGGTCGACGATTATCTCAGGCGTCGCGCGCAGATCGATAGCGCACTTCCGGCCGGCGCCGACAAGACATTGTCCTTTCCCGACTTTGTCATCTTTGCTACGTCGAGCGCGACGACGCGCAGCGATCCGCATTTGCAGTTGCAGGACGATATCCTTTCCGTGCCAGGGATCGAGCTTGAATTCGTCGGGCGCATGGAGCGATTCAACGAGGATTGTGCTTATGTTCTCGACCGCATTGGCGCGACCGACGATATCAAGCACGAGGCGACCAATCGCGTGAATCCTTCGCGGCACGGCACGCTCTTGGATTATTACACGTCCGAAATGGCCGAGCGCGTGTATCGCGCCTATGAGCGCGATTTCGACCGCTTTGGCTATTCCAGGCATTCGCTCGGCGTCTAAAAGACCGGTCTGCCCGTGAGCCCGAGGCTCGCCGACCATTGCGCGAGCGTGGTGGCGAAACGTTTCGTCGCCGGGTTATGCCGGAGTCGATGCGCTAGTTGCGGAAACCAGCGCTCGGCCAGACTCAAGCCTTCGTCGCGTATCCACACCGCGCAAACAAGGCCGACGAGAAACCAGGTTAGATTGTGATAACGGCCAAATCCACGAATGAACATGCCGAGCACAAGAAGTGGAAGCGCGGCGCAGGCCAGCAGGCGGATACGGGAATCGAAAAGCCTGCCGGACGAAGCCACTCGCAAGACCACGGCGACAGCGGCCGCGTGAAGCGGCGCCATCACCCTCATCTCGGACGGGCCGGCGAGCCATTCGAGAAGCTGATTGAAAACTCTTGCGACGTTGGAAGAGGCGAAGTCGAAGCGAACCAAATCGGTGAACGCGGCAAGGTAGGTGCCGGGCTGTGTCTGCCAGACCGGACCATAGCTTGCATTCGCGCTGAACAGGGTGAAGGTATTTCCGAAATACCAATTGTGCAGCGCCATGCCGACGACCGGCAGAAATCCACAGCACAGGACGGCGAAGCGGCGCAGATCGCGTGCCAGGATTGCTCGGCCTCCGAGCGCGAGCAGAATGATCGCCACGGCGGGTGAAATATTGGGCCTGAGCCAGACCGCAACAGCGAACAGCAAGCCGCCGGCAAGGATACGCGAGTACCCGGATGTCCTGAGATCGGGCGAGCGCCCGATCAGCATTGCCGTTGCGGCAAGAAACACGATCGCGGCCCCGGGATCGGCGAATCCGCGCGACGCCCATTTGACGTATTGAAAATATGTCGTGCCGAAGATCGCGCCGACGGGGACGACGACGAATATAACGGTCAGCCAGAAGGCTGTCATGCGCTGGAAGAAGCGCGAGTAGATCAAAAAAATGACAAATGGCTGCACTAGCACAAGCGACAGATAACCAAGGAACGTGTCGCCGAAGATGAAGTGCTCGAGCGAGCGGAAATAGCGCAGGCCGGGGGCACCGAAGAAGAAGGTTGATTCGGCGCCTTCGAGCGCGGTCCTGAAATCTCCGGCTAGGATATGCTCGGTGATCCAGCGTCCGACAGCCTCGTAGAAGACGCCATCGTCGCCGCCGTCGAGCGGCCGAACACCTCCGACGAAGCTCGCGTCGTGCAGGACGACCACGATCAGCGACAAGCCGACGAGGACGAGGGCGGGCGCAAGGACGGCGCGCTGTCCGCGCAGGAGCAGGAGCAGCGCTCCCGCGACCCCCACCGCCTCCGCACCCCGCTCCAGGGCGAGCCGCAGCCTCGCCGCGAGCGGCGGCTCGAGGCGCATCGAAAGAGGCGCGCCGATGGACACCCCGAAAACTGTCCGGCCGATATCCTCGACCCCAATCGCGCGGCAGGACAGCGCGTCGTGCACGAGGGCGGCGAAGCGCCCCCCGTCCTCCTCCCACAGCACGCGGCCGGTCCAGCACAGCCGTCCGCCCGCGAAGGCTGACGGAAAGCGATAGGCCACGAAATAGGGAATCGTCACCTGCCAGCGGTGAAACAGGTTCCACCACGGCCGCGGTTTCGTCCGCGAAATATCGCCCTCGCACCAGTCGTAGCGCGCGTCGTTGACGAAGCCGAGCCGCAGCCAGACCGGATCGGAAAAATCGATGCCGGTGACCCGGCGCGAGAGCGTCCCGCGATCGAAAATGCCGTCGGCGGAAAAGGCATAGGGCCCGTCGGGCCCGCCGCCGGACCGCGCACAGCCCTTCACCTCGCGCGGAAATGAGCGTGCGCGCCGCCAGCAGCCCGGCCTGTCCGGGTTGCAACGCCGGTCCAACGGATAGGCCGCGTCGAATTCGGCCTGCATTTGCCGGAAGGCATCGGCCGGCAATCCCTTTTCCAGCGCGCTGCCCTCAGCCCCGACCAGAAAAACGTTGTGACCCTCGTCGATCCGCGGCGCCGGAAAAAGAAACTCGACGGCGACGGCGAGCGCGGCGACCGCGAGCGCCGAATACCAGGCGCGCGGCCGCGCCGACACATGGCCGGAAAAAATCGCGAGCGTGGCCAGCACTAGGAGCCCGTATCGCCACAAGTCGTTGATCGGCAAGCCGAGAATGACGACCGTCAGCGCGAGCGCCCCCGCCCGCAGCCATGGCTGCCGCCGAGATGATGACGCAGTCGCTGTTTGCGGCATTGACGGGAATCTTACGGGTCCGATGCAGGAGCCTCCGCCGCGGCTCCACAGGCCCGTCGTCCGGCCAAGGATGGCGGGCATGCAAGGCGCTCGACGCGCCGGAGAATAGTCGCGGTCGCGGCATCGATTCCGATCGGCGGCGCCTCGCTCTCGGGCAATGCGCGCGCCTTCCAGGCCTGCCAGATCGTCCCGATCGTGCGCGCGATGTCCTTTCGGTCGAGCACCGAGCTGACATAGCCGCCGTGCTCGCGCACGATTTCATCGAGGCGCGGATTGCCCTGTGTCAGGGCGAAGACCGGGCGCTTCGCCCAGAGATATTCGTAGAGCTTCGAGGGAATGTATTCGCCGGGCGACGGCTCCATGCCGTGCAGCAGCAACAGCACGTCGCTGCGGCGCATTTCGCGCAAAATCCGCTCACGCCCGGAAAGGCCGGTCGCGGCATCGGCTTCGATGCGTCCCTTACCGATCACGATATCATCGAGGCCGAGCGATCTGACCGCGAGCGCCGATTCGCGGTCGAGCTGGGAGCCATAGACGCACACGCGCAGACTGGCGCGCGCTTGCGGATGCGCGGCTGTGAAATCACCCAGAGCCTCAAGGAACGGCAGCAGCGATCGTGACGACGACAATGCGCCGAAATAGGAAAGCGTCAGCATATCGCCGTAGGAATGGTCGATATCGACCTGCGGATCGGGAGCGCCGGCGAGAACGGCGAAGCCGCGGTCGCCGAGCCCTGGATTGCGGGCGCGCGCGCTCTGCAATGCCTGCTCGGTGAACCACCAGACGAGATCGGCATCCGCGCAGATCTTGCGCTCCAGCCATGCGCGCATCTTCAGTTCGCGCGAGGCGAGAGGCAGCGTGTTGTCGACGAGCGGGTCGTGGATTTCGGCAATCCAGGCAATGCCCGTGCGTTTTTTGATCATCCATGCGGCGAAATGGGCCGACCATGCGCCGCCGGTCGAATAGAGGATGCCGATCGATTCTTTTCTCGCCAGCCGCAGGCCGCGCCAGGTCGCGGGCAGGGACCATGACCACTGGCCCGAAAATCCGAAGATGAGACGTTCCGCCACGATGAAAGGCGCAAGCAGGATGGTCATGAGCGTGGTGAGAACGCGATAGATGATTCCGCGTCCGATATGCCGCGCTAGGCTGTGCCGAAGATCGAAACGCAATGCGGCGGGTCCCCATGCGAGGATGCGGTCATGCGCGAAGCGGTGATCCTGCGTCCCGGCGATCGCGCTGAGCACGTGCGGCCGAACGCCGTGGTCGAGAAGATAGGGAATTTTGTCGGTGATGGTCTGACTCGCCGCGCGTCCATCCATGTTGAATGCGTGCGACAGGATGAGCCAGTTCGATGGGACGCGACCGCCGGCGGACACAGGCAACTCGCTATGGGTGACATCAAGCATGACGCGGCAAAAGCGTTAACCCTCGGCATTCGATCCCGAACGGCGGAGGTCGTGCCGTGCGGCCCATCCCGGGCGCTAGCCTTTCGTTTACGCGATCCCGATAGGTTTCACCAATCATATCGGCGGGCCGGGCAGCCCGAGCCGGATCGCATTTTTGCATTGCTATGGGCGATCCCATAGCGATATCAATGGCCTGAGCCCTTACCGCATCCGTCTTTGCAGGAGTCCTGCGATTTGACCATCCGCTTGCACCGCGGCGACCTGCCCGATCTCTCCCGCTACACGCGCGCGGTGGCGATCGATACCGAAACAATGGGTCTCGATCCGCATCGCGACCGGCTTTGCGTCGTGCAGCTTTCTCCGGGCGACGGGACGGCGGACGTGGTGCAGATCCCGCAGGGATCGAGAGACGCGCCGAACCTGAAGCGCCTGCTCGCCGACGCCTCGATTCTGAAAATATTTCATTTCGCCCGTTTCGACATCGCGGTGCTTTATCGGAATTTCGGCGTCATGGCCTCGCCGCTCTTTTGCACGAAGATCGCGTCCCGCCTCGTGCGCACCTACACCGACAAGCACGGACTGAAGGACCTCGCGCGCGATCTGCTCGGCATCGACCTTTCCAAGCAGCAGCAGCTCTCCGACTGGGGCGCCGAAACCTTGACCGAGCCCCAGCTTGCTTATGCGGCATCGGACGTCCTGCATCTTCACGCCCTGAAGGAGAAGCTCGAATCCCTGCTGGCGCGCGAAGGGCGCTCCGACCTGGCGCAGGCCTGTTTCGGCTTCCTGCCGCACCGGGCAAGGCTCGATCTGGCCGGGTGGGCGGCGGAGGACATCTTTTCGCATTCCTGACTGGCCTTTCGCCGCGCGAGGGCCATATTCGCAGGGGAATTTGCCCGTGCCGCGCCGTAGAATTGGCGTGCGGGATGCTGATTCTCGAAGAACCGCCGCCGCTGAACAACGCCGATGAGCATACCGCGGGATACCGGATCGGGACGTGCCTACGCTGCGCCGGATTTCATGGGGGCGGGGCGCGATAGCACGCGCGCGTTCCAGTTCGCCCAGCGCCACAGCCGCCGTGTCCGCATCCTGCGCGTCGCCATACCGGTCGGAGTCGCGATCTGCTTCCTCGTGATCGTGATCGCCACCTTTTTCAATCCGCTACAAATTCTCTACAAGCTGCCGAGGGATATCGGCACGCTGGTCGTTTCCGGCACCAAGATCACGATGGAAGCGCCGCGTCTCGCCGGCATGACGCGGGACGCGCGCGTCTATGAGGTGACCGCGAAGGCCGCTGCGCAGGACATCTCCAAGCCGGAGCTCATCGAGCTCAAGGAAATCCGCGCGAAGCTCGGCATGCAGGACAAGAGCGTGATGCAGATGTCGGCCGCCGGCGGCTTGTACAATGCCAAGACCGAGATGCTGAATCTCGGTCCGGACATTATGCTGTCCTCGTCCTCGGGCTACGAGGGCAAGATGCAGGATGCCGAGATCGACATCCGCAAGGGCACGATCGTGTCGCGGCAGCCGGTCGAAGTGAAAATGCTGAAGGGCAATCTGAACGCCAACGGCCTCGAAGTGCTTGAGGCAGGCGATCTGATCCGCTTCGGCGGGGGCGTTTCGATGATGTTGAAGCTTGAGCCGGCGGAAGCGGCGGCGGGTGACGGACAGTGATGCGGGGCGCTTTCTACATCGGGTTCGCTACGCTGGCCTTTATGGCGGCATCGACGGCAGTGGCGCTGGCGCAGGCAGGTGTGCCGAACGCGTTGCAGGGCTTTTCGCAGAACCGCAACAAGCCGGTGCAGATCGACGCCGCCACGCTGGAGGTGCGCGACAAGGACAAGGTCGCGACATTTTCCGGCGACGTGAAGGTCGTGCAGGGCGACGTGACGCTGCGCTGCAAGTCGCTCGTCGTCTATTACGACCAAGACAACAACCCGGGCAACATGAAGACCGTTCAACCCGGCCCGGGTGGGCAGCAGCAGATCCGCAAGCTCGAGGCCAAGGGCGGAGTGACCGTCATGCAAAAGGACCAGACCGCCACCGGCGAGACGGCCATTTTCGAGATGCGCACCAATACGGTGATGCTGACCGGCAATGTCGTGGTGACGCAGGGGCAAAACGTGCTGCGCGGCGAGCGCCTCGTGGTCGATCTGACAAGCGGGGTCTCGCGCGTGGAGTCCGGCAAGCCGGGCCAGGGCGGCCGCGTTCAGGGGCTGTTTCTGCCCGGCGGCTCCGGCGACAAGGCGCCGGCGGGCCCGGCGGCCGGGGCGCCGAAGCACCGTCCGGCCCCCCCGTCGCAGGGCATTTACTGAAGGCATGGGAGCGCCGTTGAAAGCTTGCCCGCGAGGGACTATCACCCCAGACGTTTCCCTGGCGCCTTGGCCGACGGCGGCCTGCCGCGCGCCGCGCGATATGCGTAGAATCCTGACCGCGATCCGATTCACCGGTCGCGATGCGGAAGGCACGGCTTGCTCGACGTCAAATCTCTGATCGCGATTATCCGCCGCAGCATATTTCGCAAGCGTCCGCGGAAACGTGCGCCGCAGGCGTGGCGCGTTGCCCTTGAGGGGATGGACCGGACCGCGCCGGTCTATCGCGGGGAGGCGCGGCAGGAGGTGCGCCGGGAGAGCCGCCCAGCGGCGCGGCCTGCGCCGCCGCGCCAGCAGGTCGATCCGCGGCAGGGCTATCTCGCCGCGCACAACGTTCAGAAGAGCTTCGGCAACCGCATGGTCGTGCGCGGGACCAGTCTCTACGTCCGCCGCGGCGAGGCGGTCGGACTGCTCGGACCGAACGGCGCGGGCAAGACGACGGTCTTTTACATGATCACCGGACTGATCAAGGTCGATCGCGGACGGATCGAGCTTGACGGTCACGACGTCACCCGGCTGCCGATGTACCAGCGCGCGCGGCTGGGCATCGGCTATCTGCCGCAGGAGGCCTCGATCTTCCGAGGCCTCAATGTCGAGGACAATATCCGCTCGGTGCTCGAAATCGTCGAGCCGGACCGCAAGCGGCGCGAATATGAACTCGACGCGCTGATGGAGGAATTCGGCATCAGCCGGCTGCGCAAGAGCCCCTCGATCGCATTGTCGGGCGGCGAGCGCCGCCGCGTGGAGATCGCGCGGGCGCTGGCCACGCGGCCGAACTACATGCTGCTCGACGAGCCTTTCGCCGGCATCGACCCGATCGCCGTCGGCGACATCCAGGCGCTGGTGCGCCATCTCACCTATCGCGGCATCGGGGTTCTGATCACCGATCACAATGTCCGCGAGACGCTCGGCCTCACCGACCGCGCCTATATCTTCTATTCGGGCGAGGTGCTGATGGAGGGGCGGGCGGACGAGATCGTCAACAACCCGGATGTCCGCCGCCTCTATCTCGGCGAGGAATTCCGCCTCTAGCGCCGTTTTCCTTAATGGCATCAAGGGGTCGCCCGCGGGGCGGCCCCTACCATTTTTTACATGCACAAATCGTGCCGAACGGCTAGAAGGGCCTCATGGCGCTGTCGCAACGACTCGAATTCCGCCAGAGCCAGGCGCTGGTGATGACGCCGCAGCTGATGCAGGCGATCAAGCTGCTGCAGCTCTCCAGCGTCGATCTGGCGGCCTATGTCGAGGACGAATTGGAGAAAAATCCGCTTCTGGAGCGCGGCGGGGAAGGCGCGTCCGAGGGCGAGGCCGAGGCGGCGGGTTATGACGAAGCGGCGGGTTATGACGAGGCGGCGGGCGCCGAGCCCTCGGCTGAGGGCGAGAACCGCGAATGGATCGGCACCGACCTGGAAACGAGCCGCGGCGCGATCGAGGAAAATCTCGGCACGCGGCTCGATAACGTCTTCGCCGAGGAATCGGGACCGGCGGCGAGCGCGCGCTCGGACGACGCGGTCGCAGCCTATTCCGAATGGGCGAGCGTTGGCGGCGGCGGGCGCGGCGAGGACGGCGACTACAATCTCGAGGCTTTCGTCTCGGCCGAGCCGACGCTCGCCGAGCATCTCGCCGAGCAGCTCGCGCTCGCCATCGCCGATCCGGTGCGGCGCATGATCGGCCAGCATCTGATCGATCTTGTCGATGAGGCGGGCTATATCGGCGCCGATCTCGCCGCCGTGGCCGACAAGCTCGGCGCGCCTGCCTCGGAGATCGAGGCGGTGCTGAAAATCCTGCAGCAATTCGAGCCGGTCGGCGTCTGCGCGCGCAATCTCACCGAGTGCCTAACCATCCAGCTCAAGGAGCGCGACCGCTTCGATCCGGCGATGGCGGCGCTTGTCGCTCATCTCGACCTGCTGGCGAAGCGCGATTTCGCCGGACTGCGCAAGGTCTGCGGCGTCGGCGACGAGGATCTCCGCGATATGATCGCCGAGATCAAGCGGCTCAATCCCAAGCCCGGTCTCGCCTTCGGCTCGGCGGTGGTGCAGCCGATCGTGCCGGATGTTTTCGTGCGGCAAGGGCCGGACGGCGCCTTCATCGTAGAGTTGAATTCCGACACGCTGCCGAAGGTTCTGCTCAACCAGAGCTACCACGCCCGGGTCGCCAGAACGGCGGCGACGGCGGCGGAAAAATCCTATCTCGCCGAGCGGCTGCAATCGGCGACCTGGCTGATCCGCGCGCTCGATCAGCGCGCCCGCACCATTCTGAAAGTGGCGAGCGAGATCGTGCGGCAGCAGGACGCGTTCTTCGTGCACGGCGTGCAACATCTTCGCCCGCTCAATCTGAAAACGGTGGCGGACGCGATCTCCATGCACGAATCGACGGTGTCGCGCGTCACCGCCAACAAATACATGGCCACCAATCGCGGCATTTTCGAGCTGAAATATTTCTTCACGTCGGCCATCGCTTCGGCCGACGGCGGGGAGGCGCATTCGGCGGAAGCGGTGCGCCATCGCATTCGCCAGATGATCGACGCCGAGGCGCCCGACGCGATCCTGTCGGACGACACGATAGTAGAGCGGCTGCGGGAGGTGGGCATCGACATCGCGCGGCGCACGGTCGCCAAGTATCGCGAGGCGATGCGGATCCCCTCCTCGGTGCAGCGTCGGCGCGAGAAAAACGCGGCCGGCTAGCACGAATGTTCCCCGCAAGGGTGTCACCGCGCGGTAATCATTTCGTGTCAATGTCCGAATTTATGCAGAATACCAAGGGCGCAATCAGCCATTGACGACCCCCGGCCCCGTCCCTATGGTCCGCCCCCTCCCGACCTTGCCAGCGACCTGCCACGGACTTTGGACCCGTTCACATGCCGCTATCCGACATCATCGCGCCGCAAGCAATCATGCCGGCGCTGAAGGTCAACGCGAAGAAGCAGGCGCTGGCGGAAATCGCCGCGCGGGCGGCGGCCCTATCCGGCCAGAATGAGCGCGCAATCCTCGACGTGCTGATCCAGCGGGAAAAGCTCGGCTCGACCGGGATCGGCCATGGCGTGGCCATTCCGCACGGCAAGCTGCCAAAGCTCGATCGCCTGTTCGGCGTGTTCGCGCGGCTCGAGCGCCCGATCGATTTCGAGGCGCTGGACGGGGAGCCCGTGGACCTGATCTTCATGCTGCTCGCGCCGGAAGGCGCCGGCGCCGATCATCTCAAGGCGCTTGCGCTCGTGGCGCGCGTGCTGCGCGATCCGGACGTGGCGCGCAAGCTGCGCGAATCGCGCGACGCGGAGGCGCTCTACGCGGTGATGACGATGCCGTCTTCGGCGGCGGCCTGAAGATCGGCGATCCCTATTTGCGGAAGATCGGCGGTGTCCAACGCATGCCACCCGTCGGGCGGCGGTACTTCAATGCACGCTGACGGTCTCGAGCTCTTGGCTCCAGGCATTGGCGATCGCCGCCTCGCGTGAATCGGTGACGAGGATCGGCGTGCCGTCGGCGGCGTGCAACGCGAACAGCTCGAGGCCCGGCTCAAGCTTCGGCGCCTGCGGATACAGATCGTTGACGTCCTCCGAGCGGATCGGCTTCACATAGGCGATCCGGCCGTCGCCGAGCACGGCGAAAGCCTCGTCGGACATCTGCGGCGTTTCGTGACGCACCGGGTTGTTCCTCATATCCGGCTCCTTCAATTCCAAGTCCTGTGCGGGCGCTTGCGTTCCATCGCTATTCGTGGGGGGTGATCGAGATCGTGCGCACGACTCGTTCCGGTTCGGGACGGGCAAGATCGATCGACAAAAGCCCGTGCTTTAAGTCGGCACCGAGCACCTCCATACCGTCGGCCAGCACGAAAGTGCGCTGGAACTGGCGGGCGGCGATACCGCGATGCAGGTATTGCCGGGTCTTGTCGTCGTTCTGGCGCCCGCGAATGACGAGCTGGTTCTCCTCCACAGTCACCTCGAGCTGGTCGAAGGTGAACCCGGCGACGGCAAGCGTGATGCGCAGGCGCTCCGGGCTCACCTCGTCGCGCGGCAGGCGCTCAATGTTGTAAGGCGGATAGCCGTCCGAGGCCTTGCTCACGCGGTCGAGCGCGCGCTCGATCTCGTCGAAGCCGAGCAGGAACGGGCTGGACAAGGATGGTACGCGGGACATCTCAAAGCCCTTTCCGAAGCGACTTTGACGGGGCCCTCAATGGCGCCCCCATCGGCTGGCAGACCTGCCGCCGACGCCCGGTAATATGGGCGCGGCCGGCTAAGGGTTCAAGAACGCTGGGGGAAAGCCGGTTCAGGCGTCGAGCCGCCTGCGCCCGTCGGCCGAGAACACGTGCAGCTTCTCGGGCGGGGCGACGGCGGTGATCCGCTCGCCCGTGGCCGGCGCGGCCTGGCCCGGCATACGCACGATCATGTCGCCTCCCTGGGCGGGGGAGGCATAGACGAAGGTCTCCGGCCCGACCCGCTCCACCGCGCTCACCGTCAGGTCGAAGGCGACGCCGCCCTGCGGCCGCGAGCCGTCCCGCGACAGCGACAGGTCCTCCGGGCGCACGCCGACGATCGCCCCCTCCGCCGGCAGGCTGATCGCGGCTCCATTGACGCTCGCCGCCGCCTCGCCGGCGGTCATCTTGAGGAGGTTCATCGGCGGGGCGCCGATGAAGGCGGCGACGAAGGTCGTCGCCGGCTTCTCGTACACCGCAAGCGGGGGTCCGATCTGCTCCACCTGTCCGGCATTCATCACCACCAGCATGTCGGCGAGCGTCATCGCCTCGAGCTGGTCATGCGTGACATAGATCGAGGTGGTCGCGAGCGAGCGCTGCAATTTGCGAATTTCGACCCGCATCGAGACGCGCAGCTTGGCGTCTAGATTCGACAGGGGCTCGTCGAACAGGAAAGCCTTCGGCTTGCGCACGATCGCCCGCCCCATCGCCACGCGCTGGCGCTGTCCGCCGGAGAGCTGGCGCGGCTTGCGCGCCAGAAGGGCGTCGATCTCCAAAATCCGCGCCGCCTCGCGCACGCGCGCTTCGATCTCGTCCTTCGGGGTCCCGCGATTGCGCAGCCCGTAGGCGAGATTGTCGTACACATTCATGTGCGGATAGAGCGCGTAATTCTGGAACACCATGGCGATGTCCCGGTCGGCCGGCTCGATGTCGTTGACCACCTCGTCGCCGATTCGCACCTCGCCAGAGGTCACGGTTTCGAGGCCCGCGATCATGCGCAGAAGCGTGGATTTGCCGCAGCCGGACGGCCCTACCAGCACGCAGAAATGTCCGTCGGGAATCGTGACGTTCACGCCCTTCACCGCCTCCACGCCGCCGGTATAGACCTTGCGAACGTCCTTGAGCGTCACCCCCGCCATCCTACTTCTCCGTCTCGACCAGGCCGCGCACGAACAGCTTCTGCATGGCGATAACGACCGCGACCGGCGGCAGCATGGCGAGCATCACCGTGCACATCACGAGCTGCCACTCGGTCAGCGCGTCGGCGGTGACGATCATCTTGCGGATGCCAATGACAATCGTCTGCATGTCGTCGCGCGTGGTGATCAGCAGCGGCCACAGATATTGGTTCCATCCGTATATGAACAAAATCACGAACAGCGCCGCCATGTTGGTGCGCGACAGCGGCAGCAATGTATCCTTGAAGAAACGGAACGGGCCCGCGCCGTCGATGCGCGAGGCCTCGATCAACTCGTCCGGCACCGTCATGAAGAACTGGCGGAAAAGCAGCGTCGCCGTCGCCGAGGCGATCAGCGGAACGGTCAGCCCGGCATAAGTGTCGAGCAGGCTCAGGTCCGCCGCGACCTTGTAGGTCGGATAGATGCGCACCTCGACCGGCAGCATCAGTGTGATGAAGATCACCCAGAACGCCGTCATGCGCAGCGGAAAGCGGAAATACACGATCGCATAGGCCGACAGAATGGAAATGAAGATTTTCCCGCACGCGATCACCATCGCCATCACGAAGGAATTGACGAGCATCGTGCCGACCGGCTCGCGGGTTGTGCTGCTCGTGCCGATGAAGATCGTGCGATAGTAGTTCTCGATGCCGTGAGGCCCGGGCAGGAGCGGCATCTGCCCGTTGGCGATGATGGTCGGCTCATGCGTCGAGCCGACGAAAGCCAGATAGACCGGGAACGCGACGATCGCGATGCCGATCCACAGGATCACATGCGGCACGATGTTTCCGATGGTCTTGCGCTCGACCATTAGCGTGCGCCCCTTCTCTTCCGTTCGCCGCGGCCGGGCCGCATCAGTAATTCACCCTGCGTTCAACATAGCGGAACTGGATCGCCGTCAGTGCGATCACGATCACCATCAGGATCACCGATTGCGCCGCCGAGCCGCCGAGGTCGCCCCCGAGCCGGCCATCGGCATAGACCTTGAATACCAGCGTTTCCGTCGATTTGGCCGGCCCGCCGCCGGTCATCGCGTCGATGATGCCGAAGGTGTCGAAGAAGGCGTAGACGATATTCACCACCAGCAGAAAGAAGGTCGTCGGCGACAGCAGCGGGAACACGATGGTCCAGAAACGCCGCACCGAGCGCGCCCCGTCGATCGCGGCCGCCTCGATGATGCTTTTAGGAATCGCCTGCAGCCCGGCGAGGAAGAACAGGAAGTTGTAGGAAATCTGCTTCCACGCGGCGGCAAGCACGACCATGATCATTGCGTCGCCGCCGTCGAGCAGCGGATTCCATTCGATGCCCGCCGCCCGCAGCCAGCGCGCGATCATGCCGAGGGAGGGATGCAGCATGAACATCCACAACACGCCGGCGACGGCGGGCGCGACCGCGTAGGGCCAGATCAGCAGCGTGCGATAGAGGCCGGCCGCCCGCAGCGGCTTGTCGGCCATCACCGCCAGCAGCAGCGCGGCCGACAGCGAGATCAGGCTCACCGCCGCCGAGAACAGGATCGTGTTGACGATGGTGTTGTAATAGTCGGGCTGTTTGAACAGCTCGACATAATTCTCGAGCCAGACGAAGGTCGTCGACAGGCCGAACGCGTCCTGCAGCAGGAATGACTGCCACACCGCCTGGCTCGCGGGCCAGTAGAAGAAAACGATAGTGATGACGATCTGCGGCGCGATCAGCGCGAAGGGCAGAAGCCTGTTGTTGAAGACCGCGCGCTTTTCCATGGAACGATTTCAGCCGGACGCGCGGCCGCCGATGCGGCGGGCATCCTCCTCCCGGGAAGGGGAGGGCCGGCGCGGGGGACGATCCCCCGCGCCGGGTGTCAATGCGGACTTCCTGCCTGTCCCTCCCCCGCGCGGGGAAAGGGCGCGATGACGATTTCCGGCGCGGCAGGGACGGGCGAGCACGTCGTCAATCGCCCGATCACTGCTTCACGGTCCGCTCGAACTGCCGCAGCATCGCATTGCCGCGGGACACGGCGGCATCGAGCGCTTCCTTGGCTGATTTTTTCCCGGCCAGGGCGGCTTCGATTTCTTCCGACCAGACGTCGCGCAACTGCACCATGTTGCCGAAGCGCAGCCCGCGGGAATTTTCCGTCGGCTCCTTGTTCGTGAGCTCGAGCAGCGGCGTTTCGAGATAGGGGTTTTCCTTGTAATAGCCGGATGCCTTCGTCTTCTCATATGCCGCCTTGGTGATCGGCAGATAGCCGGAGGCCTTGTGGATTTCGACCTGGCGGTCGGTGTCGGAGAGGAAGGCGAAGAATTTCGCAACGCCCTTGTATTCCTCCGGCTTCTTGCCGCCCATCACCCAGAGCGAGGCACCGCCGATGATCGAATTCTGCGGCGCGCCCTTGATGTCGGGGTAATAGGGCATTGGCGCATTGGTCCAGGCAAACTTGGCGTTGGCCTTGACGTTGCCGAAGAAGGCCGAGGAGGTGAGGAAGATCGGGCATTCGCCGGAGGTGAAGCGGCCCTCGCCGGTATTGGTGCGCCCGGAATAGTCGTAGGTCTTGTCCTTCTGCAGATCGACGAGCGTTTGCAGCAGCCGCACATGGGCCGGCGAATTGAATTTCAGCTCGGTATCGAATCCGCCGAGGCCGTTGGCCTTCGTGCCGATCGGGAGATTGTGCCATGCCGAGAATTGCTCGATCAGCGCCCAGGTGACCCACGCGGTGGACACCCCGCAGGTGGAATATCCCGCCGCCTTCAGCTTCTTGGCGTCCTCGAACACTTCCGGCCAGGTCTTGGGAATGTCCTTGATGTTGGCCTTGGCGAGGGCGTCCTTGTTGATCCACATCACCATTGACGACGAATTGAATGGGAAGGAGAGCATTTCGCCTTTCGCCGTCGAGTAATAGCCGGTGATCGCCGGCAGATAGGCATTGGGATCGAATTTCTCGCCGGCTTCCTTCATCAGAACGTGCACCGGCTTCACCGCGCCGGTCGCCGCCATCATCGTCGCGGTGCCGACCTCGAAGACCTGCATGATGTGCGGCGCATTGCCGGCGCGGAAAGCGGCGATCCCGGCATTCATAGTGTCGGGGTAGCTGCCCTTGTAGGTAGGGATGACCTTGTACTCGCTCTGCGATGCATTGAAGTCGTTCGCGAGCTTGACGATGACGTCGTTATTGGCGCCGGTCATCGCGTGCCACCACTGAATCTCGATCACCGCGTGGGCGGGCGTGGCGGCGCCGATGAACGCGGCCAGAACCGCGCCCATGGCGAAATGGCGTGTCGACATGCATACCTCCCTGCATCTGTCCGGACATCCTTGTGCCGCTCACACGGTGACGTGTCCGTGACATATTCCCCAAATTCTAGGACGCGATCCGCCCCGCGAGGAAGGGGGATTGTGACAGATAGACCCTTTTATTTTCAGGTGGATAGAGAGATGACCGGAGGAGCTAGCCGGCGAAGCTCAATTGCACCTTCATCGCTCGCGAGCGGTCGGCGGCCAGTTCGAAGGCTTCGACCGCACGCTCGAGCGGCAGGGTCGCGGTCAGAAGCGGGGAGACGTCCACGGCGCGGCGGGAGAGCAGCGCGACGGCGAAGCCGAATTCGGCATCGAAGCGGAAGGTACCTTTGAGCAAGATTTCCTTCGCCACGGCCATGTTGATCGGGATCGGGATTTCGCCGCCGGCAAGGCCGATCTGCACGATCGTCCCGCCGGCACGCACCGCCTGCAGCGCGGTATTCAGCGCCTGCGCATTGCCGGAGCATTCGAACGCGACGTCGAAATAACCCTTGTCGGCGGCATAGGTGGACAGCGCGTCGCGGTCGCCGGCATCGAGCGCGCGGTCCGCGCCGACCTGGCGCGCCTTCGCGAGCGTAGCTGCCGCGATATCGGTCGCGACGATTTCGCCCGCGCCGGCATGACGCGCGGCGAGAATGGTCAGGCATCCGATCGGGCCGCAGCCGGTGACGAGGACGCGCTTGCCAAGCAGGGACCCGGCGCGGTTCACCGCGTGCAGGCAGACGGACAGCGGCTCGGCAAAGGCGGCTTCGCCGAGCGAAATGTCGCCGACCGGGAAGGCCTGGTGTTCCTCGATCACGATCTCCTCGCGAAAGGCGCCCTGCACGTGCGGAAAGCGCATGGCGCTGCCGTAGAAGCGCATGTCGAGGCAATGATGATGCGCGCCCTCGCGGCAGAACTTGCAGCTGAGGCAGGGATTGCTCGGATTGATGGCGATGCGGTCGCCGGGCTTGATGCCGGTGACGGCGGAGCCGGCCGCTACGACCGTGCCGGCGACCTCGTGGCCGAGCACCATCGGTTCCCTGATGCGCACCGTGCCGAAGCCGCCGTGCTGGTAATAATGCAGATCCGAGCCGCAGATCCCGCCGGCGCCGACCCGCACCTTCACCTGGCGCGGGCCGGGATCGCAAATCTCATACGGCTCGACGCGCAGGTCGCGGGGGGCATGGATGATGACGGCGCGCATGCGGTGCTCCGGCGGCGGGACCGGAAATTTCTAACACGAAAGCGCGCGGGGCGTGGACAGATCAGTCCCTGGCGGATCAATCCCCGGCGCGCGCCCGGATCGCCTGTCGCGCCGCGGAAGCGGGGGTTGGTGGAGCCAGGCGGGATCGAACCGCCGACCTCTTGCATGCCATGCAAGCGCTCTCCCAGCTGAGCTATGGCCCCGAACCGTCGTGGTGTCTTACACCAAATCCTTAATCAGCTCTCTTCTTCTTTGTCACCGGCATCGCCGATGATGTCGGTCACATCCGCGTCGCCTTCCTCGGTTTCCTCGATAAAGGCGTCGTCGTCCATCGTCTCGTCGTCGGCCACCTCGATATCGTCCTCGGCGCCTTCGACGTCCGCAACGGGAGATTTCTTGCCTTCCGTTTCCGCGTCAGCCTCCTCGAGCGAGACGAATTCGGCCGCGTCGGTGGTCTCAAGCTCCGGCTCCGGAACGGTGGAGGCCGCAGGCATCGCACGGGCATCGGGCCGCGAACGCGCGACCGGCGCAACTACCTCGAACACCGTGCCGCATTTCGGGCAGAGGATCGGATCCTTGCCGAGATCATAGAATTTCGCGCCGCAGGAGCCGCAAATTCGTTTGGTGCCGAGCTCTGGTTTGGCCACGGGATATCCTTGAACGGGTTTCCGGAAATCGGCGCCTCACTTGGCTGCTGGGGGCGCTGCTGTCAATAGCGGTTTGAGGCCGAAATCGGCCGGAAGCGGCCTTTTCACCCGGAGGGACGGCGGTTTCCCTCCGGCGCCCCATGCGCTAGGGGAATGCGTCCTCGTAACCGACGACTCAGAAGTGTCTCAGCCGTGTCCCAAGGCCTAGCCGTTTCTCCCCTGACTGCCCGCCGCGCCGCCGAACTGCGAGGGCGCGTGCGCGTGCCCGGCGACAAGTCTATGTCCCATCGTGGGCTGATTTTCGGGGCCCTGGCGGTGGGGGAGACGCGTATCGCCGGCCTGCTCGAAGGCGAGGACGTGCTCAATACCGCCAAGGCGATGCGCGCGCTCGGGGCGACGGTGACGCGGCTCGGCGAGGGGCATTGGAGCGTCAGGGGAGTTGGGGTTGGGGGATTCGCCGAGCCTGCGGATGTGCTCGATTTCGGCAATTCCGGCACCGGCTGCCGGCTGGTGATGGGCGCGGTCGCGCCCTGTCCGATCTCCGTCACCTTCGATGGCGACGCATCGCTGCGCAAGCGGCCGATGCGGCGTGTGCTCGATCCGCTCGAGCGGATGGGTGCGCGCGCGATTGAGGTGGGCGAGGGCGGGCGCCTGCCGCTGACCATCCGCGGCGCGCGCGATCCGCTGCCGATCGTGTACGAGCCGCCGGCCGCCTCCGCGCAACTGAAATCGGCGGTATTGCTCGCGGGGCTCGGAGCCCCCGGCGAGACGGTGGTGATCGAAAAGCAGGCCACGCGCGATCACACCGAGCGCATGCTGCTCCATTTCGGCGCGGAGGTGACGGTCCTCGCGCATGGCGAGAACGGGCGCCGTGTGGCGCTGAAGGGGCAGCCGGAATTGCACCCCGCCGAGGTGCGCGTGCCGGCTGATCCGTCGTCCGCTGCCTTTCCGCTGGTCGCCGCCCTCATCACGCGGAAATCCGAGGTGATCCTCGAGGGTGTTATGACCAACGCGCTGCGCACCGGCTTGTTCACCACCCTGCGCGAGATGGGCGCCTCGATCGAAACGCTCGCTACGCGCGAGGAAGGCGGGGAGGAGGTGGCGGACCTGCGCGTTCGTGCCTCCTCGCTCAGGGGCGTCGATGTGCCTGCCGCGCGGGCGCCGACCATGATCGACGAATATCCGGTGTTGGCAGTGGCCGCGGCCTTCGCCGAGGGCGAGACGCGCATGCGCGGGCTGCACGAATTGCGCGTCAAGGAATCCGACCGCCTCGCCGCCACTGCCGACATGCTGCGCGTGAACGGGGTCGAGGCCGAGATTCTCGGCGACGATCTGATCGTGCGCGGCCGCGGCGCGGCGCCGGGCGGCGGCGTCGTCGCCACGCACATGGATCACCGCCTCGCCATGTCGGCGCTGGTGATGGGGCTTGCAAGCGTGCAGCCGGTCGCGGTGGACGACATGAGCTTCATCGCGACGAGCTTTCCCGATTTCGTCCCGATGATGCGCAGCCTCGGGGCGGACTATTCATGATTATCGCCATCGACGGACCGGCCGCTTCCGGAAAAGGCACGCTCGGCAGGCGTCTCGCGGCCCATTACGGCTTCCGGCATCTCGATACCGGCCTGATCTACCGCGCCGTCGCCAAAGCGGTCATGGAGGACGGCGGTTCGCTCGAGAATCCGCGCGACGCGATCAGGGCGGCCCAGGGTCTCGACCCGTTCCGCTTCGCCGAGGACGCGCTCAAGGCCGACGAGGTCGGCAAGGCCGCATCGATCATTTCCGCCGTCCCGGAAGTGCGGGCGGCGCTGCTCGAGTTCCAGCGCGATTTCGCGAAAGCGCCGCCCGGCGCCGTGCTCGACGGGCGCGACATCGGCACGGTGATCGCGCCGGAGGCGGAGGTCAAAATCTTCATCACCGCCTCCCCGCAGGAACGGGCGCGCCGCCGCGCCCTGGAATTGCGGGGGCGGGGGGCGGCGGTGGACGAACAGGCCATCCTTGCCGATATCCTACAGCGCGATGAACGGGATACGACCCGCCCGGTGGCCCCCCTGAAACAGGCCCCTGACGCGCACTTGCTGGATACCACGCATTTGGATATAGACGCCGCAGTCCGGGCCGCCATCGATATCGTCGAGGCCGTCCGAGCGGGCCGAAGGTGCGGTTAATTCGCCTTCGTCATTGGAGGAAAGCCCGCTCCGCCGCCTCGCTCAAGGCAACCCGGCAAACCATCGTTCCGATCGCACGGCATTCGCGCCGGCCTGCCTCAGGGCAGATGCCGAAAGTCCGCGGGGCTTTCGGCCCGTGCTTTCGGAGCGCCCCCAACTCGAACCGCCGGCGTCCGCATTCAGGAGAATTCATGGCCACCGCTGCGCCTACGCGTGAAGATTTCGCCGCCATGCTCGAGGACTCGTTCCACTCGGGCAATATGCAAGAAGGGTCCGTCATCAAGGGAACGGTCGTCGGCATCGAGAAGGATGTCGCGATCATCGATGTCGGCCTCAAGACTGAAGGGCGCGTGGCGCTCCGCGAGTTCACCGGGCCGGGCCGCGGAACCGAGATCAAGGTCGGTGACGAGGTCGAGGTCTATCTCGAGCGCATCGAGAACGCGCTCGGCGAGGCGGTCCTTTCGCGCGACAAGGCACGTCGCGAGGAAAGCTGGGGCAAGCTCGAAGCCGCCTTCCGCAACAACGAGAAGGTCACCGGCACGATCTTCAACCAGGTCAAGGGCGGATTCACCGTCGATCTCGACGGCGCGGTCGCATTCCTTCCGCGCTCGCAGGTCGATATCCGGCCGATTCGCGACGTCACGCCGCTGATGAACAATCCGCAGCCATTCCAGATCCTCAAGATGGATCGCCGCCGCGGCAACATCGTCGTATCGCGCCGCACGGTGCTCGAGGAGACGCGCGCCGAGCAGCGCCAGGAGCTGGTCCAGAATCTCGAAGAGGGTCAGGTTATCGACGGCGTCGTCAAGAACATCACCGATTACGGCGCCTTCGTCGATCTCGGCGGCATCGACGGCCTTCTCCATGTCACCGACATCGCCTGGCGCAGGGTCAATCACCCGACCGAGGTGCTGAATATCGGCCAGCAGGTGAAGGTCAAGATCATCAAGATCAACCACGAGACGCACCGCATTTCGCTCGGCATGAAGCAGCTGCTCGACGATCCCTGGCAGGGCATCGAGGCGAAATATCCGGTGGGCGCGAAATTCAAGGGTCGCGTCACCAACATCACCGACTACGGCGCCTTCGTCGAGCTGGAGCCCGGCATCGAGGGCCTGATCCACGTTTCGGAAATGTCATGGACCAAGAAGAACGTCCATCCCGGCAAGATCGTCTCCACCTCGCAGGAAGTGGAGGTGCAGATCCTCGAAGTCGATCCGGTCAAGCGCCGCATCTCGCTCGGTCTCAAGCAAACCATGCGCAATCCGTGGGAAGTGTTCGTCGAGAAATATCCTCCCGGTTCGATCGTCGAGGGCGAGGTCAAGAACAAGACCGAGTTCGGCCTTTTCCTCGGGCTCGACGGCGACGTCGACGGCATGGTCCATCTCTCCGATCTCGATTGGAAGCGGCCCGGCGAGCAGGTGATCGACGAGTACAAGAAGGGCGACAAGGTCAAGGCGACCGTGCTCGACGTCGATGTCGAGAAGGAGCGCATCTCGCTCGGCATTAAGCAGCTCCAGGAAGGCGGCGATCATGGCGATGCCGCCGCCGACCTCAAGAAGGGCGACGTCGTGACCTGCGAGGTCATGGCGGTGAAGGAAAATGGCATCGACGTGAAGATCGTCGGCCACGAACTGGAGACCTTCATCCGCCGCGCCGATCTCGCCCGCGACCGCAACGACCAGCGCGCCGACCGATTCCAGGTCGGCCAGAAGGTCGACGCGCGGGTCACCCAGTATGACCGCAAGAGCCGGAAGATTTCGGTGTCGATCAAGGCGTTGGAAGTCGCCGAGGAGAAGGAGGCGATCGCCCAGTACGGCTCCTCCGATTCCGGCGCTACCCTCGGCGACATTCTCGGCACCGCGCTGAAGCGTGCCGGCGGCGAGAAGACCGAAGATTGATCAGTCCGGCGCGGCCCTGGCGGCCGCGCCGCTTATTTTACGATTTGCCGGCGGACGGATTCATTTTTCCGACAGAATCGTCCGTGTTCCTATCGGGGGGCGGTGCAGACCGGAACAGGAGCGAGCAATGTCGCTCGATGCGGATACGATCGTTGATCGGCGCCGGATGCGGCGCAAGTTGACTTTCTGGCGCGTGCTGACCTTTTTGGTCGCGGCCGTAGCGATCGGCGCTGCGGCTACCTATTCGTCGTGGCGTGGCGGCGTGGGCGGCTCGCCTGCCGCCGGCACGATCGCGCGGGTCAAGATCAGCGGCCTGATCCGCGGCAATCAGGACCGCGTCGAGGCGCTGGAGCGGCTTGGCCGTTCCAAGGTCGATGCCGTCATCGTCCATATCGACAGCCCCGGCGGAACGACAGCCGGATCTGAACAGTTGCACGACGCGCTGCTCGAGCTGAAGGCCAAGAAACCGATGGTGGTGGTGGTCGATGGCCTCGCCGCGTCGGGCGGCTACATGGCCGCGGTTGCGGCCGATCATATCGTGGCGCAGAGCGCCTCGCTCATCGGTTCGATCGGCGTGCTGTTTCAGTATCCGAATTTCGCCGATGCGCTGAAAACGATCGGGGTGAAGGTCGAGGAGGTGAAATCCTCGCCGCTCAAAGCCGCGCCCAACGGTTTCGAGCCGACCTCGCCGGAAGCACGCGCCGCGATCAGCGCGATCGTGATGGACTCGTACGAATGGTTCAAGGGCTTGGTGAAGAATGGGCGCAAGCTCGACGACACGCAATTGGCGCAGGTGAGCGACGGGCGCGTCTTCACCGGCCGCCAGGCCCTCGGGCTCAAACTGGTTGACGAACTCGGCAACGAGAAGACGGCGATCGCCTGGCTCGCCAAGGAAAAGGGCATCGACCCGAAATTGCCGGTGCGCGATTATCCTCTGTCCTCGCGCTTTCGCGACCTGCCATTCCTGCACGTCGCTGCGATCGGACTGCTCGATACGATCGGGCTGACCGCCGTCGTCAGACGGCTGGAGGAATCGGGCTGGATCGCGTCGGTCGAGCGCCTCAACCTTGACGGTGTTCTGGCCCTTTGGCACCCTCAACCGACCGATTGATCGCAATGCCTGAACAGCGTGTGATTGTGCGGTGCGGCGGCCCGCAAGGGTCCGTTCAATTCGGAGAGGTCAGTAGGCGGCGATGATTAAATCCGAACTCGTTCAGCAGATAGCGATGCAAAATCCGCATCTGTATCAGCGCGACGTCGAGAATATCGTGAATGCGATTCTCAACGAGATCACCGAGGCGTTGGCGCGCGGCGATCGCGTCGAGCTTCGCGGTTTCGGGGCGTTCTCGGTGAAGCATCGCCCGGCGCGGACGGGACGCAATCCGCGGACCGGCGAACATGTGGCGGTCGAGCGCAAGTCCGTTCCGTTCTTCAAGACCGGCAAGGAAATGCGCGAACGCCTGAACAAGGACGGTGCGGCCTAAGCCGCGCCGTGCAGGCCAATTGCAGTAGAGTCCGTATTGGATCGCCCGCCCGCGCGGGCGTTTTCTTTGCAGATGCCGTGGAAATTTTCCAAAAGTGCCGTGGCGGGCCGGCGTGACGCAGTGACATAATGCAAATCGAGGCGCCGATGATCAGAAAAGCCGTGATCTATGCCGTTCTGATACCGCTTGCGCTCGTCATCCTCATGTTCGCGGCGGCCAACCGGCAGACGGTCACGGTATCATTCGACCCGTTCAGCACCGCCGAGCCGGCCTTCTCGCTGGCGATGCCCCTTTTTGTGTTGATCTTCGTTCTGCTCATCGTCGGGGTAATCGTCGGCGGCTTCGCCGCCTGGTTGCGCCAGGGAAGGCATCGCCGGCACGCCCGCACGCTCGAGCGGGAAGTGCAGATCCTGCGGGAGGAGAAAGAGCGTTCGATCCGCCGCGAGGCGCCGGCGGAATCCTCGCGCCTGCCGTATCAGCCGGGCGCCTGAGCGGGAGGGTCGACGCTTGCGTATCGTCACGGCGGAGGAGTTGTCCCGCATCCTGGATTATAGGGCGCTTGTCGAGGCGCTGGATGAGGCCTTCCGCGCCGACATCGCCGTCCCGGTGCGGCATCATCACACCATTCCGCAGCCGGGCACCGATGCCACGCTGCTCCTGATGCCGGCCTGGACGCAATCCGGACGGCGTTTTATCGGCTGCAAGGTCGTCACGGTCTTTCCAGACAATGCCGAGGCGAAACGCCCGTCGGTTCACGGGCAATATCTGCTGATGTCCGGCGACACCGGCGAGCCGCTGGCGCTGATCGAGGGGCGCATGCTGACCGCGCTGCGCACGGCCTGCGCCTCGGCGCTCGCGGCGCGCTATCTCGCGCGCGAGGATGCCTCGCATCTGGTGATGATCGGCGCGGGCGCGCTGGCCCCCCATCTCGTGCGCGCGCACGCGGCGGTGCGGCCGATCAGGCGCGTCACCGTCTGGAACAGGACCAATGCGCGCGCGGTAGCCCTCGGTTTCGCACTCGCCGAGCAGGGCTTTGTGGTGGACGTGTCGGACGATCTCGCCGTCGTGCGCGATGCCGACATCGTCTCCTGCGCGACGCTGTCGCGCGAGCCGCTCGTGCGCGGCGGCTGGCTGACGGCGGGCACGCATGTCGATCTCGTCGGCGGGTTCACGCCTGCCATGCGCGAGGCGGATGACGAGGCGTTGCGCCGCGCCCGCGTTTTCGTCGATACAAGGGACGGGGCGCTGAAGGAGGCTGGTGATCTCGTCGATCCGCTGGCGCGCGGGGTCATCAAGGAGGGGGACGTGCGAGGCGACCTGTTTGATCTTTGCCGCGGCAGATCGGCGGGCCGCGAGACGCGGGAGGAGATCACGCTGTTCAAGTCGGTGGGCACGGCGATCGAGGACCTCGCTGCCGCCGTGTTGGCATGGAACAGCCTCTCCTGACCGCGGCGGGGCGGCGACCGCAAGCCCGCGGCCCCTCGACCGGCCGGCTTGGCGGCCGGCAGGTTCCGGCCCCGCGCTTGCGCCTCGCGCCCATCTCGCAATGACGGGTGGAGAGTTGATCCTCACCCTGCTAGAACCCACGCCATGTCGCTGCTGGTCAAAGTCTGCGGTCTGAAGACCCCCGAGGCGCTCGACGCCGCTCTCGACGGGGGCGCCGATTTCGTCGGCTTCGTCTTCTTTCCGCCTTCTCCACGCAACGTCGTCTTCGAAGCGGCGTCTGCGCTCGGCGCGCGCGTGCGCGGCCGCGCCAAGAAGGTCGCGCTTACGGTCGATGCGGATGACGGCGTATTCGAGAATATCGTGGCGACGCTGAAGCCGGATATGCTCCAGCTCCACGGCAGCGAGACGCCCGCGCGCGTGATCGACCTGAAACGCCGCTACGGTCTGCCGGTGATGAAGGCCCTGCCGGTCGAAACGCGCGCCGATCTCGCCGCGGTCGAGAAATACGCACCGGTGTCGAACTGGCTTTTGTTCGATGCGCGACCGCCGCGCGAGGCGACGCGGCCGGGCGGGCTCGGCAAGCCTTTCGACTGGACGCTGCTTCGCGACCTCGATCCGGGCCTGCTCTACATGCTGTCCGGCGGCCTAGACGCGGACAATGTGGCGGAGGCGCTGCGCATGACGCGCGCCCCGGCGGTGGACGTGTCTTCTGGCGTCGAGCGAAGCCCGGGCGAAAAGGACCCAGAGAAAATCCGCGCCTTCATCCGCGCGGCGCGCAAGGCCGACAATGCCGCGCCGGCCCGCGTGGCGAGCGGCGCATGACGATGTCAAAACCCAATACCTACCGCGCCGGCCCCGACGAGAGCGGGCATTTCGGCATTTACGGCGGGCGTTTCGTCGCCGAGACGCTGATGCCGCTGATCCTCGATCTCGAAAAGGCCTATGCCGAGGCGCGCAAAGATCCCGCGTTCCAGAAGGAAATGGAAGGCCATCTCGCCAATTATGTCGGCCGTCCGTCTGCGCTCTATTTCGCCGAGCGCATGACGCGCCATTTCGGCGGCGCGAAAATCTATCTCAAGCGCGAGGATCTCAATCACACCGGCGCGCACAAGGTGAACAACGTGCTCGGCCAGATCATGCTGGCGCGCCGCATGGGCAAAACCCGCATCATCGCCGAGACCGGCGCCGGAATGCACGGCGTGGCGACCGCCACGCTCTGCGCGAAATTCGGCCTGCCCTGCGTCGTCTATATGGGCGCGGTCGATGTCGAACGGCAGAAGCCGAACGTGCTGCGCATGCGCATGCTCGGGGCCGAGGTGCGGCCGGTGACGTCGGGTGCGAGAACTCTCAAGGACGCGATGAACGAGGCGCTGCGCGACTGGGTCACCAACGTCGCCGATACGTTTTATTGCATCGGCACCGTCGCCGGACCGCATCCCTATCCGATGATGGTGCGCGATTTCCAGTCGGTGATCGGCAACGAGACGCGCGACCAGATGATGAAGGCGGAAGGGCGGCTGCCGGACGCGCTCATCGCCTGCATCGGCGGCGGCTCGAACGCGATGGGCCTGTTCTTTCCCTTCCTCGACGACAAGGACATCGCCATCTACGGGGTGGAGGCGGCCGGGCACGGGCTCGACAAGCTGCACGCCGCCTCGATCGCGGGAGGACGGCCGGGCGTCCTGCACGGCAACCGCACCTATCTGCTGATGGACGAGGACGGCCAGATCGAGGAGGCGCATTCGATCTCCGCGGGCCTCGACTATCCGGGCATCGGCCCGGAGCATGCCTGGCTGCACGACGTGGATCGCGTCAAGTATCTGTCGGCGACCGATGACGAGGCGGTCGCGGCGCTGCAATTGTGCAGCCGGCTCGAGGGCATCATTCCGGCGCTGGAATCGGCGCATGCCCTGGCGCGGCTGCCCGACATCGCCGCCGGCAAGCCGAAGGATCATCTCGTCGTGGTCAACGTCTCGGGCCGCGGCGACAAGGATCTCGATTCCGTCGCCAATTATCTCGCGGCTCATGGCCGCTAGGGTGCAAGCATGACCACCCGCATCGATAGGCGTTTCGCCGAACTGAAGAAGCAGGGGCGCGCGGCGCTTGTAACCTTCATCATGGCGGGCGATCCCGATTACGAGACCTCGCTCGCCATCGCCCGTGCACTGCCGAAAGCCGGCGCCGACGTGATCGAGCTTGGCATGCCGTTCACCGATCCGATGGCCGACGGTCCGGCCATCCAGGCCGCCGGCCTGCGCGCGCTCAAGGCCGGACAGACGATGAAGAAGACGCTGGCGCTCGTGCGCGCTTTCCGCGTCGGCGACGACGCCACACCGCTCGTGCTGATGGGCTATTACAACCCGATCTACATCTACGGCGTCGACCGGTTTATCGCAGATGCCAAGGCCGCCGGCGTCGACGGGCTGATCGTCGTCGATCTGCCGCCGGAGGAGGATCATGAATTGTGCATTCCCGCGCTGAACGCGGGACTGAATTTCATCCGCCTCGCGACGCCCACGACCGATGACAGGCGCCTGCCGGCTGTGCTGCGGAACACCTCCGGCTTCGTCTATTATGTATCGATCACCGGCATTACCGGCGCCGCCTCACCCGATGCTGACAGGGTGAGATCGGCGGTGGCGCGCATCAAGCGCCATACCGATCTGCCGGTCGCTGTCGGCTTCGGCGTACGGGACGCGGCGCGGGCGCGCGCCATCGCCGAGGGGGCCGAGGGCGTGGTGGTCGGCTCCGCGCTGATCGACGCGCTGAAGAACACGCTCGACGCCGACAACAGGGCCACGTCCGCCAGCGTCGGGGCGGTGACCGCTCTCGTCTCCTCCATTGCCGAAGGTGTGCGGTCGGCGCGCCGGGCGGCGGCGGAATAGCCTTGCGCCGTCTGCTGACGCTGCTGATGCTCGCGCCGTGTGGCGCGGCGTGCGCGCAGGACGCTCCGCCGGCGGAGGTACTGGGAGCGATTGTGCGAAAGCTCGAGGCGCGGCCCGCGCCGACTGCGATCGAGTTCCGCGCGCAGGTGCCATCCCGGCCGGACGATGCCTGTCCGATGCAGCCTTTTGACATGATATTAACGCGCGGCGGGGAGCCGGTGCGGACCTATGCGGTGATGCTCGACCGCCAGGCCGATCCCGCCCGCCCGCAGCCGCGGCAGATTCTTGCGGTGATCACGAGGATCGCCGTCGATGCCGACGGCAGCCCGCGCGCCTATCATCCCGAGGATCCGGAAGGCGTCGGCACCTGTACGCGCATCGTCGGTCGCGACGGCAAGGTCCGCCCGCAAGGCATCTGCGCGCTCGATCGCTTCTCGTCCGGACGCATGGCCCTGTTCCGCGACAGCGACCGGCTCTCGAAAGGCGATCTCGTGAGCGAATGGAAGGATATCTGGCCGCTCATCCGCGAGCGCAGCCTGAAGCCGGTCGATCTGCGCTCGCTCGCGCCCGACGCGCCCGAGGGCTATTACTTTTTCCATTGGCGCGCGCGCCATCTCACCGCGTTTTTCAAGCGCACCATCGTCCCGCAATCGCGCGACGGCTATCCCTGCCGGCACGGCGCCGAATCGCCCTTCGCCGGCTATTTCGTCGCTGCCACCACTCTCAATCACAACGCGCCGGCGCGGTCGGATGCCTGCGCGCCCGCCCGCTACATCGACGCCGAGCAGATCCCGTTTTTCGTCCTGCCGAAGGGAGGATTCGGCGGCGTCGGCATCGGCGACGTGATGGTCGCGCGGATCAGGCAGGGCCGCGCCGAGCGCGTCGTGTACGGCCTCGTCGCCGATGCCGGGCCCGCCGGACAGTTCGGGGAAGGCTCGGTTGCACTGAACGCCGCCTTGCTCGGCAAGGCCGACAGGCCGGTCATGAACATGAAGGAAACCTGGGCGCTCGACATCGAGGGGCTGCCGGTCACAGTCCTCGTGCTCGGCGGCACGCGCGATCTGCTCAAGGGCGATTATTCCAGAGACAACATCGAGGCCGTCGCGCGCGCGCAATTCGCCCGCTGGGGCGGGCGCGAGCCCCTGCATCGGCTCGATGCCTGCGCGGCTCGGGCGAAAGTCAACCGCAAATGCGACGCGCAGCGGGATAAATGTTAAGATGTGACCCGATGTCATTGATGCGCTAGACTGTCTGTCCGTCCCGGCGCGCCGGGAATGCAAGTCACGAACGACCGCTTTATCGATGGTAACGGCGCGCGCAGGCGCTCCGCAGCGTGGTGAAACATGAACTGGATTTCCAACGTCGTCCGTCCGAAGATTCGCAACTTCCTCAATCGGCGCGAGACCCCGGAAAACCTCTGGATCAAATGTCCCGAAACGGGGCAGCTCGTCTTCTACAAGGACGTGGAAGCGAACCAGTTCGTCATCCCCACCTCGAACTACCACATGCGCATGAGCGCGACTGCGCGAATGAAGTCGATTTTCGACGGGGAGACCTGGCTCGATATCGGCGTGCCCGAGGTGCCAGTCGATCCGCTCAAGTTTCGCGACCAGCGCCGCTATGCCGACCGCCTGAAAGACGCGCGCACCAAGACCGGCTTGCACGACGCAATCAAGCTCGGGTTCGGCAAGCTTGAGGATTTGCCGGTGGTGGTGGGCGTGCAGGATTTCGATTTCATGGGGGGCTCGCTCGGTATGGCGGCGGGCGAAGCCGTGATCCGTGGCATGGAAACGGCGGCGGAAAAGGGCACCCCGTTCATCATGTTCGCGGCGTCGGGTGGCGCGCGAATGCAGGAAGGCATTCTGTCGCTGATGCAATTGCCGCGCACCACGGTCGCGGTCGAGCGCCTGCGCGAGGCGCGCAAGCCCTATATCGTCGTGCTGACCAATCCGACGACCGGCGGCGTCACCGCCTCCTACGCGATGCTCGGCGACGTGCATATCGCCGAGCCGGGCGCGCTGATCGGCTTCGCCGGCCCGCGCGTGATCGAGCAGACGATCCGCGAGAAATTGCCCTCCGGGTTCCAGCGCGCGGAATATCTCCGGGATCACGGCATGGTCGACATGGTCGTGCACCGTCACCAGTTGCGCGGCGTGCTGGCGTCGATCTGCCGCATCCTGACCAAGGCGAAGCCGGGCCGCAGGCGCGAGGCGCCGGCGCTCGCAGCTTCCGCCCCGGCCTGATCCGCGACCGGCGCGGCCGTCATGTCCGCGATCGACGCGACGCTCGAGCGGCTTCTCGACCTTCATCCCAAGCTGATCGACCTGTCGCTCGATCGCATCGAGCGTCTGCTCGCGCGTCTCGGAAACCCGGAACGATCCCTGCCGCCGGTGATCCACGTCGCGGGCACGAACGGCAAGGGTTCGACCATCGCGTTTATGCGCGCGATTCTCGAAGCCGCCGGTCGCCGCGTGCACGTGTATACCTCGCCGCATCTCGTGCGTTTCAACGAGCGTTTCCGGCTGGGTGCGCCGGGCGGCGGCGGGCTTGTGGGGGACGCCGCGCTGTCGCAGGCGCTCGACGAATGCGAGCGCGCCAATGCCGGCGAGCCGATCACGGTGTTCGAGATCACCACCGCCGCGGGCTTTCTGCTGTTCTCCCGCCATCCGGCCGATCTGCTGCTGCTTGAAGTCGGCCTGGGCGGCAGGCTTGACGCGACCAACGTGATCGAGCGCCCGCTCGTCAGCGTCATTACCCCGATCTCGCACGATCACGCCGAATATCTGGGCGACACGATCGAGCGCGTCGCGTCGGAAAAGGCGGGCATCCTGAAAAAGCGCGTCCCGGCGGTGATCGCGCCACAAGCGCAGGCGGTGATGGACGTGATCGAAACCGCCGCCGCGCGGGTGCGCGCGCCGCTGATGACCGCGGGCGAGCACTGGGTCGTGAGCGAGGAGCGCGGCCGTCTCGTGTACCAGGATGACGATGGCCTGCTCGATCTCCCCGCGCCCAAGCTGCTAGGGCGGCATCAATTCATCAATGCGGGTGTGGCGATCGCGGCATTGCGGGTTGCGGGGACGGCGCTGGCGGCAAAGGCCTATGAGGACGGCCTGCTGCGGGCGGAATGGCCGGCGCGTATGCAGCGTCTTTCGCAAGGAAAGCTCGCCGCGCTTTCACCCCCCGGGAGCGAGTTGTGGCTCGACGGCGGCCACAATCCTGACGGCGGGCACGCTATCGCCGCCGCGCTCGGCGATCTCGAGGAGCGTGTCTCGCGGCCGCTGATCGTGATCGCTGGAATGCTGCAGACCAAGGATATCGACGGATTCCTGCGCAATTTCGCCGGGCTCGCGCGGCTCATGTTCGCCGTGCCGATTCCCAATCAGGCCAGAAGCCTGTCGGCCGCCGACATTCGTTCCGCCGCGATGCGCAACGGCATACCGGCGCAGGAATCGTCGAGCGTGCAGGCCGCGCTGATGGCGATCGGCAAGCTCGGGCTCGATCCGGCGCCGCGCATCCTCATCACCGGCTCGCTTTATCTGGCCGGGGAGGTCCTCAAGGAGAACGGGACTTTGCCGGATTAGCGTGCGCAGCCCCTATCGCTATCGCCCGGCGCGCAGCCGGCGCGCCAGCGTCAGCGCGGCTCCGAGCAGCGCGATGCCCGCGAAGATCACCGCGACCACGCGGACGCCCTCGCGATAGGCAAGGATGCCGATGCAGATCATGAAGACGCAGGAATAGCCGAGCGATCGAACATAGTCGCGACGGGCCCGCGGCGGCACCGATTTCAGCCATCCGGGAATGTCGAGCACGCGGCGCTGGGCGGCGGGCACGCGCGAATGCGCGGCGAGCGGCTGAACCTGTTGCAGCGCGCGAACGTAATACGCGGCGGCGACCAGGCCGAACAGCAGAGCGACAATCAATACGATGGGGCTCATGGCCCCGCGAATTACCGCGGCAAGGCGTGCAATTCCAGCACGATCGGCAAACGCGCTTTCCATTGCGTTACGCGTACGTTTACCGTGCATAAACGAAGACGGCCGGCTTGTGGCCGGCCGCCTTGGCAAATCCGCTTGCCGTCTCAGACGGCGGCGGTGATCCACTGTTCCAGCTTCTGCTTCGGCGCGGCGCCCACCTGGCGCGAGGCCAGTTCGCCGTTCTTAAAAATCATCAGCGTCGGGATCGACATGATTCCGTATTTCGCCGCGACCTGCGGATTCTCGTCCACGTTGAGCTTGACGATCTTCACCTTGTCGCCGAGCGACGTCGAAATTTCATCGAGCGCGGGGGCGATCATGCGGCAGGGGCCGCACCATTCGGCCCAGAAGTCCACGACCACGGGGCTGTCCGACTTCAAGACCTCGGTCTCGAAGGTTGCGTCTGAAACCTTGCCAACAGCCATGGAATACCTCGCGAATCGTTGAGCGCATCTCGCCCAGGCCGGGAACGTAGGAACGCGCCCCGCGGGGGTCAAGCCTGCCTCACGCAGCGGTGAGCAGCGCAATCTCGCGGTTGAGAAGGGGCGCCGGAATCTCCATCAGATCCGGGACATCCGTCCAGATCAGGGCGGCGCGGACCGGCCGGTCCGGATAGATCCTGGCGAGCACGGCGCGATAGAGCGCAAGCTGGCGCACATAGCCGCCATGCCGGGCGAGCAGGTCCTCGAGCGTCCGCGGGGCGGGCCGGTTCGTCTTGTAATCGGCGATCAGCACTGCGTCACGCGAGACCATGAGGCGGTCGACCTGGCCGGAGACGAGGAGCGGCGGACCCTTCTCGCAGGCAAGCTTTCCGACGATCGGCACCTCGGCGCGGCTGCCATCGGCGAAAAGCGCCTCGAAGCGTGGATCTTCGAGAATGGCCAGCGCCTGCGCGGCCAGTTCGCGCAGGTGAGGCTCGTCGAAATCGTTTTTCGCGCGAGCGAGAAAGCCACGCGCGGCCTGCTCGCGATGCTCTTTGAGGATGCCGGGCAGGGATTGCATCAGACGGTGGATTAGCCGTCCACGCGACAGGGCTTCGGGACGGCCGAAGGCGGTCGCGGCGCCGGCGAATTCCTCGCTCGACGACGGCGTGATAATGGTGGCGCGCGGAGGATCCTTGCGCATGCGGCGATGCAGCCATGGCGGCGCGGCCCTGGGGCGCGGCGCCTCGTCGCGCGCCGGAATCGCTTCGTCCGGCGATTGCCGGTAGCGCCAGACCATGCCGTCGCCGTCGGCGGCGGCGGTCTCGACCGCAAGGCCGTCGCAGACCAGTGCGTTCTTGATCAACTCGTACCAGCAGCCATTGGGGATCGTAGGAGTGCCGTCCTTTTTCGCGCGGGAGGCGGCCCCGCAGACGACAAGTTTTCGCTTCGCACGCGTCATAGCCACGTACAGGAGGCGCCGGTATTCGTCGGTCACGGCTTTGATAGTCGCCTCGCGCGCCTGCGCGAGGGGCGGAGTGTCCTTGCTCTTCGCCGCCGCCCAGACGAGACCGTTTGCCGGCCCGAGCGGCAATTCCATCAGGCGCGGCGGATGATGCCCGGCGGGCGGCGTCGTGGTGTCGGCGAGCACGACGAGCGGCGCCTCGAGTCCCTTGGCGCCGTGCACCGTCATCACGCGTACTTCGTCGCGGGCGATTTCCATGTCGCGTTTGACTTCGGCCTCCGCGGCACGCAGCCAGGCGACGAAACCCTGGAGCGAGGGCGTCTCGCGGCTTTCATAGGCGAGGGCGAGATTGAGGAATTCGTCGAGCGCATCGGCGGCTTCGTGGCCCAGCCGTTCGAGCATGCGCTTTCGTCCGCCGTCGCCCAGCACATGCGCGTAAAAGGCAAACGGGCTTTCCCGCCGCGCAGTGTCGGTCAGTCTGTCGATCCGAGCGGCGGCGGCGGCGAAACGCGGATTGCCGCCCGCTTTCGCAAACAGCGCCTCACGCAGCGTGAGCCGGCCGCGATTCCACGCGATTTCGTAGAGCTCGTCCTCGGACAGGCCGAATAGCGGGCTTTTCAGCACGCTGGCGAGCGCCAGATCGTCCTGCGGCAGAAGCAACGCGTCGGCGAGGGCGATCAGGTCCATGACCGCGATGTGCTGCGTCAGCACGAGGCGATCGGCGCCCGCCACCGGAATGCGGATGTCCTTCAGCGCGCGGATGATCGCCTCGAACAGCGCCCCGCGCTGGCGCACGAGGATGAGTATGTCGCCGGGCTTGCAGTCCTTGCCGCACCAGAGCGCGACGTTGCGTGCGATTCTGCGCGCAAGCCGCACCGTCGGGCTCATTTCGCTCGTCTGGTCGAAGGGAGCATCCCAACCCTCGACCGGCTCCTTCTTGTCGGGCCTCGTCAGATCCCAGATCTCGACCTCGCCCGCGGGGGTGCCGCGCAGGGCGGAATGCGGGGGGATGCCGGCCTTGTCGGAGGTGACGCTGACGAACACCTCCTCGCGCTGGAACACGCTGTCCACGGCCTTGAGCACCGCCTCGCCGGAGCGGAACGAAGTCTGCAGCTTGACCGGCCGCCATTCCAGTTCGGCGGCGCCGAAGGCGCGCCTGAATTCGCGCTGCATGTCGTCGAATTTCTCCGGGGCGGCGCCCTGGAAGGAGAAGATCGACTGCTTGTCGTCGCCGACCACGAACAGTGTGCGTTTGGTCTCACGCGCGCTGAGCCCAGCGGTAAATTCGGATACCAGCGTGCGGATGATCTCCCATTGCTTCGGGCTCGTATCCTGCGCCTCGTCGATCAGGATGTGATCGATGCCTAGATCGAGCTTGTAGAGCACCCACGCCGCCGACGTCTTGTGGAACAACTCCAGCGTCCGGTCGATCAGGTCGTCGTAATCGAGCAGGCCGCGCCGGTCCTTTTCCGCGCGGTAGCGTTCCAGGACTGCGTGCGCGATGGTCACGAGTGCCTCGGTGCGCTCGCGGCAGGCCAGCGCGTGCTGCCTTTGCAGAAGTGCGCAGATGCGATCCTGTTCGGCCTTCAGCCGCTCGGCGAGCCTCGGATCGGCATCCGCGATCGCGTTGGTGACAATGCGGGCCCGCGGTTTCAGCTCCTCGGTGCAGAAGATCGACAGCAGGATTTCGAGCCGCTGGTCGCCGGCGCAGTCGTGCAGCCTGTCGAACAATTCCCCCTGCTTGTGATCGGCCTTGCGTTCGCTTTCGCGCAAAGCCGCCGAAATAGCGCGCCACTCCGATTGAGGCACGAGGGAGCCCGTGAAAAATTCCTCGCGAATGGACCGCTCTGTCTCGTCCGGGCCGACGCCGAGAGCCGACGACAACTGCGCGATCGCTTTATCGAGTGAGCCGGCGGCGGCGATCCAGTTCGTAATCGTATCGCGTTCGGCGATGGCCTCGCGGATGACGTCGCGCAGCGTCGTGTCGGCTGCCGCCGCGATGGCGACCGCGAGCGCACGGCCGAGCGGGCTATCCGGATTCGCCGCGCCTTTGAGCATCGTTTCGAGGATCAGGCCCTCGACGGTCTCGCGCTCGGTCGCCTCGTCGAGCACGGCAAAGCCGGCGGCGACATCCGCCTCGAACGGGAATTGGTGGAGAATCCGGGTACAGAAGGCATGGATGGTCTGCACCTTGAGGCCGCCCGGCGTTTCCAGCGCGGTCGCAAAGAGCCGACGCGCAGTCGCGCGCAGCGCCGCGTCGGGCTTTTCCCCGATCAGGCGGATCGCCGCGTCCAGCGTTTCGTCATCGCAGGAGGTCCATTTCGCAAGCTCGTCGAAAACGCGCGTCGCCATATTGGCGGCGGCGGCCTTGGTGAAGGTCACGCATAGGATCTTCGCCGGGTCCACCCCGCGCAGCAGAAGCTTGATGACGCGCAGGGCGAGCACATAGGTCTTGCCGCAGCCCGCATTGGCCGAAACCCAGGCGGAGGCGTCCGGGTCCGATGCGCGCAGCTGCGCCTCGCGCACGCCGTCTGGAATGACGCGCCCGCTCATTTCTCGACGTCCTCGGCTTCGCCGCCGGTAGCGGACCATTCTTTTACGCGCGCGAGATGGTCGTAATCGCTGTAGGTGCGCCCGACCCATTTCGGGCGCGCGAAGGAGCGGTAGGCCTCGTCGAGGCGCTCGAACCGGTTCAGCACAGTCTTGAGGCTGGCCAGCGCCTTGTCGGCTTCCTGATCAGGCGTGCCGGTGTCGAAGGCGACCACCTTGCTCGTCCCCGCGGGTTCGCCGCCGCTCAGGCGCACGTAGCATAGTTCGGCGACGCTCGAATTCGCCGGAATGTCCTTGAAACCGCCCCGGCGCAGGATCGCCGCCTCAAGGGTGAGTTGGGGGGCGAGCCCGATGGCGACCTCGCGGTTTCCGGGCGGCTTGCCGGTCTTGAAATCGAGCACGGCGTAGCGGCCGTCGCCCAGCCGCTCGATCCGGTCGGCGCGCGTGCGCAGGCGGAAGGTGCGATCCCCCATCGGAAATTCGAGCGCCGCGCCTGCCTCGGCGACGATCTCCTCCGCATCGGCGCGGCGCTGTGATTCCCAGGCGACGAACCAGCGCGCGATGCGCTCGAAACGCGGCCACCATAGAGCGCGAGCGTCCGGGTAAGCCTCGACGCGCGCGAAAGCTTTGCGACCCAATTCGAGCAATTCCCTCAGCGGGTCCGCCGGCAATTCCCGTGCGAAACGCCTGGAGAAATTTCCGATCGCCTCGTGGATGAAGCTGCCGCGATCGGCGGCCCCGGGCGGGGCGTCGACCGGGTCGAGCGCGCGCAGCTTGAGGACGTGCCGCGCATAAATGGTGTAGGGGTCGCGCAACAAGTCCTCGATCTCGGTGACGGAGAGGGAGGCGGGCCTCGCCTCGCGCGGAGGCGCGGGCGCGGGACGAGGGCACGGCCGCGGCGCTCCATCGGGCTCGTCGAGACTACGTCCCCACGACAGGTAATCGTCGCCGCGCGCGATCGCCTGCCTCCATCGCTCCTCGCCGGCGACGGCCGCGAGCCGCTGCACGAAGCGCGAGGCGACGGTTGGGGCGCCCTCGCGCTTGGCGGCGTAGGACAGGATGACCTCCTCGGCCCCCAGGGCTTGCGCGAAATCGTGCGCCGACAATCCGATGCGCCGCTCCGGCAGATCGAGACCAAGCTCCGCGCGCATGGGGCGACTGAGCCACGGATCGGTTTTGGGATCGGGCGGCCACACTCCTTCCACCAGCCCGGCCAGCACCACGCGGTCCGCCTGGATCAGCCGCGCCTCGAGCGGGCCGAGAATCCGCAAGCGCGCATCGGCGTCGCCGGGCCGCCGCACCGGTTTCGCGGCGGCCGCCGCCTGGAACGCCTCGGTATAGTCGGAAGGATTGAGCGGGAATTCGCGCCTGCATCCGGCCTGCTCGATCTCGATGAAGAATGCCAGCAATTCCTTCGTGTCCGGTATTGCCTGCGCGAATGCGGCGCTGCGCCCCGCGCCGTCGTCTGACAGGGCGCCGATCACCTCGCGATGGAGCGCGGCAAGCTCGGCGAAGGGCCTCGGCGCGGCTGAAAGCTGCTCGAGCGGGGCGAGCGCGGCGGCAAGGCCTCTGACCAGCGCGTCCGCCGCCGCGAGTTCTGCCGCGGTGATGGTTTTGCGCGGATCGCTCGGGTGCAGGTTGCCGCATTCCCGCCCGAACGCCGCGAGCGCCTGCCGGAGCCCCGCGGTGCCCGGGCGCGGGCGCGGTCCGCGAAGGATCGCGCGCTCGAGCGTTTCGATGGCGCGGTCATGCGCGGACGCATGCGCCCCGAGACGGAACAGCGGATGTTTCAGCAGCGCCAGCAGGGGAACCGGCTCGACGCCGTCGAGCGCCACGCGCGCCGCGAGGCGGGCGAAGGCCCCGGCGGGCGTGTCGGCGAGACTGTCGCCGCCGGAATCGTCGACCGGCACGTCCCATCGGGACAGCGCCGCCAGAACCCGGCGCGCCAGCGCGCGGTCGGGCGTGATCAGCGCCGCCGTCCGCGCGCGGCTCCCTTCGGTACCGTCATCGACCGCCTCGCGCAGCGCGACCGCAACCGCGAGGGCTTCATCCTCCGCGTTCGCGGCATGGATCACCGACAGGCGCGCCAGCGCCGCATCGGCGCGCGCGCCGAAATCCTCATCGCGCAGACGCGATTGCCAATGGTCCGTCGCCTCCGCCGGGCGCAGCGCCTCCGAGACGAGCCTCTCGCGGCCGTGCGGCCTCGGCTCACCGATCACCGTCACCGCCTCGCGGGCGATGCCGATCCTGCGCAGAAGACCGTGCAGTGCGAATTGCGGATGACCGAACGCGCGCGGCGCATCCTTGTCGCCGCCGTCAATCCTGTCCCATGACGGCGCATCGAGTTCGGTATCGAGGCCCGGCAATACCACCGCGCCGTGCGGCAGGCGCGCGATGGTGGCGAGCAGGTCGGCCGTGGTCGGCATCGAGCCGGTCGAGCCCGCGGCGATCACCGGACCGTCCGCGGCGGTGGCGAGGCGCTGCGCTTCGGCGGCGATCATCAGCTTCTGGCGCTCCGCTCCTTCGATTTTGCCGCGACCGGAAAGCACGCTCGGCCATTTTTCATGCACGAGCTCCCGCAGGAAGTTGACGGTGGTCTGCCAGTACTGGTCGAAATCCTCCGGGACGAGCGTGTCGAGCTTTCGCCACGGCGCGTCGCGTGTAATGAAGTCGTCGATCAGCCGCGCGAGGTCGTCGGCGAGAGCCAGGATCGAAGCCGGATTGCAGGCGACGAGCCGCACGCCGAGCTCGCTGCGCACGCTTGGCCGTTCGGCCCATTGCCGGATCAGCTCGGCGAGAAGAATCTTGCGCTCGATTGGTGCCACCGCGTCGGGGCAGGCGAGTACCCCAGCGGCGGGCGCTGCGGCGGCCTCGGCAAAGGCGATTTCGTCTTCGTCAATGTCCCCGATCGGCACGATACGCGGCAGGATCGCCGCATCTCCCTCCATTTCGGCAAGGAACGCCTCGCGGGCGAGCCGGCAGGCGCGCCTGGTCGGCAGGTAGAGCGTGGCGTCGGCAAGCGAGAGCGGATCGTCCGGAAGGGGAAAGCCCGCGACGATCCGCCCATCGAGCATGGCGCGGATCAGCGTTCGCAGGAACGGCGCGGAGGCGGGAATGGTGAAGACGTTGGGCGATTCGCGCGGCATGGCGGTCGAGTCTTAGTCGCCGCCGCGCCCCTTGTCGCGGGCTTGAAAATGCCGGCGCCGTGCCCTAGGCGACGCTTTCGACGATGGCGGCCTCCGCAAGACCGATCGCGTCGGGGGTGCCGACATGCATCCACAGGCCTTCGAGGCGCAATCCGTGCAGGCGATCTTTCACCGCGGCGCGGTCGAACAGCGCGGTGAGCGGGAAGGGGCCCGGGGGCGCGCCCTCGCAGAAGCTCCGCGACAGCACCGCCGCTCCGGCATAGACGAAGGGAACGACCTCGCGCTCGCGGCGCGCGCGCAGACGGCCGTCGGCCGACATGGCGAAATCGCCCCGCCCCGCATAACCGATGCTGGTCGCCGACGGAGCGAGCAGCAGAAGCGCGTCCATTCGCGCGGGATCGAAAGCGGCGGCGAGGCGCGACAGGTTTCCGTTCACGCCCTCGATCCAGATGCTGTCGGAATTGACGTGAAAGAACGTATCGCCGAGATGCGGCAATGCCTTGATCAGCCCACCGCCGGTGCCGAGGATTTTCTCGCGCTCGTCGGAAATCGCGATCCGCGGCTTTGCGCGATCGGACAGATGCTTTTCGATCTTGTCGGCGAGGTAATGGACGTTGACCACGGCCAGGTCCACGCCGGCATCGGCCAGACGGTCCAGCACATGGTCGATCAGCGCCTTGCCCGCGACGCGCACCAGCGGTTTGGGAATATCCGCGGTGATCGGCCGCATGCGTTCGCCAAGTCCGGCGGCGAGGACCATCGCCGTGCGCGGCGCTGAGGATCGGAGCTTTGTCATTTTTGGTTCGTATTCGGCTGCAGGTCCGGAACGTAGAGCATGTACCATGCGGCGAGCGCGGCGAGACCAGGATGAGCGAGTGAGCGCTTCAGATACCGCCATACGCGCGGCATGTGACGTAGGTATTGAGGCTTGCCGTCGCGCTTGTCGAGCCGCGCGAAAATCCCGAGGATTTTCGTGGCGCGCTGAGCGGCGAGGGTCGCATACAATGCCGCGAAGGCGGCCGGATCGAAATCGGGGTCGGCTTCGCGGCGTCTGCGCGTGTAGCGCCCGAGCAGCGCCAGCTCGACCAGTTCCGGAATATCAACGCGCGCGTCTTGCAGCAGCGAAGCCAGATCGTAGGCGGCGGGACCGATTAGCGCGTCCTGGAAATCGAGCAGGCCCAGCCGTGCGATGCCCTTGCGCTCGGGCAGCCAGAGGAGATTTGGCGAATGATAATCGCGCAGGACCCAGGTCGGCAGTGTGCTGACCGCGGGCTCCAGCGCCTCGCGCCAGAGCACGAGGAACGCCTCGCGCACTCCTGTCGGCAGGGTCGCGCCCGCGCGCGGCACGAACCAGTCGAGCAGAAGCTCAACTTCGATCAGGAATGCCTCCATGTCGTAGCGCGGAATTTCATAGGCGATGTCGTCGGTGACCGGTAGGACATGCGGCAGGGCCTGCATATGCAGCGACACGAGAAGGTCGACCGCCGCGGCGTAGCGGTCCTCGATCGGGCGCGGCGGGTCGCCCTCGACGACGAGCTGATCGCCGAGATCCTCAAGCAGGACGAGGCCGTGATCGAGGTCGAAATGATAGATTTCCGGCGCAGAAAAGCCGTAGCTGCGCAGCCCACGCGCCATCGCGATGAAAGGCTTGATGTCCTCGGCGAGATGGGCGATGGCGCTGTAGGGCTTGCCGTCGCGCACCGGCGGGCCGTCCGGACGGCGCGGCGAATCCATTAGGATTGCCGCCTGATTGCCGGCCCTGATCCGCCGGTAGGAGCGCATCGAGGCATCGCCGGGAATCTTCTGCAATTCCGCGTTCGCGAATCCGCTCTCGGCGAGTAGCCGGCGGATCGCGCCGAGGCGTTCGACGCGCGGCGCCGCGCGGCCGTATCCGGTCACGCGGACGTTGCGAACGTCGAGCGACCCCTTGGGCGCCATGCTCAAGGAGATGTCGATACGGTCGCGACGCAGCAGCCTTCCCGCGCGGTCGGGCCATTCCATGAAGACGACAGCGTTTTCCGGCAGATCGTCGAAGCCGAGTTCTTCGAGCTCCGATTCATCGACCAGCCGATAGAGGTCGGCATGAACCACTGGAAAGCGCGGCAGGTCATAGCTCTGCACGAGCGTGAAGGTCGGGCTTGGCACGGCGACGGTCTCGTCGCCGGCGAGCTGGCGGATCGCGGCACGCGTGAAGGTGGTCTTGCCGGCTCCGAGGTCGCCGGACAAGGTCACGAGATCGCCCGGCTCGATGATGCCGATGATATCGGCGACGAAGCGTTGCAGTGCCGTCTCGTTTTCGAGAACGGCAGAAAAGCTCGCGCCGCCGGAACCGGTCGGAAGCATTCTAGCTGCGGCCCGTCAGGCCGCTGTGCGCTTGGCCGAATGATCGAGAGGAAATGTGCATGTCACGGTCGTACCGCGGCCGACTGTGGAATCGACCGCCACCGTACCACCATGCAGCTGCACGAAGGAACGCACGATTGACAGGCCGAGCCCGGCTCCGCGGTGGCGCGAGCCCAGGGAATGACTCTCGAATCGGTCGAAAATGCGGTTTTTCATGTCCGGCGGTATACCGGGACCATGATCGGTGACCGAGAAGACGATGGCGCCCTCGCGCTTCTCGGCCCGCAGCGTGACCGCCTGTCCCTCCGGTGAGAAGCCGACCGCGTTGGACAGGAGATTGAACAAGATTTGCCGCACGCGCCGCTCGTCGGCGATGAAGCTGCCGATGTCCGGCGCGACCTGAAGATCGAGGCGGATGTCGCCGCTGACCAGCCGATCGCGAACCCCTTCCGCCGCTGCCTCCATCGTCCTGCGGATATCGACGGGGCCGAGATTGAGGGTCATTGCCCCGGCGTCGATCGTGGCGAGGTCCAGAATGTCGTTGATGATCGCCATCAGCGCGTCGGTCGATCCGATGATGTAGCCTAGATATTCGGCCTGTTTTGGATTGAGCGGGCCGGTGGCGGGGTCGCCGAGGAAATGGGCGAAGCCGATGATGTTGGTGAGCGGCGAGCGCAGTTCGTAGGAGACGTGGTGCAGGAAATCGATCTTGATCTGATCGGCTTTCATCAGCGCTTCATTGCGTTCGCGCAGTGCCCGCTCGACATGCACCGTGTCGGTGACGTCCTGGAAGGTGATCAGCGTCGCTCCGTCCGGCAGCGGCAGCGTGGCACAGTCGATCACGCTCCCGTCGCGGCGCTCGAGCCGGCCGGTCACGGGCTCGCGCTGGCCGATGCTGGTGACGGTGGTGCGCAGCTTGCGGATCGTCGCATCTTCCGCCTGCAGCGGCGTGCACCAGGCGATGACGGCCTCGATATGCGGGCGCTCGGCGAGCGCCTCGGGGGCGAGCTTCCACATCCGCGCGAAGGCCGGATTGTAGAGCCGAAGCCGCCCGTCACTGGCGAAGACGGCGACCGCTTCGGCGAGATTGTCGAGAGTCTCGCCCTGGACGCGGATCAACGCGTCGTAGCGGCGCGCGAGGTCTAGCTTCTCGGTGACATCGTCGAACAGATAGGTCACGCCTCCTTGCGGATTGGGGGTCGTAACCACGCGCAGGGTGCGGCCGTCCGGCAGATGCCACATAGCTTCGCGCGCCTCGAGCGAGCGATAGGCCTCGTGGAGCTGATTCTTCCACTGGCGAAAATCCTGCTCTTCCGGCAGCTTGCGCGCAGCGCGCAGGCGCTCGAGCACTGCCGAATCGGTCGGGCCGTCGTCCAGAAAGGCGGGGTCGAGATCCCACAAGCTGCGATAGGCCGCATTGCAGAATGTCAGCTTCTGGTCGGCACCGAATATCGCGACGCCGGTCGCGAGCTGGTCGAGCGTGCGCCGGTGCGCGTCCGCCATGCGCCGCAGCTCGGCGCGAGCGGTCTCGACCTCGGTGACGTCAATCGCAAGTCCGGCGCTGCCGCGCTGGGTCGGAATCTCGCGGATGTCGAAGATGCGCCGCGCGCCGGCAACGATCGCGGGCACGCGCTCGCGGAACGCGGCGCCCGCCGCCCGCATCCGCGCGAGATTGTCGCGCGCGGCGCGGTCGAGCAGCTCGAGGCCCCGCTCCACCGCCTCCGTCGGGTCGACGGCTTCGACCGCATTGGCGTAGGCCGCATTGACGAAATCGAGCCGGCCTTCGGCGTCGCGCGCCCATACCGGGATCGGGAAGGCATCCATCAGCGATTGCAGCGCGCCGAGATCCTTGCGCAGGATGCGATAGCTTTCCTGTAGCGCGGCGAGCTCGCGGTGAATGCCCTGCACGGGGCGCAGCCGCAGCACGGCGCGGCCTCCGATCGCGCGGCCTTCGGCCTCGATCGGCGCGCCAGCCAGCGTCGTCAGCGCCAGTGAAAAAGGCTCACCGCGCGTGCGCAGCGCCTCGACCGCGTGATCCATCGCCTGGGCCTGTTCGGCGTCGAGCCAGGAGCCGAAGGCGAGCACCCGGCGCGGCGCGGAGGCTTGCGCGATGATGCCGATGTCGCCGACGATCTCCGGCTCCTCGGCGGCCGCCGCCCAGGCGACGATGACCTGGGGCTCGGACAGCAATAGCGCGTTGACCCGATCGACCTCGGCGGTCAGCGTCATGATCTGCCCGCGCAACTCGGCCTCGCGCTGGGACGCCGCGATGCGGGTGCGCACGAGCATGATCGCCGTCATCACCGCGAAGAAGATCACGCCGAGCACGAGCGCGAGCGCGGCGGCCTCGCTTTGGTTGAGGCTGAGCAGCGCCTGCCAGTAAAGCGCCGGCGTCACCGAAAGGGCGAGATCGTTGGCGGCCGCGGGCTGGACGAGGGCCAGGGTGCTGGCAACCGCAAGACTGCTGGCGTGGAATCCACTTCGCAGCGAATCGGCACGCCGTGCCCCGCTCCTCGCCCGGCTCATGCTTTTTACCTGTTGCCCTTGGTCCGGCTCGCGCGGGACGACGATCCAGCCGCGACATCCGGCAGACGCGGTACCGTGCGGGTCTGCTCCCGCGAATCGGCTGACTTTAACCCCAAGGCGAGTCGCCTCGTAAGAGTCCAGATCGTGAACGGGTCAGGCCTGAGCGGCGACAAGCGCGTGCTCGGCGCGCCGGACGAGCGCGTCGACATTGATCTCGGCAAGGGCGCTGGAAAATGTTTTCTCCGCCTGCGCGATCGCCGGCAGCACCACGTCGCCCACGAGACTCGATCCGGGAAGTTCGGGCTCGGACTTGTCGTCGACCGTGCCCGCCGCGCGAAGAATGTCGTCGGCGGTAATTCGATGTTGCTCGCGGCCGAGTTCATAGCCGCCTCTAGGTCCGCGCACGCCGCGCAGGATGCCTTCGTGAACCAGAGCCTGAAGGACGGGTTCGAGGTGTCGCGGCGGCAACCCATGCCTCAGGGCCAATGCCTTGGCGGAAACGGGCCGGGTCTCCGAGTGCAACGCGACATCGATGACGGCGGTGATAGCAAGGATGCCCTTTCGGGAGAGAAGCATGACAGCCCAAGCAACCGATTCGACGTTATGAGGTATAACGGTATTATATAAATGGCTTCCTGGTCTAGCGCTTCGCGCCGAATTTGTTGGCATCGGTGCCGGTGGAGCCGAAACCGCCCGTGCCGCGCGCCGTTTCGCTCAAGCGGTCGACCGTCCGTAATTGTGCATAAACAACCGGCGCGATGACAAGCTGCGCGATCCGCATTCCGCGTGTCACCGTGAACGATTCGCGACCGTGATTGATCAGGAGGACAGAAATTTCTCCGCGATAATCGGCGTCGATCGTTCCGGGACTGTTGAGCACCGTCACGGCGTGTCGCGCGGCGAGGCCGGAGCGCGGCCTGACCTGTCCCTCCAGGCCTTCGGGAATGGCAACGGCGATGCCGGTCGGGACCATCGCGGTGCCCCCCGCGGCGATTACGATGTCTTGGCTGACGGCGGCATGCAGGTCGAGCCCGGAGGCGCCGTGGCTTTGGTAGGAGGGTAGCGGCAGATCGGCGCCGTGAGGCAGCCGACGCACTTCGACCTCGCTCACCGCTTCGCTCCGGACAAAGCGGCGGCCACGCGCATGACCAGGGCACGCGCGACGTCGCTTTTCGATTGCGCGGGCCAGTCCTCGACGCCATCGGGGGTCACGAGATGCACGCTGTTGCGGTCTCCGCCCATGATGCCGGTTTCCGGCGATACATCATTGGCGACGATCCAGTCGCAGCCCTTCGATTTCAGCTTGCCCTTGGCATGCTCGATCACGCGCTCGGTCTCCGCCGCGAAGCCGACGACCAGCGCCGGCCGCTTTGATTTGTGCCGCGACACCGTCTCGAGGATGTCGGGGTTTTCCACCAGCGACAAGGCCGGCGCGTCGGACGCCCCCTTCTTGATCTTCTGGGCGCCCGGTTCCGCCACGCGCCAGTCTGCGACCGCCGCGGCGAAGATCGCAACATCGGCGGGCAGCGCCGCTTCGACCGCTGCGAGCATATCGCGCGCGGTGGTGACGTGAACGGTCCTGACGCCGGCCGGATCGGGAATGCCGACCGGGCCGCTGACCAATGTCACTTCCGCGCCCGCCTGCGCGGCGGCGGCGGCGATCGCGTGTCCCTGCCTGCCGGAGGAGCGATTGGCAAGATAGCGCACCGGGTCGATCGGCTCATGCGTGGGACCGGAGGTCACGAGCACGCGGCGGCCGGCCAGCGAAACGCCCGTCTCGGGCCGCGCGAAGAAGCCCTCAATCATCGCCACGATCTCGAGAGGTTCGGCCATACGCCCGGGGCCCGATTCTCCGGCTTCCGCCATCTCGCCGTCGTTCGGGCCGACCATCTGGATGCCGTCGGCCTGGAGCTGCGCGACGTTCCGGCGGGTTGCGCGATGTTGCCACATGCGCGGATTCATTGCAGGGGCAATCAGGACCGGCTTGTCAGTCGCCAACAGAATCGCGGTGGCGAGATCGTCCGCATGCCCGCCCGCCATCTTCGCCATCAGGTCGGCGGTGGCGGGGGCGACGACCACAAGATCGGCATCGCGCGCCAGCCGAATATGCCCGACGTCGAATTCGCTTTGCGGATCGAACAGGTCCGTGAACGCGCGCTCCCCCAGCAGCGCGCCGGCGGATAGCGGCGTGACGAATTCACAGGCCGCCCTGGTCAGCACACAGCGCACCGCCGCGCCGCGCTCGCGCAGGCGGCGGATCAGGTCGAGCGACTTGTAGGCGGCGATGCCCCCGCCCACGATCAGAAGGATACGCCTGCTTTTCAACATGACACGCGTCCAAACACAGCCTTTTAAACGCCCAGGCTCAACCGGAAATGAAGTCTATCGCCTCGTCTCGGACATGGTTAACGGCTCAGCGCAGCGCCAGCAGAATCGAGGCGAGAAGCCCCGCAATCACCCAGAGGGCGAGGGCGGTCCAGCGATTGCGGCGTGCCTCCGCTCGCCCGATCGCCTCCACCGTCTCCGGCGAAAGCACGAGCCCGTTGCGCGTCATGGCGTCGATCTGATCGACCAGCAGCGCCCCGCGCTGAAGAAGTGAGGGGACGGCGCCGAGGAATTTCCCGACCTCGATCGCTCCTTCCGCGGCGTCCTCGACGCGGCCGACCGGCCCGAGATTGCGTTCGATCCATTCGCGCACGACCGGGTCGGCGACCGTCCACATATCGAGCTTCGGATCGAGCGAGCGCGCTACGCCCTCGACCACGACCATCGTCTTTTGCAGCATCAGTAGCTCGGGCCGCGTGCGCATGTCGAACAGGCCGGTGACTTCAAAAAGCAGCATGAGCAGCTTCGCCATCGAAATTTCTTCGGCGGTGCGGTTATGGATCGGCTCGCCGATCGCGCGGATCGCCTGCGCAAAGCCTTCGACCGAATGATGCGGCGGCACATAGCCGGCCTCGAAATGGATTTCGGCGGTGCGCCGGTAGTTGCGCGTGATGAAGCCGTAGAGAATCTCGGCCAGGAAGCGCCGTTCCTTCGGCCCGAGCCGGCCCATGATTCCGAAGTCGACCGCGACGATGCGACCCTCCGCGTCCACGAAAAGATTACCCGGATGCATGTCGGCGTGGAAAAAGCCGTCCCGCAGCGCATGGCGCAGGAACGACTGGATCACCGTGCGGCCAATCTGTGGAAGGTCGAATCCTTTTGCCGCGAGCGCGGCGTGATCGGACAGCGGCGTTCCCTCGATCCATTCGAGCGTGAGCACGTCCTTCGAAACGTGTAGCCAGTCGACCTGCGGCACGCGAAAGCCGGGATCTTCTTTGGTGTTCTCCGCCATTTCCGAAAGTGCCGCCGCCTCCAGGCGTAAATCCATTTCGATGGCGACGGAGCGCGCGAGCGTTCCGACGATTTCCTTGAAGCGCAGACGCCGCGCCTCGGCCGACCAGGCTTCTGCATGTTGGGCGGCGAATGCGAAGGCGTCGAGGTCGGCCTTGAACCGCCGCTCGATGCCGGGACGCAACACCTTGACCGCGACCGGCCGGACGCCGCCGGATGTCTTCATCTCGGCGCGATGTACCTGCGCGATCGAGGCCGCCGCGACTGGCGGGCCGAAGCTCTCGAACACTTCTGCCAATCGCTGTCCGAATGCGCGCTCAACTGTCGCTTCCGCTTGCTCCTGCGGGAAAGGCGGCATCCGATCCTGCAGGCTTTCGAGATCGCGCGCCAGCGCCGCGCCCACGACGTCGGGCCGCGTCGCCAGGAATTGTCCGAGCTTGACGTAGGTCGGGCCGAGCCGCATCAGCGCGTTGGCCACGCGGCTTTGCTGACCGCTCTTGGACGGTCGTTCGATCAGGTGCGCGAGATAGAGCGCGGCGCGCGCATGTGGCGGCAATGGCGCGGGATCGATCATCGAGAACACGCCTTCGCGCGCGAAGACCAGTCCTGCGCGCGCGAGACGGGAGAGGTGGGACAGGGATGAAATCAAATCCATTACTCCGTCATTCCGAGGTGCGGCGCCGCGCGCCGCCCCGGATTGACTGAACCATTTATCTTAAACTCGCCAGCCGGAATGCAGCGCGACAATTCCCCCGCTCATCGCCCGATAGCCGACGCGCGCAAATCCTGCCTGGCGGATCATGTCTGCGAAAAGATCGGGCTTGGGAAATTTGCGGATCGATTCGACGAGATAGCGGTAGGAATCGGCGTCGCCGGCAACGGCGCTCCCGAGTGCCGGAATGACGTTGAATGAATAAAGCTCGTAGAGCCTGTCGAGGCCCGGCACATCGACGGAGGAAAATTCCAGGCACAGGAAATGTCCGCCCGGCCGCAGCACGCGATACATCTGCGACAAGGCGGCAGCGATGCGCGGCACGTTGCGAATGCCGAAGGCAATAGTCACCGCATCGAAGGAGCGATCCGGGAAGGGAAGGCTCTCGGCGTTGCCCTCGACGAAGGAAATGCGGTCCTGCAGGCCCCTTTCGGCGGCGCGCTCGTGCCCGACCGCGAGCATCTCTCGGTTGATGTCGGCGACCGTCGCCTGCGTGCCGGTGCCGCCCGCCTCGATCACGCGGATCGCGATATCGCCGGTGCCGCCGGCCACGTCGAGCAGGCGGAACGGCCGCTCGCCGCGCGGCGGATTGACCGCGGTCACGAGATCGGACTTCCAGGCGCGGTGCAGCCCGCCCGACATCAGGTCGTTCATCAGGTCGTAGCGGCGAGCAACCTTGTGGAAGACGTCGTCGACCAGCGCCTGCTTTTCCTCGAGCGGCACCTGGCGGAAGCCGAAATGGGTCTGGCTGCCGGATTGGGGCATGAACGGTCCTTTTCCGCGGGACCATAGCGCGGCGGCGCGGGGGACGCTATCACGGCCTTGGCCAGCGTTCGTTGCAAGGTTAAATCGCGTCCCATGCCCGAGCTTCCAGAGGTCGAAACGGTCCGGCGCGGGCTCGCGCCGGCGATGGAAGGGGCGCGGATCGAAAAGGTCGAGGTGCGGCGTGGGGATCTGCGCTGGCCGTTCCAAAAGGATTTCGCCGCGCGCCTGAAGGGGCAGATGGTCACGGGCCTTGGCCGCCGCGCGAAATATCTGCTGATCGATCTGTCGTCGGACGACGTGCTGATCGCCCATCTCGGCATGTCCGGCTCGTTCAGGGTGGCGCATGCGAAGGCAGGCGGCACGCCGGGCGATTTTCATCACCCGCGTTCGGCGGCGAGGGCGCACGATCACGTGGTTTTCCATATGTCGAACGGCGCGGTTGTGACCTTCAACGATCCGCGGCGCTTCGGTTCGATGAAGATCGTGGAGCGCGCGCGCGTCGCCGATGAACCGGCCTTGCGCCGGCTCGGTCCAGAGCCGCTCGGCAACGAGTTCGGGGCGGAGGCGCTGGCCGGCGCCTGCGCCGGCAAAAAGGCAAATCTCAAGGCCGCGCTCGGCGATCAGCGCGTGGTCGCGGGGCTCGGCAACATCTATGTGTGCGAGGCGCTGCATCGCGCGCGTCTGTCGCCGAAGCGCCGCGCCTCGACCATCGCGGACCGGTCGGGCAGGCCGAACGGAAGGGCGCAGGCGCTTGCCGCTGCGATCCGGGACGTTCTCGGCGACGCGATCAAGGCCGGCGGCTCGTCGCTGCGTGATCATCGCCGCACCGACGGCGAGCTCGGCTATTTCCAGCACTCCTTCCGCGTGTACGATCGCGAGGGCGAGCCGTGTCCCACGCTGGGCTGCAAGGGAAAAATCCGCCGCATCACGCAGGGCGGACGTTCGACATTCTATTGCCCGTCCTGCCAGAAATAGCGGTCAGGCGGGCCTGGCTTTCGCCGCCTGCCGCTTCCGCTCGAGCCGATCGAGCGTTTCTTCGGCGTGCCGTCTGTATTGCTGATGCAGGCGCTCGAGATCGTCCTCGGTCATGTCCTCGGCGATCGCCATCTTGTTCTTGGCGCCGTGCAGAGCGATGATCAGCTCGGAGAGCTTGAGCTGCAGCGCCATGGTGTCGCGATTCTGCGTGTTCTGGATGAGAAAGACCATCAGAAACGTCACGATGGTCGTGGACGTGTTGATGACGAGCTGCCAAGTATCGCTGAACTGAAAGAGCGGGCCAGTTGCGCCCCAGACGATCACCGAAGCCGAGGCCAGCAGGAAGGCGGCCGGCTTGCCGGAGAGATGCGCAACCCCGCACGCGAACCATTCGAACCAGCCCTGCACCGACTGACCGGGACTGCGGGTGTTTGTGCTTCGCGCATTTTTCGATCGGCGCGCCATTCGAAGACTCCCTCGCTGCGCGATGTCGCCGCCGATCAACGGCGCGGCCGGGGACTACGTTCCCCGCCGACGCATCGCGGTCGTCTCCGGTAGGGCTGAGGGAAGGAACTAGTTGTCGTGGCCCATCAGGACGGCGCGCGTAGCGTGGTCCGGGCCGAAATCGTCGGGATTGTCGATCGCGAGCAGCTTGGCGAGCCGGCTGCGGGCGCGATTGACGCGGCTCTTGATGGTGCCGACGGCGCAATCGCAGATATCGGCGGCTTCCTCATAGGAGAAGCCCGATGCGCCAACGAGGATCAGCGCCTCGCGCTGTTCGGCCGGCAATTGCGCAAGCGCGGCTCTGAATTCCTGGAATTCCACGCGCCCAAGCTGTTCGGGATGCGATTTCAGGCTCTCCGCGAAGCTACCGTCGGCGTCCTCCACCTCGCGCCGCCGCTTGCGATATTCGGAGCGGAAGAGATTGCGAAGGATCGTGAAAAGCCAGGCCGACATGTTCGTACCCGGTTGGAAAGAATGGATGTTCGCCAACGCGCGCAACATGGTCTCCTGAACGAGGTCGTCCGCGCGGTCGACATTTCCGCTGAGGGAAATGGCGAAGGCCCGCAGGCTCGGCACCGCCGCAAGGATCTGGTCGCGAAGGGCGGGATCCAGCTTCATCAGGATTTCCCTTCATCAGCCGGCTTGTCCAGGCGCTTGAGCAGGTTGGCGAAGCGCTCCGGCACGCCTTCCTGCACGACGTCGTCGTACATCGCGCGAAGCTGCTGGCCTATCTTGGCCTGGATCTCCCGGTTTAGTCCGGAGCGTTGTTGCTCTGCGGTATCGGCTTTCATGTCGGAGCGCGGCGGCATCTTCTTGGAATTCATCGGATCCTCAGCCTTGCCCCCGGAAAACCGAAGCAAGGTCCCCATGCGTGGCGATCAACGTATTCAAATTCAAACTGTTCCCAAGAAGGGAACTTTTTTTGCTAAGAGCGGTTGGAGCCCGGAAGACGTCCCAACGGGAGGGTTTTTTCGTGCCTGCTTCTCAAGCTATTGCGCCATATTTGCCGTTTCTGCGCCGTTATGCCCGGGCCCTGACCGGCAACCAGGCCTCCGGGGATGCCTATGTTGCCGCCTCGCTGGAGGCACTGATCGAAGACCCCTCGATCCTTGAGGGGGCGGCATCCCCGCGCGTGGCCCTCTACCGGCTGTTCACCAAGATCTGGAATTCGGTCGTCGTGAACGGCAGCTCGGGCGCCCTTGAGAGCGGAATGCCGGCGGAGCAGCGGATCAGCAATATCACCCCCCGCCCGCGCCAAGCCTTTCTCCTCGTCGCGCTGGAGGGTTTCTCGGAGGCCGACGCCTCCCAGGTCCTCGACGTCTCAGTACCGGAGCTCCGCCAGCTCGTGGAAGAATCCGGCAAGGAACTCGCCGCCGAGATCGCGACTGACGTGATGATTATCGAAGACGAGCCCTTCATCGCCATGGATCTGGAGGGGCTGGTCGAGGGGCTCGGGCACCGAGTGCTCGGCGTGGCGCGCACCCATTCGGAGGCCGTCATTCTCGCCAAGGCCAAGCGGCCGGGCCTGATCCTCGCCGACATCCAGCTTGCCGACGGCTCCTCGGGTCTCGACGCGGTCAACGAGATGCTGCGTTCTTTCGAGGTGCCGGTCATCTTCATCACCGCCTATCCAGAACGCTTTCTCACCGGGGAGCGGCCGGAGCCGGCCTTCCTGATCGCCAAGCCGTTCCAGCCGGCGACGGTGTCGGCGGTGGTCAGCCAGGCGCTGTTCTTCGAGCGCAAGGCTCGCCGCAGTGAGAGGCGGGCGACCGCCTGAGGCACCGCTTCGCTCACGGGCGGATTCGCCGCACCGGGCAAGGCGGGACGATCTATTTGCTCGGTTGCGAGCGGCGCGACGACAGCGAGAATCCCGCAAGGATCGCTTCCACCACCAGCGCGATTTTTTCTTCCCTGGTCATCTGCGGCATTTGCGTCTGCGCGTCCTCGGCGGCGCTATCTCCGCGAAAGAGGCGCGGGACCACGATCGCGCCCGCCGCGACCAGCAGGAATACCCCTCCTATGATCGCGCGCGAGCCGGCCGGGCCGACCGCGCTTTCCAGCGCGATATTGGCGGCGGCGAGAAAATAGAACAGCGATCCGAGGGAGGCGGCGATGCACAGCAGGATCGCTGCCACCCGCCGCCGGACCAGCGAGAGAGGTCCGGCCAGTGTCCTTCCGATGAATTTTTGCAGGACCATCGGTTAGTCGCTGCGGCGCGCGAAGCCCGCTGCGATTCCAAGCCCGACCGCGATCGCGAGCGTGAGCAGGGGCCGTTTCTCGATTTCGTGCACGACGCGGTTGAAGGCGCCGCTGCCAATCGACGCCGCTTCGCCGCCGCGCGCGCTCTTGCGCATGCGGTCGGAGAGTCCCGCCACGGCGCCGTAGGCGAGATCGTGCATGCCGTCCATCGCGTGCGAGGCGCCGCGCCGCGTGAGGCTGTTGAGGCGGCCGAGACGGTTTTCGATGTCCTGGACGAGCTGGCCGACCTCGTCGCGCAGATCCTGCGCGTCGCCAGCGACATGGCGACCGAGCGCACGCCGGATGCGCGAGGCTGGCCTGCGGCGCACGCGCAACACGGATTTGCCGCGTCCCTTGGCTGCGCCGGCGCGGCGTGTCGTGGGGTCCTTCTGTCGCGCGGTCGCGGGCATAATCCTCTCCTTGTGATTGCCGAACGTAACGCGCGGTCGCGGGCCTGGTTCCGCTCTTTCGGCGCGCGCCCTATGCATAATCAATAATGAACAAAGAGAAGGCGCGGCCGGTATCGCCGGCCGCGCCTGAGATGACCGACCGAGCACGAGGGGAGGGGATGGACGGCCGGTCCCACTTTAGAACGTAGAAAAGACCCGCCGCGTTCCGCCAATTCCGCAACTATTTCGGGCGGCGGTGCGGTTCCCGTTTGCCGGGAGGCGAAACCAAGGCGGATTCAAGTGCGTTGTCTCCGACAAACCAATCCAGCGATCACGCACGCGACACGTCTGAAATGGACGCAACAAGTCCAAAATCAAAATGTCTCTAGGCCAAGAGCAAGACGTGCTCTCATCCATGCCGGCTGAACGTCCGCCGCAAGGGCGACCGCGAGCCGTATCACGCAGGCGGCGGGCGATCCCGTCGGCGGGTCAGCTCGAAGCTGTATTGCAGGGCGGACGTATCTGCCTGCTCTTGCAGGACCGCGACCTGCGCTATTCGTGGGTGTCGGGTCCCCTTTGCGATATTCCGCCCACCGACATTCTCAACCGCACCGACGATGACCTGTCCGGCATCCTCGATCTGCGGGAGGCGATCGCCGCCAAGCGGCGAGTGCTCGAAACCGGAAAGCCGGCCGATGCCGAATTTTCCCGCCTGCTCGGCGGACGACGCGCTTTCTTCGGACTGCATATCGAGCCGGCCTTCGGCCGCAACGGGGCGGTCGAGGGCGTCGTCTGTGCGGCACTCGAGGTCACCGAACGCAAGGAGCGCGAACGGCAATTGTATTTTCTCCTGCGGGAGATCACGCACCGGTCGAAGAACCTGCTCGCCGTGATCCAGGGCATGGCCCGGCAGACCGCGCATTATTCGGGTAGCATCGCCACGTTCCTCGAGCGTTTCAGCGCGCGCCTGCAGGCGCTTTCACAATCGCATGATCTGCTCGTGCAGCAGAGCTGGCGCAGCGCGTCTCTGCGCGACCTGATGCACGGCCAGCTCGCCGCCTATCTTGAAGGCGGAAGCCTCACTATCGAAGGCCCCGCCGTCTGGCTCAAGCCGGAGGCCGCGCAAATGGTGGGACTGGCCGTGCACGAGCTTGCGGCCAATGCGGTTAAGTACGGCGCGTTGTCTCGCGCGAAAGGGAAGGTTTCGGTGGCGTGGCGTCACGCGCCCGACGCAGGCGTGGAAATTTCGTGGGTGGAAAGCGGCGGGCCGGAGGTGAATCCCTCGCACGGCTTCGGCTTCGGAAGCGTCGTATTGACGAGGACGCTGCCGAGCGCGCTCGGCGCCAGGGTCGATTTGGATTTCGACCGGCGCGGCGTGCGCTGCCGGATCGCGGTTCCGGACGTCCACGTCAGCCGTCCAGACCAGGCGGAACACATTCTTACCGCTCCGCGTTGAAGCGCCGGCTATCCGGTTGATGTGTGAGTCGTTGCGATGAAAGGTTCTGGGTTGTGCTTGGCGGCGGGATCGACGGCCGCGTTGCTTGGGCTGGCGCTCCCCCCGGTCATGGACGGTTACTGGTCGTCGGCCCGCTCCGCGAGCTTCGAGGCCCGCTGGGCGATTCCCGCTTCGACGGCGAAACAGGACCGGCTGGCGCCGCCGCGCCGCAAGGAGGATATCCAGCTCGTCTGGTCCGTGGACCAGCAGCGCGGCGTAACGACGCTGGAAAAGATGTCCCGCCGGGACCGGTCCGCGCCCGGGCGTGACCGGCCGGACGATTCCGCCCGCAAGGAAAGGCTTCCGGTCGGCTGCGATCCCCTGTTCAGCCCGGTCACCCAGCCGGGAATGGCGCATGTTAGTGGCCGCTGCATTGCCGACGTCCAAATCGGGCGCAAATTTGCACAATTGCCGGTGCAAATCCGTGCGAATGACACAGAACCGCCGCTAATGCGGCAATAGATGCCGGCCGGCCATTCGGGTCGTTTCACTTCTTCTTTGGGAGGTCATTTTGGTTCGCATCTCTGTCGTGTTCGCTGCCGCCTCGATGCTTTTTGCGGCGTCTTCCGCCCACGCGCAGGAGCGCGTGAAGGTCGGCACGCTCGATTGCGCGGTTGCGCCCGGCGTCGGCTTTATCGTCGGATCGACGAAGCAGGTCGATTGCGCGTTCGTGCCGTCGCAGGCCGGCTGGCGCGGCGAGCGTTATGTCGGCACGATCAACAAATTCGGCGTGGATATCGGCGCGACCTCCGGCGGGCGCCTGCTTTGGGCCGTTTATGCCCCGACCACGGAGCGCCGCTGGGCGCTGGCCGGGCACTACGGTGGCGCCACCGCCGAAGCGACGGTGGGCGCGGGGCTCGGAGCCAATGCCCTCTATGGCGGCTCCCATCAAACCGTCTCGCTGCAGCCGCTGTCGTTCCAGGGGCAGGCGGGTCTGAACGTCGCCGGCGGCGTCGCCGAGCTGACGCTGGAGCCGGCCCCGGTGCCGTCGCGCAAGCGTCATCGCCGCTGAGCCGCGAAAACCGATCATGGATCGAAACGGCCGCCTTCGGGCGGCCGTTTGCGTTCCGGCGCCAAGAGCGAACAATAGGCGATATGAATCGGTCGATGCGCGCGATCACGATAGCGCCGGGGGTGGCAAAGTCCGCCCGGCTCGACACCGTCCCGACCCCGGATATCGGGGAAGGCGCGATCCTCGTGCGCACGCGCGCCCTGGGCGTGTGCGGAACGGATCGCGAGATTCTCGATGGCGTTCACGGATCCGCGCCGCGCGGCGAGGAGCGCCTGATCCTCGGACATGAATCGCTTGGCATCGTCGAGAGCGCGCCCGACGGCAGCGGATTTGAAAAGGGCGATCTCGTGGTTGGGGTCGTGCGTAGGCCCGATCCGGTGCCCTGCGCCGCCTGCGCCTCCGGCGAGTGGGACATGTGTCTTAACGGCCTTTACACCGAGCGCGGCATCAAGGGCCGCCACGGCTACGGCTCCGAATATTTTCGGATCGAGCCGGAATTCGCGGTCAAGGTCGATGCGTCGCTCGGGCTCGCGGCGGTCCTCATCGAACCGGCCAGCGTCGTCGCCAAGGCCTGGGACCATGTCGACAGGATTGGGTGCAGGTCCGCCTCCTGGCAGCCGCGCTCGCTGCTCGTCACCGGCGCCGGTCCGATCGGGCTTCTCGGCGCGCTGATCGGGGCGCAGCGCGGGCTGCAGGTGCATGTCCTCGACAGGCATCGTGACGGCCCCAAGCCGTTGCTGTCGGCCGAACTCGGGGCGGCCTATCATGCCGATGTCGGGTCGCTCGCGGATCTTGCCTTCGACATCGTGCTCGAATGCACCGCCGCGTCGCCGGTGATCGTCGAAGCGATCAGGCGCATCGCGCCGAGCGGCATCGCCTGCCTTCTCGGAGTGTCGGCGGCCGGCCGCCGGGACGAATTTGATATTGGTGGATTCAATCGCAAGGTCGTTTTGAACAACGAGATCGTGTTCGGCAGCGTCAATGCCAATCTCCGGCATTACCGCGCCGCCGAGCGGCACCTTTTGGCCGCGCCCCGCAACTGGATCGAACGGCTCATCACGCGCCGCGTGCCGCTCGAACGCTGGCACGAAGCTCTTGAACCGCGCGCCGACGACATCAAGGTGGTGATCGAATTCGGCTGAACGCTATGCCGGCCAGTGCAGGAAATAGGCGGCGGCAAAGGCGGCGCACACGAGCAACAGGCTCGCGGTCAATACCATCAGCACCGGCCGATCGCGGAAGCTCTGCCGGGCCTGTGTCGGATTCAGGGTGGCAGGGGGTGTTTCGTGAACAGGCATCGTCATCTCCCTTGCGTGTTTAACGTATGCCGGGAGAGCAGGTTCCGTGGCGGATTTCCGCCTCAATCGTGATATGGTTGGCGCGCACCATTCGATTTGGTCGTCGCCGCGCATTATCGTTGGGGTCATCGAGGAGCATTGCATGTCTACGATCGGCTGGGTTTTTCTCGGCATCATTGTCGTTGTCATTCTGTGGGCGATCGCGATCTATAATGGCCTCGTCGGCTTGCGGCAGCGCGTCGGCCAGGCCTTCGCCGATATCGACGTGCAACTGAAGCAGCGGCACGATCTGATTCCCAATCTGGTCGAAACGGTGAAGGGCTATGCCTCTCACGAGCGCGGCACGCTCGAGGCGGTGATCCAGGCGCGCAATGCCGCGATCGCGGCGCAGGGTCCGGCGCAGCAGGCGGCGGCGGAGAACACACTGTCGGGCGCGCTGCGCCAGCTTTTCGCCTTGTCCGAGGCCTATCCCGACCTGAAGGCGAACGCCAATTTCCAGCAATTGCAGGCCGAGTTGTCCGATATCGAAAACAAGATCGCGGCGGCGCGGCGTTTCTTCAACAACGCCGTGCAGGAATACAATACGGGTATCGAGCAGTTTCCGGCCGCGCTGTTCGCCTCCGCGTTCGGGTTTACCCGCCGCGAATTTTTCGACGTGGGGGAAGCGCGTCCTCAACTGGAGCAGGCGCCGCAGGTCAAGTTCTGACGGTCGAGCACCCCGGCCGGGAGCGGTAGGCAATGGCCGCGTACGGTCTTTATTCGCATATTCAGTCAAACCGGCGCCGTTCGATCGCGCTGCTGATCGGGTTGTTCTTTCTCATCTATTTGCTCGTCTATGCGGCGGCGCTGCTCGCCGAGGCATTCGCCGCCGACGCCTCGCTCGACTGGCTCTTGCGGGCGGCGTGGCGCGATCTTTTGATGGCGGCGCCGTTCGCCACAATCGGCACTGCCGCCTGGATCGCGATCGCCTACAAGTTTCACCAGTCGATGATCGACGCCATCACCGGCGGCCGCGAAGTCGCGCGGCAGGATGAGCCCCGCCTCTATAATCTTCTGGAAAATCTCTGCATCTCCCGCGGCATTCCGATGCCCAAGCTCAAGGTGATGGACGATCCGGCGCTTAACGCATTCGCCACCGGGCTGACACAGCGGCAATATTCCATCACAGTCACGACCGGTCTTTTGCAGCGCCTCGAGGATCCGGAAATCGAGGCGGTGCTCGGCCACGAGCTTACGCATATCCGCAACGGCGACGTGCGCATGCTCGTCGTCGCGGTCGTGATCGCGGGAGTGATCTCGTTTTTCGCCGAGCTTGTCTTCCGCTCGCTTTATTATTCGCGCGGCTTCGGCGGCGGCCGCTCCGGCGGCGACGACCGGCGGGGATCGGGCGGGGCGGGGGCGGCGATTTTCCTCGCTTTCGTGCTGATCGCGCTCGCCTGGGCGCTGTCTCTGGTGATCCGCTTCGCTCTGTCGCGGTCGCGCGAATTTCTCGCCGATGCCGGTTCGGTGGAGCTGACCAAGAATCCGGATGCGATGATCTCGGCCTTGCGCAAGATCGAGGGGCGCGGCGAATTGCCGGAGGCCACTTCAGCGATCATGGAAATGTGCGTTGACAATCCGCGGTCAGGGCTGGCGGATCTTTTTGCCACGCACCCCTCAGTGGAACGCCGGGTCGCCGCGCTTGTCCAATATGCCGGGGGCCGCGATCCGGGCCCGATCGTGCTGCCCGAGCTTGATGGCGGTGCCGGCGCGGACGCGGATTTAGACGCGGGTCGGCCGTTCCTGCCGAAAAAGCCGCCGGCCACAGGAGCGCCTGGACCCTGGGGCGATGCCCCCTCCGAGCCCGGCCCTTGGGGTCCGCGCCGGCGATAGTACTGGGGTCGGCCGCTCCGGACGCGCGGCCCGACACCGGGGATGTCAGGGACGATAGATTCCCGTTTCCGGGTCGCGCTTCAGCGTGCGCCGTTGTGCCTGGTCGTTGACGCTTTGTGCCCGCAACAAGTCGAGTTCCTCGGTCACGCGCCGCTTTTCCCGCATCACCAGCCGGTATAGCGCCATGGCGCCAATAGCACCGAGCGCCAGCGCGGCGAGGTGGGGGACGGGTGGAATGGTCATGCGATCTCTCCCCATGCTGATCCCGAACAAGCTCACAGGCCGTAGCGTGCCCAGATCGCGCGCGCCTCGATCGCCGACAGCATTTCATCGGCGAAACCGCCCGCCACGAATTCGGACTGTCCTTGCATCCATCGCTGGCCGACACCAGGCACGCGCCGTCCGAACCAGCCTTTTTCAACGATCAGCGGCATCCTGACCTTCTCGCCAAAACGTTCGCGCAGCACGCCGCGCAGGTCCCTCAGGCCGTCGACGAGCCCAAGTTCCTGCGCCTTCGTGCCGACCCAGTATTCCCCCGAGAACAAGGCCGATTCTTGGCCGCGCAGGCTCGCGCCCCGCCGCTCCTTCACGAGGGCTATAAATCCTTCGTGAATATCGTGCTGGATCGCCTTCAGCCGCGCCACGTCATCCGGATTTTCCGGCAGGAACGGATCGAGCGTCACCTTCTTTTCTCCGGACGTATAAACGCGCCGCTCGATGCCGAGCCTGCCGATCGCCTTGTCGAGGCCGAACGTCGCGCCGATCACCCCGATCGAGCCGACGATCGACGACGGATCGCAGAAGATCTCGTCGCCGGCGCAGGCGATCATGTAGCCACCGGACGCCGCGACGTCCTCGACGAAGGATAGGACCGGCAGCTTGTGCTCGGTCGCCAGATCCCGAATGCGCCGGAAGATCAGATGCGATTGTACCGCCGATCCGCCCGGCGAATTGATCGCAAGCGCGACCGCCCTGGCGCGCTTCGTCTTGAAGGCGGTTTCGAGCGAACGCGCGACAAGCGCGAGCGACAATCCCGGCCTGAGCGGCGTCGAAAAACCGATCACGCCGCTCATCCGCACCACCGGAACGACAGGCAGATCGGTTCGCAAGCGTTCCGGAAGATAAGGCGAAATAAATTCAGATATTGAACGACGGTTTGTTTCAGTTTCCATAAAAACCACATAGGCGCAACCGCGCGCGGCGGCAAGCGGCCGGATCGGGCGGCGCGGCACTCACGCGGCATTGACGCGTTCGTGATTCCGCCGTCTCCGGATTGCCGGATTCAGCCCCGATGTTGCCGGGGCAGGAAGGAACGGCGATGAAGATTTATCTTCTTTGCGTCTTGATGGCCGCGATCGCGGTGTCCGCGCACCTGCCCATTCTTCGCGCGCGAGGCCATCGTCATTGATGCGCGAGCGGAAGCGGTGCTGCATGGCGCAGCACCGCTTCGGCTTCGCGGGTTGGGTTCCTCTTCCGATCATTCAGCACGAAAGCCGGCAGAATGGTCGGCACGGAACGATCGCCGCTGACGGCGCGGCAGATGACGCGGATCGGCGGCTCGCCCTCCACCGATAGTATCGGCAGGATCGTCGCCGCCCCGAATTCGTCCCGCAGATGCGCGAGAATGGCGTCGAGATCGTCCGCGCGTGAGATCAGCGTCAAAATGCCGCCGCGGCGGAGCAGCCGCGCCGCGCTCGCGATCCATGTCGGGAGCGTCTCCCGTCCGGCCGCGTGCGCGCGCCGGCGCATCGCGTCGGGCGAGGGCTGGAGCCGGGCCGGATTGAAAGGCGGATTCATCATCACGTGATCGGCGCTCCCGGCCGGCAATCCGGCGCGGTCAAAATCTTCGGGCGCGGCGGTCACATCGAGGGTGACGGCGCGTGCCCGGCCGTCGAATCCGTTGGCCGAGATGTTACCCGCGGCGAGCTGTGAAAGGGCCGGGTCGATCTCGATCAGCGTCAGCGCGATCCCGCCGACGCGGCAAGCCAGCGCCAGGCCCGCGGCGCCCACGCCCGCGCCGAATTCGACCACCCGGTCACCCGCTCTTGCGGCGACGGCGGCGGCAAGCAGGATCGCATCGTGTCCGAAGCGGTGGCCGCGCCGTGGCTGGACAAGATGCAGGCGCCCGCCGAGCGCGGCGTCGTGAGTTACGTCCATCCTACTTAGTCTCGGGCCGAAGCTCGTGGCCGAGCCCGGCATCCTCGAGCACGCGCCTGGCATTCGTCTCTTGTTCTTCCGCCACCAGCACCCGCCGCGGCAGCACGCCGAGCGAGCCCTCGAGCACGCTCATGTTGCGGTCGAGCACGACATGCCGGATGCCGGCGCCATTGAGCAAGGCCTCGATCGCGGTGATCAGGACCGGATCATTGGTGCGGACGATCTCGCGCAAGGCTCGTCCTTTCAGGAGCGGGGCCGGTTGCGGCGATCCTCGATGCCGCGCTCGGCGAGATAGGCGAGGAGCTTCACCTCGCGGCGTCCGCGCGTCACGGTGTCGAGGACGAGCCCCGCCGAGATGGCGAGAAAGGCGAGCAGCATCAGGCCGGTCGACAGCACCGCGGTCGGCAGCCGCGGCACGATGCCCTGCTCGAAATAGGTGACGAATACCGGGATGGCGAACCCGATCGAGACGATCGCAAGGGCGATGCCGAGCGCGCCGAAAAAATTGAGCGGCCGCTCGGAGCGGTAAAGCCGCATGATGGTCCACAGGATGCGAAAGCCGTCGCGGTATGTGTGCAGCTTCGACTCCGAGCCCTGCGGCCGCGCGTAATAGGGCGTGCGCACCTCGGTGACGGGGAGATCGAGTTCGAGCGCGTGGACGGTCAATTCCGTTTCGATTTCGAAGCCGCCCGACAGGACCGGAAAGGATTTCACGAAGCGCCGCGAGAAGACGCGATAGCCGGACAGGATATCGGTAAAGGCGCGGCCGAAGACCTGGGTGACGAATCCGGTCAGGATCCTGTTGCCGAAGCGGTGTCCGCGCCGATAGGCCGTATCCTCCCGCTCGACGCGGGCCGCGACCACCATGTCGCAGCGCCTCTCGATCAGCTCGGAAACCATGCGCGGTGCACTCGGGGCGTCATAGGTCGCGTCCCCGTCGACCAGCACATAGATGTCGGCCTCGATATCGGCGAACATCCGCCGCACCACGTGACCCTTACCCTGGCGGTGCTCGCGGCGGACCTCGGCTCCCGCCGCCCGCGCGACCTCCGCCGTGCGGTCGGTGGAATTGTTGTCATAAACGTAGATCGCGGCCCCCGGCAGGACTGCACGGAAGTCGGCGACGACCCGGGGGATGGCCGCCTCCTCGTTGTAACAGGGGACGAGAACGGCGATCCGGTAGCCGGCGAGCTGCTCGGCGGATCGGGCGTCTTCCATTTCCTCGGCATTGAGCATGGGCTGCCAAATTCCCTGAAGGCGCCGAATCTCTTGCGGCACGGGCGCTTTTGCTCCACTACCATATCCGCGTGCACGCGTCCTTTTCGGGAGAGCCCTGTTGGCCGTCATAGTTCCCTTCGAAAGCCATACCGATTCCATCGACCAGCTGAACGCCCTCGTGTCCACCGATATGGAGCGTGTCAACGCGACTATCCTCGCCCGCACCGGCTCGGACGTGGCGATGATACCGGAAGTGGCCAATCACCTGATCAGCTCCGGTGGCAAGAGGCTCCGGCCGATGCTGACCATCGCCATGGCGCAGCTCGCCGGCTATGCGGGGGAAGGGCACGTCAAGCTCGCCGCAGCGGTAGAATTCATGCACACGGCGACCCTGCTGCACGACGACGTGGTGGACGAAAGCGACCTGCGGCGCGGTAAGCTCGCCGCACGCATTCTCTGGGGCAACGAGGCGAGTGTCCTGGTCGGCGATTTCCTACTCGGCCAGGCGTTTAAAATGATGGTCGAGGTTGGCAACCTGCGCGCGCTGGAAATACTCTCATCGGCGGCCTCGGTCATCGCCGAAGGCGAGGTGATGCAGCTCGCCGCGGCCAAGAACACCGCGACGACGGAGGACCAGTATCTCGCCGTGATCCGCGCCAAGACCGCCGAATTGTTCGCGGCGGCATGCGAGGTGGGGCCGGTGCTCGCCGACCGCACCAAGGACGATCTCGCCGCGTGCCGTTCTTTTGGGATGAATCTCGGGATCGCGTTCCAACTCGTCGACGATGCGCTCGATTACGGCGGCAAGTCTGCCAAGCTCGGCAAGAATGTCGGGGACGATTTCCGCGATGGGAAGATCACGCTGCCGGTCGTCCTGTCCTTCCGCCGCGGCTCCGCTGAGGAACGCGCCTTCTGGGTGCGCACGCTGGAAAAGGCGGAGGCAACCGACGCCGATCTCGAGCAGGCCCTGCACCTGATGGCCAAGCACCGAGCGCTGGAGGACACGATCCGCCGCGCTGAGCATTACGGCGCCATCGCCAAGGACGCGCTCGCACTCTTTCCGCAATCGGCCATGAAGCGCGCGCTGGAAGAGACGGTCGCTTTCTGTATTGCGCGGGCGCATTGAATTCCGCGTCGCGGCTTCAGTATAATGCCGGCGCGAATCCTCCCAGCACCGTCGCCTTCACCCACCAACCCGGATGTTTTCGCCTGAGCAGGCGGGCGGCGCGCGGCGCCTCGCCCCGGTCGAACAGCCCGAAGCAGGTCGCGCCCGACCCTGACATGCGCGCGAGGCGGCATCCCGGCAGCGCGCGCAGGGCCGCGATCACATCCGCCACGAGCGGCTGCACGCTAATGGCCGCCCCTTCGAGATCGTTGATCGAGCGGGAGACCGCGTCGATCATCTGATCGGCCGAGACGGCGCCGCCGGCCCGCGCGAGAGCGGCGGTCGGATCGTCGCTCTGCCTTTTCGGGCTCTCCTTCGCGCGGATGGCCGCAAGTGCCTTGAACACATCACCGGTGGGCACGCCAACGCCCGGATTGACAAGCACGGCCGGCAGATCCGGGAGCGACAATGCCGGCGAGAGGATGTCGCCAATCCCGCGCATCATGCGCGGCCGCGGATCGAGACAGACCGGAACGTCGGCCCCGGTCTGCCGCGCCGCCCGCATAAGCCGCGCGTCGTCCGCAGCAAGACCATTGGCGCGCGCAAGGCACCGTAACGCGGCGGCGGCGTCAGAAGACCCACCCCCGATTCCGGCGGCGACTGGCAGCACCTTCCACAACGCGAAACGCCCGACTTTCAGGTTCGGAATTTGCGCCCGCAGCGCCGCGGCCGCTTTCAGGACGAGGTTGTCGGCGGTATCCCCGGCGAGCGGGGCGGTCGGGCCGTCGGCGGCGAGCGACAGGTCCGCACCCGGGTCCAGGCACAGCCGGTCGCGCGGGCGCGTGAAAACCACGAGGCTTTCGATCTCGTGATAGCCGTCGGCGCGCCGTCCGATGACGCGCAGGGTCAGATTGATCTTGGCGGGAGCGAATTCGACGAACATGCGGGGAGGGGTAGCAACTTTGCCCGGCGGGCAGCAACAGCGCCTGCCGCCTACTTGCCGCCGGGCCTCGCGGGGCGCCGCCCCGGCCCTCTGCCGGCGCCGGCTTCCCGCGCAAGAAACGCTGATGGCCGGGGCGGCCCCGCCATGAGGAATTTCACACCTTGCCGCCGCCGGCCTCAGCCGCCGCCCTGCTTCTTTTCCTTGTCGGCGGTGGTGGCGGTGTCTTCCGGTAGACCTTCGTGAAGCTTCTTTTCGATCTTGGCGAGGTCGTCGGGCTCCGGCTTGAGGTCCTTGGCGTGCGACCACTGGAACTGCGCTTCGATTGTGCGCCCGACTTTCCAATAAGCATCCCCCAGATGGTCATTAATCGTCGGATCGTCCGGCCGCAGCTCGACGGCGCGTTCGAGATGCTTCACTGCGTCCTCGAAATTGCCGATGCGGTAATAGGCCCAGCCGAGTGAATCGACGATGTATCCGTCATCCGGCCGCTGATCGACCGCGCGGCGGATCATTGCCATGCCTTCATCCAGATTGATGCCCTGGTCGATCCAGGAATAGCCGAGATAATTCAGGACGTGTGGCTGGTCGGGATAAAGCTCCAGCGCCTTTTTCAAGTCCTTTTCCGCGGCGGGCCATTTCTTCGACCGCTCATTGCAAATTCCTCGGAAATAGAACATCACCCAGTCCGATTTCTGCTCGGACGTGATCGTGTCGATGCCCTTGGTGTAAACCTCGGAGCACTGGTCGAATTGTTTGCGCGCGCGCAGGATATTGCCGAGCGCCATGATGGCTTCGAGATCGCTCGGGCTCGCCTGAATGAGCTTTTCGAGCCGCGCCTTGGCCTCGTCTGTCTTGTCGAGCGTATCGAGATTGATCGCGAGCTGAATCTCGGCGTTGCGGCGCAGGGGCGAATGCTCGGGAATGCGCTGATACGTGTCGATCGCGGCCTGCGGCTTCTTCATCGCTTCGTAGAGATCAGCGAGCGAAAGAAGCGCGAGCGGATGATGCGGCACGAGATAGAGCGCAAGCTGCAGATAGACGAGGCCGAGATCCTCGCCGCCGCGGCGGCCCAGCGAAGCGCCGAGTCCATAAAGGATCTCGGCGGCACCGGTCTGCGCGTTATCCGCGACCGGCGGCAGCTTTTCGCCGCGCTTGAGTTTCCCGATTGCCTCCACGATCAGCGGATGGCGCGGCAATTGCTTGTCGAAGGCCTCGAATACCTTGAGCGCCTCGGCGGTCTCGCCGTGGCGCGACAGGAAGCTGCCGTAAGCCTGCACGACGCGCAGCGCCCCCGGATCGAGCTTGTAGGCGCGCTCGAACCGCTTGGCCGCTTCCTTCCTGTTGTTGGCAAGATCGAGAATCATGCCGGCATGCAGGTCCTTGAACAGCGCATACCAATCGGCGCCTTGCAGGTTGTCGATCTTGTCGATCGCGGTGCGGGTGTCATTGGCGCCGTAGGCCGTCCAGGCCTCGAGTAGCGCGGCGGTGAGATCAGTCACCGGGCCGCGCACCGACTGTGCGAAGTTCACCCGCGCGGAGGCGTATTGCTTCTGCTTCAGGTGGCGGATGCCGGCGACGAGCCGCGCGACTCGGTCGTTACGATTGTTCTGTAACACGCGGTCGGCGAGCCTTACCGCCTCTTCGATGTCGCCGCTGGTCAGGACGGAAATGAAGGTGCGGTCGAGCAGATCCCCGTTCTTCGGGTCGAGGCGGAGCGCGGCGCGATAATAGGACGAGGCGGCCTGCGCGTCGCGCTGCTGCGTCGCATGGCGCGCGGCGAGATACGTCCCGGCCGATGTGGCCCGCGCGTGGTCGAAGCCTTCAAAAGGATCACTCGCTTGCGGTCGCTTTGGATTTTGCGCGGAGGCCGGAGCGATGAGCAGGCCTGCGGCGAGGGCTGCGCACGCGACGCGCCGAATGGAAAATGCAAGCACGGGTCGGTGATCTCCATCATGCGGGCGGCAACCGGCGCGGCACCCGCTGGGCCTCGATTCGAGAATGGACTTTTTAGCCCGCCCTCGCAAGGACGGGCCGGAACAGCATGTATGTCACTCAAGCGCCTGGATCGGGGCCATATCGTGACCGGTATCATCACATGTTCGGATAAGTCTTCCGATAAGTCACATGTTCGGATAATTCGGCCCGCCGCCGCCCTCCGGAGGAACCCAGGTAATGTTCCGGTTTGGGTCCTTGATATCACAGGTTTTGCAGTGGACGCAGTTCTGCGCGTTGATCACGTATTTCAAATCTGCGCCTTCGCCTACCCATTCGTAGACGCCGGCTGGGCAATAGCGGGTCGAGGGGCCGCCAAAGATGTCGTGCTCCGAGGATTTTTGCAGAGCGGCGTCGGCCACCACGAGATGCACGGGCTGATCTTCCTCGTGGTTGGTGTTGGAAAGAAAGACCGATGACAGGCGGTCGAAACTGATCTTGCCGTCGGGCCTCGGATAGGTGATCCGCGGGCATTGGGCCGCCGGCTTCAGCGTGTCAGCGTCGGCCTTGCCGTGGCCGATCGTGCCGAACAGGGAGAAGCCGAGGGTGTTGCACCACATGTCGAAGCCACCGAGCGCGATGCCGAGCAGCGTTCCGAATTTCGACCAGAGCGGCTTGACGTTCCTGACCTTCCACAAATCCCTGCCGATGCTCGAATTGCGCCAGGCGTTCTCGTAGTCCGCCGGTTCATCGTGTGCTCGCCCGGCGGCGAGCGCGGCCGCCACCGCCTCGGCGGCAAGCATGCCCGACGCCATCGCGTTATGCGTGCCCTTGATCCGCGGGACGTTGACAAAGCCCGCCGCGCAGCCGATCAGTGCGCCGCCCGGAAAGGTGAGCCTCGGCACCGACTGGTATCCGCCTTCGGTGATCGCACGCGCGCCGTAAGCCAGCCGCTTGCCGCCCTCGAACGTGTCGCGGATTTTCGGGTGCGTCTTGAAACGCTGGAATTCCTCGAAAGGTGACAGCCACGGATTCTCGTAGTTGAGATGAACGACAAATCCTGTCGAAACGAGATTGTCGCCCCAGTGATAAAGAAACGAGCCGCCGCCGGTCGCGTTGTCGAGCGGCCAGCCGAACGAGTGCTGGATTAGTCCGGGCTGGTGCCTGGCGGGATCTACCTGCCAGATTTCCTTCAGGCCGATCCCGAATTTCGGCGGGTCGCGGTCCAGCGCCAGGCCGAATTTCGCGAGCAGCGTTTTGGTGAGACTCCCCCGCGCGCCTTCGGCGAACAACGTGTATTTCGCGCGCAGCTCCATGCCGCGGGTGAACGAGTCCTTCGGCTGGCGGTCCTTGCCGATGCCCATGTCGCCGGTCGCCACGCCCTGCACCTCGCCGTTCGGCCCGTAAAGCACTTCGGCGGCGGCGAAGCCCGGATAGATTTCGACGCCGAGCGCTTCGGCGCGGCCAGCGAGATAGCGGCAGACCTCGCCGAGCGAGCCGACAAAGGCGCCATGATTGCTCATCAGCGGCGGCATCGCGAAATTCGGCAGGCGGATGGAGGAGGATTGCGACAGCCACAGGAAGCGGTCCTCGGTGACTTCGGTCCTGAGCGGCCGCTGCGGGTCCTCGCGCCATTCCGGCAGGAGCCGGTCGAGGGCAGAGGGATCGATCACCGCGCCGGAAAGAATATGGGCGCCAACCTCCGAGCCCTTTTCCACAACGACGACATTGATGTCGGAGGACAATTGCTTGAGCCGGATCGCGGCGGAGAGGCCGGCAGGTCCCGCCCCGACGATCACGACGTCGAATTCCATGGATTCGCGGGCGGGCAGGTCGGTCATGTCAGGTCCGTTACGGCGATTTCGAATAATTCGCACTTTTTCCACGTTTGTCCCGCTGCCACAATCCGCCGTTTTGCAAGGCGTGCTAGACTGGCGATCATGATCCCCGGGCAGAGCAGGGCCGCGCGCGATATCCTTACCTTCTACGTCGAGAACGGCGTCGATGCCGTGATCGGCGAGGCGCCCATTGACCGCCTGGCGGGCCACGCCCCGGTCCCCCCTGCGGCGGAGGAGGCGGGGGCGGCGAGCGCGGTGAGTCGCGCAGGCGAAAGTGGCGCGGGCGCGAGACCCGCTCCGCCCACGCTAATCCTTTCGCGCAGAACGGAAAGCGATCCGCAGCCGCTTCCCGGCGCGGAGGAAGCGGTGATGGCTGCGCGCGCCGCCGCGAAAACCGCCCGTTCGCTTGAGGAATTGCGCTCCATTCTCGAGACCTTCGAGGGATGCGGCCTTCGCGCCACCGCCAAGCGGCTCGTTTTCGCGGACGGTAATCCGCGGGCGCGGGTGATGTTCGTCGGAGAGGCGCCGGGCAAGGAAGAAGACCTCGAGGGGCTTCCTTTCGTCGGTCCGTCAGGGCAGCTTCTCAACCTGATGTTGGCCTCCATCGGCCTCGATCGCACTCGCGCCTATATCGCCAACATCATTCCCTGGCGGCCGCCGGGCAATCGCGACCCGTCCACCCACGAGACGCAGATATGCCTGCCGTTCATCCGGCGCCAGATCGAACTGGTCGATCCCGAGGTTCTGGTCTGTCTTGGCAAACCTTCGACTGCCGCGCTGCTCGGCGTCGTCGACGGCATCCGCCGCACGCGTGGGCGCTGGATGACCTACCACACGGGCAGGCGCGAGATTCGCGCGATGGCGACGTTCCATCCCGCCTACCTGTTGCGTTCCCCGCTCGAAAAGAGGCTGGCCTGGCGCGACATGCTGGCGATCAAGAAGGCGCTGTCCGCCTCCCCGCAGGGCGGCGGGAGCGGGCCGGACGAGCCCACCGGCTGACGACAGAGGCCGCGCGCACTCCTCTCGCTGCCGGATGCGCCGTCTTTCGCCGCGGACGCTACAACGCCACCAGCATAGCCCCGCCGGCGATCAGCGCCACGCCAAGCCAGTTCATAAGGCTCAGCTTCTCCCCGAGAAACGCCGCGCCGAAGATCGCGACCAGCACGACGCTCAGCTTGTCGATTGGGGCGACTTGGCTGGCATTGCCGAGTTGCAGCGCGCGGAAATAGCAAAGCCACGACGCGCCGGTGCCGAGGCCGGACAGAACGAGGTAGAGATAGGTGCGGCCGGGAATGGCCGACGGGTGCTGGTATTCGCCAGTGAAAAACAGAATCATGCCGAGCGAAAACAGCACGACCAGCGTGCGGATGAAGGTGGCGAGGTCGGAATTGATGTTCTCGACGCCGATCTTGGCGAAGATGGCGGTCAGCGCGGCAAAGACCGCCGAGCCGATGGCCCAGAATTGCCAGGTGCCGAGCGCCGACATAGCTCAGTCCTGCTTGATGTAGCTCGGCGGCACGCCGTCCAGGAAATCCTCGCGTGGCGGAGCAAACACGTCGAGAATCTCGCAGTCCTCGACATAGGAGCCTGCATGTTCGACACCCCCAGGGATCACCGCGACGTCGCCCGGGACCATGACCTTCTCCTCGTCGCCGATGCGGATCCTCAGCTTGCCCTTGAGCATCCACACGATCTGTTCGTGCGGATGGCTGTGGGGAGCGAAGACCGAGCCGGCCTTGCCGCTCCACCAGACCAGCATACCCTGCTCGCCGGAAATGAATTTCCGCGCCGTCTTGTCGTTGATCTGCTCGGTGGGAATGGCCGAGAGCGAGGAGAAACCTTTAAGCGCCGGCATGCGAATCTCCTGACTTGACCTCTAGCTCGGCAGCGAGAACTTCACCGCAAAGACGAGCGCGAGCAGATAGGCGGCGAAGGAAACCTCCGAGCCGCGCCTCGTCAGCACCTTGCACACGACATAAGTGATGAAACCAAGGCCGATGCCGGTGGCGATCGAGAATGTCAGCGGCATGGTGATGGCGGCCACCACGGCGGGCGCGTACTCGGTCAGGTCGTCCCATTCCATGTCGGCGAGGCCGCGCGCCATAACGCAGGCGACATAGAGCAGCGCCGCCGCCGTCGCATAGGCTGGAATCATTCCCGCGAGCGGGGAGAAGAACAGCGCGAGCAGGAACAGGATCGCGACAACGACCGCGGTCAGCCCGGTGCGCCCGCCGGCCGCCACGCCGGAGGCGCTCTCGATGTAGCTTGTCGTGGTCGAGGTGCCGATCAGGGAACCGAACATCGCCGCGAAGGAGTCGGCGATCAGCGCCTGCTTCATGCGCGGCAGATTGCCGTTGCGGTCGAGCAGGCCCGCGCGCTGCGTGACGCCGATCAGCGTTCCGGCATTGTCGAACACATCCACGAACAGGAACGAGAATACCACGATCAGGAAGGTGGCTTCCGCCGCGCGCGAGAAATCGAGTTGCAGCAGGGTCGGGGCGAGCGACGGCGGCATGGACACGACGCCGGTGAATTGCGAGAGACCGAGCGGAATGCCGATCACCGCGACGATGAGAATGCCGAGCAGCGTGCCGCCGACGATTTTCAGCTCGTTCAGCGCCACGATCAGAACGAAGCCGATCAGGCACAGGAGCGGGGCGAGATTGGCCTTGTCGATGAGCTTGCCGAGCGTCACCAGCGTGGCCTCGTTGGCGACCACGATGCCGGCTTGTTTCAACGCGATGATGGCGAGAAAAAATCCGACGCCGGCCGAAATCGCGAATTTCAGGTTACGCGGTATCGAGTTGATGATGTATTCGCGGATGCGGAATACCGAGATCAGGAAGAAGATCACGCCGGAGCAGAACACAGCGGCCAGCGCCTGCTGCCAGGTGAACTTGTAGGTGATGACCACGGTGAAGGCGAAAAAGGCGTTGAGTCCCATGCCCGGCGCGAGCGCGATCGGATAATTCGCGTAGAACGCCATCACCAGCGTCGATGCCGCCGCGGCGATGCAGGTCGCGACGAAGACCGCGCCCTTGTCCATCCCGGCCGCGCCGAGGATCGCGGGGTTGACGAAGACGATATAGACCATCGTCAGAAAGGTGGTCAGGCCGGCGATCGCTTCGGTGCGGACCGTCGTGCCGTTTTTCTTCAATTCGAAATAATCCTGCAAAAATCCATCGAAGCCGCCGGCCGCGGTCTTTCGGTTCTGCTTGGCCATCATGCGCCCCCTTGCCCGAAACGAAGGCAGTTACGTTACAACTGTGTCATCGCGCTTTCTTGTCCGGGAAATAAGTTGTTCACCGGTAATCTCCGGCGCGCGGCCGATTCCGTTGCGGCAGGCTGCGGTCGGGCACCCCATTTTTACGGTCTTGACGTCGCCGCTCGATCGGATTTGGCTTGGGCGCGTCACGGTTTCCGGGATGGCGTCGATAGCGGTTTCGCCCTGCAGATAACGGAGGAAGGCCCGTGGATCTCGATCCCGTCTTGCTCGCCCGTATCCAGTTCGCTTTTACGGTCACCTTTCACATCATATTCCCGAGCTTCACGATCGGCCTTTCGGCCTACATCGCCACGCTCGGCGTGATGTGGCTGCGCACCGGTGAGGAGCGCTACCACAACCTGATGAAATTCTGGATCAAGATTTTCGCCGTGTCCTTCGCCATGGGCGTGGTGTCGGGGATCGTGCTGTCCTACCAGTTCGGGACCAACTGGAGCCGCTTCTCGGTGGCGGTCGGCAACGTGGTCGGGCCGCTGATCGGCTACGAGGTCCTGACCGCGTTTTTCCTCGAGGCGACCTTTCTTGGCATTCTCCTGTTCGGGTTCAACAAGGTGCCGTCCTGGCTCTATACCCTGTCGGCGGCGGTCGTGGCGGTAGGCACCGCGTTGTCGGCGTTCTGGATTCTGTCCGCCAATAGCTGGATGCAGACGCCAGCCGGGCACGAGCTGCGCAATGGCATCGCCTATCCGGCCCATTGGTTCTCGATCATATTCAATCCGAGCTTTCCCTATCGCATGGCGCACATGCTGAACGCGGCCTATCTGACGACCGCCTTCGTCGTGCTCGCGGTCGGCGCGCGTTATCTGCTCGCAGGCCGGTATGTCGCCGAGGCGAAGACGATGATCAGGATGGCCGTCGGACTCGCGGCGATTCTCGCGCCGCTGCAGCTTGTCATCGGCGACATGCACGGCCTCAACACGCTGCATCACCAGCCGATCAAGGTGGCGGCAATGGAGGCGCACTGGGATTCGAGCAAGCCCGGGGATTTTCATATTTTCGCCTGGCCGGACGAAAAGAAAGAAAGCAATCGCTTCGAGATTTCCATTCCGCGCGGCTCGTCACTGATCCTGACGCACGATCCGAACGGGCTGTTCCCCGGGCTGAAGGACGTCCCGGCATCCGACCGGCCGCCGCTGCTGAACGTATTCTTCGGCTTCCGCATCATGCTCGCCGTCGGCTTTTACATGATCGCCGCGGCATTGTTCGGGGCGTTCCTGTGGTGGCGCGGGCAATTGTTCGAGACCCGCTGGTTCCTGCGTATCGTGTCGCTGACGTGGTGGTCGGGCTTTGTCGCGGTGATCGCCGGATGGGTCGTGACCGAAAGCGGCAGGCAGCCGTGGCTGGTGCAGGACATCCTACGGACCGCCGACGCTGTGTCGCCGGTCCCGGCGGCAAGCATCGCGACCACGCTCGCGTTATTCGTGCTCGCCTACGGCATCGTGTTCTCGATGGGCATCTACTACATCAATCGCATCATCGTGCATGGACCGGAAGGCGGCGCCGTCAAGGAAACCGAAACCCTGGCCAATCGTCCGCTCGCCGCCGCGGCCGGTGCGGCCGGCGAAGCAACGTCCGGGAGATAGGTCATGGAATGGTACCTTCCGGTGATCTGGGCCTTGCTGATCGGAACCGCCGTTGCCCTGTATGTGATCCTCGACGGCTTCGACCTCGGCATCGGCATTCTTTTCCCGTTCACCAGGGACGAGGCCGAGCGCGACCAGATGATGCGCTCGATCGCGCCGTTCTGGGACGGCAACGAAACCTGGCTGGTGCTCGGCGGCGGAGGCCTGTGGGTTGCTTTTCCCGCGGCCTATGCGGTGCTCATGCCGGCAGCCTATCTGCCGGTGATCGTGATGCTGCTCGCGCTCGTCTTCCGCGGCGTCGCGTTTGAGTTTCGCACTGTCTCGCGCAGCAAGTCGTGGTGGAACCTGGCCTTTGCAGCGGGATCAACGCTGGCTGCCTTCGCGCAGGGCATCATTCTCGGCACTCTCGTGCAGGGAATAAAGGTACAGAACGGCGCCTATGCCGGGGGCGCGTTCGACTGGGCGACGCCGTTCACGGCGCTCTGCGGATTGTCGCTCGTCGCGGGCTACGCGCTGCTGGGCACGACGTGGTTGGTGATGAAGACGGATGGCGTCGTTGCCGCGCGCGCGCGCGAGCACGCCAAGATTGTGCTGGCGGCGGTGCTGTTCTTCATGATGGCGGTGTCGCTTTATACCCCGCTCGCCTTCGAGCGGATTGCGGCGCGATGGTTCGCGACGCCGAACATCCTGTTCCTGTGGCCGGTTCCGCTTGTGACCGCGATCGTGGCCTTTTATCTATGGCGCTGGCTCGAAGAAGGGCGCGAGATCCTGCCGTTCTTCGCGACGATCCTCCTGTTCCTGCTGGGCTATCTCGGGCTCGTGATCTCGAGCTTCCCGTATCTCATTCCGCCGAGCCTGACGGTGTGGGATACCGCGGCCGCGCCGTCGAGCCAGTTTTTCGTGCTCGTCGGCACGCTGATCCTGTTGCCCGTCATCCTCGGCTATGTCGTGCTCGTGTACTGGATATTCCGCGGCAAGGTGCACCACGGCGAAACCTATCACTGAGCCGGCTGGGAGGGCCTGATCATCGCCCAGCCGACCCGCAGCACCGGCAGCCGGCCCTGAACCGGGCGTTCGAAGGATTGGGAGACCTCGCGCGCGAGATTTGGAAAACGCGCGCGCAGTTCGGGCGGGGGTAGGCCGGTATTATCAGTGACGTGCCAGACGATGATCGCGCCTTTCTCGGCGATCTCCTGGTCGGTAATTTTCGCCGGAAAGGTCGGATCGTCGATGAGCACGGCGGGACGGTGGGGCGAGGCGGCCGCGATCAGAAGCGAAAGCCTGCGGTCGCCGCCGACGATGGCGAGCGGGCGGCCGGTGCGGCGCTCGAAATTCTCGGAAAAGAACCTGGCAAGCTCGCCGGCGGGCTGTGCCACCTTCAGATCCATTCCCAGCACGACCGGCGCGATCGTCACCGCGGCTGCGACGAGAACCGGCGGCAGCACCAACAATGCGGCCCAGACCCAGGGCAGGGCGCGCTGGTTGTGTATGAGAATGTGCGGTCCGGCCGCGACGATCACGGCGAGGGCGGCGAAGACGAGCAGCGGCGCGGTCGTGACCGATGCGGTGGATCCGGCCGCGGCCGCGCCGACCGTCACGACGATCGGCGGGACGATCGCAAAATAGTAGATCATCGCGCGCGCAAAGGGAGAGGCGGGCTTGCCCTCAACGGCGGGAGCCGAACTGTCGCGCAGCGTCACCACGCCCGCCGCGAGCGCGGCGAGCAAGGCGAGCCCGGCATTGGACAGCACGACGACGCCGGCGATGCGCAGCCACGAGACGAGGTTTTCGTGCACCGTTTCGACATTGCGCAATTTCGCCAGCCGATCGGGGATGGGCAGGCCGGAACGGGCGAATACGTACAATAGCGGCGCAATCATCAACAGAAGCCAGAAGGCCGCGAGGGCGGCCTCGATCGAGCGCAGCCGCGGGTAAACGCGCGGCGCGGCGAGAAAAAGCAAGAGCAGGGCGATCAGCGCGAGCGACAGGTAGCTTGTTAGCAGCAGAAGCCCGAGCGTCGCCACGAGCGCGAACCAGTAAAGCCTGCGGTCCTGCTCGGCCGCGCGATAGAAAAAGAGCACCGCGAACGCCCATAGCGGCATCGTCAGTAGGTCCGGACCGAAATCGGGCGTCGGTACGGACAGGGCCGACACCCCGACCATCAGCAGGACGGCCAGAACCGAGAGACGCGGGCCGACAATGTCGCAGCCGAGGACGAACACCGCCCAATAGGTTGCGACCACGCAAAGCTGCGCGAGCACGTAAATCCCGATCAACCTGTTGTCCGCGAGCCTGAAAGCGGCGTCGGCGAGCCAGTAGGAGAGCGGCGGCCCGGCGTCCCAGCCGAGGCCGAGATCGCGGCCGATCGCGAGGACGTCCCCAACGCCGCCGGGCGGCGCCGAATAGACAAGCGCCGGCACGGCGATCCAGAGCGCCGCCTGCGCAAGCGTGACCAGCCAGAAGACGAAGCGCGGCCGCGCGCGAAGAATCTCGATCAGAAGCGAAGCATGCAGCATCGGCGCTCAGACAGCATTTCGCATGCTATCCCCCGCAAGAGACGGACAGCCAAAAGAGTGACGGTAACGCAAGCGAAGCGGCCTCGTCCCGGGCCCGTCTCTCGGGACGGGGGACTGTCGCTTGTCCGCGAGGCATTTTCTAGAGCGGTAGGCCGATGGCGTCGCCGCCGGCGGGCTCAATGGTACCTTCCGCCACGCGCACCGGCGAAAAGGTTCGCCGGTGATGGATGCAGGGGCCGAGCTTCTGCAAGGCCGCGAAATGCTCCGGCACTGAATATCCCATGTGACGTTCGAAGCCGTAGCCCGGATGAGCGGCGCCGACCCGCATCATCAGGCGGTCGCGCGTCACCTTGGCGACAATAGACGCGGCGGCAATGGATGTGACGAGCGCATCGCCCGAGACGACCGCCTGGCATTCGCAGCCGACGTCGATCTTGTCGACGCCGTCCACGAAGACGAGCTGAGGGCGGCAAGGCAGCGCCTTGACGGCGCGGGCCAGCGCCCAAAGTGAAGCTTGGCGGATATTGTCGCGATCGATACGCGCGGTCGAGCCGATGGCGATGGCCACTTCCGCGGTGGCGCAGATCCTTTCGTAGAGCTTTTCGCGCTGCTCGACGGTCAGCTTCTTGGAATCGTTCAGGCCGCGGGGAATGCGCTGCGGGTCGAGAACAACCGCGGCGGCGACTACAGGTCCCGCCAGCGGTCCGCGGCCGGCCTCGTCGCATCCGGCTACCGGCCACAAGCCGCGATTGATGGCGCGCCGCTCGCGCCGGAAGGTCGGACGAAGGTCTTCCTCGTCGAGCGGCAGGCGGGGCGCTGCTTTCTTGCGACTCATACCCCCGTCTAGCGCGCCGCCGGCGCACTTGGAAAGCCTCGCCTCGGTCGGGATCGGCGGTCGGCGTTCCGCCGGTGGAAATCGGGGATTGCGGACCGCTCGCCGCAAGCAGCGTCAGGGTCGCTGAGATGGCGGCCTGACCGCTTCCGTCTGGCCAGCCGGCAAGGGTTCCGGGCTTTCGGAGGAAAGCGGCGCCATGTTGCTTCCGGAACTTTCTAAAACAGGCTCAGCTGCTCGGTTCCCCTTGCCGGCTTCTGGAAATGCTCGGTGGTGAGGCGCGTGCGTTCGGTATTCAGCCCGAGCTTCTCGCAGGCGGCTTCGAAACGCCGGCCGATCATCCAGGCATAGGGGCCCGAGCCCGTCATGCGCTTGCCCCAGGTCGAGTCGTAATCCTTGCCGCCACGCATGTCGCGGACGAGATTCATCACGTGCCGGTAACGGTCGGGATAATTCGCCATCAGCCATTCCTTGAACAGGTCGCGTACCTCAAGCGGAAGGCGAAGGAGGACATAGCCCGCTCCCTTCACGCCCGCGATCTTGGCCGCATCGAGAATGCGTTCGATATCGGAATCGTTGATGGCGGGGATCACCGGGGCGACCATCACCGAGGTCGGTATCCCGGCCGCCGACAGCCGCCGCAGCGCCTCGAGCCGCCGCGACGGCGCGGCCGCTCGCGGCTCCATCGTGCGCGCGAGCTTTGGGTCGAGCGTGGTTACCGAAATCGCCACCTTGGCGAGATTGCGTTCGGCCATGCGCGCCAGGATGTCGATGTCGCGCACGATCAGCGCCGATTTCGTCACGATGCCGACTGGGTGGCCCGCACGTTCCAGAACCTCAAGGATGCGCCGCATGATCTCGTATTGCCGCTCGATCGGCTGATAGGGGTCCGTATTGGTGCCGATCGCGATGGTGCGCGGGTAATAGCCAGGTGCGGACAGCTCGCGTTCGAGCAACGCTGGAGCGTCCGGCTTCATGAAGAGTCTCGACTCGAAATCAAGGCCGGGAGATAGGCCGAGATAGGCGTGCGTCGGCCGCGCGAAGCAATAGACGCAGCCATGCTCGCAGCCGCGATAGGGATTGATCGAGCGATCGAATGAAATGTCGGGGGATTCGTTGCGCGTGATGATCTTGCGCGTGGCGTCCACCTGCACCGAGGTCTTGAACGGTGGCAGGTCCTCGAGACTCTGCCATCCGTCGTCGAAGGCGATGCGGGCGATCGGTTCGTATCGCCCAGAAGCGTTGGAGAGCGTGCCGCGGCCCCGCCGCCGCTCGCGCCCCACCGAAGTATCGAGCAGGCCGAAATCGCCTGAATTGTTGGGCTCGCTCCCCGCGGCGCGATCGGCCGGCCTGGAGGGCGCCAGCGGCTGATTTTTCAACGCTGCGGATGAGCGAGCCATGGCCATTATCTAACTTCGCGATTTGAACAAAACAAGAACAAGATAAAAACCTTGTTGAAACGGCCGCATATCGTGGCATGGCTGCTTGGAAGCCCCACCATTTGGGCCAACGGGAAGGCCGGAATCCGGTTCCATGCTGAGCGTCGTCATCCCCACGCACGAATCGGAGCGCGCCCTGGTGCGGACGCTCGCCTGCCTGGTGCCGGGCGCGACCGCGGGGCTCGTGCAGGAGGTGATCCTCGCCGACGCGGGCTCCTCGGACGAAACGGCCGCGATCGGCGACGTCGCCGGCTGCCGCTTCATGCCGGTGCCGGGGCCGCTCGGCGCGCGGCTCAGCGCGGCCGCCGCCTCGGCCCGCGCCTCGTGGCTGATGTTCCTGCGGCCGGGAACGGTACTCGATTCAGGCTGGCTGCGGGCTACCGAGGATTTCCTCGCCGGGCAGGCGGAGGAGGGCAGGCGGGCGGCGACCTTCCGCCCGGCTTCGTCCGGCCGCCGGCCCATGCTGCAGGAGGCACTGTCGCTGGCTCTCGCCGCGCTGTTTCGTCCCCTCGACCCGGATCGCGGGCTGATCGTCCACAAGAGCCTCTACGCGCGGCTTGGCGGCCATCGCGCCGATGTCGGGGACGCCGAGGCGGACCTGCTGCGCCGGATCGGGGCATCGCGGGTCACGGTGCTGCGCGCCGAGGCCTCGTCAATTACTTGACTAAGTCAACTATTTGGCCGAGTTTTCCGGGTGACTGCTGCCGGAGGTCGTTCATGCCTTTTGCCGTTCCCGATGGCCGTATCGCCGTGATGCGGCGCTTTTCCCGCTTCTACACGCGCCAGATCGGATTACTGCATGGAGCATTCCTGCAAAGTCCCTATTCGCTGACCGAGGGACGCGTGCTCTACGAACTGTCGCACCGCGACCGACCGACCGCGAGCGAAATCGCCGAGGATCTCGGCCTCGATCACGGCTATCTCAGCCGCATCCTGCAGCGTTTCGAGAAGAAGGGCCTCGTCACGCGCACGCGCTCCAAGCGGGACGGGCGGCAGAGCCATCTCGCACTGACGGCAAAGGGCCGCAAGGCCTTTGCTCCGCTCGACCGGCGTTCGCACGAGCAGGTGCGCGACTTGCTGCAGCGCCTGGCGCCAGCGAGGCAGAAGCGGGTCACCGAGGCGATGCGGACGATCGAGTCGTTGATTGCGGATCATCCGGAAAAGCCGAAGGTGACGCTGCGCGCGCATCGTCCCGGGGATATGGGCTGGGTGGTGGAGAAGCACGGCGCGGTCTACGCGCAGGAATATGGGTGGAACAGCCACATCGAGGAGATCACCGCCGAGATCGTCGCGGCGTTCTTGAAGAATTACGATTCGCGGCGTGAACGCTGCTGGATCGCGGAGGTGGACGGGGAGATCGCCGGTTGCGTGTTTCTCGTGCGCGAGACTGACGATGTCGCCCGCCTGCGGCTGCTGATGGTCGATCCGTGCGCCCGTGGTCTCGGCATCGGCAAGATGCTGGTCGATGAATGCGTCCGCTTCGCCCGCGACGCCGGATACCGCAGCATCACGCTCTGGACGCACGCGGTACTCAAGGCCGCGCGCCGCATTTACCAGAGTGCCGGGTTCAAGCTGACAAAAGAATGGGTGCACGACGATTTCGGCAAGCCGGAAGCCGCCGAAACCTGGGATCTCGATTTGTAGCTTCGGTGAGCCGGGCTCTCGAAGCCGGGCGCAGGTCTATACCGTCGCGCCTTTTGCCTTGGGGCGGCGCAGATGCTCGTCGAGGCGGGGCATGATCTCGACGAAATTGCAGGGCCGGTAACGGTAGTCGAGCTGGTGCACGAGAATTTCGTCCCAGGCGTCGCGGCAGGCGCCGGGCGAGCCGGGCAGGCAGAAGATGTAGGTCGCACCCGCGACGCCGGCGGTGGCTCGGGTCTGGATCGCCGATGTGCCGATCTTGCGCTCGCTGACCAGGAGGAACATCGTCGCGAACGCCTCCATCCGCTTTTCGAACAAGGGTTCGATCGCTTCCGGCGTCACGTCACGGCCGGTGAAACCCGTGCCGCCGGTGGTGATGACGACGTCGATTGCGGGATCGTCGATCCAGTCTTTTACCTTGGCACGGATCTTTTCCACGTCGTCGGTCACGATCGCACGCGCGGCAAGGGTGTGACCCGCCTTCCCGATCCGCTCGGCAAGCGTCGCGCCGGATTTGTCGTCGGCCAGTGCGCGCGTGTCGGAGACGGTCAGGACCGCGATCCTCAGAGCAACGAATTTCCTTGTCTCGTCGATGCCGGGCATGGTCGTTCGATGGGTCGCCTTGATCCGCCTATGTCATTGTTGCCGCGCCGCCCGCCGGCTTCCGTCTCTAGGCCTCAAAGGTTCGCCGCCTGGAACGTGTTGCAGGCACCGACCTTGCCTTGCTGGAAGCCGATCGAGAACCAGCGCTTGCGCTGGTCAGCGGAGCCGTGCGTGAAGCTGTCCGGCGTCACCCGGCCCTGCATCTGGCGCTGCAGATTGTCGTCGCCGATTGCGCTTGCGGTCTGCAGCGCGGCGTCGATGTCGCCTGGATCGAGGAATGCCTTGCGCTGCTGGGATCGGTTGGCCCAGACGCCGGCGAGGCAGTCGGCCTGCAGCTCGACGCGGACCTGGATCCGGTTCGCCGCCGTCCGATCGCCGGACGCCTGCTGCGCCTGTTGCGCCTTCGGCAGGATTCCGAGCAGGTTCTGCACGTGATGGCCGACCTCGTGCGCGATCACATAGGCCTGGGAGAATTGACAGGCCTTGCCGTCGCAACCGCGGAACCGCTGCTCGATCTGCCGGAAAAAGGAGGTATCGAGATAGATGCGCTGGTCGTTCGGGCAATAGAACGGACCCATCGCCGCTTGGGCGAATCCGCACCCACCTTGGATCGCGCCGGAGAACAGTCGCAGCCGCGGCGCGCGATAGCGTTGCCCGCTCTCGCGGAAAATGTCCTGCCAGGTATCCTCCGTGTTGCCAAGCACCGCGGCGACGAATCCGCCCGCGTCGTCGCTCGGGGTGCCGCTGCGCGGGGTGGTGCGCGGCTGATACTGGGTTTCCATGCCGGGGCCGCCGCGCCCGGAGAGAATTTCGGCGCCTCCGATCAGCAGGCGCGGATCGATCCCGAGCGCCCAGCCGATCAGCCCGAGCACCACGATCGTGCCGATACCAATCCCGCCGCCTCCGACCGGTAGCCCGAAGCCGCCGCCGCCAATGCCGCCGCTCTCGTCGCGCATGTCCTCGACATTGTCGCTCCGGCGGAAATCTTCCCAGCGCATCGCAATCCTCCTCGACCTGACGGCTATTGTCGCCGAGGCGAGCGCGTTCGTCCATCACGGCGAGCGGCTCTTAATGCTCCGGAAACCATAGCGCCGTCGATATGGCGCGGCACGCGGCGCCCGGCAAGTTCTGCCTAACCAAATCCTTGCTCGATTAAATCGATGTTTACCTAAGGCCGCCATTCTCCGCGGCGTGTCGGTTGTAGGTCCCGCGTCACCGACCGCGTCGCCTGAGTCAGAGTTCTGAGTCATGGTAGTGTCGCGTCGCGGGGCGCCCCATCGGGCGCCCCGTCTGACATCCCAAGAGGCGCCCGTCCGGCAGCCCTCGTCGCGCATCATCGTCGGTGACTGCATCGCCGAAATGGCGAAGCTCCCGGCCGAGTCCGTCGACTTGGTCTTCGCCGATCCCCCCTACAACCTTCAGCTTCGCGCCGAGCTGAAGCGCCCGGACGATTCACTCGTCGATGCCGTCGACGACGACTGGGACAAATTCGCGAACTTCAAGGCCTACGACGAGTTCACCCGTGCCTGGCTGCAGGCATGCCGGCGTGTGATGAAACCATCCGCCACGCTATGGGTGATCGGCTCCTACCACAACATCTTCCGCGTCGGGGCGATCCTGCAGGATCTCGACTTCTGGATCCTGAACGACGTGATCTGGCGCAAGGTCAATCCGATGCCGAATTTCCGTGGCCGGCGCTTCACCAACGCGCACGAGACGCTGATCTGGGCGGCGCGCGAGCCGGGCGGCAAGGGCTACACCTTCAACTACGAGGCGCTGAAATCCGGCAACGAGGACATTCAGGTCCGCTCCGACTGGACGATCCCGCTCTGCACGGGGGAGGAGCGACTGAAAGGCAGGGACGGCAGGAAGCTGCATCCGACACAGAAGCCGGAGGCGCTGCTTGCCCGCGTCATCCTGTCGAGCTCGCGCCCGGACGACCTCGTTCTCGATCCCTTCAACGGCACCGGCACGACCGGCGCGGTCGCGCGCCATCTCGGTCGCCGTTACATCGGGATCGAACGCGACCCGGTCTATGCGAGAGCCGCGGAACGGCGCATTGCCGCCGTCAGGCCGCTTGAAGCGCCGACGCTTGCCCCGTTCATGACCGCGCGCGAAGCGCCCCGCGTGCCATTCACCGCCCTGATCGAGCGCGGACTCGTATCGGCGGGGGCAAGGCTCGTCGATTCCAAGAAGCGCCACCATGCGCTGGTGCGTCCCGATGGGGCGATCGCGCTCGGCGAGAATGTCGGCTCTATCCACCGCATCGGCGCTATCGCGCAGGGCCTCGACGCCTGCAACGGCTGGACATTCTGGCATATCGAGACGCCGAAGGGCCTCATGCCGATCGACGAGCTGCGCGCAAGGATACGCGCCGAAATGGCATCGGCCTGAAAGCCGCCAACTTTCAGTCCGGCGTCCGGAACTCCCCGTATCGCTCCGCGTTGTTCCCGCGCAATCCGGTGACAGGGAGGCTGCGTCATGGGCTGGTTTTCCGAAGATATCGTGTCAATGGAAAATCTCTTCCAGCATACGCTGGAGGACATCTATTACGCAGAGAACCGGATCCAGAAGGCGTTGCCGGACATGATCGACAAGGCCAGCGATTCGGAGCTGAAGCGCGGACTGAAAAAGCACCTCGCCGAAACCAGAGGCCACGTCAAAAGACTCGAACAGGCTTTCAAGAAGCTGAAAAAGGAGCCGAAAGGGACCAAATGTCCCGCGATCGACGGCCTCATCGAGGAGGGCAACGAGATCGCCGACGAGGTCGATGACAAGATGGTGCTCAATGCGGCGCTGATCGGGGCCGCGCAGGCGGTCGAGCATTACGAGATCACCCGCTACGGGACGCTCATTGCCTGGGCGCGCACGCTGGGCCGGGCCGATATCGCAAAACTTCTTGATGCCAATCTCCGGCAGGAAAAGGCGGCCGACAAGAAGCTCAGCACCATCGCCAAGAAGAAAATCAACCGCAAAGCCTTGATCCGCGGCCGCCAGAAGCAGAAGAAGATGGATCGCCGGATAGAGCGCGAGGCAGAAACGCTTTCCGTCGGCATTCCCTCGATTTGACGACAAATTGACTTCAAGACTGCGAGGCCGCGGGCGCCGCTTGCGGCGTCACGGTTTCAGCGCCATGCTGATCAATTGACATTTTCATGGAGGTCTCCATGCCTGCAGTCATCGCTTTCGATGCCGAAACCCTTCGCAAACACACGACATGGTTCACGATTTACGGCATTGTCCTTGCGCTGCTTGGCGCGGCCGCGATCATTATGCCCGGGATCGCCACGCTTGCGACCACGATCCTGCTCGGCTGGCTTTTGCTGGCGAGCGGCGTCATTGCGCTGATCGCGGTGTTTTCGGCCGGAACCTCGGTGCCGGGATTTTGGTGGAACCTGCTCACCGCGATCGTCTATCTGCTAGCCGGCGCCTCGCTCCTTTGGAGCCCGATTGCTGGCGTCATCACGCTGACCATCTTCCTCGCCGCCTATTTCTTGGCGACGGGTGTGACCAAGCTCATCGCGGCGATGGGATATCGTCGCGATATTCCCAGAGCATGGGGCTGGGTGCTGTTCAGCGCGGTGGTGGATATCGCGCTTGCATTTCTGATTTTCACCGGTCTGCCCGGCTCGGCGATCTGGGTTCTTGGCCTGATGGTCGGCATCAATCTGCTGATGGGCGGCATCGCGCTGATCGTGGCGGCCGATTGCACGCGCAAGATGTCGGCGGCCGCTTGACCCCGCTCAGGCGCGCAACCGTCTGATTGCGCGCCCGTCGATCGCGGCGAGACCAGCGCCGATCAGGGCCATTCCGGCAAAGTGCCGGCCTTCGAGCCGCTCCTGCAGGACAAGTGTGCCGAGGAGAATGGCGCTGACCGGAATGAGAAAGGTGACCAGCATCAGGTTGGTCGCGCCCGCCGCGGCGAGGATTCGATAGAAGAAGATGTAGGCGATCGCGGTCGACAGGATGCCGATGCCGAGAACCGCCGCGACCGACTGCGCGGAGGGCGGCGGCAGCAGCAAAGGCCGGTCGGACAAGAGCGACAGGGGCAGCAGCATCGCGCTCGCCGCGATCAGAACGCCGGTCGCCGTGACGATCGGCGAGCGCACCAGCGCATCAAAGCGGCGGGCATAGACCCCCGACACGGCGTAGAAGACGGCGGCCAGCAATACGGCGAGTTGCGCGAGGACATTGTCTCCCAGGGTGTGCAGCACATCCGGCCCGATCATCACCGCGACCCCGACCATTCCGAGCAGGACGCCGGCGAGCTTGTTGCCGGTCATCTTTTCTTCCCTGGTGGCGAGGTGCGCGACCACGACGGTCCATAACGGCGTCGTCGCGTTGAGAATGGAGGCAAGGCCGCCGGCGATGTGCGTCTGTCCCCAGGCGATCAGCGAAAAGGGGATGACGTTATTCATCAGCCCCATGATGAAGAACGCGCGCCATACGGCAATCCGCCCCGGCAGGCGATGGCCCATCAGGCTGATCGCCGGAACGAGAATGGCCGCCCCGATCGCGACGCGCAGAAACACGAGCGTCAGCGGCGGAATCTCGCGCAGGCCCACGCTGTTGAAGAAAAACGAACCGCCCCAGATCAGCGATAGCGCACAAAGCATCGCCCATTCCTGGGCATTCATGTTGCGATTGATCTGGGACATCGGCTGTCTCGATACGAATGCCGCCAGCGATTAGGAAAACGCCGGCGGCACTGCCACCCGATTTCTGGTTCCGGCATTGCCGGGCAAGGTCTGCGGCACGGCCGCGTCCGGACTATCCGGATTATTTGGCGGCGACGACCATGATCTCGACATTATATTGAGGAGCGGCGAGCTTCGCCTCGACAGTCGCGCGCGCGGGCGTGTTGCCGGGCGAGACCCAGGCGTCCCATTCCTTGTTCATTTCGTCGAATTTCGACATGTCGGTGATCCAGATATTGGCGCGCAGCAGCTTCGACTTGTCGGTGCCGCACCTGGCGAGATAGCCGTCGATCATCGACAGGATTTCTCTCGTCTGCTCGCCGACGCTTCTGCCGGCGGCTTTGTCGGCGGTCAGTCCGGCGAGATAGACCGTATCGCCGTGGACTACCGCCTTGCTCATGCGCGGCCCGACATCGTGACGTTGGATAGTCATCGAGAAGTTCTCCGTTGCCATTTTGAAGATCAACCGCCCGCGCAGCCCTGCGTGTGGACATAGAGCGCATAGAGCGAATGGCTCGCCGCCATGAACAGGCGGTTGCGATAGCGCCCGCCAAAGCAGACGTTGGCGCAACGTTCCGGCAAGTCGATCTTGCCGATCGGCGCGCCATCCGGAGCAAATACCATAACGCCATCAAGTTCGGGCGAACCCATGCCCCAGCCACACCACAGGTTGCCGTCGATATCGACACGAAATCCGTCAGGCGATCCGCCGGGGCCAGCGTCGATGAACACCTTCCCATTGGCCAGCTTGTCGCCGTTGCCGACAACGTCATAGACGCGGATCGTACGCGGCGTCACGCCGCAATCGACGACGTAGAGCTTTTTCTCGTCCGGCGAGAAGGCGAGTCCGTTCGGCCGTGTGATGTCGTCGATGACGATGGACGGCTTTCCGCTCTGTGGATCGACGCGATAGACGTTGGTGCGGATTTCCGACTTGTCGTTGTGGCCCTCGTAATAGTGCATGATCCCGAAATCGGGATCGGTGAACCAAATCGAGCCGTCCGACTTCACCACCACGTCGTTCGGCGAATTCAGTTTCTTGCCCTCGAAGTTGTCGCAGATGACGGTGATCGAGCCGTCATATTCAGTGCGCGTCACCCGCCGCGCGTCATGCTCGCAGGTGATGAGCCGGCCCTGCCGGTCGCGGGTGTTACCGTTGGCGTTGTTGGAAGGTTTGCGGTAGATGCTGACCGCGCCGGTTTCCTCGTCCCAGCGCAGAATGCGGTTGTTCGGGATGTCGCTCCACAGGACGCAGCGCGCGTCCCCGAAATAGACCGGCCCCTCGCTCCAGCGGCAGCCGGTATAGAGGCGCTCGACGCTCGCAAGTGCGAGCCGGTACTTGGTAAAGCGCGGATCGAGATTTTTGACGGCCGGATCCGGATAACGTTCGTTAACCGTGAAATGGGCCCGACCGGGCACAGGGCTTTCCGTTTGCATCTTGACGGCTCCTTAGCACAAGGCCGCGGACAATATCATTTTCCGGGCGATTGTCGCCGCTCTCCTGCATTTTTGCGATTTGGCGATGGGTCGCGGGCCGGCCCGGTTACACTGATGTCGTCCGATGGTGATTCGGCGGAGGCCGGGAGGCGACAGATGAAATTGTCGACACGCTTGGCTCTCGCGATGGGAGCCCTCGTCGTTATCGCAAGCACGGCAATCGGGCTGCTCATGTATCGCTCCTTTGTCGCCATCGCCGAGCCGCGCGCGCTCGACCGGCTCGACGCTCATTCGCGCATCGTCGCAAACGATCTCGATGCGGCTGTGAGTCGCGCCCGCACCGACGTTCTTGCGTTCCGCGCCGCGGTCGCCATCGACGACATCATGGCCGCGAGCGCGATGAAGGGAATCGATCCGGCGGCGGCCCTGGCGGAGACAAACATGCGCCGGCGCCTCGCCGCGCGCTTCGCCGCCGAGCTTGCGGCCAAGCGCGACTATCTGCAATTCCGACTCATCGGCATCGACAAGGACGGCCGCGAGCTAGTGCGCGTCGACTGTTCCGGCCCGGGAGGAGCGATCCGCATCGTCCCCGACGAGGAATTGCGGACGGTAGGCGATCGCCCATACTTCAAGAGCACGATCGATCTGCCGCTCGGCGAGGTTTATGTCTCGTCGATCCAGCTCAACGAGGAAAACGGATCGATCCGCGCGCCGCAGATTCCCACCTTGCTGGTGGCGACGCCGATCCTGACACCCGAAGGCAAGCCGTTCGGGATCATCGCGATCAATTTCGATTTTCGCCGGGCGTTCAACGATCTGAGATTCTCGCGGACCGGCGGCGCCGAGATCTATATCGTCAACGACCGGGGCGATTACCTGTTCGGTCCGGATCCGACCCGCGAATTCGGTTTCGAATTTGGGACGCCGTTCCGCATCCAGGACGATTTTCCCGCGCTAGCAGGCGACATCGAGAGTGCAAGGTCGCAAGCCCGCATCGTCACCGACCGCGCCGGGGAACGCTACGGTGTCGCCCTCAACACCATCCAGCTCGCAGGCGGACCGTGGGTCACCGTCGTCGAGACGCTCCGGTACGACCGGCTGTTGGTGGCTGCGACAGCCATCCGCAATACCGCGCTCGCTGGCGGTTTTGCCACCATGATCGTGGCGATGTTTCTCGCCGTGGGCCTCGCCCGTTCACTGACGCGGCCGCTCGAACAGATGACGCGGGCCGCCGAGAGTCTCGCGCGGGGCGACACAGTTGCGGTCCCGACCGAGGCGGCCGGGGAGATTGGGATACTCGCCAAGGCATTCACCAAGATGGCGCGGGAAGTCCATGAGAAGACTGAAGCGTTGCAGCACGAGGTGGAGGAGCGCAAGCGGCTTTTCGACTCCTCGCTCGACCTGATCCTGATCACCGACAGCAAAGGACAATTCATCCGCGTCAGCCCCAGTTCGGAAGCTATCCTTGGCTACAGGCCTGAGGAAATGGTCGGGCATAGCGGGCTTGAATTCATTCATCCCGACGATCTCGAATCGACGCGCGGGGAGATGCGCGCGGCGCGCCGGGGCCGCCAGATCCGCAATTTTCAGACCCGCTATATCCACAAGGACGGGCGGGCCGTCTCGCTGGAATGGAACGGCGTCTGGTCCGAACTGGAGCAGCGCCATTTTTTCATCGGCCGCGACAACACGGAGCAAAGGCGTCTCGAACTGGCCGAGCGCGAGACCAAGGAAACGCTGGCGGCGGTGATCGACGCGTCTCCGGTGGCCATCATCTGTCTTGCGCCGGACCGCACGGTGATGGTCTGGAGCCGCGCCGCGGAGCAGATCTTCGGCTACACCGCCGCAGAGACCGTCGGCCAGCGATACAAACTCGTGCCGGAAGGTAACGAGGCGGAATTCGAAATGCTCGTCGATCGCGCACTCGCCGGCGAGCCGATCCGCGACATCCAGGTGCGTCGGCGCCGCAAGGACGGTACCATCGTCGACATCGTGCTTTCCGGCGCGCTGATGCAAGGTCCCTCCGGCATCAAGGGCGTTGCCTACGCCCTGACCGATGTCACCGAGCGCAACAAGCTCGAACAGCAGCTTCGTCAGGCACAGAAGATGGAAGCGGTTGGCCAATTGACCGGCGGCATTGCGCACGACTTCAACAACATGCTGACGGTAATCACCGGCACGATCGACATTCTCGCCGAGGCGGTCGCTGACAGGCCCGAGATAGCCGCGATCGCCAAGCTGATCAGCGAAGCGGCTGATCGCGGCTCGGAGCTGACCGGACGTCTGCTTGCCTTTGCCAGGCGCCAGCCGCTGCAGCCGCAGGAGGTCGATGTCAACGAACTCGCCAGGGACGCGGCCAATCTGCTCAAGTCCACTCTTGGTGAGCATATCGATGTCGAATGGAAGCTCAGCGCGGACGTCTGGCCCGCTTTGGTGGACCCCGCGCAGCTCGTGACGGCGCTGGTCAATCTCGCGGTCAATGCGCGCGATGCCATGCCGGATGGTGGCAAGCTCACCATCGAGACTTCAAACGTCGAACTCGACGAGGCCTATGCGCAGGCGCACAGCGAGGTCAGCGCGGGTCCCTATGTGATGGTCGCGGTAAGCGATACCGGCATCGGCATTCCGGAGGCGCTGCGCGAAAAGGTTTTCGATCCGTTTTTCACGACTAAGGCGGCCGGCAAAGGCACCGGTCTCGGCCTCAGCATGATTTATGGCTTCGTCAAGCAGTCCGGCGGTCACATCAAGCTGTACAGCGAGGAAGGCCACGGCACGACATTCAAAATCTATCTGCCGCGGGCCGGACGTGCCGCGCGTCCTCTCGCCGAGGAAGGGCAGGTGGACATGGAGGGCGGTCACGAGACAATCCTCGTGGTGGAGGACGATCCGATCGTCCGCAACTCGGTCACCGTGCAGCTCGAGAGCCTCGGCTACAAGGTGCTGGCCGCCGCGAATGCGCAGGAGGCGCTCGCCGTCATCGACGGCGGCGCGGCCTTCGATCTGCTGTTCACCGACGTCATCATGACCGGCTCCATGAATGGTCGCCGCCTCGCCGAGGAAGCGGCAAAGCGTCGCGCCTCGCTAAGGGTCGTTTTCACGTCTGGCTATACGGAAAACGCCATCGTCCATCACGGCCGGCTCGATCCCGGCGTTTTGCTATTACCAAAACCTTACCGAAAGCCCGACCTGGCGCGCATCATCCGCAAGGCGCTGCGGCAGGCACCGAGATCGAGCCCGTTTGCTTAGGCCGGCGAGGCGGTCCTGTCCGCGCCCCGTAAGTAAGCATTCACTAGTTTTTCTTAGGCTTTCCCTGGTTTCGCGAATTTCGCGCCCGCTGGGGAGATCATCCATGCGCGTGCTCGTCGTGGACGACCAGCTTGGCGTCAGAACCACGCTGATCATGGCGCTTCAGTCGGCAGGCTTCGACGTGGTGGCGGCCGAGAACGGGGCCGCCGCCCTGAAGGAATTCGCGAGCAGCCGTTTCGATGTCGCGATCATCGACGTGTACATGCCCGGCGTCGATGGCGTGAAGCTCATCAAGACATTCCGTGAGCGCAGATCCGATTTTCCGATCGTGGCGATGTCCGGCGTGCTGCTCGGCGATTCCGAACGGACCGCGCTCGATTTCATCGTTAGCATGCCTGGCATGTCGAATGTGACGTGCCTGAAAAAGCCTTTCCGGATGCCGGAGTTGCTAACGGCACTTCGCACGGCTGTCGAGATGGCGGCGTGAACGGGCAGATGGAACTTCGCCGGAGACGCAGATGTCGGACATCTTGATCATCGACGACGACAAGGCAGTTTGCGCCACCCTGGAAATTGTCCTCGGCGCGAACGGCCACACTGTCTCGACCGCCGGCAACGGTGCGTCCGGCATCGATATGGCGCGCGCTCACCGCTTCGACGTTGCGATCGTGGACCTTTTCATGCCCGGCATGGACGGACTGCAGGTCATGAAAACGTTGCACGCGATGGCGCCGGACCTGCCGCTCATAGCGGCCTCTGGATTCATGATGGCGGGAGACCGCCCGTGCATGCCCGGTTTCCAGGATATGGCGTCCGAGGCCGGGGCGGTCACCACGCTTTACAAGCCGTTCCGTCCGGAGGACGTGTTCAAGGCCATCGACCTCGCGCTCGGCGCCTTGCGACCTAACGACCAGGCGCGGCAGGCGGAATAGTTCACGCCTCTCGCACGCCGGCATGCGCGATCACTTTGCGCATGACATTCGGCAAGGCTTCCCCCGACACCTGGTTGACGGCGCTCCACCGCGCGCCACGCGGTGGTTGCGTGTCGTTCGGCACGAGCGTGCGGTACACCGTCAGTTCGAGAGGGAAATGCGTGAAAACGTGTCTGACAGAGCCGGGGAGGCGGCGCCATCGCGCCTTGAGCGGAGCGCCGCGCCCGGCCTTTTTCGGATCGAAATCGCTCGTCCATTCCGTCGTCGGCACCTCGGCCATGCCGCCGAGAAGGCCTTCGGCGGGCCGCGTCCGCAATAGAATCGCGCCGTCTTCGCGGATAGCGACAAAGGCGGCGCCACGGCGCAACCTGCCTTCGGCCTTTGGGGTCTTGCGCGGGAAGCTTTCCATATCGCCGCGGCTAAGCGCGCGGCACTCGCCGTTCCACGGGCATAATGCGCAGGCTGGTTTTTTCGGCGTGCAGATCGTGGAGCCGAGATCCATCATCGCCTGCGCGAAATCGCCGGCGCGGCGGGAGGGCGTGAGGCTTTCGGCGATCGCCTGCATCTTCGGCTTGGCCTGCGGCAGCGGGGTCTCGATGGCGAAAAGCCGCGCGATCACCCGTTCGACGTTTCCGTCCACCGGGGTCGCCTTGCGTCCGAATGCGATTGCGGCGATGGCGGCCGCAGTATAGGCGCCGATCCCGGGCAGCGCACGCAATTCGCTTTCCGTGTCTGGGAGTTTGCCGCCGTGCCGCTCGAGCACCGCCCTGGCGCAGGCATGCAGGTTCCGTGCGCGGGCGTAATAGCCAAGCCCCGCCCAGAGCCGCAGCACGTCGTCGAGCCTCGCGCGGGCAAGATCGGCCAGCGTCGGAAAGCGCGCCAGGAACTTTTCGTAATAGGGACCGACCGTCTTGACGGTGGTCTGCTGCAACATGATTTCGGACAGCCAGACTCGATAGGGATCGGCGGGCTTTCCGGGCTCCGCGCGCCAGGGCAGGCGCCGCCGGTGGCGTCCATACCAGGTGAGTAGCCGACCGGCGTCCGGGTCTTGCCGGGCGCCGCGCTCGGTTTGACGCTGCGCTGTCGTTCCGCGCTTTTGCCGGGCGACGCGGTTTGCTAGCCTCATATGGTGCGATCTCGCATGAGGCCATTGCGGTGGACAAGTCCCAACGAAAGCCTGCCGTCGCGCTATCCACGCTGACCTCGCGCGTGCTCGCCGGATCCTTCGCCAAGCAGGGGTTTGCCTCGGTCGAACTGGTCACCCGCTGGCCGGACATTGTCGGGCCTGAAATCGCGGCCCATGCCGAGCCGATCAGGATGCAATGGCCGCGCACCTCGGGCGAGGAACGCCAGGAGCCGGCGGTGCTGGTGCTGCGGGTCGAGGGGCCTGCCGCGATTGAAATCCAGCACCTCGTCGGGACGATCCTGGAGCGGGTCAACCGGTTTTTCGGCTGGCAGGCGGTGGATCGCATTTCCATCCGGCAGGCGCCGCTGAGGCGGCCGAAACCGCGTCCCGCGCGCCGCCTCGACCCCGCGGAAGCCGCCCGCATCGCCGCGACCCTGCCAATTGAAGACGAGGGCCTGAAACAGGCGCTGGCCCGGCTCGGGGCGGCCATCAAAGCCTCGTGACGGACGGACTTTAAAGACCGGCTCGCGGTTGCCACATTCATCCGTTGACGCTACGGACGCTACCGAACATACCGCCCGCAACGCAGGAGTTTGCCTTGAAAATCAGCCGCCGCGAATTCTGCCAAGGCTCCGCATCCCTGGCCCTCACCCTCGGCCTCGCGGCAGGACTGGCGCCGCTCGTCCAGGTCGAAGCCTTGGCCCAGCGCGCGTCCGATGCGGCTCTGATGGATTCCAACGGGCTCGAGGACATGACCCTAGGGGACGCGAAGGCCCCCGTCACGGTGATCGAGTATGCCTCGACCACCTGTCCTCATTGCTCCCATTTCTACGAGACAACTTTCCCGGAGCTGAAAAAGCGCTACATTGATACCGGGAAGGTTCGCTATATTTACCGTGAATTCGTGCTCAACCAGCTCGACGCCGCCGCGGTCATGCTGCTTCGCTGTACCGACAAGGACAAATACTTCCCCCTGCTTGACGCCTTTTTCACCAAGCAGCAGGAATGGGTCGTGGACAAGCCGATCCCGCCGCTGCTCGCGATCGCCAAGCAGGCCGGCTTCACCGAAGAGAGCTTCAACGCCTGCCTCGACACGCAAAAGAATTCGAGATCGAAGGAACTGCTCGACAAGATCGAGGCGAGGAATCAGGCGGCGCAGAAGCTCGGCGTCAACTCGACACCAACCTTCTTTGTCAACGGCAAGAAGCTGAAGCCTGGTGATATCTCGATCGAGGACATGGCGAAGGAAATCGACCCGCTGTTGAAGAGCTGATCGGCGCCCGGCTGAAGCTTCTGGGTAAAACCCGAATGTGCGCTTGCGGGGTGCGGCGGCTCTCTCCATTGTCCGCTCCGCCGAGGGTGTCCAAAAGCGCCCTTAAAGCCCCTCGAATCACTTACCATGTGCGCGGGCGTGATGGCCCGCGCCGAACGAGAGAAAGCAACTGACGTCCATGAAGCTGACGCGCCTGCGGTTGATCGGCTTTAAGTCGTTCGTCGAGCCAACCGACTTCATGATCGAGCCGGGACTGACCGGCGTCGTTGGGCCGAACGGTTGCGGCAAATCGAACCTGGTGGAGGCGCTTCGCTGGGTCATGGGCGAGACGTCGCACAAGTCCATGCGCGCCGCCGACATGAACGACGTCATCTTCTCGGGGAGCAATACCCGCCCGAGCCGCAATAACGCGGAAGTGTCGATGTCGATCGACAATACCGAGCGCTCAGCGCCGGCCGCCTTTAACGAATACGAGACGCTCGAGGTCACCCGTCGTATCGAGCGGGACCAGGGTTCCTCATACCGGATCAACGGCCGCGAGGTGCGCGCCCGCGACGTGCAGATCCTGTTCGCCGATGCCTCGACCGGCGCGCGTTCGCCCGCGCTCGTGCATCAGGGACGCATCGGCGAGATCATCCAGGCAAAACCCGAGCAGCGCCGCCGCGTGCTCGAGGAGGCGGCGGGGGTGGCCGGTCTGCACGCCCGCCGGCACGAAGCGGAATTGCGGTTGAAGGCGGCAGAGCAGAATCTGCAGCGCCTCGAGGACGTGATCGGCCAGCTTGCCTCGCAGATGTCGGCGCTGAAGCGCCAGGCGCGCGAGGCCGTCCGCTACCGCGAGGTTTCGGCCAAGGTCCGCCGGCAGGAGGCGCTTCTGGCGCATCTGCGCTGGCGCGGCGCCAGCCAGGAGGTTGTCGATGCGGAGGCGGCGAAGGACCGCAGCATCCGCGCCGTCGCCGCCGCCACGATTGAGCAGACCGAGGCGGGCAGGAAGCAGGAGGAGGCCGCGGCCGCCGTCCCGCCGCTGCGCGAGTCCGAGGCGCGCGCCGGTGCCGCCCTGCAGCGCCTCGTGATCGCGCGCGAGACGCTCGACAAGGAAGAGACGCGCGCGCGCGAGCGTCTCGCCGAGCTTGACCGGCGGCTTGCGCAGTTCGACGCCGATATCGCGCGCGAGCGCCAACTCGCGGCGGATGCCGAGTTGGCGCTCAAGCGCCTCGATGCCGAGCAACAGGCGCTCAACGCCGATCTCCAGACAAGCGCGAGCAAGCGCGAGGGCGTCGATCAGAAGGTCGCGCTCGCCGAGGCCGAGCTTCATGCCTCGGAAAAGACGTTCGGCGAATTGACCGGGGCGCTCGCCGATCTCACGGCGCGGCGGAACCAGCTCGATGCCAGTGCGCGCGAGCAGACCGACCGGCTCGCCCGCCTCGCAAGGGAACTCGCCGAGGTCGAGGCCGAGGTCGTCTCTCTCGGCCAGGCGGGCGGACCAGATCTTACGGGATTGAAGTCGGCGGTCGAGGCGATCATGGCCTCGGTGGAGGAAGCTGAAGCCGCGACCGTGCGTGCCGAAGCGGCTCACTCCGCGGCGCGGCAGGCGCTCGACGTCGCCCGCCGTCCGCTTGCGGAGGCCGAAAAGCGTACCCACCGGCTGGAGACGGAAGCAAAGACGCTCGCCAAGCTGCTACATGTCGATGCGAAGAATATGTGGCCGGCGGTGATCGACGATCTGACCGTCACCAAGGGTTATGAGACGGCGCTCGGCGCCGCGCTCGGCGACGATCTGGAGGCACCGGTCGATCCGCAGGCGCCGATGCGCTGGGGCGGCGCCGAAATCGATCCGTCCGATCCGGCGCTGCCCGAGGGGGTCGAGCCGCTGGCGAAGAAAGTGAACGCGCCGCAGGCGCTGGCGCGCCGTCTCGCGCAGATCGGCGTGATCGAGCGCGGCGAGGCTGCGCGGCTTGTACCCCTGCTCAAGCCCGGCCAGCGGCTCGTGTCGCTGGAAGGCGACTTGTGGCGCTGGGACGGTTTTGCGGTCGCCGCGCATGCTCCGACCGGAGCCGCGCGCCGCCTCGCCGAGCGCAACCGCCTCGCCGAGATCGAGGCCGAGCTCGTGGCTGCGCGCAGGGAGGGCGAGGCCAAGCGCGCCCTCGTCGCCGCGGCGGAGGCCGAGGTGTCCGCGGCCGCCGAGGCGGAATCGGCCGCGCGCAGCCGCTGGCGCGAATTGCAACATCAGGCGGATGCCGCGCGGGAGCGTTATGCGGCTGGTGAGCGCGAGAGTAACCAGCAGGCCGCTCGCCGATCGGCGCTCGCCGAGGCGAAGGCGCGCCTGTCCGCGAACAGCGCCGAGGTCGAGCAGGCGAAGGCGGCTGCCGAGCAGGCGCTCGCGGAATTGCCGCCGCCGGCGGATCTCGAGGCAAGGCTGAATACCGTGCGCGAAACGATCGCCGCGCAACGCGGCGTCGCCGCCGAGGCCCGCGCGGAAGCGCAGGCCCTCGCGCGCGAGGCTGACATCGCAAGAAAGCGTCTCGAGGCGATCGCCGAGGAGCAGAAATCCTGGAGCGAGACGCGCGAGCGCACAGCGATCCAGATCGAGGCGCTCGAGGCGCGCGTGGTCGAGGCGCGTACCGAGCGTGACGGCCTCGTCGATGCGCCGCAGGCCTTCGAGGCCCGCCGCAACGCCCTGTTGACCGAGATCAACGAGGCCGAGGCCGCCCGGCGGGCGGAAGCCGATCGCCTCGCGCAAGCCGAAGCGGCGCTCGATCAGGCCAACAAGGTCGTGCGCGCAGCGCTCGATGCGCTGAGTGCCGCGCGCGAGCAGGCCGGCCGCGACGAGGAGCGACTTGACGGTGCCAAGCGCCGCCAGTCCGATATCGAGCATGAGATTCGCGAAAATCTTCAGGTAGAGCCGTCGGGTGTCGCCGCCCTCGCCGAAATCCAGGAAGGCGCCGCACTGCCGGACATCGCGACGATCGAGACTGAACTCGACAAGCTCAAGCGTGATCGCGAACGGCTCGGCGCGGTCAATCTGCGCGCGGATGAGGAACTGCGCGAAGTAGAAACCCAGCATGCCACGCTGAGCGCGGAACGCGACGATCTCGTCGAGGCGATTAAGCGCCTGCGGCAGGGCATCCAGAACCTGAACAAGGAGGCGCGCGAGCGCCTGCTGTCGTCCTTCGAGGTGGTCAACGGTCATTTCAAGCGGCTGTTCACGCGCCTGTTCGGCGGCGGCGAGGCCGAATTGCAGCTCATCGAGAGCGAGGACCCGCTCGAGGCCGGCCTGGAAATCCTCGCCAAGCCCCCCGGCAAGAAACCCCAGACCCTTTCGCTCCTGTCCGGCGGCGAGCAGGCCTTGACCGCGATGGCGCTGATCTTCGCGGTGTTTCTGACCAACCCTGCCCCGATCTGCGTGCTGGACGAGGTGGACGCGCCGCTCGATGATCACAACGTCGAACGCTTCTGCGACCTGCTCGACGAGATGACGCAATCCACCGACACCCGGTTCGTCATCATCACGCACAACCCGATCACGATGGCGCGGATGAACCGGCTGTACGGAGTGACGATGGCCGAGCGCGGCGTATCGCAGCTCGTGTCAGTGGACCTCGAGGCGGCGGTGAAGATCAGGGATGCCGTGAACGCCTGAGCCCCGCGCGTTCATCCTTGATTTACCTCGTCGCGCGGAATCAGGGCTGGGATCGGCGCCGATCAGGGTTTCTTAGCGCGGGGGCGCTATCAGGCTGTGCATGAAGCCTGATCAGCGAAAGACGCGTCGGCGGACGGTTCACTATCCGGCCTGGATACGGTCCGACGGACCGCGCCTCGGCGAATGTAGGCTGACCGATGCTTCCGACAGCGGGGCGCGGCTTATCGTCGAATCGCCCAAGGATGTGCCCGACCGGTTCAGGCTGCGGCTTTCCTCGCGTGCCAGGAGCGAGCGCCAGTGCCGCGTGATCTGGCGCTCGGACACCGAGGTAGGCATCGAATTCGACAAGGGCGAGGCAGCCGGGCCGCGAAAATAGCGCCCGCACGTTGCCAGCCCGTGGCGGTCGGACTATCAACGGTCCGCAGGACCGACCATGCCGCTCCGACTTGATGCCAGCGCGCCCGATTTTTCCGAGCGTTTTGCCGCCTTTCTCGCCACCAAGCGCGAGGCCGCGGCGGACGTGGAAAATGCCGTGCGCGCGATCATCGCCGACGTCGTGGCGCGCGGTGACCAGGCCCTGATCGAATTGAGCAAACGCTACGACCGGGTCGATCTCGCTAGGCTCGGGCTTCGCGTGACGCCCGGGGAGATCGAGGCGGCGACGCGGGCCTGCGACTTCAAGGCGATCGAGGCGCTAAAGCTCGCGCGCGACCGGATCGAGGCCTTCCACATCCGGCAGAGGCCGAAGGACGATCGTTTCACCGATGCGATCGGCGTCGAGCTCGGGGCGCGCTGGACCGCGATCGAGGCGGTCGGGCTCTACGTTCCGGGCGGAACGGCAGCCTATCCTTCTTCTGTGCTGATGAATGCGGTGCCCGCCAAGGTCGCCGGCGTGCCGCGCATCGTCATGACCGTGCCGGCGCCGGACGGGGAGCTCAATCCGCTGGTGCTTGCCGCCGCGCGGCTCGGCGGCGTAGACGAGATCTATCGCATCGGCGGCGCGCAGGCGATAGCGGCGCTCGCCCATGGCACGAATACGATACGGCCGGTAGCGAAGATCGTCGGTCCCGGTAACGCCTATGTGGCGGCTGCCAAGCGCCTGGTCTTCGGCAAAGTCGGCATCGACATGATCGCCGGGCCGTCGGAGGTGCTGATCGCCGCCGACGGCACGGCCAATCCCGACTGGATCGCGGCCGATCTTCTCGCGCAGGCGGAACATGACGAGGCCGCCCAGTCGATCCTGGTCACCGACGATGCAGCCCTCGCCAGCGCCGTGGAGAAGGCGGTGTCCGTACAGCTCTCGACGCTGCCGCGCGCGGCCGTCGCTTCCAAGTCCTGGCGCGATTTCGGCGCCATCATCCTCGTGCGCGCGCTCGATGCGGCAGTGCCACTGATCGACGCCATCGCCCCCGAGCATCTCGAAATCATGAGCGCGGATGACGAAAGGCTGGTCGCGCGCATTCGCAATGCTGGCGCTATTTTCATCGGCGGTCACACGCCCGAAGCGATCGGCGATTATGTCGGCGGATCGAACCACGTCCTGCCGACTGCGCGCTCGGCGCGTTTTTCTTCCGGCCTGGGCGTGCTCGACTTCATGAAGCGCACTTCGATACTGAAATGCGGACCTGGCCAGCTCAACGCGCTCGGTCCGGCGGCGATGGCGCTGGGCGAGGCCGAAGGACTCGGCGCGCACGCGCGTTCGGTTGCGATTCGTCTCAACCGGCGATGACAAAGAGCGACAAGCCCGACGCGCGTCTCGTCGCGGTCACGCTTGACGAAGAATCCATCGGCCGCTCATCACCCGATATCGAGCACGAGCGCGCCGTCGCGATCTACGATCTGATCGAGGAAAACTCGTTCAGGCCGACCAATCACGACGGCGGTCCCTATACCCTGCAACTGAGCATTGTCGAGAAAAGGCTTTGCCTCGATATCCGTCTCGTCGACGGCACGCCGGTGATGATGCACCTTCTGTCGCTCACACCCTTTCGCAGGATCGTCAAAGATTATTTTCTGATCTGCGACAGCTACTACGCTGCCATCCGAACCGCGACGCCGGACCGGATCGAAGCGATCGACATGGGCCGGCGCGGGCTGCACGACGAGGGCTCCCGCGTGCTCATGGAGCGCCTGAAGGAAAAGGTCGAGGTCGATTTCAGTACCGCGCGGCGCCTTTTCACGCTCATTTGCGTCCTGCACTGGAAGGGATGAGGATGGCGGGACGCAGACCGCAATCGGTGCTTTTCGCCTGCGGCCTGAACTCGATCCGCTCGCCGATGGCGGAAGCGCTTTTCCGGCACGGTTTCGGCGTTTCCACCTATGTCGGGTCGGCCGGCGTGCGCCCCGGCGAGACCGATCCCTTCGCGATCGCGGTGATGGAGGAGATCGGCCTCGACATGTCCCGGCACCGTCCGCGCACCTTCGAGGATATCGAGGAATGGGAGGGGCTGAATTTTGATCTGATTGTGACACTTTCCCCAGAAGCCCATCATAAAGCGCTCGACCTGACGCGCACGGTGGCGACAGAAGTCGAGTATTGGCCGACTCCCGACCCAAGCGATACCGCAGGAAATCGCGAGCAGGTATTGGAGGCCTATCGGCAGGTCCGCGACCACCTCGAGCGAAAAATACGGGAGCGGTTCGGGTCGGCGCCCGGCATCAACGAATGAGCGTTGTCGAAATGCGGCGATTCCGCTATCCGTGCATGCGCGCGCAACGCGGAATAAGCGAAAAATTCCATGATCGGCCGGCCTAAACTCGTTCTCGCCTCCGGGTCGCCCCGCCGTCTTGCGCTGATCAACCAGGCGGGGATCGAGCCGGACGCGCTCCAGCCGGCCGATGTCGATGAGACGCCGCGGCGGGGGGAATTGCCGCGCGCCTGCGCCAACAGGCTTGCCCGCGCGAAGGCCGAAGCGGCCCTGGCGGCGGTGCGGCTCGACGAGGAATTGCGCGGGTCCTACATTCTCGCCGCCGATACGGTGGTGGCGGTGGGCCGGCGTATTCTGCCGAAGGCGGAATTGCTCGACGAGGCCTCGCAATGCCTGCGGCTTCTGTCCGGACGCAATCACCGGGTCTATACGGCGGTATGTCTGGTGACGCCGCGCGAATCTTTCCGCCAGCGCCTGGTCGAGACGCGCGTGCGCTTCAAGCGGCTGTCGGCAAGGGATATCGAGGCTTATCTCGCCTCCGGCGAGTGGCGTGGCAAGGCCGGCGGCTACGCCGTGCAGGGGCTGGCCGGCGCCTTCGTCGTCAAGCTTGTCGGCTCCTATACCAATGTGGTCGGCCTTCCGCTGTCGGATACCCTCGCGATGCTGGAGGGGGAAGGTTTTCCCATTCATTTCGGCTGGTTGTCCTCGTAACGCGTCATGAACATCGCTCTGTGGCTCGAGCGCGCCGGGAAAAGTCACGGAAGCTGGCCGGCCATCGGCTACGGCGAGCGTGTGCTGCGCGATTATGCGGGCTTTGCCGGCCGCGTCGCGCGGCTTGCCGGCGCGCTCGCCGGAAAATTTGGATTGAAGCCGGGCGAGCGCGTCGCCGTCGCCGCCAGGAACAGCCCGGACTATCTCGAAATCCTCTATGCCGTCTGGCATGCGGGGCTCGTCGTAGTGCCCGCCAATGCGAAACTGCACGGAGCCGAGCTGGGATTCATTCTCGAGCATTCCGGCGCGCGCCTGTGCTTTGCCTCGCGCGGGCTCGATGCCGATATCGCGCCGTACGCCCCGCGCACGCTCGAGCGCATGATCGTGATCGGCAGCGCCGAGTATGAATCGCTTTTCGATGCCGACCCGGTTGCCCTTGTTCCGCGCGAGCCATCCGACCTCGCTTGGCTGTTCTATACCTCGGGCACAACCGGGCGGCCGAAGGGCGCCATGCTCACCCACCGCGTGCTTTCGGCATTGAGCCATGCCTATGTCGCCGAAGTCGATCCGGTACTGCCCGGCGACACCATTCTTCATGCCGCGCCGATGAGCCACGGCTCCGGACTTTACATCATGGCACATGTGATGCGCTGTGCGGTGAATGTCGTGCCGGAATCCGGCGGCTTTGAACCGGAGGAGATTTTTTCCTCGCTGCGGCGCTGGCCGCGTCTGTCCATGTTCGCCGCACCGACCATGATCAAACGCATGGTTGAGAGCGCCTGCGACGGCCCGGTTGAGAATTTCCGCACCATCGTCTGGGGTGGGGCGCCGATGTATATCGAGGATGCCCAGCGCGCGCTCGACCGGTTCGGTCCGCGGCTCGCGCAAATTTACGGGCAGGGCGAAAGCCCGATGACCATCACCACGCTTTCAAAGCAGGACGTCGGCGACCGCGATCATCCGCGCTGGCTCGACCGGCTTGCCTCGGCAGGGCGGCCCTTTGCCTGTCTTGACGTGATAGTGGCGGATGCTGACGACCGTCCGCTTCCCGCCGGCGAAACCGGAGAGATACTTTGCCGCGGCGATGTTGTTATGCCGGGCTATTGGCAAAATCCCGATGCGAACGCCGCCACGATGCGCGGCGGCTGGCTGCATACCGGCGATGTCGGGGTCTTCGACGCCGACGGATACCTCACGTTGAAGGACCGGTCAAAGGACCTGATCATTTCCGGCGGCTCGAACATCTATCCGCGCGAGGTCGAGGAAGTGCTTCTCAGGCACGGCGGGGTGCGCGAGGTGTCGGTGATCGGGCGGCCGGACCGCGAATGGGGCGAAGTCGTGGTCGCCTATGTGGTCGGGGACGCCGATGTGCGCGAGCTTGATGCGCTCTGCCTGCAATCGATCGCGCGTTTCAAGCGGCCGAAGGACTACGTGTTCATCGATGCGTTGCCGAAAAATAATTACGGCAAGATTCTCAAGACCGAGTTGCGCGAACGCGATGCAGGGATTCGCGCGGTTCGGGCTACCGAAGGGGCGGCGCCCGAGCGGACCCGTCCAGGCCCGGTAGACGCCGGAATATCGTTATCGGGGTCGCCCGGCAAAGCCCCAGGATGACGGAGGAGCCAATGCCCGATCGTCTCAGCAACAAGGTCGCGCTCGTTGTTGGCGCGGGGTCGATCGGGCCGGGCTTCGGCAACGGCAAGGCAACGGCGGTCTTGTTCGCACGCGAGGGCGCTAAAGTCTTTTGCGCCGACATCAATCCGGCCGCCGCCGAGGAAACGGCCGGCATCATCAGGGGTGAAGGAGGGGAGGCGGTGGCGCACAGGGCCGACGCGACCGACACCGCTGAAGTGGAGGAGATGGTTTCGGCCTGTCGTAGGACCTATGGACGGATCGACATCCTCGACAATGTCGTCGGCATCGCCGAAGTCGGTGGAGTGGTCGAGACCTCCGAGGCGACGTGGGACCGCGTGATGACGGTGAATCTGAAATCCGCCTATCTGACGATGAAGCACGTCATTCCGCTGATGGAGGAGCAGGGCGGCGGCTCGATTATCAATATCTCCTCGATCGCTGGGCTCCGCTATACCGGGGTTCCCTATGCCACCTATTACGCGACCAAGGCCGCGCTCACCCACCTGACGCGCACCACTGCCGCCCAATATGCGCCGAAGAAAATCCGCGTGAACGCGATCTCGCCAGGCTTGATGGAGATGCCGATGGTCGCCAGATCTGCACAGCTTGCCAGCGCTTACGGCGGAGAGGACGAGATGTGGAAAGCTAGGGCGAGACAGGTGCCGATGGGTTTTGGCGGGAATGCCTGGGACGTTGCCTGGGCGTCGGTCTATCTGGCGAGCGACGAGAGCCGCTATGTTACCGGCATCGATCTCGTAGTCGATGGCGGCATCACCCTGAAGATTTCATGAGCGTGATTCGCGATGCCCAGTCCTTCTCTCGCTCCGGAAAAACCCTGCCCCATCTGCGGCAAGCCCGCGCAAGCGCAGACGCGCCCGTTCTGCTCCAGCCGCTGCGCCGACATCGACCTCAATCGCTGGCTCTCGGGGGTTTATGCCATTCCGGTGAAGGAGGACGAAAGCGAGGACGAGAGTGATAGGGTGGGCCGCGAGCGCGGCGAGGGGGAGTGAAACGCGCTGGATCGCGGGGGAGGCGGATGCCCTTCGCCCTCGGGACGCGGCGGCACGGGGCGAGGCGCGGATGGGGCCGCAGGGAGAGCGGCGCAGATGGGCCGATTGGCAATTCGCTCTGTAACGGAACGAGTTAGCGCGCATTTTTTCCGTTGGTGGACGCTTCACAGGCCGGCGGAAAATGGTTTATAAGGCCGCGCTCTCCTCTCGTGCCCCTCGGGGCCCGGCGCCCAGGTAGCTCAGTTGGTAGAGCATGCGACTGAAAATCGCAGTGTCGGTGGTTCGATTCCGCCCCTGGGCACCACTGCTTTTATTCCTATAGGCATTTCAACGCAACTAATTTTCACGACGTCTCATGCTGACCCGTCTGGCTGGGACGCGCCTTTGCCCGAAAGCGAGATTAGCCGCGAGATTCAGAACTCCCACGACGTGATTAGCGTTCAGGAGCAGCTTGATGATGATCATCAAACCTATTCTGGAGATGGGGCAAATCGAACCTGCAACCAAATCAGGCCATTTCAATCGATCATTTGGCCGTATCCGACGCGCGTATTCGATGCGATGAGCAAGCCCTCAGACAGGTTAGAAGGTTGAGATCCTTCAAGTTTCGCGGTATAATAGTAATATTCGATTTGCGTGCGATTGGCAGGTTCGGTGCCGCTATTTCTCTATTGCAAATCTTACGAAGGCGACGTCCGGCGCGCGTTGCTCCTCAAACAGAGCATCGATCGTTTCAACCGCGACGGACTCAAATTCTACGTCAGTGTCCCCCAGGCGGACCGGGCCTTGTTCGAGTCACATCTCGGCACGGAAGATGTCGAGTTTATCAATGATGAAGATATTATCCGGGCCAATCCGCGCGTCGAGCCGCAGCGCTACGTCAACTGGGACGGCCGCCTGTCGCAACAGGTGATCAAAAGCGAATTCTGGCGTCTGATTCCGTGCGAATCCTATGTGAGCATCGATTCCGATTCCATTTTCCTGCGTGATTTCCACCGCAGCGACTTCGTGCATTCGGACGGTTATCCGTACACGGTGATGCATCAGGCCAAGGAGTTTCAGCAATTGGCGGCCAATCGCGGCCAGTACAAATGGGGTTGCGCCTTTCGCGAACTCTCGCGATGCATGAAGGAACGCTTCGGGCGCAGCGGACCCGATTATCATTTTGGAAATGCTCCTTTCATTTGGTCTCGACACGTGTGGAACGATCTCGACACAAAGGTCCTCGCGACCGACGGCATCACGTTGTGGGAAGCGATAGCTCAGTTGCCGTCGGAGCTGACATGGTATGGGGAAAGTCTTTTGAAATTCGGCAGCATCCCGCTGCGCCCCATCGAGCCCCTGTTTCGATGCTATAGTTATGAATGGTATTGGCACGCCATGAAGGCGACCGGCGAAACCGACGACAAATTATCGCAATGTTTTCTCGGCGTCGTGTATCAATCGAACTGGCACATCGAATTGGACGCGGGAACGAAAATTAAGCCCCTTTCGTCCAGGCTGTTGCGTCGCGCCAAACGCTGGCTCGCGAAATTCAGATAGCAACCTGATCGGCGCGGTGGCCGAAGCCATTGGCCGATTCGGTCGGTGCCCGCGATCCTGTCGGCAATTGTTGACTTGGCGGCGCAAAATTATACTTTCGTGCCATCCGCGATTTCGCCATGCCGCATCTCAAATTCCGGATAAGACCGTGCCCAATTATTGGTTCATCGCCATCAAGGAGCGCGGCAAGGACATTTATAATCTCGACGGTCTCACTATTCTCAAGTCGCCTCCCGGCCATTTCTGGGCTGATCCGTTTCTCGCAGACAAATACTTGTTTTTTGAGGACTACGATTATGAAAAAGGGATTATTAGCGTCGGTGAACTCGACGGTTTGACG